>NZ_QXHU01000003.1:242967-244820 GCF_009663465.1 Riemerella anatipestifer
GAAGAGCTACACGCGTACGCGTAGTATACTACTTTTTATCTAAATTTTTATCATCAATTATAAATAATGTGCCTCTAGCTTCCGTTAGGGGCATTTGGCATTTAGCACACGCTAAGTTTTGTTTTCATAAATATTCGCTAGAAGTCCGTCTTTTTCATAAGTTAAATTGGTTGTTTGGGTTTAGGGCTTCTAGTGTGCAGAGAGGATACCCTATTCTCTCTGTTTTAGCCTTCCTCCTCGTTTTGTGTGTGTTGAGAGGGGGGAGGTGTTTTCTCATTAGTTTCAGGTTTAAAGTTCAAAGTTTAAGGGGTAAGGGTTCAAGAGTTCAAGGTTTAAAGTTCAAATATTCAAGGTTGAATAAGCGTACCTATCCCTTAAACCTTAAACATAGAACCTTGAACAGCTTCAGCTCCTTGAACTTTAAACTTTTTTACAACTTAACCATTAGCAATTTTACAACTTCACAATTTCACAACCAACAACTAGCAATTAACAACTTAACATCTAACATCTATAAACTTTAACATTATGAAAAAAACTTTGTTATGTGCGGTATTTCTGCCTTTGGTGCTGAACGCACAGTATGAAGGGCGAGTGGGGGTGAATACCCAAGAGCCCAAAGCCACTTTGGAAGTGGCTCCCAATGAGAGCCTTCCTAAAGAGCGAGCGAAGGGTCTTCTCATTCCCCGATTGACTTTGGAAGCCGTGTCCCACATGACCTTGACGCCCGACCAGCACTCGATGTTGGTGTTTGTGAAGGACGTGAACCCCACTGGCGGTATGGGAGGTGGCAAGATTACGGGGATTACCGATGTGGGGTATTATTACTACAGCCAAGAAACCCCTTCGTCTCCTGGAACTTGGGTCAAGCTGAATGCAGGCGTGCCTTTCAGCCTTCCTACTGGTACAGCGGACGGTCAGATTTTGACTTGGGACGCCGCTGCCAACCAATACGTTTGGCGGACTAAAACCACTCTTTACGAAGCCGACGGTACTTTGGCAACCGACCGTACGGTGTCGAATTTAGACCGCAAACTTACCATCACGGGCGATGCCCAAGTGTTGATTACGGGCGGCAACCGTTTGGGGCTTCGGGTGTCCGATGTCCACCCGTCGGCGGTAGCGCAGTTGGGTAAAGATTCGGGCGAAACGGGCGGTGTGTTGTTCCCCACTTTAGCCGAAGCTGAAAAAACAAACATTATCTCTCCAAAAGAAGGGTTGATGATTTACAACAAAGACAAACATTGTTTGGAGATTTACACCCTTGGGGTGGGTTCTGTTCCCGAGTGGCGTTGCGTGTCAAACGCGGCGGTTAATGTCAGTGTGTCGTTTGATGCCTTCGAGGGCAGTTATGTTACCACGCAAGCCTTTAATGCCGCGAATGTTGTTAAGTTTTCGGTCATCAACAACTCGTTCAACTCTGTGGGACCGTTAGACTTTAGTGCTGCGGTAAGTTTAAACGGTACACCTGCGGAGGTGGCCAATGGGCTTACGGTAGTGGGAGATTCTAACACAACGAATGTAACCATTACCCCAGGGCAGTCGCGTGTGCTGACCTATAAACTCTCGGGAACCCCCACTGCGGCAGGGACACTCACGGCGAACTTCAGCCGTTTGGGCTTATCGGGTAGTGGCAGCACGCAAGTGGTAACCGCCGCCGCCCCTACGCTGAAAACGATGGCGTTTAACGCTTCTGGTTCTTGGATTAGAGGGAAGGCAATGGATGCCGATAACTACATCACCGTTGAAATTGAGAATACGGGTGGGGCAACGGCAAGTGGTCTCAACCTGTCTAATGCCATCAGCCTAAGCCAGCTTTCGGGCATTAGTGTCGTCCCTAACCAGCATTCTTC
>NZ_QXHU01000003.1:244830-292819 GCF_009663465.1 Riemerella anatipestifer
GACTTTGGAAGTGGCTCCCAATGAGAGCCTTCCTAAAGAGCGAGCGAAGGGGCTTCTCATTCCCCGATTGACTTTGGAAGCCGTGTCCCATATGACCTTGACGCCCGACCAGCACTCGATGTTGGTGTTTGTGAAGGACGTGAACCCCACTGGCGGTATGGGAGGTGGCAAGATTACGGGGATTACCGATGTGGGGTATTATTACTACAGCCAAGAAACCCCTTCGGCTCCCGGAACTTGGGTCAAGCTGAATGTAGGCGTGCCTTTTAGTCTTCCTACTGGTACAGCGGACGGTCAGATTTTGACTTGGGACACCGCTACCAACCAATATGTTTGGCGGACTAAAACCACCCTTTACGAAGCCGACGGTACTTTGGCAACCGACCGTACGGTGTCGAATTTAGACCGCAAACTTACCATCACGGGCGATGCCCAAGTGTTGATTACGGGCGGTAACCGTTTGGGGCTTCGGGTGTCCGATGTCCACCCGTCGGCGGTAGCACAGTTGGGTAAAGATTCGGGTGAAACGGGCGGTGTGTTGTTCCCTACCTTAGCCGAAGCCGAAAAAGCAAATATCACCTCTCCAAAAGAAGGGTTGATGATTTACAACAAAGACAAACATTGTTTGGAGATTTACACCCTTGGGGTGGGTTCGGTTCCCGAGTGGCGTTGCGTGTCAAACGCGGCGGTTAATGTCAGTGTGTCGTTTGATGCCTTCGAGGGCAGTTATGTTACCACGCAAGCCTTCAATGCCGCCAATGTCGTTAAGTTTTCGGTCACCAACAACTCGTTTAACTCTGTGGGACCGTTAGACTTTAGTGCTGCGGTAAGTTTAAACGGTACGCCTGCGGAGGTGGCTAATGGGCTTACAGTAGTAGGAGATTCTAATACAACGAATGTAACCATTACCCCGGGGCAGTCGCGTGTGCTGACCTATAAACTCTCGGGAACCCCCACTGCAGCAGGGACACTCACGGCGAACTTCAGCCGTTTGGGCTTATCGGGTAGTGGCAGCACGCAAGTGGTAACCGCCGCCGCCCCTACGCTGAAAACGATGACGTTTAACGCTTCTGGTTCTTGGATTAGAGGGAAGGCGATGGATACAAACAACTATATCACCGTTGAAATTGAGAATACGGGTGGGGCAACGGCAAGTGGTCTCAACCTGTCTAATGCCATCAGCCTAAGCCAGCTTTCGGGCATTAGTGTCGTCCCTAACCAGCATTCTTCGGTAAGCATTGCGGGAAATACGACAAAAACCTTGCAGTACCAGTTGGCGGGGTTTTCGCCTTCGATAGGGACATTAAAGGCGAGCTTTACGGCCAGTCCGGTGAGTGGTACGCAAACCGCCAATCAGGTGTTTGAGCAGTTTGCCAATGCGACTTCCAGCAATTTAACCGTTAATGGGACTTATGTGGTAGGCGTAGGCAGCAACGGCAGCCGTACAGTACAGGTAACGCTTCAGAACAATAACAATTATGCCCTCAATAACTTGGATTTGAGCAATGCCATCAGCATTTCCAACGGTTTGGGCATCAATGGGAGTAGCAACAGCAGCGTAACCCTCCCCGCTAACCAGTCGCTTACGCTGACGTATCCAGTAACGGGGACACCAACAGCTCCCGGTACTGCCACGGCGACCTTTAGTTCGGCACCGTTTGCGACCCTAACCACTAATTTTAACATCAGTGCAGCCACGGCGACTTTGGGTCCAGTAAAAGACCAGTTGATTGTGGCTTTAAACTACAATGGTCAAAAGTACCATTCGCCAGCCACTGGTATTCCGAACGGTTACGAGTTTGAGGTGAAAATCCCTTACACCAATGCCAACCCGACCAACGGCAGTTATTCGGCTTACGAGCAGATTTTGCCGCTCCAGAACGATACGGGAGGCACCCAGAACTTCAAGTTGTACTATCCTGCGGGGACTTTGGCGGGAGCAAGTGGAACGATTACGGCGAAGTTGCGAAATGTGTCGGGTAGCCCTTTCAAAGCGAAAACTTATGGTCCTGACGGTCAGCAGTACAATCTGATTTCGGGGGCATCAGCTTACACCATCACCTTTAATGGGAATATCTCCAGTACACCGTTTGGGGTAAAAGCCATCGGCGGGATTCCGGATAAGAAGTTTGGGGTGCAGACTAACGGAAGATTAGAGCATCAGTTTGTCTATATTCCTATAACGGGGAGTGATGGTAGAACTTGGCTCAATAATAACCTTGGGGCGGACTATGCTAACCTCAATTCTCCCGTTTTTAATCCTGTGCAACAAGCCACCAGTTTGGCGGATAAGAATGCTTATGGTTCTCACTTCCAGTGGGGGCGTGATGCTGACGGGCACGAGTTGGTAACTTACCCAACGGCAACCACAGGGAATAGAGTAAACCCAAGTATCCCGTTGTATGATAATGCCCAGTTGCAGACTTATACTAACCCTTGTCCTGATGGCTATCACGTGCCTACTAAAGCAGAGTGGGAGGCTTACCAGAATTTGCTTACCTCCAAGAATGGGGCAGGTTGGTTTGCAGACCCTTTAAAGCTCACCTATGCTGGGGACTTGAGTAGTAGTGGCGGTTGGAATCCTGCTCCGGGAGCCTATAGCGGCTGGTGCTGGTCGTCTTCTCCTAATAGCAGTAACTACTCTTGGTACTTGTACTTCGATGATGGCAGCAGCAGCACGAACAACAGCAGCTACGGCGGCAGTCGTTACTGGGGGCGCCCGCTCCGCTGTCTTCAGGATTAGCCAATCTTATAAATTAGACTTTATTATAAAAAATGTTCAACCTTTAAAAATAGATATGTTATGAATACTTTAAAAGCGTGGTTGCGTCCCAACCTACTCACGAAAGACGACCCTAACGATTTTGTAGCCGTGCCTCTCTTAGGCGGTAGCCTCGGCATTACAGAAATCATAGATGCCCTTAAAAAAGAGGGTATGGAGATAAAAACCGAAACGGCGGTAGATATTATCACTCGTTTTAATCGCAAAGCCTCGGAGTTGGTACTCAATGGCTATAGCGTAAATACTGGACTGGTGTATATGCGTCCTGCCATTAAAGGTGTGTTTTACGATAAAACTTGGGATAAGGAGAAGCATTCCGTTTACGTCAATGTAAACCAAGGCACCGACCTAAGAAAAGCTGCCAACGATACCAAAGTGGAAATCCTCGGCGAGCAGTCTAGCCCAATGAGCGTGTTCAGCATTACCGACAAAGCCACAGGCAAAGCAGACGGCACGCTTACCAAAGGCAAAAACGCCGAAATCAAAGGCACTTATATTAAAATAGACGGCGACAATCCTAAGAACGGTATCGTCTTCAAAAACTTAGACACTCAAAACGAGGTGAAGCTAACCAAAGACGATATTGTGCTTAACGAGCCATCAAGGGTGCTTATCCTTGTGCCTTCGGATTTAGAAGCAGGGAATTATGAGCTAAGCATCACCACGCAATACAGCAATGGTAAAACGCTACTCAAAGAGCCTCGCACCGAAACGCTAAGCACACCTATTACTATTGTGTAGAGTGTTTTTAGCATTTCTGAATAACGGCTGCCCTCCCTTAGTACTAAGGGAGGGCAGTCCCCTTATAAGGGGAAGGCACCTCACTGCCTAAGGCGAAGCCTCTTCCCTCGGTAAGGGGAAGCCCGTTCGCTCGTACGAGCGAACGGGCTTCCGTTTGGGGCAAGACAATCCCCCTCCAAATAAAATGAAATGCCAACATTCCAACGGATAAGGTCAATGGGGTGCTATTATCACCTCCGTTCTGCCTTACCGAGCAGAGAGGTCCTGCCTTATCTAGCAGAGGTGTTCTGCTCGTACGAGCAGAACACCTCTGACAACAGGGGTATACCATAAGACTTCTATACAAAAGCCTCCAAAGTTATTTGGAGGCTTTTGTATCATTAAATAAAAACACGACTAAAACTTATTTTCTACTTCGGCAGCGTCTAATAAGAATGTGTGTATATCTGTATTTCTCATCAGTGGTTTTAGACGCTCGCTTCCTGGTCCAAACATCGCAAGTTCTGTATAGTCCGAGGAGTGGTCCATACTTATCCACCCCACAGAGGTATAGTCTTTTTGCATCTCGGAAAGGAGCTTAAATGGCAAGTGACGAGGGTTATACAAACCATCTTCTTGCTTTGCTTTAGAGTAGTAAGATAATAGCTGCTTCGCTTGGTCATCAGACAACACCATATCTCCACACGCCTTGGCTATTCTCTCTTTAACGAAAGACACAGAGCTATCAGGCTGTATCCCTTGCAATATCCATTCGTTAGAGTTTTTAAAGTTTTGTATATGGTCAAAATTATCATTACAAGTCTTACCATAGATAAGCCCTGGGTTGGCATTTCCGTGGTCAGAAGTAAGCACCACCAAAGTATTGCCGTCTTTCTTTGCAAAATCCATAGCGACCTTCACCGCCTCATCAAAAGCCAACTGGTCGTATAGCAGAGCCGCCACATCATTGCCGTGTGCCGCCCAGTCCACCTTACCGCCTTCTACTTGCATTACAAAGCCTTTAGGGTGGTCTTTCATCTGCGATATAGCCTTCTCCGTCATCTCTGCTAGAGTAGGGATATTGGCTTTCATTTTATCACAGCTATTATGGTCTACGGTATAGGGCAACGCCTCCTCATCAAAAGTACCTAGGATAGGTTTATTTTTAGGAGCAGATA
Organism: Riemerella anatipestifer; assembly: GCF_009663465.1. Lineage (GTDB taxonomy): Bacteria > Bacteroidota > Bacteroidia > Flavobacteriales > Weeksellaceae > Riemerella > Riemerella anatipestifer_C. The sequence goes on from NZ_QXHU01000003.1 coordinate 249,511, forward strand.
ACATTTCTGCTTTGTTTTTCACCACTGTATAACCTTTAGAACGGAACTTAGCATCTAAGTCTACGGCGTCTTTTCTTTTATCTGCTTCAAAATATTTAGCCCCACCTCCCATCATTACATCAAAACCTAAATCTAAATAGTCTACCGCAATATCCTCCATTGCACTTCTCTTTTTAGAAGTTACACAAAACCCCGCTGGTGTAGCGTGGTTGATAGGAACTGTAGTTACACAACCTACCTTTTTACCTGCCTTTTTAAACTTTTGGAGTATCGGCATATTTTCTTTTCCATCTGGGCTAATGTTAAGGCTCCCGTTATTTACACGCACTCCCCCACCCCACGAAGAACTTGCCGCCGCAGAATCGGTAACAATAGAACTCGCCGATGCCATATCCATTACTGCTCTTTGTACCAAATTATTCTCATACAGACCCAGCCAATGGGAAGCTCTACCTAGTTTTCTCCTAGAGTAGATATCTGCCATATGTAGGGTACCTACACTCATACCATCACTCACCATAAAGATGATGTTTTTGGCTTTTTTCCCTCTAAACTCTTCTTTTATTGTATTGGCTTTTAAACCAAATGGGCTGATAAGCAGACCTCCCAAAGCCGCTATAGACCCACTCTTTAAAAAATCTCTTCTTTTCATTTTTTAAAACCTTATAGGGGCAAATATAGGACTTATATCTTATACCATTGTAAACTTAAAGTTAAAAAAACAAGCGCCTCCTCCTCTTTTATAGTTTAGTTTCCTCTCGTTATTCACTAACTTTGTGTTTCGTAAATACTAACTAAATATGACTGTAACAAATGCCGCAATCATCATAATAGGTGATGAAGTTTTAGCTGGAAATACCATTGATACCAATTCTAACTTTATTGCTAAAGAACTTCATAATATAGGGATTAAAGTCGCCGAAATCTTTACCATTTCAGATGATGCCGACTGCATTAAACAGGCTTTAAATGATGCCTTCAAAATCACCAACCTCGTGATAACCACAGGCGGTCTAGGACCTACCAAAGACGACAAAACGAAAAAAGCCATTGCTCACTTTTTTGATGATAACCTCATCACAGACCCCAAAACTTTGGCTCATCTGGAGCAAATTTTAATCAAACGAAACAGAGTGCATCTCTTTGATATTAACCGCCCACAGGCAGAAATACCCTCAAAAGCCAAAGTCATACAAAATCATAACGGTACCGCCCCTTGCCTAATGATGGAAGAAAACGGCAAGATGGTCTTTGTGCTCCCTGGTGTGCCTTATGAAGTGAAACCTTTAATTAAAGACCAAATTATTCCGCTACTAGCTGAAAGGTTTTCTTTATCACATATAGTAGTAAGAATCATCTCCGTGGTTGATTTCCCCGAAAGTCTTTTAGCCCAAACCATAGAAGATTGGGAAAACCATCTGCCCGAAAACATAAAACTAGCCTACCTCCCCATAGGAAACAGAGTGAAGCTAAAACTCACCGCCATTGGGAATAATAAAACCGATTTAGAAGCCCAACTCAACCATATTATAGAACCGCTAAAACCTTTAATCCAAGACAAAGTCATTTCTTGGGATAACGAGGATATAGCGTCTATCCTTAAATTTATTCTTACCCAAAGAGGACTTAGCATCTCTTCTGCCGAAAGCTGTACTGGCGGTGGTATTTCAAGGTTAATCACCTCTATATCGGGCAGCTCTGCCTACTTTCAAGGAGGCATTACTGCCTATGCGGTCAATCAAAAAATCAATATTTTAAAAGTTCCCGAACAACTGATAAACCAGCACACAGTAGTTTCGGAACAAGTAGCCGAAGCAATGGCGAGAGGTTGTCAAGAATTATTTAAAACGGACATTTCTATCTCTACCACAGGCGTTGCAGGCCCACAAACCGACCAATATCAAAATGAAATAGGCTCTGTGTATTATTCCGTAAGAGTAAAAAACAAAAGCTACAACTACCATTTGCACCTACCTCATCTAGATAGAGAGGACTTTATGAACTTCGTTTCTCAAAGAGTTTTACAGTCTATTGTAGAAGTTCTTATTTTTAATCCCAATGAACCTTAAACACTTTTTAACAAAAAAATTGTAGCTTTGTAGAGTCAGTCTAAAAACTGTTGTAAAATAAGTTAAAAATAAACGACAAAAATATCTATTCAAAATGAAGAAAATTACATTAAGCCTATTGGCTCTTTCTGGAGCGTTAGCTTTTCAGTCTTGCTCGGTAAATAAGAAAGTAGCTCACACAGAGCATGCTTCTCACGCTGGACATCACCACCACGAAGAACACGGGATTAGCCTAGAATATATGGATACCAATGTTCGCCCTCAAGACGATTTCTACAATTTCGTAAATGGAGGTTGGATGCGTACGGCGGTTATTCCTTCGGATAAAGCCTCTTGGGGAAGTTTCAACGAATTGCGTGAAAAAACAGACGAGGCGTCCCTTACCATTCTTAAAAATATCCTTTCTGAAACCTATGCCGAAGGTACTGAAGGTAAAAAAATACAAACCCTCTACGCTTCTTTTATGGATATGGATAAAAGAAATGCAGAAGGCATCAGCCCTATCAAAAATGATTTAGCTAAAATTGAGGCTATCAAAAACTTAGCAGACCTACAAACTTATCTTACTGCAGCAGTTCGCACAGGAGATAATCCTCTTTACAGTTGGTACGCCTACACCGACCTTAAAAACTCTAAGATGAACACCATCTATCTAGGTGGACCTCGTCTAGGTTTAGGAAGAGATTACTATCAAAAAGAGAACGCAGAGAACACAAAAACACTCAACGAATACCAAAAGTATGTGGCTTCTCTATTAGATGTTTTAGGATATAAGAACTCTAACGATACCGCTAAAAAAATAGTAGATTTAGAGAAAACAATGGCAAAAACGCTACTTACCAACGAGGAAGGTAGAGATGCCAACAAACGCTACAACCCTAAAAACACTTCTGAATTGCCAAGTTTAGTGAAAAATGTAAACCTTTCTACTTATCTTAAAGAGGCTGGTGTAAACACAGATAGAGTCATTTTAGGAGAGTTAAGTTATTATCAAAACTTGGATAAATTCATCAACAGTGCTAATCTGCCTCTAATTAAAGATTATCTTAAATTAAGATTACTTTCTAGCAATGCAGATAATTTAGATAAGAGATTAGACGACATCAGCTTCAATTTTTATAGCAAATACCTTCAAGGGCAAAAGGAGCAAAGAGCTATGGAAAAGAGAGGACTTAGCCTCATCAATGGCGTTCTTGGCGAAGCCTTCGGTAAGCTGTATGTAGATAAGTATTTCCCTGCTGAAGCTAAAACAGAAATGGAAACGCTTATCAGCTACCTTAAAAAGTCTTACCAACATCACATAGAAAACTTAGACTGGATGTCTGCCGAAACTAAAGTTAAAGCGTTAGACAAACTAAATAAATTCACTGTAAAAGTGGCTTATCCAGACAAATGGGAAGACTACTCTAAACTTAACTTCAATAACGGTTCTTCTCTTTATGACAACTTAAAGCAGGTATCACTTTGGGCTTACGAAAAAACTTTAGCAGAAAAAGTGAATAAACCTGTGGACAAATCTAAATGGGGAATGACACCACAAACCGTAAACGCTTACTACAACCCAACCAACAACGAGATTGTGTTCCCAGCAGCGATATTACAACCACCATTCTTCAACTTTAAGGCAGACCCTGCGGTTAATTTTGGAGGTATTGGTGCAGTAATCGGTCACGAAATTTCTCACGGATTTGATGATGGTGGTTCTCGCTTTGATGGTGATGGAAACCTTAGCAACTGGTGGACAGATGCAGACCGTAAAAACTTTGATATTAAAGTAAAACAACTGGCGGACCAATACAGCAAGTATGAGCCTGTAAAAGGAAGTTTCGTAAATGGAGTCTTCACTAGTGGAGAAAACATTGCAGACTTAGGTGGGGTAGCCATTGCTTATGATGCGTTAAAAATGTATCTTAAAGATAAAGGCAACCCAGGGGAAATCAGCGGTTACAACCAAGACCAAAGGTTCTTTTTGAGCTGGGCTACCGTGTGGAGAACCAAATCTACCGAGCAATATATGATTAACCAAGTGAAAACCGACCCACACTCTCCAGGCTACTTCCGTAGTTTTGGACCGTTGGTAAATGTAGATGCTTGGTATGATGCCTTTAAAGTAGAAGCAAAAGACAAACACTACAAAAAACCAGAGGATAGAATTAAAATCTGGTAATAAAGTTTACAAAACGATGAGTGAGGCTATCTTTAATGAGGATAGCCTCATTTTTATTTCTTAAAAGACACCTTCAAAAGAAATCCTTATCTTTGCTCTATGAATTTTATTAAAAATAATCTCGCTAATGCCTTTACTTTAGGCAATCTGTTTTCGGGGTGCGTAGGAGCTATCCATTTAGTTAACGGAGCTTACGAAATTACCGCTATATGCATTATTATATCTTTAGTATTAGATTTTTTTGACGGGTTTATAGCTAGAGCCTTACACGCCAATTCGCCTTTGGGTGTTCAGCTAGATTCTTTGGCAGACATGGTAAGTTTTGGGCTAATACCAGGGTTGGCAATGTATAAACTCCTAGAACCTTATGGCGTAAACATTGGCAGTTTTGCCTTTCCATTTGAAATAAAATACTTGGGGCTTTTCATTACCCTATTCTCTTGTCTAAGACTGGCTATTTTCAACATTGATGAAGAACAGAAGTACTATTTCAAAGGACTGAATACACCTAGTAATACCGTTTTAATTTTCGGTATCTACTACATCGTGGCTGATGTATTTTCGTTAAAAATATTAGAGCAACCTCACTACGGTTGGGGGCTTTTAGCTTTAACTGCACTTAGTTCGTGGCTGCTGGTTAGCCCTATTAAAATGATAGCAATGAAGTTTAAATCTAAAAAACTAAGTGATAATTACCCTAAAATAGCCTTATTAGTAGGCGGGTTACTCATTCTAACATTCTTTAAAATATACGCAATTCCTTTAATCGTGGTGTACTATATTTTAGTTTCTTTAATATTTCAAAAACAACTCAACTAATTTTACAATAATGAATTTAAAACTACATAAACCCCTGTGCATATTCGATTTGGAAACCACAGGCACCAATATTTCTAAAGACCGAATTGTAGAAATTTGTATCTTAAAAGTAAATCCAGACGCTTCTAGAGAAACCAAAACTTGGCTTGTGAACCCAGAAATACACATTCCGGCGTTTGCAACTGCAGTGCACGGAATTTCCGACGAAGATGTAAAGGACGCTCCCACCCTTAAAGAAATTGCGCCAAAAATTATGGAAATGATTTCAGGAGCAGACTTAGGCGGATTTAATTCTAACCGATTTGATGTTCCACTTCTTGCCGAAGAAATGCTAAGAGCAGGCGTAGATTTTGACCTTAGTAAAATGAAACTAGTAGATGCTCAAGTGATTTTCCATAAAATGGAACCTAGAAATTTAAGTGCCGCTTATCAGTTCTATTGTAACAAAACCCTAGAAGACGCTCATTCTGCAGAGGCAGACACCCTCGCTACTTTTGAGGTGCTAGATGCCCAAGTAGGCAAATATGAGGAGCTACCTAAAGACATCAATGGTCTAAGTGAGTTTTCTTACCATCAGAAATTTGCAGACTTAGCAGGTTTTATTGCCTTTGATGATAAAGGACAAGAGATTTTCACCTTTGGTAAATATAAAGGACAACTGGTAGAAGAGGTTTTAGCCAAAGATGCAGGTTATTTCGGTTGGGTACAAAATGCTGACTTCCCGCTCTACACCAAGAAAGTACTTACCAGCATACAGCTAAGACGAAAATTTTAATCGTTCAATCTAAAATAGTTGATTTATGAAAATCCTTTGCATCGGAAGAAACTATACCGAACACGCCAAAGAACTTGGCAATGCGATACCCGAGGAGCCTGTTATTTTTATAAAACCCGACACTGCACTACTTAAAGGAAACGATTTTTATATCCCCGAATTTTCTAACGAAATACACTACGAGCTGGAAGTCGTTCTAAAAATATCTAAAGGAGGAAAGTATATCCAAAAGGAAAACGCCCACAAACATTTTGAGGAAATAGGTTTAGGGATAGATTTCACGGCGAGAGATTTACAATCTAAACTCAAATCCAAAGGACTTCCTTGGGAGCTTTCCAAAGGGTTTGATGGCTCGGCGGTGGTAAGCTCATTTTATAAAAAAGAAAACTTTGATTTAAATAACATTAACTTTTCTCTTTTTCAAAACAAAATCCAAAAGCAAAACGGAGCCACTCAACATATGATGTTCGGCTTTGAGGATATCATTGCCTTTGTGTCAAAATATTTTACTCTAAGAGTGGGCGATTTAATATTTACAGGAACGCCCGAAGGTGTAGGCAAGGTGCAAGAAAACGACCTTTTGGAAGGCTATCTGGAAGACCAAAAAGTTTTAGATATTAGGATATTGTAGGCTTTTAGGCTTTAATAATTCAACATTTTTTTGTAACTTTAGAGAACTAAAAATCAGTAGTTATGACTAATATTATTCTTCCCGTTGATTTCGGCGAAAGCACAGATTTTCTTCTTGATGAGACTGTAAAGTTTGCAAAAAAGACCAATGGTAAAATATACCTCATCCACGTGGCGCCTTCGGATATAGGCTTTGCGATTGGCGATATGGGCTTCCAGTATTTCCCTGAAATTGAGAAAAACGAAATACAGCAAGAAGCTCTACAACTCAACGAGCTACAACAGAGAATCATTGCCCAAGATGTAGACTGCGAGCATATCCTAAAGCAAGGCATCGCCAAAGAGGTTATTTTGGACTATGTGCAAGAGAAAAAGGCAGATTATATTGTGATGGGCTCTCACGGTAGAAGCGGCATCTATGATGTTTTTGTAGGCAGCCTGACTAAAGAACTTACCAAAAGTGCCCCAGTGCCTGTTTTGGTAATTCCTTGCCACCAGCATAAATAGCTATTACATAATACCACAAAAGGAGTTTTTAGAAATTTAAAAACTCCTTTTTTTTATTTCTCTTTAAAGCATATTTGTTTATTAGGGCGTGCCCCAAGCCACCGCTATTCCCTAGGCTGATGGGTCGGTCTTCGGGCAGTCGCTCTTTTTTGCCAAAGCCTTCTCCCCTTGCCCAAAAAAGGAGCTCCAACAATGCCCTCCGCCCTCACGCAAATGCAATATCCTTGTGAGATAATAGTTTCCCAAAATAAAATTCCCCAAAACTATTTTAATAATAATTTTGGGGAATGATTTTTTTAAGTTCTTACTAACTCCTTACAAATTTGGCAATACTCTCCAACAACTGCGGACGGTCTTCCAAAGCAATTTTAGCAATACTATAGAACTCTTTCACCCATTTTTCTAAATCGGAAAAAGCAGCATTTTTTTGCTTAGTAGCGTCTTGGCTTTCCCCTTTTTCTTGGGTATAAGTCGCATAGGCTTTTTGAGTCTTTTGCAATTGGGTGAGTTGTGCCTCTACGCTTTCTTCCGTAATCTTCAGTCGGTTAAGAGGGCTTAGCAGGGCACTATCTTCTTTTAAACTATGGTAAAAAATATTTATTTCATCTAGCAAATTCGCCATCTGGCGAGAACTTTGCCCCTTTAGACGAAGGTTTTTGAGCGTTTCGGGCTGGTCTTTGTAGATGATTTTGGCTTTTTTTCGGTCGGTTTTATAGGTTTTAAGTAGTTGTTCAAACTCGGTGGTGAATTGTGCATAAGCGGTAGTTTCTTCTTGCCCTTCTTTGATGTTTTTCTGATACACTTCCTGTGCTTTGTCGTAAAGAGCTTTTCCCTTTTGCACTTCGGCATCATCGTAGCCATACTCGGCGAGTTGAGATTTTAGTTCGGTTTGGGTCTTGATATTTTCAAATAAAATACCGTAGTCTTGCAGGGTTTGCTGGTTAGAAAAATACTTTTTCATAGAATTTATTTTTTAGGATTGATGTGTAAATATACTGATTTTTGTCATATATCTGCTCAACTTCCCAACGTTTTATCGTTGCTTTTTTGTTTCCCCCTACCGTATTTTTGTTTTTATCCTTTACAGTTGTATTTTCTCTTATTACATTTCTATTTTCCCCCGTTACAATTCGGTTTTCCCCCACTGCAATTCTATTTTTACTTATTACAATTTTATTTTCCCCTGTTGCAATTCAGTTTTTACCCTTTACATTTCTATTTATACTCATTACAATTCAGTTTTACACCGTTACAATTAAATTTCTACCCATTACAATTATACTTTTCTCTGTTACTATGGGATTTTTCCTTACAGCTTTGCTATTTTTTCTCGTTACACCGATGTATTAGCTTTAGACCAAGATAAAAAAGAAGACAAGACACAAAATAAAAACTCGCTTTCTTAAGTGATAAGAAAACGAGCAAAATAAAATGTGATTGAAAAACTTATTCTTTCTTCACCGTTTCATAGATATGGTGTATAAGCCCATCAGCAACGGATATTTTAGGGACAAATATTTTAGAAATATCCGCCCAATTTAAAATATTATTAAAAATTTTAAGGGCTGGTACAATTACATCGGCTCGGTCTTCACGGATTTTGTACTTTACCATTCTTTCCTCTACGCTTAGTTGAGAAAATTCTTTGTAATATTTCTTCAGTTTAGAAGTTGCTAAAGCCTTACCGTCCTTGGTTTTACTCATAGAAAATACCTTATTGATATTTCCTCCAGAGCCTATCGCTACTATCGGTTTTTTGCCCGTAATATGGCTCTTGATTAAGTTTTTCATCTCCTCCCAATGGGCATCGGTTACCAAATGATTTAGAAGCCTAATTGTCCCTATATTAAACGAATGAGAGAATTTAGCCTTTCCGTTTTCATAAAAGGTAACCTCCGTAGAACCTCCACCCACATCTATATAAAGATAATCGTAATCTTCGTCTAAACCTTCGGCAATGTGATTTTCGTAAACCAAATTAGCCTCTTCAGTTCCTGAAATAATTTCTATATCAATCCCAGAAGTTCTTGCCACTTGTTCTATTATTTCTTGTCCGTTTTTAGCATCACGCATTGCACTTGTGGCACAAGCACGGTAATGTTCTACCTTGTAGATTTTCATTAAATCGCTAAAAACTTTCATCGTATCTACCACCATTTTAGACCGCTCCTCTCCTATTTCTCCTTTAACAAAGACGTCCATACCTAGCCTCAACGGAATTCTCAACAAATTGAGTTTGGTAAATTCGGGTTGATGATTGGCGTTCAAAACCACTTCGTTGATGAGAAGTCTGGCGGCATTACTGCCTATATCTATAGCTGCTAATTTCATACGATTTTAATATTTTTTGTTTTTAAGATAATGATAAATCTCTATCTGTGAACGAATTTTATTCTTCTTGGCTCCTTTTTTCACATAATCGTTATTGAGAGCGTTATCTAAAACTCGTGCTTTAACATTATCACTTAACTGAATTTGGAGTAAATCTTTCAGTTCTTCTTTTAGTTCTGGTTGGTTAATTTTAACGGCGGCTTCTACCCTATAATCTAAATTACGCGTCATCCAATCCGCAGAAGATATGTAAATATCCTCATTGCCTTTATTGTAAAAATACATTACCCTAGCGTGTTCTAGATACTCATCTACAATACTGATGGCTTCTATTTTAGTTTTAAATTTTTTCTGTTGCACCACACAGAAAATCCCTCTCACTATGGCTTGTATTTTCACTCCAGCTTCGGCGGCTTGGTAGAGTTTTTTTATCAATCCTTTATCACTTAACGAATTGACTTTAAGTATAATTTTGGCTTTTCTTCCTGCTTTAGCTTCTGCTATTTCCCTATCTATTAGTTCTTCTATCTTTGCTCTCATATAGTGAGGGCACACCAACAGAGTTTTGCAATTTTTAAGGGCTAGAATAGGGTCTTCCGTTGGTTTCCTGAAGTAATTAAACACTTTATTGATGTCCGCCATTATCGCTCTATTGCTAGTCATTAAGAGGTGGTCTCCATAGACTTTGGCGGTTTTTTCGTTAAAGTTGCCTGTACTCACAAAACCATATTGAATGGTTTTACCTCCTACCCTTTTTTTAATCACGCAGAGTTTTGCGTGGACTTTTTTATCTGGAATACCCACCAAAATTTTGATGCCTTCCACCTCTAGGCGTTCTTTCCATTTGAGGTTAGCCTCTTCATCAAACCTTGCTCTAAGCTCTATCATTACCGTAACCTCTTTTCCGTTTCTAGCGGCATTGATGAGGGCATTGGCTATTTTAGAATTGGACGCCAAACGATAAGCCGTGATTTGAATAGATTTAACATCTGGGTCCATAGCTGCCTCTCTAAGCAAATCTATCACAGGCATATAGCTATGATAAGGAAAAGTAAGCAAGACCTCTCTTTGGGTAATCACATCGGTAACCCTCTGCTGCCCTTCAAAATAAGGGTGGTTAAACGAAGTTCTTTCCTCTGGGGTTTTATACGTTTTAAAGACATTAGGAAAATCCATAAAATGTTTGAAATTATGAATTTTATGCCCTGGTATAATGCTATCTTTCTTTGTAAGTTCTAACTTTCGGATTAAAAGCTCTAGCAAGGCTTTATCCATATCCTTATCAAACACAAAACGAGTGGGCTTGCCTTTTCTTCTACTTTTAACACCTTTTTTAATTTTCTCCGCCAAAGTAGTGTTAATATCATTATCAAGGTCAAACTCGGCATCTTTAGTTACTTTAAAGGAGTGAGCTTCAAAAACATCATACCCAAAATACGAAAAAATATGAGGAAGATTAAAACTAATCACATCTTCTAGCAACATCACGCTAGTTTCCTCTCCTTCGGAGGGCAAAATCACAAAACGCCCCATTACCCTAGACGGCACTTCTATAATGGCATAATTGCTCTCATATTGCCACTCTTTTTTACGCATCGCCACTCCTAAATAGAGGCTTTTGTCCCTTAGATAAGGCATCGGTGTCTCTTCCCGAAGAAGGATTGGAATTACATTAGCTTCCACCTCTTCATCAAAATAATCTTTTACAAACTGCTTTTGGGCTTCGGATAAATCCTTCGGAGTTCTGATAAAAACCTTCTCGGCAGCCATTTCTTTTTGTATTTCTTCCCAAGTGGTATTGAAATCGTTTTGTTGTTTAATCACCACTTTATTGATTTTATCTAAAATCTTTTGAGGCTCATCAAAAAAAGAATTTTCTCTGTATTTAGGTTTAAAGCTCATTGCTCTTTTCAGCCCCGCCACACGAACGCGAAAAAACTCATCTAAATTATTAGAGAAAATTCCTAAAAATTTAATTCGTAAATGGAGCGGAACAGTCTTATCCATAGCCTCTTGCATTACCCTTTCGTTAAAGGCTAGCCAAGTAACATCTCTGGGATTAAATTGTGGCATAGTGAAGTTTTTAAGTAGTTCCAAAAGTAAGAAAAACAAAGCACAAAAAAAACTCTTTGGACTTTCCCAAAGAGTTTAAATTATTAAAAACTAAAATTATCTTAGTTCTGTATCATCTCTTGAATTCTTTCTTGCAGGAGTTCTTGGTCTGTTAGAGCTTCAAAGCCAAACATTGCTATCAATACTACATAAGCCAAAACATTTAAGGCACTCAATACAATACCGATAATAGCCAATATACGCCCTGTACTTAGATTGCTATAATTAGCATACAATTCTGGATTAGCTAAATAAAGCTGGTTGTCTTTCTTATACATTACTAAAGCAACTACGCCTAAAATAATTCCAGGAACGCCGTAGCAACAACAACCTAGAATAGATAAAATACCAAGGACAAGCACTAATGTAGCATTTGGTAAATTTTGTTTCATCATAACAATTCAAATTTTAAGTTTAGAAATTTTTACAAAAGTAAGAAATAATCATAGTGATTACACTAACAAGCGCTAAAAAAATCATTGCCTTACCATAATGTCTTTTTTTATCTATAAAGTTAATCGCACTCACCAAAACAAATAATATCAAAGGATAGATAGCTGGAAACATATAGAACGCCTCTACAAATTTACCTTCGGAAATAAGCAATAAAGCTCTCTGTGAGCCACAACCAAAGCACTCCATTCCAAATAATTTCTTGTTAGGACAAGAAAGCATATAATCTTCTATAGCCATTTTAAATAAAAATATTACACCACAAATATGGTAATTATATTTTAGAAATCTTATGAATTTTTATAGTATTTAAAGAAACAAAAAAACCTCACTTTTTCAAGTGAGGTTTCTGTGAGCGCGCCAGGATTCGAACCTGGGACCGTCTGCTTAGAAGGCAGATGCTCTATCCAGCTGAGCTACGCACCCATTTAGAATTTTTTAATATAAAATTCCGAAAAACATTGTCGGGGCGGCAGGATTCGAACCTGCGACCTCCTGGTCCCAAACCAGGCGCGATGACCGGACTACGCTACGCCCCGAATATTATTCTCTGAGTTGCGGAGGGTATGGGATTCGAACCCATGCGACCCTTGCGAGTCGACAGTTTAGCAAACTGCTCCGTTAACCACTCCGGCAACCCTCCTTTTCGTTATTTTATTAAGTACTTCTGTTCTGTAATTGCGAGTGCAAATATAGAGCGTTTTTTTGAAACCTCCAAATAAAATGCAAAAAAAATCTAAAATTTTTATCACTATCTTTGGCAGTCAATTTTAAAAATAAAAGTGAATAATGCGTAATATTTTGTTTATTATAAGTTTAGGAGCTGTTGTAGTTTCCTGTGGCACTCAACAAAAAATAGTTGCACCCCAACCAAAATTAGACTCAAAAACTACAAATGCTTCTCAAAAACCCCAAATAGAACAGTCTACTAAGGGAGATTTTTATTACAAAACTAATATTGGCGATATTACAAAAAATGATAATACTATTAGCTATGGTTCTGTAGTTACGGCTAAACCTAAAGGATATAAGGTGAATTATGAGAATTTCCCATCTGTAGCTCAGAATTTTAGGCAGCGTTTTCTTATTCTTCATTATACAGCTCTTGATAACGAGACATCAGTACGAGTACTTACTCAAAGAGGTGTGAGTGCCCACTATCTTGTAAGTGATTTACCTGACGATGACATTTGGCAACTTGTTGATGAAAATAAAAGAGCCTACCATGCAGGTATTAGCTTTTGGAGAAATACCACCGAAATGAATGATAATTCCATAGGGATAGAAATTGTTAATAAGGGTTATACTACTGGGACAGCAGGAGAAAAAGTATTTTATCCATTTCCTGAACATCAGTTTAAGAAAGTAGCTGCTTTGGCAAAAGATATTGTAGAGCGTTATAATATTCCTCCAACTCAAATTTTAGCCCACTCTGATATTGCGCCAACTAGAAAACAAGACCCAGGACCATTCTTCCCTTGGAAACGACTTTATGACGAGTATAATGTGGGAATGTGGTACGATAATTCTACCAAGCAAAACTTTTATGAAACCGCATTGAGCGATTTGGAATTTAATTATAATAATTATGCCTTTATTTCAAAAGTTCAGAACACTTTGAGAAGTTTCGGTTATGATATTACTCCTACTGGAACTTGGGACAAATCTTCCCAAAAGGTTATAGAGGCATTTCAATACCATTTTCGTCCAGAACAATGTGATGGTATTTTAGACGCTGAGACTTGGGCAATATTACAAGCCCTTATAGTAAAATATCCAGGCAAGTAGTAATATTCCTGCAATAATTGTGAAAATAGTTTCTCAAATATATTTTGGAATAATTATACTAGTTCTTATTTTAGAAGCTTGTAAAGATTGTTCTGCTCCAAAAGGGTTCTACATCTCTAAAACAACGCCAACAATTAAAGATACTTATCAAATCAAAAGATTGAATGATAGTTTAGAGTATAAATTTAGTTACTCGGATATTATTTCACCTAATAGGGATAAAAGAAGTACAGATGTTGTTATGACAATTTTTGAAAATGATACACTCTCAGAATTCCGAAAACTAAAAGCATATTCTGCTTTTGATGAGACACATTTTGAAGATGAAAATAATGAGTTACAATCCCAAAAAAACGATACGCTACTTGTCTATATAGATGACTTCAATGGTTATGATTCAAAAGGAGTTAAAATAAAAATTTTTAAAAATTTTTATAAAATTGAGCATCTAGTACGTTCTGATATTATATATAGAGAAAAGCCTTTCGAAAAAACAATAGTAAAATCTACATATTTAGAACTTGACAAAGATAAGTATTCTGTTAATGATTCAATTTATGGCAAAATAAAATGTGAATACAACTACACAAGAGGAACTACCAAACAAAGTATAAAACTTTCAGGTTTTTTTAGAACAAAAGTTAAACAAAACTTATTTTAAAATACTATATAGTAACATAGCATTTGCAAAGGGATTAGTTGTATTTAGCCATTTACGCTTTTCCTTATTTTTAACAATACAAAAAAGGCATTCACGAGGGGGGTAGTTGAAATTGAACTTTTCAGCCCAATTTAGCCCACTGCCCGCAAATACTTTTTCTAGAATTTGACTCTGATTTAAACCAAAGTCAAATTCCATTTTTCTATCATTTCAGAGAAACGAGAGTTAGGAAATGCCTTATTCCTAATCTTACTTACAGAGAAGATACCTTTCTCATCAGAAATCATCAAAATTTCATTAGCTTTTTGGCTTTCAAAAGCAATCATTTCTACTTGCTCTATTTCCGCTAAACGATTTTTATGAATATAGGTAATAAAGCTTTCCATCAATGGCGAAATATACGCTCCTTCCGTTTGCTTAGGTATTTTAATTGTGTTGCCTTCTAAAAATAAAAGATTACCATAAATACTTCTAGCAATACGCTTATTAGGATTGAGTAGAATAACGTCATCTAAATCATTCTCTTGAGCATAAATTTCAGCATAGATATTTTCTGGACAATGCGTATGTATATTGCTTAAAATATGTGTATTAACACTTATTTCTTTAATGATATCTAGCTCTATCCCTTTCTTGACTTGAAACAAATCATCTTCTCTAACCACCTCATAAACAAAATGAACAGGTGTTTTAGCTGAAAAAAATGTTTCGTTTTTTCTAAACACTAATACTTTGATACAACCTCTGTCAAATGAAAGGTCTTGGATAGCTTGAGAAAAAATATCTGTAAAAAATTCTAAAGTAAAACTCAATGGAATATTCATTCTCATTTTTCTCATAGAAGACATTAGAAAGAAATAGACATCTTCTGCCAATATCATTTTTTTATTCTTGAAAAAAAAGTGAACCTTTACTGCATCTCCATTCATAAAAGCTCTATTAGCATAGGCTAACGATTGTTCTTGAGAAAGCAAATTGCCATCTAAATACATATTATTTTATTTTATGGTAAAAGAAAAAATGAACGATAAAAAATCGCTCATTATAATTCGTTAAACATTAAAAGATTAAGCGGCACCTAGCTTTATTCTTAAATTTTCTATAAGATTTTCCCAATACAGACGGTTTTCTTCTTCGTCGCCTTTTTCACAAAAATCTGTAATATTGAGGGATAAATCCTCTGTAATTTCATCTATTACAATAGACATTTCAAAGAAACTTTTAGTGCCTTCATCTTCTTCCCATCTAAAACGAACAAAACTTTCTGGCTTATATCTTATAAGTGTTGCCTTTTCAGCAGGGCCACCGCCCCAACTGAAATAAAAATCATCTCCTCTCTCCTCAACCTCATCTGCAAACCATTCTGCCAAACCTTCTGCTGTTGCTAGATATTCATACAAAATCTCTGATAAGCAATGCATTGCAAACTCGTAAGTTACCTTATGTTTCGCCATAATATTATCGTCTTTTATAAAGTCCTGCAATATAGAAATTATTTTTTTATTCACAAGATTTTTAATATTAGATTTTTAATAATTATGATTTTTTTTAGGTTTACTTCTTATTATTGTATGATTCGGTACTATCGTTTTTCATAAATTTGCAGATATTATTCAATTCAAAAAAATGCTAAAACATCTCCGCACTAGAGAAATAGGAACACTACTATACAGAATTTTACTTGCCTTTGTTTTCTTTCAAATCGCAAGATTACTTTTTTGGATTTTCAATAAAGATTTAATAAAAATCGAGAGTCTTTCCCAATACTTAAAATTGTCGTATTACGGAACTGCGTTTGATACTACGGCAATATTGTATGTTAATTCGTTATTTATACTGCTAAGCCTTATTCCGCTCACCATCAATACTAAAAAAGGATATCAAAAATTACTCTTTTGGGTATATTTTGTTACCAATGGTATTGCCTACTCTATGAATTTTGGAGATTTTGTCTATTACCGATTTAGTCAGTCTAGATTAACTTCTGCAGTGCTAGATGTGGTAGAACACGAGTCTAATCTTTTAAAAGTATTTGGAGTTTCTTTAATAGAAACTCCATTGATTCCTTTGTTTTTTGTTGTTTTATTAGCGGTATGGATATGGCTTTATAAAAAAGTAAATATACCTTACCAAAAACCTCAAAAATTACCAGCTTATTTTATCGGTTCTATTGTAACTTTGTGTGTGATAGCTACACTTACGGTGGGTGGTATAAGAGGTGATTTTAAACACAGTACCCGACCTATCAACTTGGTAGATGCTAATAGACATACGGAAAACCCAATTCACGCTAATGTTGTGCTTAATAGCACTTTTTCGTTTTTGAGAACTTTAGGTTCTAACAACTTTAAAGAGGTTCATTTTGTGGAGGAAAACTTTATTAAAGAGCATATAAAACCTTATAAATTATACCAAAGAGATGCGCCTAAAGAAAGGCCAAATATTGTGATTTTTATTGTAGAAAGTTTTGGTAAAGAATATTCTGGTGCATTTAATAGTTCTAGTAAAATCAAAGACTATGTTTCTTACACTCCTTTTATAGATAGCTTAGCGAAAGAAAGTCTTATTTTTACCAATACTTTCGCTAACGGAAGGCAATCTATACACGGTATGAGTAGTATTTTAGCAGGTATTCCAAGCCTGAAAGATGCGTTCACCAGCTCACCATATTCTAATCAAAAAATACAGTCTATTGTATCTGTGTGTAACGAATTAGGATACGACACTTCCTTCTACCACGGTGCGCCTAATGGTTCTATGGGCTTTTTGGGATTTGGGAATATCCTTGGGTTTCAAAAATATTATGGCAAAACCGAATATAATAATGATGATGATTTTGATGGTATGTGGGCAATTTGGGACGAACCTTTTTTACAATATTTTGCTAAAAATGTGCAGAAAAAAAGTCCAGAAAAACCCTTTATGGCAACTGTATTCACGGCATCATCTCATCACCCTTTTAAAATCCCTGAAAAATACAATGGGAAATTTAAAAAAGGGCATATCCCAATGCACGAACCTATACAATATACCGATTATGCCATAAAAAAATACTTCGAAACGGCTAAAAAGCAACCTTGGTTTCAGAATACCATTTTCGTAATCACAGGGGATCATACCAATCAAACGTTCTACCCAGAGTACGAAAAGGCGATGAACCGATTTGCACTTCCCCTCATTTTCTACTCTCCTAATCCTAAATATAACCTAAAAGGAATAGATGAAAGATTAGCACAGCAGTCTGATATCTACCCTACATTAGCCGATATAATAGCTTATAACAAACCTATAAGAAGTTGGGGAAGAAGTTTAGTTTCTCCTAAAAATGAAGAAGCTATCATTATAAATTCAGATGGAATACAGGAACAATTTATTATTGGCAATTACATTTATCTTTTCAATGGTAAAGATATTATAGGCATCTACGACAAAACCGATTTAGGGTTAGAAAACAATCTTATAAGCAAGGTTAGTTCGACTGAAATAGATTATGGTAAAAAACTCTGCAAAGCGTGGTATCAAGACTATATGTATAGAGTTATCAATAGAAAGCTAAACTAAATACCGTTTAATTTTTTTTAACAATATAAAATATTGTTTTATATGTGTAAAAACGGAATGTTATATTGTTTGTTTAATTAAATTTTATATCTTTAACCCATATTTAAATTTAATAAAGCTATGAAAAAATTAATGTTTGCCACTATGGCTCTAATGTTTAGTGTGATGTCCTATGCTCAAATAGAAGGAAAATGGAAAACTATTGATGATGAAACAGGACAAGCTAAATCTATTGTAGAAATTTTCAAAAAGTCTGATGGAAAATACTATGGCAAAGTAGTACAGCTACTTATCAAGCCTGCTGACCCTAACTGCTCTTTATGTAAAGATGATAGAAAAGGAAAACCTATTTTGGGGATGGAAGTCATTAGAGGCATTAAAAAAGATGGTAATACCTTTGACGGAGGAACTATTACTAACCCAAAAAACGGAAAGGTTTACAAATGTTCTATCGAAAGAGAAGGTAATAAGCTAAATGTAAGAGGTTATATAGGTATTTCTATAGCTGGACGTACTCAAGTTTGGCATAAAGTGGACTAGAAAAAGTAATCCCTTATGGTAAATTTCATTACTTAAATCGGAGGACTATCCAAATTCCTATGGTTTCTTAGAAAAAAGATGGTACTTATTTAGTACCATCTTTTATAGCTCTAAAATAAAGTATCATTCTAAAACCTATACCCTATTGAGAATCCACTTCTAACCCCTGCCCAAGGACCACTTACTTTAACATTAGCTCCATTAGCGTTAGTAGTTACACTATAATCAATCAAAGGAACTTTTAAATCATTTAACTCTTTTTCTAAACCTTTTTGTTCTTGTTCGTTTAAAGTTTTATTAACCGTTGTTCCCTGTAAATCTCCTTTGGAAGCGCCATAATGAGCTCCTACAATCCACCAATCTAATACCCAATCTTTCTTTTTACCTAAGAACCACTGAGTTCCTATCATCAATCCAGCAGAATGAGCATTAACTTTACCTTGCACATTCACAGGTATATTCTGCTTATTCTGATCTTCTATATTTACCGTAATATCCCCAATACTAACATTGGTATATCTATAGTATGGTGCCAAATAAAATCCTTTACCATAACCTTTACCTAGATAAAACCTTCCTTCCAATGTAAATGCTGTTGTAGATAATTTAGCCTCATTTATAGATTCATCAAGTTTAAACTGTTTTGAATAAGGAATATTCCCTTTCGGCACAAGATTAAGTCCTCCAGAAACCGAAAACCACTTGTTTATAGGACGTTCATAAGTGATATTAAAATTTCTAAACAACAATCCTGTTACATTGGTTTTCAAAATATTCATTTTTTCTATGGTAGGAACCTCCTCCGTTTTAACCACATTTTCTTGTGAAAACATAACTGAACTCGCCACCAAAGTGGATAACATAAATAGTTTTTTCATAGTTATTGCAATAATTTATTCACCACAAAAGTAATAAACTTTACACATTATTTTCTACTTTTAACCCAATTTTTTAAATGAAAATCTATACTTTCCTCAACAGAAATAAATTTGTATTGAAGAAGACTTTTTATCTTTTCATTAGAAATGAGTATTTTTGAGTTTAAGGCATCAGTATTAGCTTTATTAAACAATTTCAATACTGGCAAAGCCCATCCTATAATTTTAGATAGAAAGCACCCTAAACGCCACAAATAAGATGGGAATATTTTAGCCGAAGACAAACCTAACCTTTTACGAACTAAATTAGCGACTTCAATGTAAGTTTTATTCTCGGAAATGAGTATAAACCTTTGCCCTGACGATTTAGTTTCTTCCGCAAGAAGTTTTATTGCAATATCAGCAACATCTCTCACATCTACATAGCCAGTATTCCCCTTAAAACTAAAAGGTAATTTTTTAATATTATCAAATAAAACGCCACTACTCTGTTCCCAATTTCCAGAACCTATAATGACTCCTGGATTTATTACCACCACATTCATTCCTTCCGCAGAAGCACGCCAAACTTCCATCTCCGAAAAGTGCTTAGAAATAGCATAGCTAGAATGAGCTAATTTAGGATTAAAGTTAGATTCTTCATCAATGGGTTGAAACTCATTGGCAGCATCTAGAACAGCGATAGAACTCACATATAAAAACTTCTCTACTTTTTTTTCTTCAGCGATGTAAAGAAGATTTTTAGTCCCCTGTATATTAGTCTTATACATAGACTTTTTATCCCTAGGATGAAAACTTACCTTTGCCGCGGTATGATAGACTTGCTTAACACCGTCTAAAGCCACTCTTAAGGAATCTAAATCCTCAAAATCTACCTCTACCCATTCTATTTTCTGATAATAATAATCTGCTTTATCCGTATAAAAAGAAAAAATATCTTTCAGTTTTTCTACTTGAGAACCACAACGCTTGGTAGCACGAACCTCTTGCCCTTGCTGAAGAAGTTTTAGAACAATAAGACTTCCCAAAATCCCTGTAGCTCCTGTAACTAATACCATAATTTTCTATATTAAACTAAAAATTCCTTAACTACAGCAGCAAAATCTTTAGGATTTTCGGCTTGTACCCAATGTCCTGCATTAGAAATTTTAATAATTTTAGCCTTTGGAAATTGTTGTTTTATCAAGAATTCATCTTGAGGCAAAATATAATTAGACAATGCCCCTCCAATGAAAAGCGTTTCTCCCTCAAATACACCAAATTTAACAGCGTTCCCCACAAAATCGCCATATTTTTCTGCTAAAGTAACCAAATTAAACCTCCAATTAAGTTTTTTAGCTTCCGTCCAATAAAGGTTTTTAGCCAAGAACTGTATTACTGGTTTTTCTTTGATGTATTGAGCCAAATGCTCTTCCACCTCTTGGCGTGTACTCACGGTATCAAAATCTACTGTTTGTAATGCTTTAATAATCCCTTGATGATGTGGCGGGTAAGATTTAGGAGCTATATCTACAACAATAAGTCGCTCCACTTTTTCGGGATATTTTACGGCAAACTGCATCACCGCCTTCCCTCCGAGAGAATGTCCTAAGAGATTTACTTTCTGTAAATTATGAGCAGACATATAATTAAGGATATCCTCTGCCAAATCATCGTGAGACATATTTTCGGAATGAAAACTCTTGCCATGATTTCTTAAATCTATCAAATGGGTTGGCATTACTTCACCAAAATCTCTCCCAAAGCCACCCCAATTATCTAACATTCCAAATAAACCATGAAATACTAAAAGAGGTATTGCTGATAGATCTCCACCGTATATTTTAGAATGTAATATTTCTGTTTGATTCACCATTTTGCCAATCTTTTAAGATAACTTTGAATTGTATTTTCTAGTCCCAAATAAAGAGCTTCTGAAATAAGTGCATGCCCAATAGAGACCTCTAACAAGTTAGGTATTTCATCTGAAAAATACTTCAAGTTTTCTAAACTCAAATCGTGCCCCGCATTGATTCCCAACCCATTATTTATCGCTTCTTCTGCTGTTTTGATATAAGGCGATATGGCTTGTTCTCTATTTTTAGTATAACCTTTAGCATAAGCCTCTGTGTAGAGTTCTATCCTATCCGTGCCTGTTTCCGCTGCATATTTTACCATCTCTGGACTAGGGTCTAAAAAGATAGAAGTTCTTATCCCTTCTGCTTTAAATTCAGCTATAACATTTTTCAAAAAATCTAAATGCACCTTACAATCCCACCCTGCATTAGAAGTAATGGCATCGTCTGCATCTGGCACTAATGTTACCTGCTCTGGCTTTACCTCCAACACCATATCTATAAACGGACGATGAGGATTCCCTTCAATGTTAAACTCGGTAGTTACCAATGGTTTCAAATCGTACACATCTTTTCTTGTAATATGTCTTTCATCTGGTCTTGGATGTATGGTAATTCCTTGTGCTCCAAATTTTTGAGCATCTACAGCCACCTGAGTTACACTCGGCACATCGCCACCTCTCGCATTTCTCAGAGTGGCTATTTTATTTATATTTACGCTTAGTTTTGTCATTATTTTTTTATTATTGATATTTAACATTATACTTTGATACTGACTTGCATTACCTCCAAATCAAACACCTGTGCCGCTACGAGAAGATGGTCAAAAATATCCGCTTGTATCTGCTCGTAATTTTCCCATTTAGAGTTGTTGGTAAAACAATAAATTTCTAGAGGAAGTCCTTGAGCTGTAATTTCTAACTGTCTTACCATCAGCGGACTTTCTTGTTCTATATTCTCATTATTTTTCAAGTAGTTAAGAGCATACACTCTAAATGTACCAATATTGGTAAGCTGTGGCCCATTGATTATCTCCGAAGAATTAGGTGTTCTCTTTTTAATTTCAGAAATTTTAGTCTTTTTTTCCTCAAGATAGTCTTTAACTAGATTAATTTTAGACAACTTTGCCATCATTTCATCATCTATAAACTTGAATGATTTAATATTGAAAATAATGGCTTTTTTTATTCTTCTTGTGTTAGTTTCAGACATTATCTGAAGGTTCTTAATTTCCGTAGAAAGAAGGTCGTAAGTAGGGATAGTAGATACTGTTTTATCAAAATTCTGAATCTTTGTTGTTAATAAATTAATATCTTCTATCGTCCCCTCAATATTATACTTCGGAATTCCTATCCAATCTCCTACTTTCAGATTCTTAGATGTAGACACATGAATACCTGTAACAAAACCTAAGATGGTATCTCTAAAAACGAGAAGTATCACTGCCGTCATTGCACCTAAACTACCCAAAATGGTAGAGGCTTTAATATGAAACAACACAGAAATGCCTATGAACGAGAATATAATATACCCTAAAATTTTAAGTGATTGTGTAACCGCTCTAATCCCTGTAATTCTATAAAAATCACCTTTAAGCACATAGTATTTTTCGGTGGCTTTAAGGAGTCTAAAGTACAATATACTAAATGCCACCACAAACATAAGTGAGAAAAAAGTCTCTAAAATACTATGACTTTTTGGGTGTCTGTAAAATACAGAATAAATCATTTCCTGTGTTACACCAATCGCAAAAAAATGAGCCACAGAATTAGAGATTTTACTCTCATAAAAAGCTCTAAGAATTGGTTTTTGTGTGTACTTTCTAAAAACTAAAAATAAAGCGTTAAATGAAATTTTAAATAAAAAATCCAAGGCAACCAATATCACTAAAAGTAAGAATAGTTTTGCTGTTATTTGACACAACAAAATAACCCCATCAGGCATCTCTGCCTTTATCCAAAAATGAATTTGATCACTTATTTTTTGTAAAAAATCTTTGGTATCTTTTATCTCCTCATTCATATTGGCAAAAATAAGAAAATAGGTTTGTTTAGATGGTACTAAATATGTACTTTTAACCAAATTTTATAGTATTATGACAACTCAAGATTGGATAAGTATTATTAGTATCATTGTAGTGATTATTGGTATATTGGGCACTATACTTCCTGTGTTACCTGGTATTTTACTCAGTTTTGCAGGAGTGCTACTCTACAAATTTAGTACTGATTCTAACTTATCTATGGTTTATATTTGGATTTTTGGATTTTTCTCTTTAGCCTCTTTAGTTCTAAATTACCTTATTCCTGCAAAGCTAAATAAACGCTACGGTGGGACTAAATGGGGTAGCATTGGCTCTATTATAGGAACTTTAGTAGGATTTTTTCTGCCAATTCCTTTTGGTTTTTTAATTGGAATGTTTCTAGGAGTTTTTATTGGCGAAATGTTACACGATAGTAAAAATTACCTCAAAGCATACAATTCTACCAAAGGGGCTTTTATAGGATTTCTTGCGAGTAGTTTATTTAATTTCTCGCTTGGGTTAGCGATGCTATTCGTAGTATTATGGGATTACTTTAAAAATTTAGCGTAAAAGCCTCTTAAGTTTTTAATAGAAGAAACTCAAAAGGCTTTTTTTACAACAAATTAAACCTGGGTCTTTCTATTCAAAAGCTCGTTTCAATAAACTTTCAACTTTAGGCTCTCTTCCTCTAAAGTTTTTATATAAAATCATAGGATCTATAGTACCTCCACTAGATAAAAGTTGTTTATACTTTTGGGCTATCTCTTGATTAAAAATCCCATTTTCTTTAAAATATTGAAACGCATCTGCATCTAAAACTTCTGCCCATTTGTACGAATAATAACCCGCCGCATAGCCTCCTTGAAAAATATGTGAGAAGCTGGGGCTTACTGCTGTTTCTGGATGACTCTGATAAAGTTGAGTAGCAGCCATTACCTTATCTTCAAAGTCTTTTATTTTCAACTTCTCCTCGCCCGAAAAATGAGTTGTATGATAATGCATATCCAACAATCCAAAGCCTAGCTGCCTAAGTGTCTGATAGCCTTCCATAAAGTTTTTAGATTGAGCTATTTTATCTATCTTTTCATTAGATAGAACCTCTCCTGTTTTATAATGTTTAGCAAAAGTTTTAAGAAACTCTGCCTCGTAACAATAATTTTCTAAAAACTGAGAGGGTAACTCTACAAAATCCCATTTCACAGAAGTTCCAGACAAATTAGGATATTGTGTATTAGCTAAAATACCGTGCAAAGCGTGTCCAAACTCATGAAATAAAGTAGTAACTTCTTGAAAAGTGAGTAAACTAGGTATATCAGCCGTAGGTTTAGTAAAGTTACACACCACCGAAACATGTGGACGATGATTAACCCCTCTCTCTTTATACTGATTTCTATAACTCGTCATCCACGCTCCAGCCCTCTTACCTTTTCTTGGGTGATAATCCACATAAAGGAGTGCCTTGTATTCGCCTTGTTCTGTAACTTTGTAAGTCTTTACTTCAGGGTGATACTTTGAAATATCGGTAATTTCTTCAAACTCTAATCCAAATATATTTTTTGATAAATCAAACACCGCTTGTTCTACTTTATCTAACTGAAAATAAGGTTTGAGTTCCTCATCGCTCAAATCAAATTTTTGCTTCCTTAATTTTTCAGCATAGAAAGCGTGGTCATAGCTTTGAATATCAGTAATCCCATCTTTCTCTGCTAAAGTTTTTAATTCTTCTATTTCTTTTAAAGCATAAGGCTTCGCCTTTTCTAAAAGCTCATTCAAAAAAGAAAAAACCTCTGCTGGAGACTTAGCCATTCTTTCTTCTAAAATATAGGATACATAGTTTTCATACCCTAACAAATTTGCTTTTTTTTGCCTTAGAAGGATAATTTCTTCAATCAGCTTTTGATTATCAAACTCTCCTCCATCAAAAGATTTTTTACCATTAGCTTCAGCTAGCTCTTTTCTTAAATCTCTATCTTCTGCATAGGTCATCAGTGGCAAATAACTAGGGTATTGTAGCGTAATTACATAGCCTTCTAACCCTCTACTTTTAGCCTCTTCTTGATACTGATTTAAAACATCATTAGGAACTCCTTTCAGCTTATTTACCTCTGTAATATGTTTAAAATAATCATTAGTAGCAGCCAATGTATTTTGCCCAAACTTCAAAGATTTTATAGCCAAATCTTTATTGATAATTTCTAACTTCTGTTTATCCTCGTTATTCAGCAAAGCCCCATTACGCACAAATCCTTTATAGGTTTGTTCTAGTAACATCATTTGTTCCTCATTCAAATCTAAATTTTTTCTAGAATCATATACAGATTTCACTCTTAGGAAAAGAGTATCATTCTGATAAATCTTAGAAGTAAATTCTGTAAGAAGTGGAGAAATTTCTTGTGCTATTTTTTGTAGCTCATCATTAGTCTCAGCCGAATTAAGATTGAAAAACAAATTAGATACTACATCTAATTGTTTTCCAGAATAAGACATAGCCTCTATAGTATTTTCAAAGCTAGGAGCTTCACTATTGTCAGCGATATTTTTTATTTCTTCTTCAGTAGATTTTATCAACTCAATAAATGCGGGAATAAAGTTCTCTTCTTTTATTAAATCAAAAGGAGCTGAGTTATAGTTTGTATTAAATTCTTTTAAAAGTAGATTCATTTTTGTACAATTAATTCTATTGGTGCAAAGTTACAATTAAAAAAAGAAAAGCCGCCCCACAATCGTGAAACAGCTTTCTAATATCAGCCAAATTAGCTATTATTTTGCTTTAAAATAAACTCTTCTGTTAGCTTCATTTTTCCACTCTGGACATTTAGTGTATGGATTACATTCTGGATATTTTAAATCCTTCTTACCTCTACCCTCCGCTGTTAACATAGAGCTAGGAACTCCCTTACCAACAAGATATCTCACAACAGATTCAGCTCTTCTTTGAGATAACTTTTGATTATATGCTTCAGAGCCTCTAGTATCCGTAGCACCTATTACTAAATACTGTTTGTCAGTTCTTAAAGTTTTCATGATGGCTA
This sequence comes from Riemerella anatipestifer, assembly GCF_009663465.1. Classification (GTDB taxonomy): domain Bacteria; phylum Bacteroidota; class Bacteroidia; order Flavobacteriales; family Weeksellaceae; genus Riemerella; species Riemerella anatipestifer_C. Next base: position 275,692 of record NZ_QXHU01000003.1, read on the forward strand.
CCACATTATCCAACTTATCAAAAGATATTGCTCTAATCACATCACTATTAAGATCAAATTCTATTCCCTCAAAGTTTTTGTTAATTGCCACAATTTGTTCATCTTCTTGCTCCAACTTCTGCTGCACAATTTGCTTCTCCTCTGGACAACCATCGTTAGAAACTGGACCAGGAACAGTTACACATTTATCATGTAAATCTATCACACCATCTAAATCTGTATCCAAAGCAACACCAGCACCATCTACTCTAGCTCCTGCAGGAGTATCTAACTGTCTATCCCAATCATCACAAACGCCATCATTATCAGCATCTCCACTCTTACATACTTCAACAACTGGAGGTACTGAAGCTAACTCTATCTTGTTATAAAGTTCTTGATAAGGGTCATGCCACATTAGATGAGAAATATGTTTTCCAAATTTATAGGAAACCCCTAGTGTCACATTGAAAAAATTATCAGAAACTTGATCCTCCGTCTTATTTCTATCACTATATTGAGCTCCTCCTCCGTCAAATTCATCATCTCCCGTTACAACATACATCAACCTAGTTTCTAAATCTATTCTTCTAGAAACCTTAAACTTAACCCCTGCACCTGCTTGTCCAAATAAAGACATAAGTTTAAAAGGTTTAACCTCGGTCGTTAATGTTTGCGCTCCACCATTAGTTTCTGCATAAGCTCTATAAGCTAATGTTCCAACTCCAGCATAACCATGAATAGCCCACCTGTAGTTCGAGCGATTATCTACTCTTCTAAATAAATTAGAAAAATTAATATCCCCTAGTAAAGATATAGCATCATACTGAGTTCTAGCAGCATATCCCTTTCCTCCTTTTCCTGTTCTATATGAACCTTGCCTAGTTTCACCTTTATCGTATTGTAGATTTAATCCAAAAGCATGAGTTATCGCTCTATCTACACTAAGATACGTTGAATAGCCATACAGATTCCTACCGTTACCATTCTTAATTGAAGTAACATCTGCAGATTGAATAAAAGGAATTCCTATACCTACTGATACTGACCAATCATTAAATCTTTTGACTTTTTGAGTAAAACCCTCTACATGATTAGAACCCGAAGAAAACGTATTAGGATATTTATCCCCCATTTCTTGGGCACCTAAAAATATAGGCAACCCCAATGCCAAAACAATATTTATTTTCATTATTTCTTAATTATATCATTTAGTTTTTCTGAGAAATAGACACTTCTATTAGCCTCATTCTTCCATTCTGGACACTTGGTATAAGGATTACATTCTGGATATCTCAAATTATCTTGACCTCTACCCTCTACTACTAGCATAGACATAGGCACTCCTTTACTAACCAAATATTTTACCACGGCATCAGCTCTCCTTTGAGATAGTTTTTTATTATAGGCAACCGAGCCTCTAGTATCTGTAGCACCTATAACCAAATACTGCTTAGTAGAATCCATTGTTTTTATGATGCTTGCAGCATTATCTAGTTTTTCAAGAAACTGCGACTCAATAACATCACTATTCAATGCGAATACTATACCTTCGAAAATTTTATTAACTTTCGCTACTTGATTAAACTCATTCTTAGGGCATCCATCATTAGACACAGGACCTGGTACAGTTACACATTTATCATATAAATCGATTACTCCATCTAAATCTACATCCAGCGCTACCCCTGCACCATCCACTCTAGCTCCTACTGGGGTATCCAATTCTCTATCCCAATCATCACAAACACCATCATTATCATTATCTCCTTTTTCACAAACAACCAAGTCAATAGGTGTTCCCAGTTTGCTTATTCTATTTTCTAGATACTCCAGCGGATTGTGCCACGCCAAGTGAGAAAGATGTTTACCTAGTTTAAATGTGAGCCCCAAATTAACAGTAACCATATTATCAGAATTGGTATTTTTGATTCTATTATATGGATACTCTGCTGATGTATTATCCCAACCACCGCCATCAAATTCATCATCACCAGACATTATGTACATTAGCCTAGCTTCTATATCTAGCAACTTAGAAACTTTATATTTAACACCAGCACCCGCTTGATAGAAAAACGATGCAATATCTAAATCCTGATTTACTTCTAAAACATTTTTCCTATTCCATAGAGTGGATTTATCCTGTAAATAAGTCTTGTAGCCTTGTAAACCTAAACCAGCATAGCCATGAACAGCCCATCTATAAGGAGAATTACTATCTACCCTTCTCAATATATTAGAGAGGTTAACATCCCCAATCAAAGAAATTTGCTTATATTTTGTGTTAGCACTTGCTACACCATAAGCGGGATTAACCATCGCTTGTTGATTAGTTTGCCCCTGTTGATACTGTAAACTCAACCCAAAAGCATGAGAAATTTGTTTGTCTAAACCCACATAAGCATTCCAACCAAAATTGATTCTCCCTCCATAAAAAGATGTTAAATCAGCAGATTGCATAAAAGCTCCACCTCCTCCTACAGAGATAGACCAATCATTAAACAATCTAGATTTATTATCAAATTTTTTCACATAATTAGCCCCCGAAGAAAAGGTATTCGGATATTCCCCTGTATTTTGCGAATACATAACGACGGGAAAAAACACAATCAATAAACTACTTCTCATTAATTTTCTAGTATCACATTTGTTCTCACTCTACAACCAACCAACTCCCAACTCTTTCAATAATATTTGGGAAAATTGACGCTCATAAAGATGCTTGTTATGAGGAATCACCAATCTATTTGATTTATAACTAAGGTTACCAAACCTCACAACATCAATATCTATCAACCTGTCTTCATATCCTCCCAACTCTTTAGAATCACGAATTCTACCCATAGCCTTTTCTATGCTTTTAATTTCATCCAAAATCTGAATAGGCGAAAGTTGTGTTTCTAATAAAAGTGCAATATTACAAAATATATTGGAACTAACAAACTCCACAGGCTCCGTTTCCAGCATTTCGCTCTTTCTTATTATTGTCCCTAGCCTTTTCTCTATCAACGAAATAGCCTCTTCTATATTTTTTTTAGGATTTTTTATATTGCTACCTAGTAACAAAATAACCTTTCTTTGCGACATATTAACAAAATTATTTAAAGTATGCGTAGTTTTATCAAAAGTGTATTGGCTAATATCACAGCTATATTTATTGTGTTTTTTATTTTCTTTGGTTTTATCATCATCATTATGATTAGCAGTGCTATCGGAGGCAAAGATAATGTAAAAATTAAAAGTAACTCAATATTAACACTAGATTCTAAATTCAGAATTATTGAAAGTGAAACAGAAAAAGATTTAAATGTATTTGACTTTAAAAGTCAAATACAAGATGTCGCTCTATATGATGTTATCAGAGCCATAGAAAGTGCCAAAAACGACGATAACATTAAAGGGATTAGTATAGAAAATGATAACATCAACGCAGGTATTACTCAAATTGAAAGCATAAGAAACGCTATAGAAGATTTCAAAAAAAGTGGAAAATTCGTGTACTCTTACGGCAATTCAGTTTCCCAATCTTCTTATTTCTTAGGTTCTGTTGCAGATAAGTTTTACCTCAACCCCGCAGGAGGAATAGAACTTAAAGGTATGGCATCAGAAGTAATATTTTTAAAAGATTTTGCTGAACAATACGGCATCGGCATCAACATTATAAGACACGGCAAATACAAAGCTGCTGTGGAACCTTTCTTAAGAAATGATATTTCTCCCGAAAATAAAGAACAATTAAGCACTCTACTTTCTGACTTATGGAGTAGAGTTTCTAATAAAATTGCTTCATCTAGAAAAATTAGCATAGAAAACTTCCAATCCATTACAGATGGGCTTTACGGAATGATACCTGATTTTAGCTTAAAGTATGGTTTAGTAGATAAGCTGATGCAAAAGGGAGAATACGAGCTATTATTAAAACAAAAAATAGGTATAGATACAGATAAAAAACTTAATAAGGTATCCATAAGAAAATACATTAAATCGATTAAAGATGAAAGTAATTCCGACGAAAAAATTGCGGTTTTATATGCCTCTGGAAACATCATCAATGGTGATGAGGTTACCAATATTTCTGACGAGAAATACCTAGAATACATCAGAGATTTAAAAAACGATGATAACATCAAAGCTGTAGTTTTAAGAATTAACTCTCCTGGAGGAAGTGCCAACGCTTCTGACCAAATATTATTTGAATTACAACAACTTAAACTCAAAAAACCTCTAATAGTTTCCTTCGGAGATTATGCTGCCTCTGGAGGTTATTATATTGCAATGGCTGGAGATAAAATCTATTCAGAACCTAACACTATTACGGGGTCTATTGGTGTATTTGGTGTAATACCAGACTTTAAAAATTTGGCTAATAAAAATGGTATTCGTTCCGATGTTGTTTCTACAAATGCCAACTCAAAAATGATATCTCCTATAAGTGGCATTACCGAAGGTACTAAAAATATGCTTCAAAATAGTGTAGAACAAACTTACAAAAGGTTTGTCTATTTTGTAACTAAAAACAGAAATAAAACTTTTGAGCAAGTGGACGAAATCGCAGGAGGTAGAGTTTGGTCTGGCAAAAAAGCCAAAGAACTTGGATTGGTAGATGAACTAGGAAGTCTTAATGATGCTATTACTTTTGCTGTTAAAAAAGCAAAAGTAAAAAATTACAACATCATTTCTTATCCTTCGGAAATAAATCCTTTAGAAGAGTTTTTTAAAGGTATGGACAAAGAAAGCATCTCTACTTATTTTATGAAACAAAAAATGGGAAGCGAGCAATACTATATTTATGAAACCATCAACAACTTCAAGAAAAATAATTCTAAAGTAATGATGCAATCACCAGTAAAAATAGCTTTCTAAAAAACTAATAACATCAATTATATAACAAAAACGAGCGAATATACTATATGTATTCCGCTCGTTTTTCATTATTTATAGAAACCGCTATCTTATTTTAGAGTTCATAATTATAGTTACAGGACCATCATTAACTAAATTCACTTTCATATCCGCTCCAAAAACACCAGAACTAACAGAAACACCATATTTAGTCATTTCGGATTTAAAATACTCAAACATAGGAACTGCCAAATCTGGTCTAGCTGCAGTAATAAAAGAAGGTCTATTCCCTTTTTTATAGTCTGCCATAAGCGTAAATTGGCTCACACAAAGCACCTCTCCACCAACCTCTTTTATAGACAAATTCATTTTACCTTCATCATCACTAAAAATTCTAAGATTAACAATCTTTTTCACAAGCCAATCCACATCAGCCTTTTCATCTGTTTCTTCCACGCCTACTAATAATAAATACCCTTTATTGATTTTTGACACCTCTTCTCCTTCTACTACTACAGAAGCAGAGGAAACTCTTTGTACAACTACTTTCATTTGTGTTAATTTCTTATAGTTAAAACATTAGATGCAGCATCATAATAAGTCAAATAATTCTTAGGTGGAACTTGCGAAACTTTAGTAGGTTGTCCCGTTAAAAGTATCCATTCCGCACCATCTTTAGGACAAACTATTTTAATATCATCTTTAACTTCCAATGTGGTATCAGATGCTGGGCAAATATGTGGAGCATTTCTATCATACGCCTTAAATGTAGCAGTTCCTGTTCTTACTACAATCAACCCTCTGGTTCCCGAACTTTGCTCATTTACATAAACCCAACCCCCAATGTTAGTTAATTTTTGATACAAGGGTAAATTTAAGTCTAAATTAACATTGATGAGCGTATTGGGAAAACAAGATACCATTTCTTCTCTATTTTTACATGAATCAAAAAAAACTAAGCCACTGATTATTAACATTTTTAAAATCAATAACCTCAAAAAATTTATTTTCATTTAAAATAAAATTTATATATTTGCATCAAATTATTAAACACAAAACATTGTCCGGCAAATGTCGGATTATTTTTTTATACTAACGCTAAATTAACGAAATTATGGCATATGTAACGAAAGAAGGCTTAGAGAAAATGAAAGCCGAACTAGAGCAGCTAGAAAGCGTAGAAAGACCAAAAATAACGCAACAAATAGCTGAAGCAAGAGATAAAGGCGACCTTTCTGAAAATGCTGAATACGATGCTGCGAAGGAAGCTCAAGGGCTTTTAGAAATGAAAATTTCTAAACTGAAAGATTTAATAGCTACTTCTAAAGTTATAGATGAAAGTCAACTAGATATTTCTAAAGTTTCTATATTGACGACCGTAAAGCTATTTAATAAAGCCACAAAAAAAGAGCAAGTATTCACACTGGTTCCAGATAACGAAAGTGATTTAAAATCAGGGAAAATCTCTGTAAACACACCTATCGCTAAAGGTTTATTAGGTAAAAAAGTGGGCGAAACAGCAGAAATCACCTTACCTAATGGCAACCAGCTGACGTTTGAAGTGTTAGACATTTCTCTATAATTTTAAAATTTAATAGTTATGGCTTCTATTTTCACCAAAATCATCAACGGAGAAATCCCTGCGTATAAAATAGCAGAGGACGAAAACCATTTAGCCTTTCTAGATGCAATGCCTTTAGCTGAAGGACACACTTTGGTAATTCCTAAAAAGGAAGTTGACCTTATTTTTGATTTAGACACAGAAGAGTTTAAAAATCTTTGGGCATTTGCACAACAAGTAGCCAAAAAAATTGAGAAAAATATTCCTTGTGAAAGAGTGAGTATAGCTGTTATTGGGCTAGAAGTACCACACGCTCATATTCACCTAGTACCTATCAACAAGATAGAAGACCTTAATTTTAAGAAAGAGAGAGTAAAATTTTCGGCAGAAGATTTCAAAGAAACACAGCAAAAAATTTTAAAATAAATTACCACTCATTACCTACTCATTCAACACTAAAATATGAATAATAACCAGTGTTCTTTTTGCGGAAGACATCGTAAAGAAGTTCAAATGTTAGTTTCGGGACAAAACGGACTTATCTGCGAACATTGTATAGAACAAGCTCACGCATTTGTTAAAGACAATATTCAGAAAGAAGAATTTTCTCCTATAAGTACCCTCTCCGAACTAAAGAAACCTAGAGAAATTAAAAAAACTCTAGACGAGTATGTTATTGGACAAGACCAAGCTAAAAAGCAACTTTCCATCGCAGTCTATAACCATTATAAAAGACTTCTTCACTCTTCAACAAAAAAAGACAATGATGTTGAGATAGAAAAATCTAACATCATTATGATAGGTGAAACAGGCACAGGAAAAACCCTTTTAGCAAAAACCATTGCAAGAGAACTTAATGTCCCTTTTTGTATTGTAGACGCTACTATACTTACCGAAGCTGGTTATGTAGGCGAAGATGTAGAGAGTATTTTATCTAGACTTCTTATGGTCGCTGATTACGATGTAGAGAAAGCCGAAAAAGGCATTGTATTTATAGATGAAATAGATAAAATAGCGAGAAAATCAGACAATCCGAGCATCACAAGAGATGTATCAGGAGAAGGCGTACAGCAAGGATTATTAAAGTTATTGGAAGGCAGTATTGTAAATGTACCACCCCAAGGAGGCAGAAAACACCCTGACCAAAAATACATACAAGTAAACACACAAAACATTCTATTCATTGCTGGAGGGGCTTTTGATGGCATAAAAGAAATCATCGAAAGAAGGCTAAACAAACAAGCCATAGGATTTAGTAAAGAAAAACTAGACTCCGAAAAAGATTTGGCACAGATATTGCCGCAAGTGAACGCGACAGATTTGAGAAAGTTTGGATTAATTCCAGAACTTTTAGGTAGATTCCCTGTGATTACTTATCTAGACCAGCTAACCAAAGAAACTATGGTAAGAATAATGAAAGAGCCTAAAAACTCTATCGTTAATCAATTCAAAGCTCTTTTCAAAATGGACGGTATAGATTTAGAATTTACAGACGAGATTTTAGAAAAAATTGTAGACGAAACTTTCGAGAAAGGACTAGGTGCAAGAGGTCTAAGAGGTACTACGGAAAAAATTTTAGAAGACTATATGTTTGATATAGATTCTATTGATAACAAAATATTATTACAATAAACATTGATTGTAAATAATATTTTTATATCTTTGTCCAGTTATATTATGTAATATAATCAAATTCATATATGAAAAAAAGTATATTTTCTATAGGTTTGTTGACGCTTGGGGTAATATCCATAAAGTCTCAGACATTAGCCTATGTAGGTAAAACGGCGGAGGTTTATGTAAAACCTGGTACACTAGTATACAGTGGAGGTACGGTAGAAGTTAAAGATACAGGAGTGATAGAAAACCAAGGTAATATAATGATAGATAATGGAGGGTTTTCTACAGAGAATTCAAGTGGTTCAGGAGTAAAGCTTAAATTAGATAGCTCATCTTCTTATGGACAGCTATGGATAAATAATACCGACCAATCGCAAATTACCGGAAGCCTTACAAAGGAATGTATGGCAACAAATGAAGGAGCTTATCAGCACATCGCATTACCTTTTAACAATAAAGAATTTAGTACACTAAGTGCTGAGTTAGGTAAAACCTTTACAGAAGCTAGAGGAAGTCTTGATGAGATTTTAGTATCAAGAAACTCTATGGTGAGGGCAGATGTTGTTAAACTAGCTCAAAAGACTAATGATGTAGCCTCATTATCAGGAAATCATAAGACAGCATACTACTCTTTGGGCAATAAAGGTAACTCTGTAGATTATACTCAAAAGAAGGGTATAATGGGAGTTCCTTTCTCTAGTGGTGGGGTTAATGTAACTTTGAGTGGAGCTGGAGCGACTGTAGACTTTGGAGCTAACGGGAGTCGCCGAAATTATTGGGGGGGAAAAATATAATTCCTATGTTAGAGATGCCTTTGCTGCTACAGATGGTAAGGACTGGACTGAAGCTAATGGTTATGGTAAAAACTTATACCAGTTAGGAAATCCATTCTTAACCAATTTGGATTTAACTAAAATACCAGATGAAGCAAAAGCTAAGATAAGAGGTATTAGAATAGAGCTTGCAGGAACAACCTATGACACTACAAATGGTACTAAATACGGCACTTACAAGTATATAAACTTCATTGATGCAACAGGAACTCCAATTGGGGTTGGGGATATATCGGATGGTATCATTAGACCTATGCACACTTTTTTGATAAAAACACGTGATAATAGTGGGGTTAACATAGACTTTGCTTCTCTAAGAACTTTTAGTAATACTCCTAGCAATCAGCATATTCAGGTATGGACTTTCAGTACACCTAAGACTGGATTAAAGACACTCTCATCTTCCAATACTACTTTATCATCATCATCATCTATAAAACAGCTAGGGCTTATAGCTTTGGATGAAAATAGAAATGAAATAGGGAGAACCTACTATGTGGTCTATCCAGGAGCAATTACTGGGAAGCCTAGTGGGCAGGCTACAACTCAAGCCCAAGCCACAAGAAATGATGTGATAGGAACTTTTGAAGAGAAAGCAGATGGTGGTTATGACGCCGAAGCTGCAAAGTCTTATTGGTTATACATCAATGATGCGAATGAAAACGATTTCAAAGGAAAGAACATATTATTGATGAAGAATAGTGCAGATGTAAAATTCTTAAAATTTGAAATAAGAGAAAATACAAACTTGTTGAATGAAGGAGAATCTAAGTTGCTCAGTGGAGAGAGTTTCTATATAGAGTCTATGTCAGGGGGAGATTTGGTAAAAGCTACCCACGGAGAAGTTATCCCTGCAACCGAAAACTATTACAATCTATATTATGGTTTGCCTGAAAATAGAACATTAGAAACAATAGAAGTAAGTAGACCAGCAGATTGTGCCATCGTATATGATGAGGCTATAAAATCTTATAAACTAATTTTTGATTCTACTTGGGGTTCTGCAAATATCAAGGTATTTGATATATCAGGGAAACTTATAGGTTCCGATAATGGGGTTTCTACCTCTCAGCCTTACAGTATTTATTTGCCAACAGGAGTTCAGAGTACTTATGTTGTTGTAGCTCAATCAGAAAAGGGTGAAGTATTCTCTCAAAAGATAGTAACTAAAAATTAAACTTATGGCAAAATTAAAATATACAATATTATTATTTTTGGTCGTTTTATTATCTCCCTCTATATCAGCTCAAAATAATGGTGGTGGTTCGCCTCCTCCGACACCACCAGGTTCTGGAGGCGGAGTAGGGTTTGATGTTGGAGCTCCTCCGAAGAATCCAATAGACCTATACTCTACAGAGTTTATCTTATTAGCGATAGTCCTCATATTGGTAACTTCTTATTACTTAAGAAAAAGACAATTAAAAAGTTTATAATATCTAAAAACTCATAGAAAAGTCTATGAGTTTTTTTATTTTTGTTCCTATGAAAAAAACAATTTTATTAGGAGGTGTATTTCTGTATGGGATAACCTCTGCACAATTTAAAGTAAATATAGAAGCACCTGATACTTTCAGTAATCAAGAGGTTATTTTATATACCCTCAATGGTTCAAAAGATTATATAGCAGGAAAGGCTAAGAAATCTAATGGCAAATGGAGCTATACTATTCCCAACAGCTATATTGGAATGATGCGTGCCTACTTCCCTGAGAATAGTAAATCATTTAGTTTTATTTCTGAAAACAAAGATGTAAGTGTAAAATTAGACACCGATAACAGCACCATCAACAAAATCAATTTCTTAGATGAAGCCAATAGTACAATGCAATATCTCATCAAAGAAAAACAAAAAAAAGAAAGAGTATTGCCTGTATTAGTACAAATTAGGGACATTTACAACGATAACTCTCCATTTAATGAGGCTCTAAAGTTAGAAATAAAAAAGCTAGAACAAAATGATATTAAAGACTATTCTAATCACCCTTTTATAAGCTACTACTGGGATAATGTGAAGTACACCAATCGTGAAATCCCTAAAACTACTGATGATTATATCAACTTCTTAGCTAATACGGGAGAGTTGTTAGAAACCTCCTCTTTACTAAAATCTACACTAATTAACTTTATTTCTTCGGTCCCTAGAAATCAAGTTATTTCTCATACAGATGCCCTGTTAGATAAGGTAAATATTGAATCTCCTAGAGGACAAACTATTTTATCTGAACTGTTAAATATATTTGATGCCTATGGTCTAGACGCTGAAAAGGATAAATATTACCAACAAGCCTCTAATTTAAAATGCTCTATAAACAAAAATTTAGAAGGCAGACTAGAGGCAATGAAAAGCACTATGGTTGGGAGTAGCTTTAAAGATTATACCTTCTCCAAAAGTGTAATAAATACTAAATCAAAGAAGCTAAGTGATATTAAATCAAACAAAAAACTCATCTTGTTTTGGTCTTCAGAGTGTCCTCACTGCGTTTCAGAATTGCCTTTAATTTTAGAAAATTATAACAAATTAAAAAGTAATAATATAGAAGTTATAGGTCTATCATTAGATACCAATGCAGAGTCTTACCAAGAAACTGTAAAAAACCTCCCGTGGATTAACGACTCTGAACTAAAAGGTTGGAACTCTAGCTATACAGAGACTTACAATATCAATGCGACACCGTCTTATTTCCTATTAGACAGTAATAATAAAATATTGAGTAAACCGAGTAGTTTTGGTGCATTTTTACAAGAAAATAATTTAAAATAATTTTGTAGTTATTGTAATTATTTCTATATTTGCACCACTCTAATGGCGAGGTAGCTCAGATGGTTAGAGCGCAGGATTCATAACCCTGAGGTCACGGGTTCAATTCCCGTCTTCGCTACAAACCGCCCCTTAAACAGGGCGGTTTTTTATTTCCGCCCCCATAAATACCCCCATTTAATATAAAAGTGAAGATACAATAAGTACTCCTTCCCTATTAAAAGAACTTTATAAAATTTTAGTGCTTTTCAATCTAAATAACCTTAAATTTTAATTATGGCGAGTTCGCCGTAATTAGAAATAAATCTAGCTATAAGATATAGTATGAAAAACCGCGAGAATTTACAAAGTTCTCGCGGTTTTGATTATTGCTTTAAATTATTTTATCAAAATTGAAATGCAGTTTTAGCTTTGTTTCTTTTTTGGGTAAAATAGTGCCAAATATCTCATTAACGGTGTTCTCACTAAGACCTATATTTTCCCTAAATGAAAAAATGTCGGCATCTTGAGTTAGTTTAATCATTGTTTTAAGCAATTTTGGCTCGGATAAATCAAACTCATAAGGTTCTTTTTTTCTATACTTTGATAGCCAAAACATACATTTTTGATACCAATCGTCATTTATATTACCAATCTCCTTAGCTCTATATAGAATAGAGGCTGCAGACATTTTCCACTCTGACTTAAGACTGAATAATTTATCTACATTGAACCTTTTAAACACATCTTTTATTTCGATATATGGAGCAAGGAATGCAGCTGCGAACTGATTTGCCTCTCTTTCTATATCTCTACTTGGGTGTATGATATGGTCAAAGTGTAAAATTAAGTGTCCTAACTCATGAGCAATAGTAAAAACTTTTCTCGAGTTCGGAATTTTATTATTTATCATAATAACAGGAACTCCTGATACATAGGTGCTAACCCCATCAAATTTGTTGTTGCTTTCTGATATAAAATCAAAGTCAAAAAAATGTATGATAACTCCGTTAGCTTCTAGTAATTTTATAATATCATTTATAGGACCCCTTAAATGTCCCATTGATAACCTTGTTTGTTCGGCAATGTATTCAAAATTAAAATTAAAATCCTCTGCATCTATTGCTTTTATCCTATTTTGAGGAAACTCTACCTCCTCAAGAAGTTCCTCTATCACTCTCGCAACAATAGCTAGTCTAGCTTCAAATTTAGAAACCATAGTCTTACTTACTGATACTAACTTTCTATAAAAAAGCTGTTGTGCAGGTGTGTAAATCTTTTTTGTAAAAAAAACGCTCAAAAAATCATTTTCTAAATTTTTAATTTGTTGTAAAAATTTTTCGTCAATTAGCTTTTCTCCGTTTTCAAATTGGCTTAGTTTAGATTGTGTTGTGTTTAATTTTTTAGCAAAAGCTGTTTGACTCAATCCATAGTAAAATCTTGTTAATTTTAGTGTTTCTGTGTTAAATTTTGATTGTGTCATAATAGCAACTAATGGTTTAAATAAAAAAACAATTACGGAGCGAGGAAGGTTAAATATTACTCTCCAATTATATGAAGAGCTTCTTTTTTAATTTTAGTTTTTAACTGTACTGCACTTATGTCTTCTGTTTCTTTACTAAACATTTCTGACAAGTCTAAGTTAAATACTGGTTTGTAATTGAAATATCTCAAGCATTTTATATTTAAAGCACCATTACTTGGTTGATGGTAACCTATGTAATATAACGGAGGTGTACGATGTATGCCAATCTTGGCTAATTCATCTAATATTCTCTTATTCAGGGATACTCCTCCAACCTTCATAACATTATTATGTCTCCCTGTTAGCATATTAGACACCATATCGTTATTATTGATAGCTTTAAAACACATTAAAAATTTTCTATCCACAAGAAAATAAATCATACTATGTGAACAGAAAAGTTTTACCCTGCTTGACAACTTCACATTTTTGTTAATTTCTTTAAGAAACGCTGCAACTATTTTTGTGTTATAAGTGTTAGCTTCATGCCTTTTACTCATAAACTCATACTCATTTTTTGAGATGTAGTTTTTTGCGTTCTTATAACCTTCTATAACGCTTTGATGCACTATATTTAATACATCTTTTAAATTTTTGTCGGACATATAGTTGTCCACTTCCTGAAATTTTACTACATTTGTAATAAAATTTACGGATTCGCGAGTATTTAAATTTTCCATATTATTTTATATATTTTAAATATTTTTCCTCGCTCCGTAATTGTAAGTCTGTCTGTCCCCCAACAAACAGACTTTTTTTATCTCTGCAAATATAGTGAAAAATACAAAACTACCAAAAAATATAAAATTTTATTTTATTTTTATTTAATTTTTTATTTATGTATCTTATATGCAGGTAGTTATATTTTTTTTGATTTATTAGAATCAAAGCAAGATAGAAACATAAAAACCACCGCTAGGGTGGTTTTGTTATCTAATATCATCATATTTAGCAGCTATTTCTGCTATTTTCTTCATAAGAATTTCTTTCTTTAAATCCCATTGTTCCATATCATTTGGGTTTGAAATAAAACAAACCTCCCAAAGCACAGAGCAACCTGCACCTAAGTTCAATATACCCAACCTTCCGTGTCGTGTTGTACTTTCACACTTTACGCCTCTATTTGGAATACCTAAAATTTCCGATGTGGCTTTACTTATTTCGTAAGCCATTCGGTAACTCATAGAATCTTTATTTGCAAAATCATTCCTATTTACTAAACATTCAGTACCTGTTGCCGTTCTAGGTCCAGCGTTGAAATGTATATCTAACAAGACAGAACCTGCTCCAGGTTTAATTCTTCTTTGAAGCTGTGCATTAGTTTCGTTATCTCTGTCTAGTATTAGCTCATTCTTCCCATTGGGGAAATATTTAACAAATAAATCCCTAGATTCCTTTGTCAAATCAGCTTCTTTTCGTCCATTATACACAGCACCGCTATCCGCATTGTGATGCCCTGCTATGGGAAATGTTTTCAAATACATAGTTATTAGTTTTTTTAGTTAATTAAAATAGTTTTATTCTTTTCAGATAAAAATAAAGCACAGCCCCTGCGACAATCAGGATACCACCTATAATTATCCACACCCAAGTACCGAATGTAAATCCAGATGATTTTACCTCGTTAGATACCGCCCTTATTTCATTGGCTACCTCATTTATTGTCCTTTGGGATACAGCGTTTCTTGCTAACTCCTGTACTTCATTAAGATGCTCCTTTTCTTCTTTTTTCTCTGTTGTGTGTTGAGTGCTATTCTTGAAAGATTTAACCGAGAATTGAGCATTCCCCTTTATGATGATACTTTGTAAAGTATCCTTACCCTCTACTTCGTGAAAGACAAAGGGCGTTTCAGGTTCGGTATTCCCAAAAATTTCAATATTCTTCTCTTGATGTTTAGAATGTTTATCAATCTGAAGTTTATCTTGCACTTTAGTTGTTTGTTCCTGCTTGATTTCTTTTGCAGAAATGCTGTCTTTTAGTTTTACTTCCACAGTTTTACTTTGGATATGCGTGTCTATCTTCTTCCTTGTTCGACAAGAAAACAAGAAAAGTACAGCGATTATAAATAAAAATTTACTCTTCATGTTTTTTAGTTTTAAAAGTTTCTAAATCTGCTTCTTCATTAAACTTCCTCAGTTTCTTCATCCACCCGACTGGTGGAAACTTTCCATTGGTTAAAATTGATAAATTCCCCATTGCACTTCCCGCAGGATAGAGGAAAACCATTAGTTGTAGCAATACCTTGAAATATATGGCTATAAAATCAACATCTTTGACAATTTGATGCACCATTTCAAACAGAACATACCCCACAATTACGCTTGTGGTTTTCCCAAATAATCCATAGATATTTTCTTTAAGTGAAAAATCCCCTTTTCTATAATGTACCCAACTGCCCAAAATGTGGTCTAAAAACAGAGCCACAAAAACAAAGGTCATAAAGATTTGGTTTTCTATGTACCAGCCGATAAACCGCTCCGTAAGAGATATTCCTATGGCTGGTGCGGCAGCTAATTTTATCGTTCCTAGTATTTTTTGGCTTACAGTTCCTGTATGTATATTCATCAGATTAGTGATGATAAACTCTTTAATCATAATGCGTGTCTTTTATTAAAAAATTGCCAAAGTTTTCGGTTTTTCAAATACTCTAAATCGTTTTGATTCTCATAAGCCTCTCGTTCAAATATGATGTTCCGATAGGCTTCTCTATGGTTCTTGTACCTAAACAAGTTCCATAGGTAGTTTAGCCCATACCAAACGAAAAAAGGCAAAATCAGTAATTCTAATTGCTGTCTTAGATGTATTTTCTCGTGGTTCAACAAGTACCTGTTACTTTGATACTTTTTCTTCTTTAGAAAGATGAAAGGAAACACCGCCATTGCGGTGTACCCTCTCGGTACTAAATATTTATTGACTACCACCATCTTTTACTTCTTCTTCTGAAACTTCTTCTTTAACTTCAAAGCCGTTGATGATTTCTAAGATTGTATCTAAGGCACTATTGACTACCTGTAAATCTTCCACACTATTTACGCCTGTTCCATTTAATGATAGCCCTCCACCTTTAGAGTAAGAACCTGATAAGGTCTTCCCGTCTTTCAGCTGAGTGCTGAAATTGACCATTTGGGGAGTTTTATTATTATAATCAGTTTCGTACTGATAATAAATTTGTTTTTCCCCAATGCTTTCCATTAGCGTTGTTGCTATCCTCTCGTTTACTTTTTGTAATTTTTTTGTTTTCATAGTTTTGTTATTTTTAAAAATTATACTCTTATGATTATTCCATTTTTTATATAGACTAGTCTATTTCCTAAAAAGACCGAACCTGTATATCCTACCTCTCCACCCACACGAATATCTCCCGATTCTATATTTAAGGCAGTAGCATACTGTCCGTCTGCCCTTATAGATAGTGCGTTGTAGGGCGTATAATTGTTCACATCACGCCCCCAGAGCCGAAGTATATTGTTTTTATTTCCGTTTAAAATACTATCATCATTATTGATGAGAGCATAGCTTTCTCTCCCAGATGAAAGACTTTTTTTATATGAAAGTATGCTTCCAGATGACTTTATTTCTAAATAGTCGTTTGGGTCTGCTATTCCTTGCCCCGAAAGTGTATTTCCGCTAATATTGAACCTTGCTATTTTACCACCCGTAATTTCCATATCAGAGCCATAAACTTTCCCATTATCCAGCACCCTAAACGGGGCGTTATGTTTATTGGCGTAGTTAGCTCCTGCTCCAAACCTCACGCTCATTGCCCCTTCGTCTGTAATACCACTAATAAAAGCATTTTGATTGGCTTGGTTACTTCCGACTGACATTAAGTTTGCCATCATCAACCCGCCTTGAATAGAAGCGAAGTTGTCTGTTTTAGTCTTTACATCAGATAACGAAGTTTGCATATTGCTTATCCCTTGTTGAAGGTTGGCAAACTGTACCTCTATATCCAACGGATTTGGTGTCCAATCCGTTGGTTTGTTACCCAATTCAAATTTTGGATTTGATACTTTTGTTATTCTCCC
>NZ_QXHU01000003.1:292829-348214 GCF_009663465.1 Riemerella anatipestifer
AGTGTATGTTTTTGAAATACGCCCTTTAAAACTTTCTCCCAAGTTCAAGTATTTCCAACATCTCAAATACATTCTACTTCCGTCTTGAAATAAAAACGATGGTTCAAAACCTATTCTAACTCCAGAAGTTATATCCGAAACTTCTATATCTATTGAAATAGTGATTGTCTGCCCTTGTATTTTAGAAAAATCGTCTTCAAACTCATAGCTAAAATTATAATCTGAATGGGTAATCGTTTTCTTAGAATCTAATACTAAATTCCGACCCCCGATAATGATACTATTGATGGCATTATTTAATTCTGCCGAAGTCGCTCCTCCGCCATTACTCACTATTGCCGAAGCGTTTAATAGCTCTGTTTTGATATAGCCACCCTGTACTATGGTATCGCCCAACATCGCTTTTTCTACCGAGTTCTGCCACGCCATTGTGCCAAGATTATCTATTTGATTAACTTTTGACTTTACCGCTATTATTTCCTGCTCCACATCTTCTGGTGCAGGTGTCCAGTCGGTAGCTTTATTACCCTTTTCTAATTTTATACCTCCTTTAAAATCAATCTTGTAATAATCTGCCGAATAAATCCAAACCTTTTGACCTTGAGAGGATTTGGCTATAAAAGTAGATTTATACTCTTGGTATTCGTTTGAAGTTACAGTAACACGAGTATTTAAAACTTCATCTCTCCAATCGTGGGGAGGTTGCACAGATACCCAACCTGTTGCTCCGACTCTTTTCGCAATAAACGATAGTGTGTATTCTTTCCCTATAACCAACGGTTCTGTGATTTCGAGTTCAGTGAATCCATCGACTACCCCTTTTATATTTGAGTTTCTAATCAAGTTTCTACCTCCTACACTCACCACATCTACCGCTTGTTGTATAGCACTCCCAACTTCCACATAACCATTACCGCTTTTAAACTTAATCGTTCCTGCTATTTCCCCACTATCCAAATCAAAATAGGTTTGTCCGTTGAGCGATTTAATTCTCCCTGCCGTTATTTGCCCTCCGTGCATAAATACATTGCCGTACATTGCTTCTGCTTCTCGCTTACCGTCTTTTGGTGTGTAGAGTAAGTAACACAAGAAATAATAATAATCTGACCGACTATCAAACCTTATCTGCTCGGTGGTGATATGCCACATCGCATTACTACTTCCTCTTGAACATTTTGCATAAACGTAATAAACCTGATTCAATAAATCATTACGGCTGTATGGCAATATGTTCCATTCTCTAATATCGTCTTCTAAGGAAAAATGAACCAATTTCCCACCACTAATAAATGTTCTTGCAGGATTGCCCTCTATGTTAGGATTCAGACTTATATTTTCTAATGCAAATTGTTGGCTTCTTGCTCCCGTTGAAAGCATATAAGCTTCAATACTTTGATGTCTAATTTTGGTTGGGTCAAAATTGCCGTCTGCATCAAAAACATTTTCTTCAAACTCCTTTTGATTACGGTAGCCGCTCAAATAGTTTCGTCGGTTAATTTGTTCCTGCGTTTTTATAACCGTTTTAGTGTCTTTAATATCGGTAAGCAGACTTGCTACAAAGCTGATTTCGTAAGTGTCCGCAATGCCTATTTTGTAATTATATTCATCTAATAAGTCCCTCGTAATATCTACTATGCGTGTCGTTTTATCTATTTTAAGCGGTTCATCTATCACACGGATATAATCCCCAATTTTAAAGAAAATAGACGTATTAGCCCCTATCTGTTGCAGATACAGAGGGTCTAACTCTAAATTATATTTAAGGTTGTTTACCGATTGTTTTTCGTATTCCTTTTGTCCCTCTTCAAGGAGTTTGTTTTCGGCATTTGTAATGTACTGTTCGGGCATTGCAATATCTAACAATGTGAACTCATCGCCGACAGCAAATGAAAACACAGAACCTGCTTCTGGAAACTTTTGTCCTCTTTCGTCTGTAAATTGCTTTACTCTAAAAGTCTTAGTAGCGTGGTTGTATCCTCCGTTTTTAAGCAACTCAAATTCATATCCTGCCAAATTTCCTTTGTTTATATGGAGCTTCGCGGGAGTATCGTTTAATAAATACTTTGTTCCGTTGCTGTCAGTTTCGTTCAGGTCAAAGTCCATATTAGAAACCTCTATCTCTTGCGAGCCGTTTTCCAAATTGGTAACGCCTGATACTATCCCCTTAAAAGTAGGTTTGATGTCGTCAAAATTTTTAACGCCCTCTTTTAAGCCGAACAATTTTACCTTAGCATCGTCCTGAATATAATCCTTTCCGTGAGAAATAGGCAACCGCAAACGCTGTGAATAATCCCGGTATCCACTTTTGATATTATTCGTTGAACCGAAAACATAAAGCCGAGTAACCACATTATCATTCGCATTTTCTCTACTTAAAGAATAAAGCCCATTTCCTTTTCCATATTCAAAGGTTTGGTTTAAAGTTTCGCCTATCTTCTTAATGTTGAGCGTGTAAGATTTTCTCTCTAAATCTTGCTTGATTTCAAACTCGGTATCGTATTCCTGACATATTTTTTGTAAAACCGCTAAACAGTTTTCATTATTAAAAGTCAGCGTTTTAGTTTCCGTGTTTTGTGGATATTCACCCAAAACCCAAGTAAAATCTGAAATGGAATTGATATTTGTGATTAGCGTCGTAAGGAAAATGTTTATTTCTCCCGTTAAAGGAAAATCCGCCGTATTTTGGAAACCTTGAGCGTCCAAGTTGAAATACACCTTATCTCTCAATAGATACTGTACGCCCTCAAAAACTAAATCATAGGTATAATACCCCTGCTCCTTTTTTACCTTTGGTGCAGAGTTGAGTGTATATCTTCGGTTCTCATATTCTATATAGTTGCCCACTTGCAAAGCAAGAGGAGTTTTACTTTCTACAGTAATATTTATTACATCTTCTGATAGCAAAGACTGTCTATGCTCAGCTTTGGTAACTGAACGCAAAGGCTTTCTATTGTTAAGGTTAAGGGTCTTATTCCCTTGTACTACTATAAACTCCATAATTCTTCTGCATTGGTTTGTAGGTTAGTAATTTCATCTGTATTCCCTGATATTGTGATGTAATGAGTGTCTTCTGGTGCAGGTGTGTAGTCAGTTGCTTTATTCCCTTTTTCTAATTTAACCTTCCTAACATCAGTTACATCATAGATATGAGGATATATTTCTTTTCCTTGATAGTCGTTCTTAATGAATGTGAATACTTTTGAAACTCTAAACCACTCGTTTGGACTAGGATTGATAGGTATATTTACTTTGATTGAGTTGTTTAAAAACAAACCACCATCATTCTGTCCCTTAATGTCAAAGGAAATAACATATTCCTGCCCCTCAATCAACGGAGTTGAAGTGCTTGCTTCCACTGCATAACCATTATATATTCGAGGTGTCAGCATTAAATTCCGACCATAAAAACCATAGCCACTTAGCTCTCTACTTGGAACCGTCTTATTGATTGTTATATTCCCCTTTCTTGTTTCGTTTATTCCGTCTATGTTTATATCCACCCAAGATTGAGCATTAAAGGATAATTGCAAATCGCTACCGACAAGTTTAAATACCCTTTTGATAGGGTTAGGGTCTTTCATTTTCAAAGTGAATACCCCCACCATTTTACCCTCTTTGAAGGATTTTTCAAGTTCTACTCCGTCAGAAAGGTAAACATCAAATACTAAAGCGTTTCCTAAGTATTCTATAACCAAACGAGCTAGCCCCTCTTTGTCAAATTCTGACAAAAGGGTATCAAAATTGGTTTTCATTTGCGACCAAGTTTCACCCTCAACCCAGCCTTTCAATTCAATTTCTCGCTCGTCGTATTTCGGTTTGGCTAAATCCACCGCCTTGCCGTGATACTCCGCCCAGTCGTAAGACCGTCTAGATTTTAGCTTGGGTTTGTCCAAAAGCCCTTTGGATTCTGAAATGAATACTCCAAAATCTTTAAAATATTTACCGTTCAAAGTATATAGCACCTCCTTTGTCATCTTCTAAATATTTTCACTTTAGCGTGGTCTTGTTCTTCTACAACAACCTCCGCATTATCCAACATCGTTACAAATATGATAGTGTTATCTTTTGCTGTGATTTTCGCCTTAGAGTTCCCCCTCAAAATGAGAGAAGAAACACTAAACTCGCTATAATTCAACTCAACATTAGAATAGCCGAAAAACGCCATTTTGGGCATTGTTTCAACTTTTCCCAAAGCATCTAAGAATAATCCGTATTGCTCTGTTTCTCCTCTGAAATAATGGAGCATTTTCTCGCTTGGAAAATTGTTTTTTAATGTCCAATCATCACCCTTGAAAAACATTCTACATAATGTCTCCAAAGTAGGAGAGGATAGCATTTCATTATACCATTCTTCGCATAGCCCTTGCTTTTTAGCTTGTTGTATGATGTCTTGTAGTTTCATATTTCGTTTTTTTAAATAAAATTTCATTTTATGAAATAATTTCGTACATTTGTCTTATGGTTATTATTTCAAAAGCCCCACTAAAGAGGTATCTAAATGACCGACCTGACCATAGCATAGAGGTTTGGCGTTGGTATCTCATTGTAAAAGATGCTGATTGGTCTAATTTCGCAGAAATGAAGCAGTCTTTTAATAGTGTAGACAGTGTAGGCAATGGTCTATTTGTCTTTAATATAAAGGGCAACCATTGTCGTATTGTTGCTAGGGTTATTTTTGGAGCAAGAACCGTATTTGTAAAATTTGTGGGTACACACGCTGAATATGACAAACTAAACTTTAAAAAGTTATGAAAATAAACACTAAAAAAGACTATCAACGCTACTTGCAAGAGGTAGACGAATTGATGAAAAAAGGAGAGGAACTTCTGACTTCTACAGAACTTAACCGTATTAGTGTTTTGTCTTCTGCTTTGGAGGAGTACGAAGATGCTTTTTATCCCATTGCACAACCTAAAACTCTTCCCGAAATGGTAGAGCTTAGATTGTTTGAGAAAAAGATGTCTCAAACCGATTTTGCAAAAGTTTCTGGAATAAGCCTTTCCAAAGTGAACCAAATTATAAAGGGAAATCGTAAGGTAGATATTCCTTTTGCTAAAGCGGTTTACCAAGTATTGGATATTCCTGCTGATTTTGTACTGTCTCATTCTTAATATCATAATCCTAGTCCTCTAGTGTCGTTAGATTTTATTTTAGAGTTCATTTCCGAAAGGTCTTTTCTCATTTGATAAAGGTTTCGGGTGTTTTCCTCTATTTTCGTTAAGTTCATTAGCGAAGACTTCGCAATGTCTAACCCAAAGCCTTGATTTTTCTGTATTTCTGCAACGTGAATACGGATTGCATTAAATTGCCCTGCGAGTATCCCTGCGGTTTCCTCACTCATTCCTTTAATACCTCCTTTCAAACTATCGGCGTTTTCTTCTGCTGCACCAAATAAATCTTGGTACTGTTTCAAAGCTTCCATATAGTTATTCATTGCTACTTTACCTTGATTTTTTATCTCCTCTCTTTCTTCTGGAGTTAAACCATCAAAACTGCCATTGGGGTTTATATTTTTGCTATCCTCATATTGTTTTTTGAGTTTTTCAATTTGAGCCTTAAGAGCCATTGCTTTAACAGCAGAAATAGTTTTTTGAACAATATTTCCGTTTTTAATTTCATTTTGGATTTCTTCTAATCTGCTTTCCTTCTTTTTGATTTCTGCTTCTATTGATGCATCGCCACCTCCAAACCCCATTTTTTTAACTAAGTTATCTATCATCTCTTGCATTGGCCCTTCTAGTAGCTTCTGCTTTAAGGCTGCTTTGGCTGCATTCCTCATTACATCATCAACCGTCTTTTCATAAGCCTTTGCACCGTCTTCCCCTCGTTGCCACGCTTCAAACAACGCATCTCCCATTTTGTCGGCTAATGACTTAGCATCAGTTTGGGCGATGTCGTTCTTCATTTTGTCAATGATGTCGGTAATTTGGCGGTCTATTTCGTTCGCTTGGTTACGATACTCCGCTATTTTACCTGAATCTGACTTCTTTTTACCAGCTTCTTCATTCGCCATTCTTTGCAACATCTGTTGTTGCTGACGAAGATTAGCTATGATTTTACCTTGTTCCTTATAAACATTCTCGCCTAGCGTTTTACTAATTTGATGTTCTAAAGCTCGGTATTGTTCTTTTACCTCCTCCAATGCTTGCGCCCATCTCTTAATGTTGCGTTCTCTCTTCTTGTCGCCATTTAAAGCCTTTATGATAGAACCTATTAGCTTAACTCCTGCCGTTATCATTCCAGCGATGTTTCCAGACGAAATACTTTTTGCTAAATCAAAAGCCGCATTACCGACCGCTGTAATATCCTCGATAGCATCTTTTGTAGCATCGTCCATTCCGCCAAAAGCATCTGCTAATTCTGTTACTCCTTGTATGGTAGCGTTGAATATATCCTGTCCTTTTTGCAACTGTGCATTAAGCAGTTGCTTAGCCTTTATTGCCTCTTGCTCGGCATCGGTCATCTTCCTGTGAGCCTCTTGGGCTTGGGGACTATTTTTACCAAACTTTTCAACGGTGGCATTATATTCATCTTGGGCGTTTTTTGCATTTTTATTGGCTTCTACATAACCTTTAACTCCAGATATAATACCTGTAAATGGATTATTACCCGCTCTTGCTCTTAGTTTATTCAGAGTGTCGTTAAGCTCCCTTAACTCCGTAGGCTCTAGGTTATGCTCTTTGGCTCTTTTAAAGTCTTCAAAGTTCTTGATAACCCTTTCAATGGTACTTTGACTCATATACTCCAAATCAGAGAAAGCCAACGCCCAATTGCCAGATTCTTTAAAAGCATCCATATCTAGCTTGGATTGCTCTTTCTTATAATGCTTGTTTATCTTTTTCTGCTCTTCTTCACTTGCATTTTTGTATCTTTCTGTGTCTTTGAGGTCTGCATATTCTTTTTGCAGCTCAAGGCTTTTTTCTTCGTATGTTTTTTGTTGCTCCAAAAGGTCTCTGTAAAACTTGTCGTAGTCCTTTTGGGCTTCCTTTAAAGCCGAAGCATAGGCTTTATTTTTCTCTAAATTTTCTTCCTCTGTTTCGCCTGTTTGTAACCTTTTAGCCTTTTTCAGTTCGTCTATAAGCTCCGCTCCTTTATATCTTTCTTTAAGCTCTGAAATTCTATCATTAACTCTCTGTATAAAGGTTTCTTCACCCTTAGCGTTTTTCAATTCATTTTCAATGAAGATTAAATCTTTAGTAGTTTGTTCTGTCGCTTTTTGAGCTTCTATTAGCCCTAGATAAGCCTTTCTTTTTTCTTCTAAGACTTGGACATAAGATTTGTCCTTTAAGTCAGGAAATAGATTATTTACCGTATCCTCATTGATGAGTTCGGGTCTATTCATTCCTAGTTGTAGATACTTATCCCTAAGATTGATTCTTCTTTTGAGTTCTGCTAGTTCTTCTTCTGTGGATTTTATTCTGAACTCTTCCTCAATTTTAGCTTTAGCTTCATTAAGGGCTTTGAGTTCCTCTAATGCTTTATCCTTAGAAACTACCTGACCTGTTTCATACTCTTTTCCATACTTGTCTTTTGCTCTTACCTTAACTTGATAATTTCCGTTTTTGTCTTTAGTGGCTCTTTCTAAGGCATTATTCCAAAGGGAAATACGCTCTTCTAAACCCTTTATTGAGTTCTTAGAATAAATCTCAGCTAAGGCTTTTTGGTGTGCTTTGGCTTTTTTCTTGGTTTCGTTTGCCGTATTGGATAAACTCGTTTGTTGTTTTTTAGCTTCTTCTTCCTCTCTTTTTTGCCTATCAGCATTGTATTTGGCAGAAATTCTTTCTTGTTCTTCCGCCATATCTGCAAATACTTGAGTTTGTTTTTCTGTTTCTTTTTGATACTCCTTTAGGCGTTTATTTACATCAACGAATTGACTAGCCAAAGCCTTTTTATTATCCTCTCCTCTGAATGTTACAATGTTACTTTTTCCAAACTCATCTCTGCCATAGTTTACAGTTTCATCTTTCCAACCTTCTTTTTTACCCTTTCTGTATTTTTTTAGAATTTCTTCTTTCTTGTTAATGAGTTCAGCTTCCCCTTCTAATCTCTCTTTTTCTATTTCTTCTATTTTAGAACGAATAGCTCTTGCTTTGGCAGATGCTATGATAGCCTCACGAAGAGAATTGTATGCATTAGCAGCTTTACCTGCCATAATGATTTCAGCAGATAAGTTTCCAAAATAAGAAGGATATTCATTTTGAAGTCTTTTTGTGGCAACTAATCTTTCCTCCCTTGATTTTTTATCATCTGTGGCAACTTTATATAATTTCCCAAGTGTAGAAATTTCTTCAGTACCCTTTTGGTCTATCTCGGATAAAGTCTTGCTTAACTCTTTATTTATCTCATCGTATTCATTAGTTATGCCGATTAGTTTTTTTATTTCATCTCCATAGGTTACATAAGTAGTAGCTAAAAGACCTATTAGAGCTATAATAGCACCTATTGGGTTAGCTGATGTAGTAAGATTAAACAAGGCTTGTGCATCTTTTGCCGTTCTGATTGATTTGGCTAACGATAGCCAATTTGATATAGCCTGTTGGGCAATTTGTGCTTTTTGTAATACAGAGGTTACAATTAACGCCGCACGATATGAGCCATAAGTCGCCACTAAAATGGTTAAAACATCTATAACATCTTCGTAATGCTCTACCAAATAGGTTGCTCCTTCAATACCGCTATTCAAAAGTCCCTCACTACCTTCCCCAATCTTATTGAGCATTTGGTCAAAAGCATTACCTAAGTTTGAAATCTTACCAGACAAGGTTTTGGATTGTTCCTCCATTAAATTAAAGAACAACCCACCTTCATTGGTAAGACTAAATAAAACCTCTTTAACATCATTAAACCCAATCCGTCCCTCTGATACCATTGTTGAGATTTCTGCCGTAGTTTTTCCAAACTTTTTAGCTAATTCT
Source organism: Riemerella anatipestifer (assembly GCF_009663465.1). GTDB lineage: Bacteria > Bacteroidota > Bacteroidia > Flavobacteriales > Weeksellaceae > Riemerella > Riemerella anatipestifer_C. The sequence continues at coordinate 301,745 of NZ_QXHU01000003.1, forward strand.
CCAACCATAGGAATACCAGCTTCGGTAAACTGACGCAAATCATCTCCCATTAGTTTACCTTTAGCCATTACCTGTCCATATACTAAATTGATACGAGACATAGGAACACCTAGACCCGCTGCGATATTCCCCATTCTCGTAAGGGTGTCCACAACCTCATTGGCAGGAACTTGAAATGCTAACAACTGTTTTGCTCCTGCGGATACCTCTTGTAAAGAAAACGGCGTTTTGGCGGCTAAATCCACCATTTGCCCCATTAACTGATTAGCCTTTTCCTTGCTTTTGAGCATTGTAGCAAAGGCAATTTCTGTCTTTTGGAACTCGCCCCTAACATTGATAAGTTCACGAGTAAAGCCCATTAACGCTTGTCCAGAAAAATAACCCGCAATACCAATAGATAGATTTTTAAACGCTGAATCCATTTTAGAGGTTTCTTGCACAGCAAGTCCTGACGCTCTACGAATATCATTTCGTATGCGTTCCATTCCTCTCTCAAAATCTTTGGTCGTGAGTAGTGCCTCAAAATGTAAAGCTCCCTGATTCATCGTTTAATTTTACTATTCAAATGTTTAATATGTTCGGCAAAGTCTTTTGCTGTTTGTTCGGTTAATGTTTGGTTTTTAGTTTTGTTTGGTTTCTCTTTTACCTGCCTTGGCATATCTGCCAATATTCGCAGGATTATCCCCCACGGAACCTCCCACATCAACTCTTGATAGGAAAATCCTACCTCCTTCATTATCATTCCTATATTTCCATATAGGGTTTGGAGACCTTTTGTTACCCATCTATCAGCGTCTCCGTCGTCAAGGACTTCTTCGGTGCTGTTATCGTCATCGTCCCGATCAATCTGATAGAGGATATAAAATTTGACAAATCATACATTTGTATAATTGCCAGGCAAATACCCATTGCGTCTTTGGGTTTCAAACTCCATTTGAGCTCCTCTGCTAAAACCTCTGTTTTCTCTTCAATATCTTTTTTGTTTCCCAACACGCATACTGCTATAAATTTCATTAGAGGGTCAATATTAGCCTCAAGCTCTCTAAGTAATGAGTTGTTATCTTCGCTAAGCAGGTTGAGCTTCAAGTCTACCGCATATTTGTTTGCGTGTAGAATGGTCCCATAGGTTACTGGCTTTATATGATGTTCTTTTTCTCCAGCATTAAACACAAAGCCTTGTTCAACTAAAAGCTCCGCTTCTTTTCTCTCTTGTAAAACTTGTTCTTTCTTCATTTTCTTAAAGAAAAAAGCCACCACATAAGCATATTAGAGGTGGCTTTTGTTTATTGAGTTTTCAATGGTTAGTTTATTTCTCCATAAATGTAATAGCATCTACTCCTGCTTTTGTAGGAAGTTGCACAGATACTGATACTTGCATAGTCATAACATTATCAGTTCCTATTTGACCTCCCAGAGGCTTAGCCGTTACTTTTCCATTAGGAATTTGAATGTTGTACCCCTCTTTGGTTTCAACCAAAAAAGAGCGTTCAATGGTAGGTTTGTTTACTGGAGGAGAATAAGTCTTTTTAGAGTTTACGGTCTTCACTGTACCTCCTAAATAATACGCTTGCGTTTCCAATGACGGATTAGCCACCTCAAATTTAAAAGTGGTTTCTGAATCATTTTTTGAAATCGGTAAGCGTTTACCTTTTTCTTCTGTTTCTATCCACTGAATAGTTTCGTCAGTAGTTTCTAAGGTAGCGGTACCTTTTAGAGTTTCATCGTGTTCAGATAATGCGGTTCCCATTCCGCCATCTGCTGCTTTTTCTCCAGAAAGGAGTCTGTTTATTCCAAATGTCCAAGCCATTTTTATTATTTTTATTGGTTAATAGTTCTTGTTTTTAGTCTTATGACTGACACCCATTCTTGGGCGTTTTGCACTTTATAATTTCGTTGATATTCTATATCAATGTAGGTTTTCTTTTCGGCTATGTAATAATCCTTAAACAAAGGCATTAGCAACTTTGTAGCCTCGTTTAGAAGTTTTAAATCTGGGAGATGACTTCGTCCGTCAAAAAGGTCTTTCGCATAGATATTGACTAACACAACCGACTCTTGAAGTATGGTATTTGGCACGGATAAAGCCCCAATAACCACATCGTTTTTGTCGCTATCAAAAGGTCTTTCCCCCAAATAAACATCGCCGTTAATTAGACTTTTAATGTTACTATTAGATACACTTTTATAGACAATACTTGCCAAATCTAACGATGTAATCATAACCCTTCTTTTTTTCTCATAGAGGCTACTATCCCCTCTACAACTTTATTTATTTCATTTTTAGCCAATGTTTCGGCTGGTTTCAAAACATCTAAATGATGAACATCTTCCACATAACTCGCATAATTCATTCCCGCCACTACAATCAAAGCATAGCCTTCTGTAAATTCTTCTGCTAATTTCTTAGCAAGAGCTTCTCCCACTTCTTCGCCTTTTGGGTCGGTAGATTTAAACTTACTTCCTCTCTTCTCTACTCCAAAGAAACTATCTGTAATTTTCCCGTTGATAACGACCACATAGCCTATGGAATTTCTAAGATTAGCGGTCTGGTCTTCGTAAGTGTTTAGCGTTCTCGCAAGAACCACACATTTCATTCCCAGATAGTTCAAATTCTTGCGAATAAGATTTTCCAACTGCCTTTTCTTCTGTTGCAGATAATCTTCTAAACTCGCCATATTGAATTTGGCTTCTATACCCATAATCTACAATGTAATTGAGTGGTTGAAAAGCGTAAAACAAACCCTACAAGCCTTGTTTTACCTTTATCTAACACCTTTATTTTTGCATTAGTTGAAATTTCAGGTGTTCCCACTGGCATAACTACTTTAGATGCATATTTTGATACTTCCCCAGATTCCGTAGCGACAATATTTCCTGCCCTTGCGGGTATATCTCTACATTTTGAATGAAATACCCACTGTTCCGTTGAGGGAATAGGGAAACCATTTTCATCTCTACCACCAGAGGTTACTTGCATCATATATAAGTCGTAAGGGTATTGTTCCATCACGCCAAAAAACTCATATCTCTAACTTCGTTTTTTCCACTCTCCAAAAGATTTGGAACACCTAACCGCTTACACTCCATAGCATACCAATTCATAATAGCACTTCTATCGTACTTTATAGAATAATCATCTTCCGATACATCGGGTTTTATCAGCAGGGTAAGGATTATTTCTAAAAAGTTTTTATCCAAGTTTTTAGAATCGTCTGGCGAAACTAAAGCCTCTCCATCCATCTCGTTTGAAAGGATAAAAACATCTAAACTTTCATCAGGAATAGTAATTCCCAATATTTTCATCTTCGCTAAGAAATAACCCTTTACCGTTACTGACATCCTAAAATTATAAAAGTGTTGCTACATCTTTCTCCGTAGTCAATAAGTGAATACTATTGATAGATTCAATTACTGGCCACGCATTACATTCCGCTTTTGTAAACTCTCTAAATGGTTCGTTTTGCTTCCATTTAGATACTAATACACGCCCTGCATTTGCATATTTAATGTTTTCCACAGGGTTCATTTCTTCAACCGCCAAAGCATTTTTAATTACCCCTAGTTTACCGTCTGGGATAAATGAAAGATTTTTAGATTCAAAAGGACTTGTGATGGTTGGAGCTCCATTTTTCTCTATTGACACTTTTTTGTCTACGATTTCAAATACTGGTAGTTCTGATTCTTCCATATATTTGTTCAATCTATTAAAAGTAAGAGGAGCGGTTTCTGCTGATGAAGCTGCTTTCGTCAAACCATAAAACGCCGCAAGAGTGTCCTTTACCTCTTTAGATTTTATCATTTCATTCATCTTGTTTTTACTAATTAGAATTTTAGCAAAATCACAATTTGCCTTATTCACCACACTTTGAATGTCCTGAATAGGTGTTGCATTAGATGCATCACTCCAAGAGGTGCTCACTGTTGTTTTATTTTCATCAGGCATTAACAAGTCAATATCGGGAACAATAATACCGTCTGGGTTGTTGTCCACATTGATATCTATTTTTCCTGTTGATATGGCTTGAAGCGCCAAAAAGTCAATTCTATTATGGATAGAATCCACTACTTTTTTTACATCGTCCCAAATCAATTTTAGGGCTTGCATCTTTTTTTGTTGGTCCTTTACACCTGGCATATTCAACAACGACATATAATGTCGGTATTGATTTTCATTTAGCGGTATCATTCGCTTAATAGCAGGAATTTCTCCTGTTAGTTTAGCCAAAGCCTCACGAGTAGCTAAAGGAGTTTCTGAATCCCTTGCTACAACTGTAGCTACCGCATTGATTACCGCACTTCCTAAAACAGAAGTATAATCTAGAGAAATTTGAGGCGTATCCCACTCAAAATATTTCGTATACCAAGGTTGATTGAACTTTTCTAATCTCGTGTCTATGAGGATTTGCATATTCTCTGCATATCCCCCAAATACTGATAATTCTGCCATTTTTTCTTACTTCTTTTTAGGTTAATATGATTGGGAGAATATGATATTTCCCTCTAACTTTTCTTTGATTTGCGGAGTAATACCCGTTACTCTGCTTTCATAAACAGTCCCTCTAATCACAACAGAAAGCGGTGCTTTATCTCCAATAACAATATCGTCGTAAAGCAAACCTTTTGCATCTGTACCGTCCGTTTTTGCCTTTTTGGCAATTCGGGTTTTCTCGTCAAACGCTATCGGCGTTCCTGCTGACAGGATTTCGCCCTCCTTAAGCCCTGTTTTATCTAAAGCAAAACCACCTTTTGCTGTTTCCAAAACTTTTGCCCATACAGGAATACTTCTGTTTTCCGATACTTTTTTAGGCTCTAAATATTTTCCCATAATTGTTCGTTAAAATTGTTTGTTAAACTCTTCAATATCATTTTTGATAGCAGTATTTTCCACACCATTACCACTTGAAGACATTGGAGAAAATCCATTTCCTGCACTATTAGAGACCCTTTCCTTTACGATTTCCTCATAAATTTCTGTTTGCTTTGTTACAAAAGCATTTAGTGATTCTTCGTTTTCAAAGTTTCTCTCAAACATAGCAGCCTCAATTTCTTTGTCTGTCATTTTTAGCTCCTTCAATCTTGCAACAGCTTTCTCGTTTAACGACTTTACCACTTGCCCTTTCTCAATATTGTCAAGTCTTTCTGAAATCTGTTTTAGATATTCGCCTATTGTTGGTTCAGCTTCTTTGTCTGCCCCAGACTTCTTATCAGGCACTTGTTCTTTCTTCACTTTTTCTACCGCAGAGTTTACTCTTGTGTCTATTTCAGACTGTAACACCTTTGCCAGCGATTCATAACTTTTACATTGTTCGATGATTTCTTCTGCTGTGGAGTTTTCTGTATAAGAACCCTCAATCAGTTTAGTAATTTCGCCCAATGTGCTTTCAGAAAGCCCAAACTTTGTGAAATGCTTTTTAATGATTTGTAAAAATTCTGCTTTTGTCATTGAAAATGATATTTTGATAGTCAAAAATATGATTTGTATCCAATAGATACAAAAATATAAATCTGATTTATAGTTATTTATGAATTTATATATTGAACTATTTAACATTTAAGGTTGAAATAACAAATATATTAACTATTTTTGCATATAAATAACTCGTAAAAGAAAAGCAATGAGTAAAGCGGAAAAGCTAATTAAAAACATTAGTCAGCGAATATCTGACTTAAAGAGTAAAGAATCAGAGTTAAAAGCCAAACTTTTATCTAATTTTTATGGTTATTTTGATGTTTATTCAGAAGACCTTTTAAAAACACAGGTCTTAATTGGTGAGTATGAAAGGACTTTAAACTATATATCTGTTGCGGATAGTTCTATCATAGAAAAATATTTACTTGAAAGAAGACAAGTTATTTTAAATTCGTTAATGGAGGACAAACTATCAGGCATATCCTCTAATCAATATTATAATCTAAAGTACATCAGTACAATAGAAGTAAACAGAAAAATAGCTTACGAATTATACAACTGGCTATCTATTTTGAAATAGTTTTGTAAATAGTTCTTACCTTTGCGGTATGAATGAAACAAAGATATACCATATCAGCTTTTTTGAATCTGTAAACGGTAAGAAAGATTATTATTTCGGTAGTATATCTGCTATATTTAGCTGTTTTACTACAGAACAAGTTGGAGTTGCAGCATCTACATTATACAACCTTAAGTTGAATATTGGAGATGAGCACAGAACCAAATTTTGCCTTATCAAAAAAGAAAGGTTGATAAGAAAAAGTAAAGAGAATTAGAAATTTCGTATATTTGCATTGACGGGGAGGTGGACATAAAGGCAGTAATGCCCTGAAAATCTCGGTCAGAATCCGATTAAGTTCGTGAAAATATACCACTACGGTTAGTATATTTATTAAGAGGGGCTATTTCATAGAACCTCTTATTTTTTTTGTTCCCATTGTTTTATAAAATTCTTTTTTGAAATTTTACTTCCTAAATGTCGTCGAGTTAAAGAAATTAAACGACTACCTTTAAACATAATTATCTCTTTCACATTATCATTATTTTCAAAGAACCACTTAATATTTCCATATATCTCATTTGTATCTTTTGTTCCTACAATATCCAATATCGCTCTATCGGACTGTGTACTTGCTTCTATCAACCTCTGTTTTATGGTGCTTTTCCCATTGATAGTTTTACCTTCAAGATAATAATATTTGTTACCTTTAACTCCTATGAAATCTGCACTTTTAACCCCAGATACATTGGGAAGTAAATATACATCGTACCCATTTTGGAGCAATTTTTTAGCAATGGTTATATTCTTAGGCATTTCGTGAGCCTTCAAAAGTTCATCAAATTGCTTGATATTGAACCCATAAATTTTATTATCAGCATTTGATAAGTGCCTAACGACTTCAAACTCTTTCATTTGAGTAATGGCTTTCAATATGGATACCTTTTCGGCATTTACTTCAAGTTTATTGTAATAATTGACGGCTTGGCTAATTCCTTTAAGACCCATTGTAGCCAATCCACCTGTAACATCTGAAAAGATAATGTTTGTACTAACTTTCTTTACAGCCAACTGATTGTGCTTGCCTATTTTGTCTCTTAGCAAATTATACTCTCCAAACAAATACCCTCTATTCTGTTGCATCCAATAAGGCTGAACCCTCACAGTATCTATCTTATGCTTATTATCTTTTACCCATTTTTGTAGTGGCTCGTGTAATTTAGTAATCTCATTGGCACTCCTCAATGGTTCTTTGCCTTCTAATATTCTTTCGTTGTCTGCCTGTATTTCTGCAAATGACTTAAGTATCGGTATAGTAGTACAACGGCATTGCGGATGCCAACCCCAAAACTTAAAATGCTTCGGATATTTCCCCGCCATACTTGCACAGAATGGACAATGATTAGGATTATTTGATAGCCTAATCTCAATGCCAATCACAAAATCAAACTCTTGATATTTTAGATAGTTAGCTTCGTGGTATGCCATATTATTCTCTGTCCTCGTCAAACGCATTGCGTTTTTATAACTTGAACGGTACACGCCTTGTCCAGGGTGGTATTCTTTGGCTCTTTGAGAAAGCACCAATTGTCCGTGCTTATCCCTTACTTTTCTGTATAAGCGGTCTGGTTCTTTTAAGTAACTTCTTAAATCCCTTGATAATTCCGATGCCGATTTACCTTCCCCCAAACCAATATCTAATCCTAACTCAATTTCGTTTTTGAATTGATTGGTATAGTTCCAAATTCTATCGGAAAGGCGTAAACCGTCCGTTTTTCTATTTTGAAAGGCTAAAAGAGCTTCCATATTAGGACGGTTGTATTTGTTTATTAGTGTTTTATTTAGATTGGTTCTTTTAGCTATTTCATCTACTAATTGCTTTTGTTTTCTCTCTGCTAATAACCATTCTTTAGAAGAATTATTTTGTATTGTGACCTCAATGTTTTTAGCAAACTTTTCAAAAAGTTGGTCTATTTGCTTTTGTAGTGCGGGATAATCTTTCAAATGAAAGGGCTTCGTCTTATCCACTTTATTCAACGATGAAAGCCTTGACACTTTTTGTATCAAGGCATAGTATATTTTGGCAATTTCTTTTACATATTGCTCCACACGATTAAAGTGCAGCCTGTCAAATAAGTCATCGTGCAGTTTACTCATTTCTATTTATGCAATCTCTAGCGCCTTTAAAATATTTGGTTCCCTCTAAAACAATATTTCTATCAATTAAATACAATTCCTGCCACGCGGTAGCTTCATCTTTTGCAAATTGCCTCGCTGGCCATACACCCGTACCAACAACCCAACCATTGGGAGTGTCATAAATTGGAGGGATATTCCTGTTTTTGAAATAATGTATTGCAGCTAAAATATGCTCGTGTTTCCATTGATAAAGTGGAGAAAATCGTGTAATCCCCTCTTGATTAGTATAAATATTGGTTCCTCTACCTACATAATTTCCATCTTGTAATCTTCTCCCTAGAATAATAATATCCAAATCATTTTCCTTGAAATATTCTTTTTGCCCTCGGTGTTGGATTTTCCTAAACCATTTCGCTGCATTAGTAGAATTAGGGAAAAGCATTTCTGGATTTTCTGCCACATAGTTCAAACCAATGTTGGCATCAAAAACAGTAAGCCCTTTGGGCTTGTTTTTACTTACCCACCCCGTAAATGCTGGATATTCAATAGGAGAAGACACAGCTAAAATACAGTTCTCAATTCCCGCTAATTCACAAACGATTTGCAAAGCGATAGAATCTTTGCCTCCAGACCAAGAATAAGCCGTTTTTTTTACCTTTCGTCTTATTCTGAATATCTAACACCGTTTCGTCTATCAAAGCTGTAATTTCAGCCTTAGAAACATAATCTTCTATGTTATTCCAAACTTTTACGAAATCTTCGTTTTTAGAATTTTGCTTTTTCCCTAATACTAACTTTGCCACATTACTACTTTTTAAGTGCACAACTTTCTAACTCTGGTCTATCTTCTGTTAGGAAAATTGTTTGAGCCATCATTTTAAATCCACTCATCTTTTCCCTAAAAGTCTCAATGCTTTCCTCTGGATGCACAGAATCTATTGCGGCATATTCTCCAATAGCATTAAACTGATGGGATACTCCTCTTGGAATTTGCATATCCACAAAAGAATTTTCAGGAACGATAAGGTTATATCTTATTTTCTCTACTCCCTCTGGGGTGTCAGGTAAGATATCCTCAAACACTTCTGGTTGAAAAGGCGTTACTCCTTTTATATTTGTGATTTCAAACGGCGCCAATGAACCTACTCTGATTTGAGTACCTGGACCAGTCATCATACGGACAAACCTTAATCCAGTATGAATGTGCATACGCGAACAAATACCTCGCTCCTCTACATTAAAAAAGTCCATAATGTACCTATCGGCGAAATACTCCTCAAAAGGCTTTTCTGCCATATATACCTCGCCCTCTTCAAAGGTTTGATAACGAACGATGCCGTCTTCATCTGGTGTATTAGCTTGTTCTGATACAGACGCATTTCTAACAATTTGTTGAAATTCTGAAACCACCACCTTTGCCACTTCTGCAGGTAACTTCATAATCGGAGTTACAACATTAAAATTAGGGTCTTGAAACCCTGCAATGTCGTGGATTTCATTCTCTGAATCTGGATTGATTTTCATTAGTTTTTCCATAGTTATAGTGTTATAGATTGAAATATATCTTTCTGTTTTTCCTCTTCGATTTCTGTCTTTATGATTTTCCATTCTTCCTGAATATCTTCTGCCAAATTGCCTAACATAACCGAGCCTTGGTGAGAAACAATAGGCTTATTTCCGTTCGCTGTCATCAACATCTCAATTTTAGATTTCAAGTCATCAATCATATAAGGGTTGAATTTAGGCTTAATACTTAGGTTATTAGACGCTTTTTCTAAACTTGGATCGAGCAATTTTCCCACATAGGTTTTGAGCAAGTTAAATCGTCTTTCATAATATTCGTCCCAAATTTCCTCTTTCTCCAATACCTTTAAATGAGCATCCATAAATAACATCTTTAGCATTACTCCACTAATTTGGTTTAGTGCCTTAACACTTTCAAAAGACACATCTGGTGTTTGAGTGAACTTGAAAATATTAGATAAACGGGTGGATATTTCTAATTTTATACTTTCTGGAGAATGGTCCCAAGATAAGATGTGCGCTTTAGTCCCAATAGAGCCTTGTATTACGCCATTTGCTTCTCCTGCTTGTGGTGTAGACATTAGCTCTCCCTCAATAAAAATTTTGGGTGCAGCGTGATAATCGTTTATCTCTGCGTGGCGAGAAAACAACAATTCCAAACGCTCAATATCCGATTGGACATCTCTCCATTCTGCATTCTCCTGACTTGCATAAATAACGGGGATTTTGCCAATAGTTTGGCTTAAATCCAAGTAAACAGGAATTTCATTATTACCATCTGTAATTTGGTCTTTTTCCCAAATACCGTTGGTCTTTTTGTATCGTTGATATTCAGATGAAGTATATACATCTAAATACTCTTGTTTTCCAACAGAAAAAGCTCTTGCAAAAGCCCTCAATTTATCGTATCTATCAAAATGCGGATAGAGATTTTCTCCATTCCAAGGCGTTAGCAATTTTACTCGGATTTTGTACTCACACGGAAAGCCATATTCCTCGTGAGTTTCTGTTTTTTCATAATACCAAACTTCGGCCACTTCTGTAGCTCTGTAACATTCTCTTGCTACTTTTCTGTTGAATGTAGCGGTTTTGTTGTCATCTAATATCTTCTTAACAGCATTAAATACCTTTTCCTCGTCCGAGTTTTCTTTAAAGTGGCTTTTAACCAATTCCACCTCATTACCAAATCCAAACACGACCGCTGTATTAACTATCTTCTTTTGAAAAGGAGCGGAGATACGATTAACTTTTTTAATCCCCGTAACTTGACCTTCTTTGTCTTTAATCTGTTTATCGGATAAGTATTCCGTCTTCATCACTTTATGTTGAGACACCTCCCACTCTTCCTTTAATTCTTTTATATCGGCTCTACCCTCTCGCTCTGTAGTGAGTGCTTTTACCTGTTCTTGCAGGTCTTCTGTTTTCGTAAATTCTGATATTTTCATTTTGTATTAGTTTTCTTTACCATAAAATATTTTGAACCTCTTGGGCATTATTGTTGTTCAAGTGGTAACTTATTTGATAACCGAGTAAATCGACATCTTCATCGTGTGAAGCGTTTGGAAAGCCACATACTTCTTCTAAAAACTCTTCGTTCCAAGCCCCCTCTACCAAAAACACTCGCCCACTCTCTACTGTAGGAGAAGCGGCGTGTAATCTGGTCTTTTTATCATCGGTCGGTGCAGGAATTTCAGCTACATTCAATTTTGTAAATGTTTTAAGCGTTTGAACCACCGACTTCCCAGATGCTTTGGGTTCTATTCTAATGGTTGAATAAGCGTCATAACCCTGTGATTTCACATAATCGGGGACAAACTTTATCAACTCAGGAAATTCTTTACGCACCTTTCGCCTGTCAGTTATGTAAATGTTATTACCAATCTTGCACGATGCGTGTATGCCCGTTGGGTCATTCTCCGATTTATCCGTATAAGCGGTATCCATAAAAAAATGAATGGTAGTCCGTTGTTTGGATTTCATTTTATAGAACTCATCTCTACTAATAATTGTAAACCATTCTTTCTTGACAATGTCGCCATCTTCCGATGTTGGTTTTTCCAAAAACTGCCCATTATATCCTCTTGTTCCTAAATCAACTTTCGCCTCATCTAACGCTTTTCTGTCTAATCGGACAGGGTCTAACAATCCATCTTTGTAGTTATCCTCTAATTCGGGAGGAATAGGCTTCGTTTTTTCCGTTATTTCCGCAGGGAGCTTGATATGTTTAATACTCTCTCCCTTTTTCCCCAACAAATAGCCTGAAACATCTTTTTCGTGAAGCCTTTGCATTACGGTAACGGTTACCGAAACCACTTTGTTGACCTTCCTTGACGATAAGGTTTTAGTGTGGTCTTCCGCTTGTTTTCTATGAGCTTCGCTTTCTGCTTGTTTTGGATTTTGTGGGTCATCGTTAATGATGATATGGGCGTGTTTACCCGTAATAGCACCACCGGTAGAAGTAGTGTATCTTGCGCCATTCTGCGTATTATCGTAAGCCTGCTTTCCGCTCTTATCTTTTCGTATTGCAACATAAGGAAATAGTTTTTGATATTTCTTTGAGTTAATAATATCTCTGCTTTTAATAGCGTGTTCTGTCGCTATATCTGCTGCATAAGAATTAGAGATAATTCTGATAGTTGGATCTACTGCCCATAACCAAGCGGGCCACATAATTGTTACAATGGTTGATTTTGTAGTTCCAGGTGGAATATTTATCAACAGGTCGTGTAGCTTCGGTTTTCTATCAAAAACATTTTGAGCAACCTTTTGCAATTCATCACACAAGTAAGGGATATGCCAATTCCAAACGGGTATCTCTGGGATAATTTCTTTCCAAAATAACTTTACAAAATAGAAAAAAGACTTTTTGCACTCGTCCGCCTGAACGAGATATGCTAATGGTGCTATCTTTTCTATTTTGTTTGTGTTATTCATCGTCTTGGTCTAACTCTTCTGCTAATTTCAATAAGGATTCCCTTTGTTTCTCCGATAAGTTTTTTAATACCTGCTCGGGGTTCTTTATTGTTGTGTTTATATCTGCCTCAAATTTATTTGGTGCGTAATCGCCCTCTATCTTGGATATTTCGGCTCTTATATCTTTTATGGTGCTTTCTATCTTGGAAACCTCTAAAGCGGTCAGACCTCGCTCTTGCGAGATGTATACACCTTGGCTAAAAGTATACGCTAATGTCTTACCTTTAGCAAGGAAATCCTCTAGTCTTTTTATTTGCTTCTCTAACCCTGCTAACCTGTCAATTTTTGTAGAAATAGCTTTCTTTCTTTCCTCTATCTCTATGCTCGCTGTTTCTTCTATTACCTTGTCGCTAATTTTCTTTTGGTATGCCTGAAACTCCTCTGTTGCTTTTTTCCAGTCTTTTATAAAGGTGTTTTCTTTTTTACCCCATTTTACCCCATATTTACCCCAGCAATCCACATAAGACAAAGTAGGCTCGCTTTTCAGCAAGTCTAATATCCATTGTTGTCTTGTCTTTGGATTGTTCATCTTCTTACCCTCTAAAATCTAATCGTAATTACTCTGTATTTGTACTCTATTCTTTTTGTTAAATTTTAAAAAACCCCAACCGACTATTACAGCCAGCCGGGGAAACCAAAACAAAGCCACCAAGCTCTGAAATATCTAAAGAGGGCTGTTAGCTCCGCCCTCACGAGCACTACTTTTTCTGTTAAGGTTGAAAATGATTTACAAAACACCTGCGTTTATAACCGTTTTATAGACTCGCTCAAAACGCCTATGCACCTGTCTTGTGAAGTGGGCAGGACTCGAACCTGCACGAGTTTATCCCTTTCTTGATACGTCTAACAATACTCGGTAGTGCCATCGCACCTCTGATTAGCGTCTACCAATTCCGCCACCACTTCTTTTGTTCTATCTTTTTCTATTAAAAAACTCTTTTATAATTCTGAATATGAAAAGATAGAAAACAACCAATATAGGGACCCCTACCAAAAGATAAAGAGTGAACTTCATTTTTTTATTTAATTAAGATTGGTACATTAGCCTCTGTCGGTATGAAGTATTTATCCCCTTTATTTCCTTTTATAGACTGAATTTGTAAATACTTTATATATTCAGGATTGCCATTTATTGCTTTACCTATTGCTTCAATAGATTGTGCCTCTGCTTCTGCCTTTTTTATAGTTGCTAACGCATCATTTTCTGCAACTTTCAATCTTGCCTGTGATGCTAAAATTGAACTCTCACTTTTAGCCTTTGCCTCTTCTATCATTGCTTTTTTAGAACTTTCAGCTTCAAGTAAAATAGCTTTACCATTACTCTCTGCATCTTTTTGTTGCTGTTCTCTATTAAAATCATAGCAACTGGTAAGGCAAAAAATACCCAACAAACCAAATAATAGAATAATTCTCTTTTTCATTGTTTCTCTTTTTTAATTAAAAAAATCTACTGCAAATATAGTAAAAATTGTATCTAATAGATACAGATTTAGGTGTTTTTTTTACCTAAAATACTTCCTACCAAATCTATAAACCGTTTGGTTTCAAGTTGGTTCGGTGTAGTTCGCAACAACTTCCAACCGAGCCTTGTAGCTTCGTTATATTTCTCCATATCTTTCAAAAAACCAGCTCCTCTTGTATGCCTTCCACCTGTCCATACCCCTCCTTCAACCTCAATCGCTAATTTTTCTTCTACAAAAGCAAAATCAAATCTCCATCTCCTACTGGGGTGGAACTTAAATTCCTCTGTTGGCTCAACACCCAATTCGGAAAAACACAGCTTTGGAAATAAAGAATATTTATTTTGCGTACTCTTATTTTTAGTTAGCTTGAGCAAAATATTGTTGTATTTCATAGATAGGTGTCTAATGATTATTAAATCATTCTCTACACTTTTTAAATAATGAGAAATTGTCGGCTGTTCCGTGTTCAAAAATTTAGATATTTCAGTTTGAGGTATCCCCAAATTCTTATATGCTATTTTAGCAAACAACATTCTTGAGAAAACTTTGTTTTGTTCTCTTGATTTTGATTTTAGCTCTTTCATTGTAATTTGCATTTCTGCATTTACAATTTTAGCAAGCTGTGTTAGTGTTAGTTTTGTTTTCATACCTCAATAATAATTATCTTATAAGTTTTCTTCTACAAAAATATGAACTGGAAAAAGACGGTTTATAAGCTGACAAGTGCCTATATATTTAAGGTTTTTGGTGTTAAATATATGCCCCGTTCCAACCATTACAAGTTTAACCTCTTCTTTTTCGGCTTCTGGGTTTGCTAAAGCCCATAAACAGGGCTTACCATGTTGTTCCTGCACAGTCAATATTTCTGCTCCTTTCTGCATTGAAATGATTTGTTCGTCCTCTACTTGTAAGCTGTATTTGAAAATTACTTTTTTCATAGTCTTTTTATCTTAATCTTATTACTAATTTTTCTGATATATAAGTTTTTCCCATTTTCAGAGTAGCGTAGTCTTCTACATCTACCTGCTTTTGGTCTATTTCCCCCGTTACCTCATCTTTTCTGATATGTAATACACAGGGGTGTCTCTTCCACCTACAACCTTATCAACCACGGTGTATTTGTATGGCTGTTGTTCTATTCTGAAAAAGAATAGAAATGCTCCTGCTAGGAGTAGGACGATTATTATTACTTTCGTTTTCATTTATTCTAAAATTTTTGGATTTTCGTATATGTTACCAACTATTCTAAATACTTCACTTTGAATAGGAAATGTCCAAATAAGCTCTTTGTCAAAAGGTTTTTGTCCTATGTGAAAAATTTTAGCCATAATTACAACTCTTTTAACTTTATTAGTTTCTTTAGAAATTTTATCTGTTTTTCAATTTCAATAATTGAACCTTCTATCATTCCAAGTAAATGACCTCCTAGATAACTGAAACGCAATTCCTCTGCACTATTGATAACATCTATCTTTTGCTTTTGTAATTTTTCAAGTCTTTTGTTGAGCCTTTTTATTTCAATTTCCATTGGTTTGTTTGCACTCATTATTTTCTAATTAAATGTTTACATTTTCCGTCTTTAAATTCAAACATTGATAGTGGGACTATTCCGTTCCCATTGTCTAGCCATCTTAGGCATTGTTCTTTTAAGGGACACTCTTTGTTAGCACATCGGCTAATATCGTTAGGGAGTTTTCTCATTTTCTATTAAATTGTATAAAAAATCTATTACCTCATTGGATTGGTCTTTGAGGTAAGGTTTGGATAAGTCCCATTTAATATTTTTATTATAACCTATTATACTACTAAGATGTTCCGAATCGTGGTAAATATTACATATTGAACCATAAAAATCAACAGTTAAAACAAGAAAAGAGTATAAATATTTTTCGGTAATTTTAACCCACTCCAACACATCGGTCAGCATTGGTTCTTTGCCGATGATTTCTATATCTTCGTCATCGGTATACCTTTTTTCATAACCTAAAAAATTAGAGTTTAAAATAACATAAAAATCATCATAATCTCCTGTATCAGCTATTTGGTTTCCTCCTGTTATTTCTATTACTTTTGCTATATAATCAGCATAGTCGTTAAATTTTATTTTAACCAAACACCCTTCCTCCAACTCCATTAGTCTTGGAAGTTTTTGTCGTATGTTGTCTGTTATTATTTTTAGTTTATCTTTAGTTGTCATTATCTGTAACTTCTAAAAGTTTAAACATTTCTTTTTCTATCTTTTCTATTAAAGCATCGCTTATTGTTACTTCTCCATAACTCCCTACTGAACAATATTGCTCATTTTTGAATGTATCTAGATTTAACTTAAAATATTCTGTCCCGTGAGAAGATGATGTGCCTAGAGCTATTGTTATAGTTCTAAATGGATAATTTTTTAAGTTTTCTTTTCCGAAACGGTCTTCTAGTAACTTTTGGTTTTTGGCAGTTACAGTATACTGTTCGATTGCTTGTTTTAATTTCTCTTGTATATTCATAATACTTGTATTATACTTCATTTATGAGTTTTATTGCAATGTTGTTGTCGTATCTTTTTGTATAATAAAAAGCCTCGCTATCGGTCATAAAGCCTTTAATGTTTAAAGGGACATCTCTTATCCAAATAGGAGTTAGCATATTGTGCAGAAACTGCTCTAGTGTTCTTAATGCTCGTCTTCTATACGAGTTCATATAATCACCATATTTTTCATAATCTTCATAAGAAACACCTACAAGGTTGTTGTTGTATTCTATTAGTTTTTCATAAAAAGCAATGCCATATTTATCCCAAATTTCTTTTTCGGAAACTTCTTTAGGAATTTTATTTTCTTGTCTAAAATCACTTAATAACTCACGATATTTATTTATTTGAAAATCACTCCAACCCTCCTCTTTGTGAAAAGGTAAATATTCGGCTATTTTTTTACTAATCTCCCTCCAAAATTTAACGTTATAGGGGGTGTGTTTTACTATTGCTGATTCTTGATATTTTCCAAATATCATAAATATTACTTTAGATGAATCTAAATTTACAGTTATTCTAAAATCCTTGACAGCAAACTCCCATATCGTTACTCTTTTATAATCATCAACCTCTATCGGGAAGCCAAATCTTTTGCTTAAATAAAAATAACTTTGGAAATATATATCCTTTGTAAACCAACCAAAATGAGTGTCCTTGTCTATCTGAAAGCCTAATGCTTTTGCAACTGTTTCAGTGATTGTTTTGTTACCTGAAAATAGGTTATATCTGCTCATAATTTTTATTTTGTTCTCATCTATTAAATTTTAGGCATATCTGGCACCGAATGCCAAAACTTGACATCTAAACCCTCTTCTAAATCTACCTCTGTCATTATCTTACCGTCTTTTGAGTATATTTCGTTATTGGAAATTCCCCACAAATAACCGTATTCAAGATAGACTAAACAGCCTAGTGCTACCCAGTCTTTTCCATTAGTTATCCAAACGGTTTCATTTTCGTTTGGTAATTCTTCTTCTGTTTTTTTCCAATTATTCGTTGTCATTTTTCAGCGTAACTTATTTTTAGTTTATTTCTAGCCAACATTCTTTTAAATCTTTTTATCTATTTCGTAATCACTTTATCTGGCTCTTCACCTCCATCATTTAATGGTTCAGCACTGCCAATCATAGCCACCGCAGCTAAATACAAGTCTACTATATCTAATAGCTCTTGTTCTGTTAGTTCTAATGTGAATTTCTTTTTTGCCATTTCTTTTTAATTTGCTGATTTGAAATCATCTGGGAGTTTAATTATAATCCCTGTACAATAGACATCTTCATCGTCTAAAACTTTAAACTCTCTAAAGTCTATTCCCTCTTTTACTGAATAACTAAATGCACCGCTTTCGTCTACACTGTAGCCCTCTTTTTTTAGACCTGCATCTAAAATTTCCCCACACCACCAAATCATAAGACCTAGTTGTGATGCTTCAAATTCCAACTCATCATCTTCTATACCTTGCAATGTATCACCGTCCCAACCATAATTATGTTCTATATATTCTGTTAGGTAACAATCCGCACCATAACAATACATAAGGTCGTCAGAGCCTCCTACAATAATGATAATATTGTTTTCTTTAGCTAACTTTTTAGCTTCTTCTGGGACATCTCTTGAGTATTCTATCCCATCGCATATTTCTTTGATTTTGTTTAATATTTCCATTTTATTTATCTTTAGTTTGTTTAATTTTCTTAGTTTTTCTCAATGCATTTTTTAGGTTGATTGCATAAATCTTATACCCATCAATATTAAACTCCTTTAATCCGTTAGGCAATATTTTGGATTTATCTTTTTTCTTGATGTTAGTTTTGCGTGTTGGTGTTCCTATATTTGCATTAAGTGGTATCAATATACTTGCAAACGCTAATAATTCTTTCGATTTCATAATCCTATTTTTTGTTATCTCTAATTGTTAAATAAAATATTATAGCACTAACTATACAAACAATTAAAGCAATTATTGTTTCTTTTAAATTTTCTCCTATTTCTATCATTGTTTATTGTTTTTTAAAAAATCGTAAAGTTCTGCTGCATTTTTAATTTTAACACCAATTGGGTATTTTTTCATGAAATGGGCTTTATGTTTACCTAAACTTGTTGCCCATACATACCACTCTATGTGAGTCATACCATACTTAACCTTAACATCATTCATTGCTTCGTTTAAAACCATTACTAATGCTTTATATAAAAATAGGTTATTGGGTTTTAAGTTAGTTTTAAAATTATCAGGGAAAGCTTTGTTCAAAGCTTCGGCTACTTCATTGTCGTATTTATCCTGATTCTCAATAGCCTCAATGGCTTCTATAAATGTTTGTTTTTGCATAACTCTTGTTTTAATTTTTCTATTTGATTATCTGTGTGTATTATTTTTTCTCTAAGCTCCTTGTATCTCTCTAATACTTTCTTTTTATGTTCTCCATAAAGTTGTTTCATATACTGTAGTTCTTCTAGCTTTTCGCGTATTGCTTCTTTTTCCCTAGCTCTTAATTCTCTTAGGGTGGGAGTTTTGATTTTTAGATAGTTCTGTATCATCTATTAAATTTTTTCTGGTAACACATTTCCTTTTGCTTTAGCATAGGCTCTATTGAGCCTCTCCCAAACATTTTTGTCTTTAAATTCAAAGTGTATCGTACCTTTTTTAAAGCCTTTGTATCTGAAAAACTCCATTTCGTGCCAAACACCTCTTTCAAAATCTTCCCAAGCGTTGAGCCTTTCTATTTTATCATAGTTTTTCCCCTCTAACGCACACAAGACTTTTAGTAAATCGTTAAGGTTGTCCATATATATTGAGCTTTCAACTTTTAAATGATTGCCCTTATGCCAAGATGTATTACACATACACGGAACTATGAATTTTTTATTTAACAAATGCCCTGCGTTGGTAGCCCACCCCTCAACTGCGAATCTATTCTCTTTCGTGTGGCGTGTGTATTTGTCAATAGCTTCAACTAACGAGCGTTTGAAATTATGGTCTTTAGTACCATAGATGACCTCTATCATTTTAAAGATGTTTCTTTTGGTAAAAGGCGTTTGGCTCTTGTATCTCACCCACGCTTCCAAATCTTTCGCAACAGAACTAGTAACATATTTTTCGATATTGAAAAGTTTAAAGACTTTATTCCAAAGTTGCACTTGAACCTCCTTTAGAAATAGCTGTCTGTTTAGTTTGTTTTCTTTGAGTTCAACGCCTATTTTGACCGAAACATAGACCTCGCAGGATTTAGCCATTTGCATAAATAGTTCGGCATCTTCAAATAGCTTTTCTGAATATTTAGCTATTCCTTTGTAAGAGTTGACAAGGCTATCAATCTCGCTGTATTTGGTAATACCCTCCTCTGTATTGTCAATATCAAATCCCCCTGCATTGTCGAAATAATCATTAAAATTTAGGCTCTCGCTTGTAATTGGCTTATAGACTTTGATTAACCCGATACTCACATCGGTTTGTCTTTCTGCATTGCTGAAAACATTGCCCAAATCAGACTTGTAGCCATAAGCCTCAATGATATCATAAATCTCTTCTTTTTCCCTTATGAAAGACCCACTACCGTCTATACTGGAGTAATTACATAGGCTAACAATCTCGCAACCATCAGGAGCAATATTCCAAGCGTGTAAAAAATGCTTTCTGAACGCACTAAACGGTGGATTCATTATGATAGCTTCTACTCCTGCAATAGCTTCTGGTTTTAATTCCAAAAAGTCTGTGCCTACTTGGTTGGCTTTAGTCTTGCATATTTCTGCTAAATCCTTGTTGATTTCACAGAAAAGAACCTCCTTAGCTCCATACTCTTTCAGATAATCTATAATATTACCTTTTCCTGCAGACGGTTCCAATATCACTTTATTATCAATATCTAACTCCATAAGGTCTAAAACCTCTCTAGGAGTAGGGTAAAAGTCTTGGTTGAATAGGTTGTCGTATTTCATTGTGTAGTTTTTTAAAATGGTAAATCGTCGTCATCATCTTCAAAAGGGTCATAACTGCCTGATGGTTCTGACGAAGCATTAGTATTTGGCGATGAGGTAACAACAGCTTTTTCTCCTCGCTGAAAATTTATCTTCTTCACTCTAAACTCTTGGTAATACTTTCCCTCTTTTTCGTTGTTAGAATACCAGTCTATATGGGCAATAACCGCCTTACCTTTCGTTAGGTGTTCGGCTATCTTATTTGACTTAGACCAGTAAGTGCAAGGGAGAAAAGTGGCATTTTCTTTGTCGCCGTACTTCTCGTTAATAGCGATAGTAAATCGTATCGCATATATCGCACCTTTTGCGGTGCTTACTTCTCTAGAGGTAGCTTCTCCAGTAAGATTTCCTGCTACTGTTGCATTAAACATTTTTAATAATTTTAGGTTAAACAAATTTACAAAATATGTATCCAATAGATACAATTTTGACTATATTTTTTCTATTGCTTTTAAAATAGCTCCAGCTTCCCTTTTTGATTTTGGGATTTCGGCATCAATATGGGTTAGAACTCCTGTTGGAGGACACGCTGTAAGTTTTCTATTACTATGAATTGTTATCGAGTTCCAATTCATTGGCTCTACTTCTTTTTGGAATGTAGTAGCATATACTCCTCCTTTTTCATTTTTTACAACATTTTTTTCATATCCCATTTGTTGTAAAAATGTTTCAAAATTAAATTTCTTCATTTTTTATAGTTTAAATTGTTAGTTTTTAGAAAAAATAGTTTCCCTCTTGACCCCTCATGGACCTGTATTTTATTTTCTTTGTATAGCTCAATTAAAGCCTTTCTCACTTCCGTCCAGCTTTTCGCTATTTTAATAGTTAAATCTACACCATACACTCCATTATGCCCTCCCGATTTCCTATGCTTTTCAACGATAATGTTATACACTTGGTCCTTAAGATTATTCTCAAAATGGGAAGTCGTCATATTCATCATCACTAAAAGCTGTTGAAGGTTTTATCATCTCATCAAAAAGCATCTTCTAAATCCATTGTTGGCAATGGTGCTTTTTGTTCAAATGTACCCTCATCAATATCTTTAAACTTTTGATACTTGGGTATCCATTTAAGCCTAGTTTCGCTAGTCCCTACGTGTCTGTGTTTTGCGGTTATTATTTCAGCTTCGCCTTCGGTTGGTAAATCACTTATTCCACTCCATTCTACATCCCAAATTTCTATTCCGTAATATTCAGGACGATAGATAAACTGAATAACATCAGCATCTTGCTCTATTGCTCCTGAATCTCTCAAGTCAGAAAGTTTAGGGCGTTTGTTTGGGCGAGTTTCTACTGACCTAGATAGTTGTGATAAAACAACTACTGGGACATTTAATTCCTTTGCTAACATTTTCAACTTTCTTGATATAAAGCTAACTTTCTCGTTACCTTCGGATTTTCCTTTAGCTTCTATGAGTTGCAAATAGTCAATGATTATAAACTTTATACCAAGCTCCTTTTTAGCCACTCTAGCTTTGCTTATAATTCCGTTTAAATCAAAAACACTATCTTCATAGTAGAGAGGCATCTGTTCAATTTCGCTACTGTCGTAAATTTTACTCCATTCACTATCACTTAAATTGTGTTTTCTTAGACTATTTGAATCTATTTCTAGCTCATTAGCTACTAGTCTTGTATGTAGCTGTATGTTAGCCATTTCTAGCGAAAATATCAGCGTAGGCACCTTGTTTTTAGATGCACACCTTGCTAATTCCATAGCGTAAGCGGACTTTCCCATTCCAGGTCTTGCTCCTATGATTATTAAATCGGTAGGTTGCCAACCGTAAAAATGATTATCCATTTTTCGGAAAGGAATAGGAACCCCTCTCGCCATTCCCTTTTTTTGATTTTCTATAAGTTCTAAATGCAAGTCTTTTGACGACTTAATCGCTTTTTGCCCAGCAATATAATCGTATATTTTTCCTATTTCAAAAGAGAAATCATTTAACAAATCAAATGTACTTCCGTCGTCCTTGTAGGCTTTCTCTGTTATTTTGGTTGAAACCTCAATCATTTTTCTAAGGAAAAACTTTTCAGAAACCAACAAGCAATAATGCTCTATATGTGCAGCAGAACTTATACCTATTGTCAAATCTATGATGTACCCATCTCCTCCCGCATTGTTTAATTTGCCTCGTTTTTTCAAGTTTTCTATTACTGTCGCTAAGTCTATTGGCTCGTTATTGGAGTTAAGTTCGCACATAGACTTGTAAATCTCTATGTGCCTAGGGTCATAAAACATTTCCCATTTGTCTTTAAAAATGCTTAGTACCCTTTCTTTTCCTGTTTCGCTTATTAGACAAGCTCCTAGTATCAATCTTTCAATATCTATGGAATTGGGTGGTATTATTCCTTTGCTAGTAATATTTTTATAGTTCATTTCTTTTTAGTTTATGTAACGGCTCCTCCTTTTTTGCATATCTGTCTTTATTTTCTATCCAATTACGAGCATACTTTCCAAGCCTTGCAAACAGCTTATTAGGCTCCCACTCTAAACCTTCTATCACAATAGTATCATTAAAGTCTTGTTTGAACTTTTCAAGATTACCAACTCGCTGTGAATAGCGAATTAAAAATTCTCTTTCATACCTAATAGCATATTTAGTTTCTAAGAATTTAAAAACATTTTCAAAAGGTGGGGGCGTTTTTTCTTTTTCTACTTTATCACTTACACTATCTTTATCACTATCACTTACACTATCTTTATAAGCGATGTTTGCGATAGAATTATCGCCTTGCGATGTTTTGCGATGTTTTGCGATAACTTCCGCCTTTTGCAAAGACATTTTTCCATTTACGACATCTTCATATAAATCTTTATTCCATCGTTTTAGGTTGCCAATTCTTCCTGCTTCTGAACGAGTAGAGCTTGTTTCTTCATACTTTTCATTATCTCTTATAAATTGAGCCTTGAATGGTGCAAAAGCAATTCTGGTAACAAAATCTTCAACCACAAAATCAAATCCTGAATCAGCATCTTGCTCGCATCTTTCAGCTACACGCATCTGATACTCCTTGATTGTCTTGAATAATTTTCCCGCTTGCTTGTCATCCAACTCATCTAATACTGATAATGCATCCAGATGTAATATGAATGATGTTTTACTCATTGCTTTGGTTTTTATTATTAAAAATACTGTTCTACATTATCTATAATATCTTGCTTATCAAAGTGGAAATACTGGACGATTACATCAACCACTCGGCTGTATAATTCGCTAAATTCCATTTCACTCATTTTGGCAAAACTGATACTCTTTGCTTCCCTTTTTATCTCTCCATTAAGGTCCACCCATTCATCATAATACCCCGCCTCAATGATTAAATCTTTTCGCAGCCGCTCAATGTTCTTATATTGCTCCTGATTATCAAATAACATATTGATAAGAGCAAAAAACTTTCTATGAAATTTTATGTTTCTCGGCTGCTTAATTTCAACTAAATACTCATTGTTTGGTTTCAGCTTTTTTGCTTTTTCCCAATCAGAGTTATGGCAGGGAACTAAAGAGCCATTCAGTTGTTTTTGTACATACAACTTCATTAGAATATAGTTTCATCAAATCCAGTAATCCAGCGTGGTTTATGGATAATGTTTTTACTCTTGAAATAATCAAAAGACTTGTAAAACCCTCTATCATCTACCATTTTATCTAGCCTTTTGAGGTAGTGTTCTACCTTTCTTCTTCCATAGGATAGATAATCTTCGCCCACCTCTGCAATTGAGTAGTTGAATTTATCGTCGAATAATATGTATTTGAATTTTGGATTTTCCGCTAAGCCTAAGATTTCTAAGCCTATGCTGTACAATCCAAATTGTACATCATATCCATACTTCTCTATACTTCTTGCAAAGTTGTCTGGATTGCAATCTGAGGTAAATTTCATATCGTGAAATAAAGTAGGAGCGTAAGTATCCAATATTCCTCTAAATTGCCACCCTCCTAATTCAAATTCAATGAATTTCTGAAACTCCTCACACTGTTCAAGTTCAAAAAGAACCTCATCAGACCTCTTTAAATTGTCGGCTATCTTTAGTGCCTTTTCGTAAACTTCTTTACTTACTACCTCTTTACCACTTTCTAAGGCTTTTAAGTAAGGAAATAGATGTTCTAAACTACTTGCAGAGCCTCGTTTGTAAGATTGTGAAAAAGCCTCTTCCACCCGTCCCTCAAATGTATCCAATGGGTTCGTTTTTTCGCAAAAATTTTTCACAAACGCCTTTTGAATGTCCGTTGTCGGTTCATCTGATACTATATCAAAACGCTTTTCAAATTTATGTTCTTCAAGTACCAAGCAGTCCACAAGACTACCAAAAGTCATTGATGCGTTTTTCTCTTTTGGTTTTAATAAATTATTGATAAAATTTACAGGGCTATCCAAATGTTTTAATTTGGAGTAAGACATTGGCAAGTCCCTATTGATAAGCCCTTGTATTATTAAATCCCTTGGCGATAGTTCCGCTTCCTCTATCACTTCTGAAATATGTTTTACCTCGTTAACTTCTTGTTCGGCGATTTCAATCGCCATTGCTTTGGTTGCTCCCATTATTCTTTGATTTTTTATATTTATTTTAGTAATGCTTCAAGGGCTGTTCTGTACTCTTTTTTCATTGCATAGACTTTTCCGTCCTTGTAAGGAGCACCGCTATACTTTTTGAGTACATTTTGAATCTGTTCTTTAGTAGCGACCAAAGCCTTGTTATAACTTTCATCACTTAGCCACTCGTCCACTTTTTTATTGTTGTTTTGGATGGTTGAAGCCTTTTTAGATGGCGTTGGTTTATCTTCATCAATCTTCTTTCTAAGGTCATTATCTATATCGTCCTCGTCCGTTGGTATGTGGAAAAACTTCAAAAGAAAGTATCTCTCTGCGTATGTGAGTGCAGAACCTAAACCCTTTTCCCAATCATTCTGACCGTTAGCACCAAAAAGATTTTCGTCTTTTTCGCCCGTTTCCGTATCTATCCAAGTGAACTTCATCATTACCTTGGATAAGATTTCGGATTTTGGTTTAGGGTATTCAATCTGTTCTTTAATACCTTTTTCATTTTCAACCATTTTTTTAGCCGTAACAGAATAGTCTTGTCTTTCATTTTCTATGCTCAAAATCTCTTGCTTAAGTATTAGACCAAGTTCATTCATCAATGGTCTTACAAACTCTAATACTTTAGCTCCAGATACATACTGATAACCATAGCTTCCACTTCCAGAGGAAGCATCTTTACCTAAACCATTTACTTTGGCTTGGATTTGCAGTAATTTTTGGTAGATATTCATTTTAATAGTCTTTTATAATTATGTTATTTGTTAAATAGTCTTCTATTTCTATTTTTTCGTTTTTGGACAATCTATATTCCCGATGCTCATCGGCTTCATCGTCCCATTTTTCACACCATAAAACCTCTACCTCTATTCTAGTATCCTTAATGTTAAGTTCTTTTTCTTCTGGCTCCTCCAGGGTGGCTTTTCTATGTATAGCGACAATATCAACCCCACATCTTATGTTTAGTCCAAAATAAAACTCGTCCCAATCCACAAAATGCCCTTCTATCTTGAAAAAATGGTTTGTGAATTTTATTGAGTTATAGCCATACATTTCGCTATCCTCAACATAATCACTAATACAAATGTTTATTTCTTTTTTTTCCTGTTTTAGAAATTCTATCGCCGTGTTGTAGGTGGTGGTTGTCATATCTTATTCTGTTTTTTAAGTAATTCTAAAGTTTTAGGACCATCAAAAACGAGCTTTCTCCCGTCCTGTACCATCGCCTCATCTATTACTCCAGAGTTCTTTATCTGTTGGGCTTTGGTTCTTCCGCAACCTAACAGTTTGGCTAATCCGTCTAATCCGTGTACTAGATGCTCTCCTGTAAAATCGTGTGTTGTAGTTTCTTGCTCAACTATTATTGAAAATAGTTCTAATACCTCAGAGCCTGTCATCGTGAGTAGTGGCTTTTCAAGAATGTATTGAGGAATTTTCATTTTTTTGAAAATTTTGAGTGA
The DNA here is from genome assembly GCF_009663465.1 of Riemerella anatipestifer. Lineage (GTDB taxonomy): Bacteria > Bacteroidota > Bacteroidia > Flavobacteriales > Weeksellaceae > Riemerella > Riemerella anatipestifer_C. The sequence continues at coordinate 328,313 of NZ_QXHU01000003.1, forward strand.
TACAACTTTTCTATTTGGTCATAGTTTGGGACTTTCTTCGCATAGGCTACGAGCATAAGGTCGTCCGCCGTATGGATATTATCGCACTCTTGCAGGGTTTTATAAATCATTTTACCTAAACCCTCTTTTCCGCTTTTGGAAGTATTGATGTTTGGTTTTGCTAGAATAGCTATATTGGTCATTTTGGTTTGGTTTTTAAAAGTTATAGTGTTATAGATTGTTTGTCTTCTTCAAAGATTTCTTCTCTTGACAACCCTGTTACTTCTTCTAGAATTTTCACATTTTCAGGAAGTCTTAAATCTTTGTAATCTTCCCTTAACCAACGCTTCACGGTGGTGTCTGGCTTGTTAAGTCCTGCTATAAGATTCCCTAAATATTTAGGTTGCCTTAATAACATTTCTTTTATTTCTCTCTTTAGTTTCATATTTTATTTTTATTTTTGAACTCAAAACTGTTATGCAAATATAATACAAAATTGTATTGCACAAAAACAGTAATGATACATTTTTGTATTAAATTATTTAATTGATTGAAAATCAATATTTAAAAATTCAATATGGAATTAAAGGATTTTATAAAAGAAACACTTGTACAAATAAATAATGGAGTAAAAGAGGCTCAAGAAGAGTGCCTAAAGAGTAATGGGCTTATAAACCCAATGCTCGATATCCCTCTTTCTAATGAAGAAAAGTTTAATGTAGATGGAAAATACTACCCTGCAACAAAAGTGGAATTTGAGATAGGTCTAACAGAAATAGATAAAGAAGCAAATAAATTAGGAATAGGTGTATTTTTACCAAAGATTGGCATAGGAGGACAAACCGAAAATGCAAAAAATCTGCAATCAACTACTAATATCAGATTTAGTATTACAGCCGTTTTCCCTTATATAAACAGAGAGGGAAAACATATACCTCTTTCTTCAATATCAATCATCTAATACCTTTTTTAAGCGTTCCCAATCTAATGTAGTTTGAGTAAACGCATTACTTGGGTCAGTAAGCTTATCAAGATATTTAAGATAAATGGTAACAAAAAGTTTTTTGTGATATTTTCTTTTGAAATAATTAAGGAATTTTTTCATAAAATGAATTTTATACTACAAAGATATGAAAAAAACAATACAAAAAAGTATTAAAAACGATTTAAAGGAGAGATTAAATACTGTTTATAACTATCTAAAAAAAACGACAGAATTTACAACGCAAACACTTTTAGCTGAGAAGATAGGATATACACGCTCTAATTTTTCAGCTGCATTAAATGGAGATGAGAGGTATCTGACAGAAGGTATTGTTGATAAAATGGTAGAGACTTTTCCGCAGTTAAATAGAGAGTGGTTCATAACAGGCAAAGGCGAAATGCTAAAATCCCTGGAAGAAAGCCCGATAAAAGGCGACGAAGTGAAAGCTGTACCTTATGATAACTATATGATGGTGGAGTATGCAGACTTAGGAACTTCAGCAGGTATCCTAGGAGGTGGTGATAACCCTGCATATCTTCCAGAAACCAAGAGAAGGCTTGTCCCAAAAGAATTTGATAGTGGGAAATATTTAGTTGTTGGAGTTTACGGCGATTCTATGGACGACGGCTCTAGTATTTCGATACCACACGGAACCGAAATTCTAATTAAAGAATGTATATTATCCAATGGCGAAAAATTACCAATAAGAAACAACTTATTTGTTATTGTTTCTAGGTCAGGTACGGTATTTAAACAAATAATAGAACATAACACAGAAAAAGGATATATTATGTGTAGGTCTTATAATCCGAAGTACAAAGACTATAAAATATTATTAGAGGAGGTTATCCAAATCTTTGTATTTAGAAAGGTAGTTTCATACAGACCATTTATCCCTGAAATAAATTAGTATGGCAGCACTCATAATAATATCAATTATCATATTCTTACTTGTCATTATAGTCAGTAGTATTGGGAATACTAGCTCAAATAACAACAGTAATAAAACTCGTCATTCACTCAATAATAAAAATGATAGATTTATTACTGAAAACACCACAACAAAATTAAATGCTTTAGATAGATATGCTCAAATAATAAATGAAAGTAAACATATAATTGAAAACTCTAAAAATTTAAGAACTATAAAAAGTAGATATCAAGATGTATTGTATAATTGGGAAATGGCTAATAATACCAACCTTGTTGTCGTCCCAAACCAAAAACATTTTATAGAGGATTTTAAAATTCAATATAACTATAATATTGTAAGAGCAGTTGATGAGAATTTTGATGACTACAAACGAAAGGTAAAGGAATTGAAAACGCAAAAAGCGATAGACAACAGAACTGCAAAAATGTTTGAAATGATACAAGAAGCAAAAGATATGCTTGTTGATAGCATTAGTAAAGATTTTACAGAGAAAGAATTGGAAGAACTACACTTAAATACGGAAGAATTTTATTCAAACTTAACAATTAAAAATTAGAATTATGAATAAAATAACTTGCCCTAAATGTAAGTCCTGCAATGTAAGAGATTACAAAAAAGGATTTAGCGCTGGAAAGTCTTTTTTAGGGGTTTTGATTGCAGGACCTATTGGACTTTTTGCTGGAGCAATTGGGAGAAATAAAATCAAACTTACTTGTTTAAATTGTGGCTATTCTTGGTCACCAATAATAAAAAAAGAGTTTAATATAAAGGAAAAGGAAGTAAAGAAAAAGGAAATAAAACCTAAACTACAAACAGAAGAAGAGAGAAGAAAAGAAATTTTTCAAAAAACAGGGTATTCGGCTTCTGACCCTAGATTTACTAAAGTTAGAAAAAGTAAAAAAAATAAGCCTTAGTGCCTAAACTCGTCATCCACCATCGCATAAATGCAGGAACGGATTAAGAGACTTTTTATAAAAATTGAAAATTATTAACTAAAATAAACTTTAATTTATGAAAACAAAACTATTTTTATTGACGATGTTTGCTATCCCTTTGCTGGGATTTTCACAGAAAAAAATTGAAACATTAAAACTATCTGATGGTAATGTAGTTACATTGTACGATGATAATACTTGGAAATATGAAATAACAAGTGAGCAAGTATACGGTTTCTCCTCTTCTGCACCAAAGTCAAGTGGCAGTAGTACAAATAGAAACTATAGTAACAGTAGAAGTTCATCTGTAAAAACAAAAAATAAGAAGCAAAAAAACAGTAATCGTTCTTCATCTTATTCTTCGTCTTCGTACTCTGGATATTGTGGCGCTCCAACTAAAAAAGGTGGTCCTTGTTCAAGGAGAGTTTCTGGAGGAGGTAGATGTTGGCAACATTGATTTCTGCTTCTTTCTTTAAAAGAATATTCTGTCTTCTGGAATAAATTCAAAATTACTAATAAAAAATTAAGATTATGAAAAAAGCATTATCTATAATATTTCTATTTTCAATATGCGCATCGTTATTCGTATCTTGCTCCAAGGACCGAGAAGAATCCGAAAACACCAATCCATACACTAAAAAATCATACATTAAAAATTTAATGATTGGAAAGTGGAAATATTGGGGACACAAAAGTGGTTCTATTTGGGTTGATTCAGGGGAAACCTATATCTATTATTTAACTTTCAATGATGACGATACTTTTAGATATCAACGCATAGATCCGTATGCACCTAGTGATTATACAGGAGAATATATAATTACTCCAGCAACCAGTACAGACAATGCTTACATTACTATTATTCCTAATGATAAAAAATACAGTAGTAAAAAATTGGTTCTTCTTGATTATGATAACGGAAAAGTAACCATATATGATGACTACTCTTATTCTGGACGAGAATGGCTAGAAAAATGGGAAAAACTAAAATAATACTTCACATATATGACGAACATTGACAACCCAATTATCCGCCGTTTTTTCGTAGCAGTAGAGCATTACATTCTCATAGAAGACCTAAGAGGGTTCAGCACATTTTGCAAACTATACGACCTCCCAAGAACTAATCTTCTAAGACTGAAAAAAGAGCCACACAGACAGTTTCACCCGGAGTGGCTCACTTTATTAGTCAAACTCGGATATTCAGCTCATTGGCTACTCACAGGAGAAGGAGAAATGAAACCTAAAGTACCTGCAACTAAGAAAACAAAAAGAATAGTAGAAAAAGAAAATGCTTAAATACTCCATCAAATTTTCTATTAAAAACAACAAAGATGACGAACCTATACCGCTAAGGCTAAGGGTATCGTTCAACGCTTCACGCCTTGAATTGTACCCAAGAATAATGATTAAACCAAGTCAATTTGACAGCGTTAGACAAGTTATAAAAGGGGATACTATCGCAAAGAAAAAAATGTCAAAAATAACAGCTCATATTGATGCTATTTTTGAAAAGTATGACTACGAAAAAAATAGGTATCCAACCCCAAACGAACTTAAAGAAGAGTTTAAGTCCATTTTCAACAAGAATACCCTTGAAAAAAAAGACACACTACTTGATATTTTTGACTTATTTATAGAGCACGCTTCTACCCTAAAACAATGGTCAGAAGGAACTAGAAAAAGCTATATTTCTATCAAGAACCATTGGGCACAATATATGCCTAACAGGAAAATTAACGAACTCTCAGAAAAAGATTTAATGGGTTTCGTCCAGTATTTCCAAGAAGGACCTATCAACCATAGAACAAAGAAAAAAGGGAAACCTCATAGAAATACAACAGTAGAAAAGAATATTTCAGACTTTAAAACAATGCTCCTTTGGGCATCTGATAAGAAATATTATTCTGGAGATTTACACGACACCTTTAAACCTATATTCAAAGGAACAAGCGGAGATTTAAAGGAAATTATATACCTGGAATGGGAGGAACTAATGAAATTGTTTTACTATGATTTTGGAAACGATAGATTAAATAAAGTAAGAGATGTATTTTGTTTTTGCTGCTTTACAGGGGTTAGGTTTTCAGATGTTAAAAAAATCAGACGAGAAGACATACGAGATAACTATATGCTTGTTACCACAGAAAAGACCATTGACCCTTTAAGAATTGACCTTAATGACTATGCTCTAAATATATTGGGAAATTACAATAATGATGAAAACCCTCTCCCTATAATATCCCAAGACAAGACTAATAAATATATAAAAGAGATTGGGGAAATCTTAGAGTTTAACACCCCAATCACAGAAGTTTACTTTGTAGGAGAAAAAAGACACACCAAAACCCATATAAAGAAAGAAGTTTTATCTACCCACGCAGGGAGAAGAACTTTCGTTGTAAATGCATTAAAAATGAATATCCCGACGATTGTTATTAGAAGTTGGACAGGGCATAAAGATGAAAGAGCAATGAAACCTTACATAAAGATTGTTGATGAACTGAAATCAGCAGAAATGAATAAGTTTAACCAGTCTTTCGTCCCCAGAAATACCCCCAAAAAAAACGACACATAATGAAACTAAACAACTTTTATTGAACTATAAAGCCCTCGTACAAGGCTATTATGAAATGTAAAGAATTTTAATAAAATATAAACTGATTCCCGTCTTCGCTACTAAAAACACTCCTTTTTTTAAGGAGTGTTTTTTTATTTTCTATTCAAAAATTACTCTATCTATTGAAAGCCTAATTTTTCTTATTTTTGTGCCGTGCATATTACTAAAGACAGTTTACAAGAATTAGAGTTTCCGCAACTATTAGCGGAAATTGTTCCATACGCCTATTCCTCAAAAATAGCTCAAAAAATTTCGGATTTAAAACCTCTTAAAAAAGAGGAAGCCTTAACTTCATTAAAAAAAACTTCTGAGTTTTTAAGTAGTTTTGAAAGTGAAAATATTATTCCTTTCAATGAATATGAAGATGTGGAAACAGAGCTAAAACTAATGCTTATTGAAAATTTCCGATTAGAAAATAGGGCTTTTATAAAGATTAAAAATATTACTTCCCAAATCGGAAAACTCCAAAAGTTCTTTCCACAGTATTCGGAGATTTTTCCTGAATTATTGAAAGGCATAGAAACTCTTGATTTCAAAAAAGAAATTATTGAGAAAATAGACCATGTCTTTAACAGATTTGAAGAGGTTAAAAGTGATGCCTCCCCTACTTTAAAAGAACTCCGAGACGAAATACAAAAAGCTAAAAAAGCCATAGATGAAAATTTCAATAGGGCTTTAGGAGTCTATTCTCAAAGTGATTTTTTAGACGAAATCAGAGAAACAATTATAGAAGACCAAAGAGTATTAGCTGTAAAATCGGGCTTCAAAAAAAGGGTACAAGGTAGAGTTTTAGGCGTTTCAAAGACAGGTTCCATTACCTACATTCAACCAGAAACCGTAGTAAAACATTATTTTAAACTAAAAGAAAGTTTAGAAGAAGAAAAAAAGGAAATAGACCGTATTTTAAGAAAGCTGACCGCTGAAATAGCTATATTTCAACCTGAAATAGCTTCTTATCAAGACTATATTTTTGACCTAGACCTCACGAGAGCTAAGGCTAAGTTTGCGGAAAAAGTAAATGCGACACTTCCTAAAATTAATGACCACCAAACACTAAGGCTAAAAGATGCTTATCATCCTCTATTATGGTTACAAAACAAGGCTGAGAACAAAGAGATTTTCCCTCAAACCCTTACTCTTACCGAACATAATAGAATCATTTGTATTTCTGGTCCGAATGCTGGTGGTAAATCAATTACGTTGAAAACCGTAGGGTTGCTACAGCTTATGCTCCAATCAGGAATTTTAGTCCCTGTACATCCTAAATCCGAGATGTTTTTCTTTGATAAAGTAATGACGGACATTGGTGATAATCAATCTATTGAAAACCACCTTTCTACCTATTCGTCCAGACTTAAGAAAATGTCGCACATTATCAGAAAAGCGGATAAAAATACATTGCTCCTTATAGATGAATTTGGAACAGGCTCTGACCCCGAACTTGGTGGTGCATTGGCGGAAAGTTTTTTGGAATTTTTCTACGAAAAAAAATCTTTTGCTATTATTACCACTCATTATACCAACATTAAACTGGTAGTAGAACAACTACCTAACGCACAAAATGCAGCAATGCTTTTTGATGAAAATAGCTTAGAGCCTCTTTATAAATTAGAGATAGGACAGGCAGGAAGTTCGTTTACTTTTGAAGTGGCAGAAAAAAATAAAATTCCACCTTTCATCATTCGCTCGGCAAAAAGAAAAGTAGAGAAAGATGTCGTTAATTTAGATAAAACCATCGTAAAACTTCAGCAAGAAAAATTTGAGGTAGAAAAACTAAAAACAGATTTATCTCAGAAAAAAGAATCAGTAGAAGATAAACGAGACAATCTGCAAAAGCTTAACGAGCAACTACAGCAGAAACTTTTTAACTTCCAAAAACTTTATGAAGAAGAACATAGAAAATTACAATTTGGGAACAAGGTAGAAAACTTTATTAAAGACTACATCAATGGGCGTTCTAGAAAGGAACTAGTCAAAGATTTTGTAAAAATATTAGAACAGGAGAAATACCGAAAGCTAGGCTCTGACAAAGATGAATCTAAAAAGTTGCAAGTAATCAAACGCAAAATCACTCAACAGCTCAAAAGGAAAGAGGTCAAAGAGAAAATAGAAGAAACCAATCAAAAATTGGAAGAAAAAAAACAAAAAGAAAGAGCTGTTTGGCTAAAAATAGGACAACGAGTGAGAATTATAGGAAGCACTAGCGTAGGCACTATTGAGAATATTTCTAAAAATAAAGTAACCGTAAATTATGGTTTATTTAAAACTCAAATCAATCCTGACGAACTAGAACGCGTATAGCGCTTTATCTTTATTTTCAACCAAAATAATTGACTCGGTTGAACCTCAATCAATTCAAAAAAAAATAAAAACAATGACTCTAGTACAATATATACAGTCTCTATCGCAACTACAACCCAAATCTATAGAAAACACACTAACTCTTCTTGCCGAAGGTGGCACTATACCCTTTATTTCTCGCTACCGAAAAGATGCAACAGGCAATTTAGACGAGGTTGCCATAGAACAAATTCAGAAACTTCAAAAACAATATGAAGAAATCGTCAAGAGAAAAGAAAGTATTTTAAAATCAATAGAAGAACAGAATAGCCTTACACCTGAACTTCAACAGAAGATTGAACAATCATTTAGCCTACAAGAATTAGAAGATTTATATCTACCTTACAAAAAGAGAAGAAAAACTAAAGCGGATACCGCTAGAGAAAATGGATTAGAGCCTTTGGCTAAAATCATTATGGCTCAAAACGCTCATCACTTAGAGCACTCTGCACAAAAGTATATTTCTGATAAAATATCTACCACTCAAGAAGCCTTAGATGGTGCTTGCGATATTATCGCAGAATGGATTAACGAAAATCTATTCATAAGAAAACGCCTAAGACAACTGTTTCAACGACAGGCTAAAATCACCAGTAAAATCACAAAAAAAGCCAAAGAAAATGAAGAAGAAGCTCAAAAATATCAACAATATTTTGATTGGTGCGAAGTTTTATTCAAAGCTCCTTCTCATAGGTTGTTAGCTCTATTAAGAGCAGAAAACGAAGGCTTCATCAAACTTAAAATTGAAATAGATAATGATGAAGCAATTGATTTTATAGAAAAAAGCATCATTAAAAATAATAACGAAACTGCTCACTACATCAGCACCGCCATAAAAGATGCCTACAAACGTCTTTTAGAACCTTCTATCGCTAACGAGATTTTACAAGAAGCCAAAAGCAAAGCAGATGATAAGGCCATTAGTATATTTTCGGAAAACCTTAAGCAACTGCTACTTGCCGCTCCACTCGGTGAGAAAAGAATTTTAGCCATAGACCCTGGCTACCGTACAGGTTGTAAAGTGGTGTGTTTAGATGAAAAGGGAGATTTGCTTTACAACGAAACTATTTACCCTCACGCTCCTCAAAATGAGACAGGAGTTGCAATGAAAAAAATTCGTAGTATGGTAAATGCCTACCAAGTAGAAGCCATCGCCATAGGAAACGGAACTGCGAGTAGAGAGACAGAAGCCTTCATCAAAAAAATAGCCTTTGATAAAGATTTACAGGTATTTGTAGTATCAGAAGCGGGTGCTTCAGTCTATTCGGCAAGCAAAATCGCCAGAGATGAGTTTCCTAACTATGATGTTACCGTTCGTGGAGCTATATCTATCGGAAGACGACTTTCTGACCCATTAGCAGAACTTGTAAAAATAGACCCAAAAAGTATTGGTGTTGGGCAGTATCAGCACGATGTAGATAGCACCAAACTTAAAGAAGAGCTAGACAACACGGTAATCCACTGTGTAAATGCCGTAGGTGTTAATCTAAATACCGCCAGCCAATCTCTATTAAGCTATGTGTCTGGCATTGGAGAAAAAATGGCAGAGAATATCGTAAAATATCGTTCGGAAAACGGGGCTTTTAGGACAAGAGCAGAACTGAAAAAAGTTCCTCGTTTGGGAGAAAAAGCATTCCAACAAGCGGCGGCTTTTGTACGCATTAAAGATTCGGAAAATCCGTTAGACAATTCGGCGGTACATCCAGAATCTTATGCTACCGTGGAAAAAATGGCTAAAGATTTAGGACTAAAAACCAAAGAGCTCATTGCCAACAGAGAACAAATCCAAAAAATAGTTCCAGAGAAATACATTACTCCAGAAGTGGGAATTTTAGGGATTAAAGACATTTTAAAAGAATTAGAAAAACCAGGGTTAGACCCTCGCCAACAGGCTAAAGTATTTGAGTTTAATCCTAACATTAAAACACTTGCCGATATAAAAGTAGGTATATTTCTACCTGGGATTATAAATAATATTACAGCATTTGGCTGCTTTGTAGACATTGGTATCAAAGAAAGTGGGCTTATACATATCTCTCAACTTACCGATGGTTTTGTATCTGATGTTAATGAGGTTGTAAAACTTCATCAAACTGTAGAAGTACAAGTTTTAGAAGTAGACGAAGCACGAAAAAGAATTGGGCTAAAACTTATTAAGTAGATAATGTTTGCAAAAATTTCCTTATCAAATAAAAATAACTATTTTTGCATATCAATACTTAAAGACAATGAAAGAATATACATTTAGAGAAGTCATCGCACAAGCTATGAGCGAGGAAATGCGTAAAGATGAATCTATCTACCTTATAGGAGAAGAAGTAGCAGAATACAACGGAGCTTATAAAGCATCTAAAGGAATGCTAGATGAGTTTGGTCCTAAAAGAGTAATAGATGCACCTATTGCAGAAGGTGGTTTTGCGGGGATTTCTGTAGGTGCAGCGATGAATGGCAACCGCCCTATTGTAGAATTTATGACTTTCAATTTCTCTTTGGTAGCTATAGACCAAATCATCAACAACGCTGCTAAAATGTATCAAATGAGTGGTGGACAATGGAATGTTCCAATCGTATTTAGAGGCCCTACAGGTTCTGCGGGACAGCTAGGTGCTACACACTCACAAGCGTTTGAAAGTTGGTACGCTAACTGTCCTGGTTTAAAAGTGGTAGTACCTTCTAACCCTTACGATGCTAAAGGATTACTTAAAACCGCTATACAAGATAACGACCCTGTAATTTTTATGGAGTCTGAACAGATGTATGGCGATAAAATGGAAATTCCAGAGGAAGAATACTATATTCCAATAGGTAAAGCTGATATCAAAAAAGAAGGTAAAGATGTTACTTTAGTTTCTTTCGGTAAAATCATGAAATTGGCTTTACAAGCTGCTGAAGAACTAGAAAAAGAAGGTATTTCTGTAGAAGTGATAGATTTAAGAACTGTTCGTCCTTTAGATTATGACACTGTTTTAGCATCTGTTAAAAAGACCAATCGCTTGGTAGTATTAGAAGAGGCTTGGCCATTTGGTTCAGTAGCTTCAGAAATCACTTATATGGTTCAACAAAAAGCGTTTGATTATCTAGATGCTCCTATCAAGAGAATTACAACTCCTGATGCTCCTGCACCATATTCAGCAGCGTTATTCGCAGAGTGGTTCCCTAAATTAGAAAAAGTAAAAGAGGAAATTAAAAAGGCGCTTTATATCAAGAACTAAAAAGCCTACCTCAATATCAAATTTGATAGAATCCGTCTCACGACTGAGGCGGATTTTTTTATATAATGGGGTTCAATAATTTTGGATACATGGAATTATTTTCATGTATTTATCTGGATTCATGTGAATGTATAAATTTTAAAGCATATAATCAGTCGTAGTTGTTTTTATTTCCTCCACTTTTGAGAAATTGATTACCCCAGAGCCATCCCGTGCGTGTCGTCAGTAATATCATCGACAAGATTTCTATTGAACCTTTAACTTAAGGCGTATAAAAAAGAAGGCAATCCAAATTATCATCCTAAAATGATGCTTAAGATTATGCGCCTATATGGAGAATACCTACTCCAGCAGAAGGATAGAGAAACTCACCCGTGAAAATGTCAACTTTATGTGGCTCTCGGGCATGCAGAGAGTGGATCATAACACCATTGCCCGTTTTAGAAGCCAGTGCCTATAAAAAATCCGCCTCAATAAGTTGTGAGACGGATTCATAAAAGGGATTAGTTATCAAACTAATTAATTATTAACTTATAAGAAAATCTTTTTCTACCCTCTATCACAATTATGTAAACACCTTTTGGTAGATTTTGATTTATTAAGGAAAACTTTTGGTTGTTCACATTATTGGTTTCGTATAATAATTTTCCTGACAAATCAAACAAAGAAACTTTAGATATTGGAAATCTGGACTCTATGATAGTAGGCTCACCTTGTCTGGAGGGATTTGGATACATTCTTATTTCATCAGAAGTTTGAGTTTCTTTTGTACCGAGTGTGGTATCATTTACTTCAAAGTATACTCTATTGGATACCTCTGTATAAGAATCATTGGTAAAGATTACCGCAAAGTACTGACCGGCTTCAGAGGGCAAAGCATCATCTGATATAGTCTTTTGTCCTTCCGGCTGTCCATCAAAGTATGTATAGCTGTATCCTGATTCCTCTGTAGAGTCTGTGCTAGGATTATCCCCTTTTTTATAGATTCCTATCCAGTCTTTTGCAATTCCGGGGGCATCCGTCCAGCTTGCTACAATACTTTCGCCTAGTTCGTACTGAGGTTTATTGAGCATAAGATTCGTAACAAGATTTCCCACTTTAAAGAAAACCTTATTCCCAATAGTCATATCTGTATTCTCTACATAATATTCTGCATAGTAGTATCCAGGATTGAGGTTCGGCACACTTACAGTAGCAGAACTAGCTGTAACAGGAATCTCTGCCCCCGGAAGTCCGTTTCCGTAATTTTTGCCTACTTTAAATATTGTAATTTTATCTGTTGGGAGTTTATCTGAGTTTTCGTAAGACAGTATAACGGTTTCTCCCGCAGCGTACTCTGTTTTATCCGTACTTAAAACAGGTTTTTTTCCTACATAAAATAAATCACTCTGTGCAAGAATGGTATATCCTGAATTTTTAAATAATGCTGCGTAATACCGCCCTGGCAGAAATGAATACTTTACATTTCCTCCAGCTACTCCCACATTTTCAAAAGAAATAGTTCCCGCAATATTGCCATTAGTATATTCCCATGCCCATGAATAATTTGATGAACCCAAAGCTCCAGGGGTCTGTGACGGCTGATATATCCCAACCCAAGCAGAAGAGGATGGTGATCCATTTGAAAATGTGATCTTTATATTATCTGTCAATTTATAATAATCAGAATTTGAAGCGATGGAAGGAGCCTCAGTTGCTGTACTTCCTATTATTTGAAATTTCTTTGCCTCGCTCCATGGAGACCATTCTAAATTTTGATCTCTATGTCTCGTTTTGACATAATAATAACCATTGCTAAGCTGATTTTCTGCTAAGTGAAGTTTCATCAAATCTTCTCCCGCATTAATATCTGCAGATTCATCTTCCTGACCATTTAATTTCCCGAAAAGATTTTCATAATCTCTGTACAGTTCTAAAACTGGATTAGAAAAATCTTCTGTTTTAGAGACAAGAAACTCGGAAGTATTGATGGGTTCTGACGAAGGCGAAGAATAGGCCGACGAAAATATATCCGCTGGCTGAGTGATAGGCGTAGAAAAATCTGTAATGATGGAAGGCTTATTTGGTTTTGGCTGGTTTTTCTTATGATGAAAGCTATCTACCAGCACATTATTTTTTTCTCCGTTTCTGCTGCCTATGGAGTAAGCTTCTACTGAAAACTCCTTATTAATGACATCTATATCAATGATTTGATATATCCAATTTGGAAGTGTTTTTTGAATTTCAGGAAAATCCTTTTCTGTACTCATTCCCCAGTATTGGTCCCAAGCCGTTCCTCCAGATATGATGTTATAGACTTTATGATTTTTTATCTGTCCTCTAGAATACAGATGGTGGTGTGCCCCTATATGGAGTATAAATTTTTCAGACTCTAAAAGCTCAGGAAAAGCTCTTGTTCTTATCCATTCAGATACATCTCCTACATATTGCTCTGCTTGATAGGGACGATGTCCAAGAGAGACAATCCACTCCACCGTGGTATCATCTTTAGCTTTGCTAAGAATGGTTTTAAGCCAAGTAAGCTGTTCTTCACCATTTGTTGATGTATATTCAGTATCAAAACAAATAAAAAGTACATTTCCAGCCTGTCTAGCATAGTATTTTTCCGTACCAGAAGAAACACCTTGATAGGACATCTCATCTAATATAAAATGTTTTTCATAGGCTTGTATACCGAGCGTTCCGTAAGTCTCATGATTCCCAACCAGTGTCTGGATAGGAAGATACCCGGAAAGTGCCCTGTTTTTCTTAAAATGAACATTCCTGTAATGATCTAGTGTACCGGTATCTACCTGATCACCAACCATTACTGTCATTGCAACATTATCACAAGGATCGTTTGCCGCGCCCCATTTTTCTGCTATTTTGTTTTTTGCAGCCGCTACAAGTCTATCAAAACGATCTACATAGCGCAACTGATTGTCACCTAAAACCAAAAATCTAATGTGACCATCTGAAGTAGCCGCCTGTCCGTTTATTGGTAATGTCTTGAAACTCAGTATCTCTCCAGTATTGTTACCATACTTTACACGGTAATAGTATTTTGTATTAGGCTGAAGTCCGGTAAGCTTTACCGTATAATAATGATAAGATCCTACTCCAGAAAAGGTAGTATAGGAGCCCGTAGAAGAGACATCTAAAGAGGACGGATCTGTTCCAAACTCAACTAAAGATACTGGATCTGGAGTATCTGCTATCCAATTTACATAGACAGAATTTTGTGTCACTGCCTGTAGGTAAGGTTCTATTGTCTGAGCTCCAAAATATGAACCCAGAAAAACTAAACAAAAAAGGATACTTTTTTTCATTATTAAAATTTTTCACAAAAGTATCCTCTTAGTATTAACTACATTTTAAGCACTTGTTATAATTAGATTAATTATTAAACTCAAAATGCACTTATCTAAGTAGATTTATGATTGTAATAAACTAACTTTCAATATTTTAAAACACTTATTTAGTGGATAATTAGGATACACCATTATTAATAATTTTATATACAAGGTGGAAGACAACAGAGCTAGGGAGTAAGTCTATTTTGAAAAAGAATATAGGATTTAATAAATGCTACTTTTTCTTTATCTGTCCAGCTCATGAGTTCATTAAACAAGTTTTCAAATTCGTTTGGATTTTCAACAGGTATACCTATGAGTCTTCTGTTCTTTGTTATTCTATTCTCCATCACTAGAGAATATCCAACAAAACAATTATTTCTTTCTTTGGAGTAGACAGGTGTGTAGGTAAAGAAATATTTATTTTCTATATGATTGGTAAAAGGTTTGCCCTGTGCATATCGGTCATGAATATCTAGCCTTGGCTGATCAAAAGCCCAAGACATATACTGAAAGTCTTCAAGGCTAGTGATACATTTATTATTTTGACAAAAAAAATATGGACCAATAAGTATAGACAACGCAAAAGCCATCTTTAGTCCTGTTTGTTTTAAGTTTTTCATGTGATATTATTATCTAGTGGTTTTTCAGTTCCGTAAGTGTATATAGTTTGCTCTTTAGCGCATCTATTTCAGATTGCAAGTATTTTAGTTCAGCATTATTCGTGACAGACGAACGGGTATAGCGCCTCTTCAGCTTTATGTCTTTCTGAAGCATATCGTGCTTATTCAGCCTGAAGCAAAAAAAAGCAGTATTGCAATTTAATATACTAATTTCCAATATATTATTCATTCCATTATTCTTCTTTAAAAATACTCGGAAGGAGAATCACTACGGAAAGAATAGCTGCCTGAATGACTGCACCCCTAGTTTTTCAGGTGTTTGTTTTTTTAACAATAACTTTCGTCACCTAGCACAAGGCTAGCATCTAGATTCCCATCCCGATGAATATACAATTATACGATAAAAAAATACAACGACAAATCTGGAAGCGCAGTACTTATCATGATTAGCCCGTTTCTGAAAGAAGGGCATACTATGTACGGTCTTTGATAGATATCAGAAAAGCCAGTGCACCCATCAAAAACAGAGATGAAGCCATCGGCAGCCGAGTGAAGGTGAAAATCATTAAAAACAAAGTTGCTCCGCCCTTCAAACAAGCAGAATTTGAAATCATGTACGGAGAAGGTATTTCTAAAACTAGAGAAATTCTGGATCAAGCTGTAGAACTTGGTATTGTGAAGAAAAGCGGCTCTTGGTTCAGTTATGAAGATACCAAATTAGGCCAAGGAAGGGACACCGTAAAAGAAGTCCTGAGAGATAATCCTGAATTGGCAGACCAAATCAAAGAAATAATAGTCAATAAATAAATTCAGGAATCCGTCTCACAACTGAGGCGGATTTTTTTATATAATGGGGTTCAATAATTTTGGATACATGGAATTATTTTCATGTATTTATCTGGTATTCATGTGAATGTATAAATTTTAAAGCATACAATCAATCGTAGTTGTTTTTCTTTCCTCCACTTTTGAGGAATTGATTTCCCAGAGCCATCCCGTGTGTGTCGTCAGTAATATCATCGACAAGATTTCTATTGAACCTTTAACTTAAGGCGTATAAAAAAGAAGGCAATCCAAATTATCATCCTAAAATGATGCTTAAGATTATGCACCTATATGGAGAATACCTACTCCAGCAGAAGGATAGAGAAACTCACTCGTGAAAATGTCAACTTTATGTGGCTCTCGGGCATGCAGAGGGTGGATCATAACACCATTACCCGTTTTAGAAGCCAGCGCCTATAAAAAATCTGCCTCAATAAGTTGTGAGACGGATTCTTTTTGTTTTGATAAAAAAATAAACCGCCTCACACCGAGACGGCTTATCCTTTATTATATTTTTTCTTTAATTATAAAGAAGCAGAGTGTACTAATAAATCTGTTAATTTATTAGAATAACCTGTTTCGTTATCGTACCAAGATACTAATTTAACAAAGTTAGGAGAAAGCATAATACCTGCATCTTTATCAAAGATAGAAGTTCTCTTATCTCCAATAAAGTCTTGAGATACTACTAAATCTTCTGTATAACCAAGGATACCTTTAAGTTCTCCCTCTGATGCTGCTTTAATAGCTGCACAAATTTCATCGTAAGAAGCTCCTTTTTCTAGTCTTACTGTTAAGTCCACTACAGAAACATCAGCCGTTGGTACACGGAAAGACATACCTGTAAGTTTACCATTAAGTGAAGGGATTACCTTACCTACCGCTTTAGCAGCACCTGTAGAAGATGGGATAATGTTAAGAAGTGCTGAACGACCACCTCTCCAATCTTTCATAGAAGGACCATCTACTGTTCTTTGTGTTGCAGTAGTAGCGTGTACCGTAGTCATTAACCCCTCTACAATACCAAAGTTATCGTGAACTACCTTTGCTAAAGGTGCAAGACAGTTGGTAGTACAAGAAGCGTTAGAGAATATTTGCTGGTCAGCAGTTAAATCTTTATGGTTAACTCCCATTACAAACATTGGAGTATCATCTTTAGAAGGAGCAGATAGAACTACTTTTTTAGCACCTGCATTGATGTGAGCTTGAGCTGTTTCTTTAGTTAAGAACAATCCTGTAGATTCTACGATATAGTCAGCTCCCACTTCATTCCACTTTAGATTGTTTGGGTCTTTTTCTGCAGTTACTCTGATTCTTTTACCATTTACCACTAAATCGTTTCCTTCTACAGAAACTTCTCCATTAAATCTCCCGTGAACAGAGTCGTATTTCAACATATACGCCATATATTCCGCATTGATAAGGTCATTGATACCCACTACTTCGATGTTATCTCTTTCCATCATTGCGTTGAACACTAAACTTCCGATTCTTCCGAAACCGTTAATTCCTACTTTGATTGTTGACATTGTTTTTTATTTTTAAAATTAAATTTTCGTATTTACTTCTTTCTAAATTTATTGGGTATAAAGGTACATTTTTTTAGCTGTATCCCCAAAACTACATCGCCAAAATTTCTGATATCTTCAGTAAATCTTGATTGATTTCATTATGTTTTCTAATAGCATCTTCTATTGGAGTAAAAACGAGCTGATTGGCTCTTATCCCCGCCATCACATTGGTAAGACCTTTTCTAAGCCCTTCTACTGCACCATACCCTAATCTACTCGCCAATACTCTATCAGCACAACTAGGCACACCTCCCCTTTGGATATGCCCCAAAATGGTTACTCTAATATCGTAGTCAGGGAACTCTTTTTGAGTTTTCTCGGCTAACTCATAGGTAGAGGCCAACTGCTCCCCTTCTGCCACCACTACAATAGACGATGTTTTACCTCGTTTTTGAGCATTATGGAAATTCTCAAACATTTCCTCTAGACTATCTTTTTTTTCTGGTATCAAAATATCTATTGCTCCCGAAGCAATACCGCTATTAAGCGCTATAAAGCCTGCATCTCTCCCCATTACTTCCACAAAAAACACTCTGTTATGAGAGGTTGCCGTATCTCTTATTTTATCTATAGCTTCCACCGCGGTGTTAAGAGCTGTGTCATATCCTATCGTAAAATCAGTACCGAAGATATCATTATCAATAGTTCCAGGTACCCCCACCACCTTGATACCATACTCTTCGCTGAAAACTTTTGCTCCTGTAAAAGTACCATCTCCACCAATACAGACCAAAGCTCCTATTTCATTCTTTTGGCATTGTTCAAAGGCTTTTAATCTACCTTCCACTGTTCTAAATTCTTTAGACCTTGCTGATTTTAGAATTGTACCACCTTGGTTAATAATATTCTTAACAGACCTAGGTCCCATTTTAATCATGTTCCCTTCTATAAGCCCATTGTACCCTTCTCTAATCCCCATACATTCTATACCGTAATAATGAGCTGTTCTTACCACTGCCCTTATTGCCGCATTCATACCTGGAGAATCCCCTCCAGAAGTAAGAACTCCTATCCTTTTCAACTTTGATTCTGACATAATTAAATACTTTTTAGCCTAGCAAATATAAGAAATTTAACTACATTATTTTAACCGCACAAATTAGTTTTTAATTTACTTAAAAAAATCTCTTGAAGACAAAAAAATGAGATATTGAATTACTGTGAAAGATGTGAGCTTCGATACCATTCTTGTTGCTAAACACTGAAAGATTTTTACAAAGTTAAGTTGAGGGAAAGTTGCTCACATAATTGAGAAATATTGGTTTCTATTCTCTTTCTTATTTCCAATTTTGTTTGAAACAACTAAACAAAATGGTGCTGGTTTTTCCACATCGAAACCGAAAGATTTATCTTGGTATAATTGAATAAATCCACCTGCAATGCTTTACTAATGTATCCTTTGTCTCCGATTAGCAAACATTTTTTTTAGTTTTCTTTAATATTGCGAAGGTTATTCATATCGTGAACATTTGTAGGTAAAAAATCAAAAGGACAACTCCTAAAACTTATGCCTATAAAAATTATTTTTATGCTTATAAAAAAAAATCCGATGCCTATAAGTTTTAGATTTTATAGGCATCAGATTTTTAAAAGTGCTTAGTCGCAGGAGTACCAACCGAACGCACGGTTAATCCTTGATACAGCGGACGCTAAAGCCGTTTGCACGAGTTCTGTAGTTGTTGCCAGCACGGCTATCAATGCTAGTGAATCGTAGGTACTGCGAGACATAGCTATCGAACTGTTCGCTGCTCCACAGCCAACCGCTGCTGCCCTGACCGAATAGCCCATCAGCAGCAGGGGAGCGAAAACCATTAGCAGGCAGGCGGAGCACTCTCTCATTCCACATCGCTGGCGAATTAACACTCTCCCCTCCTGCATCATAACCTAAAATAACATTATGCAAAGCCTTCAGCTCTACATCAGTAGGTACATGATACCCTTTAGGACAAGGGTTAGTCTTACCTGCACCTGAAGATTGCCATAAATCCTTTTGAGTAGATGCTAAATTCAAGGCAGTATCAACCCAACTACTACCTAATATAAACAGATTGGTATTAGGGGTTGTCCAAGAACTAGATAAAACATTTGTATTTGCGTATTTAGACGTACCACTTGTGATATTGGACCAGTTGATAAGCTCGTGTCCATCTGGGTTACGCTGCCATTGGAACAACGAACCATACGCACGCCAGTCCATCTTAATCTGGTTGGCAGTAGGCGTACCTAGAACTACTGCAGTATTGGTATTCGCATAATCCAAAGCCCCCGCTTGATAAGCTGGGGTAAACCAAGGCGAACCTACTTTTGCATAATCTGCACCTAGATTATTACTGAACCAAACCCTACCATCGGGACCTTTTATTGGGACATAAATAAACTCGTGTTCCTTCTCATTCGCTCCATAACCCACACAGTCCAAGGTGGTCTTATCATAGCAACGGTCAGGAACGCCTGTAATCGTTTGCACTTTGAGCGTGGTAGTACTGCTCCCATTTAGGCTAATGATGTAAGCATTCGCATTGCCAATAGCATTGCGATATATCCCA
>NZ_QXHU01000004.1:0-80461 GCF_009663465.1 Riemerella anatipestifer
AAGGGGTAAGGGGTATGTACGCTTATTCAACTTTAAACATTGAATACTTGAACCTTGAACTAAAGCTCTTTGAACTAAATGAAAAAACGCCTTCCGCAAACGCCCTATACAAAGGCTTTCGCGAGGCACCCCAAAAACACACGTGTTTTTGGAGAAAAACACGCGTGCGGATTTTTTTTTCACGCGTGTTTTTTCCTCCAAACACGCTACATTTTTTCATACTTCAGCGTAGCCAACATTTTTTTCAGGTCAGAACCTGGTGTAAAAACCACCTTGGCGCTTTTTATTGCCGAAGCCGTTACTTCTTCCTCCGTGGCTTTACCCTCGCTACTGATGCTTACCCGCATACTGCCCATTTCGCCCAGTCTTACCACTTGCCCCTCCGCCAAAGAGGTCTGCATTACATCTACCAAAGCGTATAAGACTGCACGAATGTCAGCACCGCTCACGGTGGAAATTTTCTCGATGTCCTTGGTAAGTCCTGCTAAAGTTTTCTCGCTTACCGTGTTTGCAGAGGCGTAATACTTCTTCTCGCCTCCACCGGCAACCCCAGGTTGCCCTTTCTGAATTACTTTGTACTTGATTGACATAAGATTTAGATTTTAATTGTTAGTTGTTAAGTCGTTAAATTGTTAAGTTGTTAATTGCTAGTTGTTGGTTGTTGGTTGTGAAGTTGTAAAATTGCTAATGGTTAAGTTGTGAAATTGTAAAAAAGTTTAAAGTTCTGGGGTCGTAATTCAATAGTTCCGATGATTCCTTGAATATTTGAACTTTAAACTCTTGAACCTTGAACACTTACCCCTTGAATTTTGAACTTTAAACCTGAAACCAATAAGAAAACGCCTCCCCCCTCTCAACACACACAAAACGAGGAGGAAGGCTAAGACAGAGAGAATAGAGTATCCTCTCTGCACGCTAGAAGCCCCAAACCAAAACAACCTATTCAGCTTATGAAAAAGACTAACTTCTAGCGGATATTTATGAAAACAAAACTTAGCGTGTGCTAAATGCCAAATGCCCCTAACGGAAGCTAGAGGAATATAATTGATAATTGATGATAAAAATTTAGATAAAAAGTGGTATAATACGCGTACGCACGCAACTATTCTGTGTGTGTGTGTGTGTGTGTGTGTGTGTTTACACAATTATTTGGAACTACCAAATAATTGGGGCACTTTTTTTCACTTTTTTGTATGTGGTTGGTATTGCGTGTCATAAAACTGGGGCAAACATATCACCTTTTGCGGAAGTATGCAAATTTTATAAAAAAATTGTACTACTTTTTGTAAGCATAAGCTAGACAACATTATTTGTAGAGTGCCCCACTTTTAGTCTGTTTTATGTGGGGATAAGCCTGTTAATATCTTTTAATATTATTGTGGATAAGATAGTAAAACTAAGTCTTATAATTTTAAAATATTTTTCCTATTGCAATATTTTAAGACACTATCCAAATCAAATTTTAATTTTTTTGAGAGAATATTTTTAAGATTTTTCCATAGGATAGTTATCCCAAATCAAGATAGTTTATAATTACCCACATTATGTTAGTAAGTACCCAAAAAGGTTAATTTATAAGTCTTTATATTGTTTATAAAATATGAAGTAAGTACCTATGGTATGTGATGAAAAATAAGAGAAATACTTATCCACAAAATCACAACACTTAACAACATACAACAATCTTCTTTTTATAAATATATATCTAAAAAAATAATGTTATTGATAGATGTTGCTCGTGTGGATTGTGAAATATTTGTGGCTAAAATTTTAGTTTTTAAGACAGATAAATCTTAAATTTGTGAGTCGTTAAAAATTAAATAAAAGTAATTATGAAAACTATTAAAGACTATAATTTCCAAGGGAAAAGAGCCGTTATAAGAGTGGATTTTAATGTCCCTCAGAACGAAAAACTAGAAGTTACAGATAATACCAGAATACAAGCTGCAAAGCCTAGTATAGATAAAATACTTAACGATGGTGGTTCGGTAGTTATCCTAACGCATCTAGGGCGTCCAAAAGGACAAGCAAACGAGCAGTTTTCTCTAAAACATATTCTCCCAGAAGTTTCTAAAGTATTAGGCAGAGAAGTTAAATTTTGCCCCGTAACAGTAGGAGAGGAGGCCGAAAAAATGACCGCTGAACTAAAAGCAGGAGAAGTGCTATTGATGGAGAATGTGCGTTTCTACGAAGGAGAAGAGAAAGGAGATAAAACCTTTGCAGAGGCACTTTCTAAATTAGGAGATGCTTATGTAAATGATGCCTTTGGTACTGCTCATAGAGCACACGCTTCTACAGCGGTTATTGCAGAGTTTTTCCCATCAACTAAGTTCTTCGGTTTGTTGATGGAAAAAGAGCTAGAAGCCATAGATAAAGTATTAGGTTCTGGCGAAAGACCAGTAACTGCTATACTCGGAGGTTCTAAAGTTTCTACCAAAATTACTATTATAGAAAATGTCTTACCAGCTGTAGACAACCTTATTATAGGAGGAGGTATGGCATTTACTTTTATTAAAGCTCAAGGAGGACAAACAGGAAACTCTTTGGTAGAAGAAGATAAGATGAATTTGGCTTTAGAAATTTTGCAAAAAGCAGAACAGCAAAATGTGAAGGTTTATCTACCCGTAGATGTGATAGCTGCAGATAGTTTTAGCAACGAGGCAGAAACTCAAGAAGTAGATTCTAACGAGATACCAGAAGGTTGGATGGGCTTAGATGTAGGAGCAAGAACTAGAGCACTTAACAATGATGTTATTATGAATTCCAGAACAATACTTTGGAACGGTCCGTTAGGAGTATTTGAGATGTCTAATTTCTCTGCGGGTACAGAAGCCTTAGGAGATAGCATTGCAGAGGCTACTAAACAGGGTGCATTCTCGCTAGTAGGTGGGGGAGATAGTGTGGCATTCGTAAAGCAGTTTAATTATTCTGATAAAGTATCTTATGTTTCCACAGGAGGTGGAGCTATGCTAGAGTCATTAGAAGGTTTAGAGCTTCCAGGGGTAGCAGCCATCAATAAATAAATTTCTTAAAAAAGTAAAAAAGGAATGGTTTTTGCGACGACGGAGTCGAATTAATTTAATAAAATAAAATATTATGAAAAAATCAATTTTAAGTTTAGTATTGGTAGGAGCAGCATTAGCTTTCACTTCTTGTTGTAAAGATAAATGTGAAAAAAGTTGCAAAGAAACTTGCGAAAAGAAAGAAGCTGTTGCTAGTGATAGCGCTAAAGTAGAAAACCAAGAAGTTGCTACAGTAGTTGCTGAAAATGTTTTAACTCAAAATGTAGGTAAGTATCCTAAAGATTTAGGACTTCTTGACAAGAGTGATTTATCTGAAAGAATTAAAACATTAACAGGAGATAAATACGCTGAAATTGTAGCTAACTTTAATGTAGAAACACCAGTAGTATCTGAAAATGATGTATATAAAACTACAGGTTGTAAAAAGAATAGTTGTTCGGATTATATGACTACTATTTTATACGATAAGAAAAATGATAACCTTAATGTACTAGTTACAAGCAACGATGCTGTAGTTAAAGAATACAATGAGAAAGGAAAAATAAATTATACAGAAACATTAAAGTCTAAATAATTTATCTTATTACTAAAAATAAAATAGACCTCAGAAATGAGGTCTATTGTGTTATTAAACACTAAAATTCTCTACTTGGGAAAGATATTTATGTTTTTCAGTTTCTGGGAGGAAAGAGTATTTAAAACTATTACTTACTAGAGTTTTAATATCATTTTGGTTTAAATCCAAGGCATTTGCAGTTTGTATAAAGTTTTCGTTGAGATAACCCCCAAAGTAAGCAGGGTCATCAGAATTAACGGTAACTTTAAGCCCTAACTCAAGCATTTTTTTAAGTGGGTGGCTATCTAGATTTTCTACCACTTTAAGCTCCAAGTTAGAGAGCGGACATACCGTGAGAGCCATTTCGGTTTCTACCAATCTATTTACCAACTTTTCATCAGATAAACAGTTATTTCCGTGGTCTATTCTTTTTATTTTGATAAGGTCTAGAGCTTCCCATATATATTCAGCTGGACCTTCCTCTCCAGCGTGAGCTACAGGGATATAACCTTCCTTTACAGAGGCTTCAAAAACTCTTTGGAATTTAGAAGGTGGGTTACCTCTTTCCGAAGAATCCAATCCCACAGCAGTGATTAGAGGTTTGTAAGGAAGAGATTGTTCCAAAGTTTCAAAAGCATCTTCTTCAGAAAGATGTCTTAGATAACTCATTATGAGTAGGGAAGAGATGCCATATTTACTTTGAGCTTCCTCTCTTGCTTTTTGGATACCACCGATAACTGTCCCAAACGAAATGCCTCTTTTAGTGTGGGTTTGAGGGTCGAACATAATTTCTGTATGCACAATGTTTTCTTCTGCACACTTATCAAAATAAGCCATTGTAAGTTCGTAGAAGTCTTGCTCGTGGAGAAGCACACTTGCCCCTGCATAATAAATATCTAAAAAGTCTTGAAGACACGAAAACTGATAGGCTTTCTTGACTTCCTCTACCGTTTGATAAGGAATTTTAACTTGGTTTCTTTGGGCTATTTTGAACATTAGTTCTGGTTGAAAACTTCCTTCGATATGGAGGTGAAGTTCTGCCTTGGGTATTTTTTTAATGTATTCTGTGATGTTCATAATATTTTATTTTAAATAAAAAAGGGAACAAATGTAGTGATTTTGAGTATTTATATTATTAAAAAACTGATATTATTACTTTATTTCACTGACTTTTGTACTTGTTTTTTTGGAAAAATTAAATAGTGATGAGCGAAAGTATTGTAAGTACAGTGATTTAGCGATAAATAAAAATTTGCATAATAGACACATAATGTATAAATTGCGACAGCTTAATTTTATAATAGGAACTGTATTAACATAAATTTTGACATTATGAAGAAAATAATTATTACTGTTTTTTCTTTGTCGTTGGTGCTTTGTGGAAACGAAGTCTATGGACAAAGGAAAAAAGATTCTACGAAAACAAGAGAAATTGAGGAAGTAGTAGTAGTGGCTTATGGTAAGCAAAGGAAAGAAACGGTAGTAGGAGCAAATGCCGAAATTAAAGCAAAAGATTTAGCTCAAAGGTCTTTAACTAACGTGGCTCAAGCTCTAGATGGGGCTACACCTGGGGTGCAAGTTTCTACAAGTACGGGACAACCTGGAAGTGGTCCAGCAATTACAATCAGAGGATTTAGTTCCATAGGCTCAAATAATAGCCCTCTGTTTGTAGTAGATGGAACGGTTTATAATGGAAATATAGCCAGCTTAAATCCTGATGATATAGAATCCTTGAATATATTGAAGGATGCAGCTTCTACTTCTTTATATGGTTCTAGTGCGGCTAATGGGGTGGTTATGATTACAACCAAAAAAGGAAGAAAAGGAAAATCCCAGTTTAATTTTAGTGCAAGTACTGGTATCTCTATGAGATCTATCCCTGAATATGACCGATTGAGTGCAGCTCAATATTATCCAATAGTATGGGAAGCTATAAGAAACGGACAACTTTATAAACCTAGCGGAGCGATGTCGTTGGCAGATGCTAATACTTACGCTTCTAGAACATTGATACCTGATGTCTTGAAAAATAATGTGTATAATGTCCCAGACAACCAGTTAGTGATAGATGGGGTATTGAATCCTAATGCATCTTTAAAATATGAAGATTTAGATTGGCAGAAGGAATTTTTCAAAGTGGGTATGAGACAAAACTATGATTTTAATTATAGCGGAGGGACAGATAAAACAACTTATTATGCATCATTTGGATACCTTAAAGAAGACGCTTATGCTTTAGGTTCTGACTACGAAAGGCTCTCTGCTAGATTAAATATAGATAACCAAGTAAAAGATTGGTTTAAAGTAGGTACTAATTTGGCTTATTCTAGCTCATTTTCTAATCAAGCTGTAGATGGAGTAGATAAGAATACTTCCTATATAAACCCATTTAACTGGACTAGAAATATAGGACCTATTTATAGTGTTTATGCTCACGACCCAGTTACGGGAGGATATATTTATGATAGAGAAGGTAAGCGTGTTTACGATGCGGGAGATAAAAGAGGAGCAGGTGCAGCTGGAGGGAGACATGTGATTCAAGAAACATTATTAAACAGAAACTATGATAAAATATATAATGTTAATTCAAGGTTTTTTGGAGAGTTTAAACTATTACCAGAGTTAACATTTACTACCAATGTAGGATATGATTTTAGAAATTACAAAGGGATAGACTATGGTAACAAGATCATAGGTGATGCAGCACCTAATGGAGCGGCATCAAGAACTGTAACAGAATCACGCACAATTACCTTTAACCAGTTGCTTAATTATGACAAATCTTTTGGACTTCATAATTTGAATGTATTATTGGGTCACGAAAATATTTCTTATAAATACGAGTATATTTATGGGCGTAAGACAAATCAAGTCGTTGATAATAATGATGAGCTAGCTAACTTCGTAACGCCTAATAGTCTAAATTCTTATGATAGAATTTTACCTAAGGAATCTTATTTTTCTAGATTAAATTATGATTATAACAGAAAATATCTACTTTCAGCTTCTGTAAGAAAAGATGGGTCTGCTAGATTTCATAAAGATGTTCGTTGGGCTACATTTTGGTCATTAGGAGCAGGGTGGAGAGTAGATCAGGAAAATTTTCTAAAAGGAAATTCCACGATAAGTCAGTTAAAACTTAGAGGGTCTTACGGGCAAGTGGGTAATGATGGTAGCTATAGCACAGATGTCTCTTATTATGCTTGGCAACCTCTTTATAGTCTAGGTTATAACAATGGAGATTATGCAGGAGTAATGATGAGTAGCGTAGGTAATACACAATTAACGTGGGAAAGTAATACACAATTAGATGCTGCTTTAGAATTTGGATTTTTCAATAACAGAATTACAGGTAGTGTAGAATATTACAAGAGAGGTACAGATGGACTTATCTTATCTGTACCAAAACCAGATTCTTCTGGTAACCTTAGTAGAGATGAAAATTCAGGAGCATTAGTAAATTCAGGGATAGAGGTAGCCCTTAGTATAGACGTTATTAAAACAAATAACTTCAAATGGAACCTTAATGTGAATGCTTCAACTCTTAAAAACGAGATTACCAAATTCCCTCAAGATGAAAGAATAGTAGGAACTAAAAAATATATGGTGGGAAAATCTATATATGATTATTGGTTAAGACAGTGGTATGGAGTAGACCCTGCTGATGGTATGGGATTATTCTACGCTTCAGATGAGGCTATAGCTAAAGGAGGAGCTACTCTTAGAGAAATAAATGGTGTAAAAGTAACCACAAATCATAATGATGCAAAATATGATTATTCGGGAAGTGCTATACCTCAACTCTTTGGTAGCTTTGGAACTACATTCCGATACAAATCAGTTTCCTTATCTGCATTATTCACTTATCAGTTAGGAGGTAAGACTTATGACAGTAATTATGGAGGTCTTATGAGTGCTTATCCTCAAGGAGATGCTCTTAGTACAGATATACTTAGAAGATGGCAAAAGCCAGGTGATGTAACAGATGTGCCTAGGCTAGATGCATCTAATTACCAAAGTGTAGGGGTAGGTTCTAGTAGATGGTTGGTAAATTCGGATTATATTACTTTAAGACAAGTAACTTTATCTTACGAAATGCCTAGAGAGATTGTAAATCCGATAGGGGTTAATAATCTTAAGATATTTGTTAACGGAGAAAATATATGGTCTAAAACAGCTAGAAAAGGTCTAGAACCAGCACAAAGTTTCTCAGGTGTTACGGCTAATAGATTTACACCTGCTAGAATTATTAGTTTTGGTTTTTCTACTAATTTTTAATTTTTTAAACAAGTATTACAATGAAAAGATTTTTAATATACACTTCTCTATTAGGAGTATTTTTAACAGCAGAATCTTGTAGAGATTCTTATCTTGAAACGGTTCCTACTAGTGATATTTCAGCAGAAAGTATTACCCAAACAGCGGATAATATGATGTTATCTATAAATGGTATGCACCGAAGTATGTATACTAGTCAGGGGAATCAATCACAATCTGGGCAGTCAGGCATTATGATTATTATGGATGCTTTAGGAGATGATTTGGTATTTCCTAGTGTGGGAAATGGTTGGTATGTATCCGCTGTGAGATGGATGAGTATTCAAGATGAAAATTCTGCTGATGTCGCATATCCTTGGAGATTTTATTATAAACTGATAAGAAATGCCAATGTTTTGATAAATGGGGGAGGTAATGCTTCCGGAAGCGAAACTACTAGAAATAATGCTTTAGGTCAAGCCTATGCTTTCAGAGCATTTTGTCATTTTCAATTAGTACAATTGTACGCTAAGAGATACGATGGTACGCCTAATCCTAATGGTATTCCGTTGAGGTTAGAGCCTAATGATGACCCGTTAGCAAGGTCTTCCGTTG
Source organism: Riemerella anatipestifer (assembly GCF_009663465.1). Lineage (GTDB taxonomy): Bacteria > Bacteroidota > Bacteroidia > Flavobacteriales > Weeksellaceae > Riemerella > Riemerella anatipestifer_C. The sequence continues at coordinate 8,452 of NZ_QXHU01000004.1, forward strand.
AGGAAGTATATAAACAAATCAATGCAGATTTGGATAAATCAATAGAACTTTTAAACGGAATTAGTAGGGTACATAAATCACACTTTAATGTTGAAGTGGTAAGAGGTATCAAAGCAAGAGTAGCACTGGTTTTAGGAAATTACAAAGAGGCTGCCGAGCAGGCAAAACTAGCAAGACAAGGTTTTACTTTAATGAGCAATAGTACTTACAAGGCTGGTTTTAACAGCTTAGATAATCCAGAATGGATTTGGGGTAGCTCTATTAAAGAAGATCAAACAGCCTATTTTGCTAATTTCGGGGCTTATATGTCTAGAAATTTTAGTTCTACTAATATCAGACAGAATCCAAAGGCTATGAATAAGTTGCTTTACAGCAAATTTCCTAGCACAGATGTGAGAACGCAAGTAGTGGATCCTACAGGAAAACACCTAAGTTTAAGTTTACCTTCCAATTTTGCTAAGTACCCTTATACCAGTCAAAAATTCTTAGCAGTAGGTACTGGAGATAGTAGAATGGATGTGCCTTATATGAGAGCTGCTGAAATGTATTTAATAGAAGCAGAGGCTCTAGCAAGATTAGGCAAAGAACCTGAATCTAAGGTTGTATTTACCGAATTTTCTAAAAACAGAAATCCAGCTTATGTAGCTACTACTGCTACAGGAGAAGCTTATATCAACGAAATATTAGACAGCCGCCGTATAGAACTGTGGGGAGAAGGCTTTAGATTTTTAGATTTAAAGAGACTTAACCAACCTCTTAACAGAACAGGCAGCAATCATAATAGTGTTGTAGTTAATAATGTATTTGAGGTATCAGCAGGGGACTCTCGTTGGACTTTCTTAATACCTAGAAGAGAGCTAAACGCAAATCCTCTTATTAAACAGAATTAGATATTATACAAAAACTAAAATTGAAGAGGGTATCCATTATGGATACCCTCTTTTCATAAAAGTTGTTTTAATCAAAAACCTCCTTTACGAGTAGGTTCTTTAATTTCAGGCCATTCGTATTGTTTTCCTGTAGTTGGGTTGATGGGTAGAATCATCTTTTCACGATTGCTTTGTTCAGGGTCTTCGCTCGCCATATAGGTCATTGTAGCGATGAGTGCCACATTGTGCTTTAAATCATCAAAAACTATTTTATCGTAAGTATCTCTATTGGTATGCCAAGTATAAGTACCGTATGCCCAAGTTAAAGAGCCCAGCATAAAGGCTGGTACACCAGCAGCCACAAAAGAAACGTGGTCGCTACTTCCGCCACTTGCAGAACCAGGGAAGGTATATTTTAATTCTTTTTTGATGTATTCAGGTGCAGGAGCAATCCATTTTTGGAGGTAATTGTAGGCGTGCACAAAGCCCGAACCATTGATGTATTGTATCCTACCAGTACCGTTATCTTGGTTAAAAACAGCTTGTATTTTCGGTAATTTATCTTTGTTATCTGCTACGAAAGCACGGCTGCCATTTAGCCCTTGTTCCTCGCTTCCCCATAGACCAACTATAATGGTTCTTTTAGGGTTAGGATAGTATTTTTTGAGGATACGAGCTACCTCCATCATAGTAATAACGCCAGTGCCATTATCCACCGCACCAGATGCACCGTCCCAAGAATCTATGTGGGCAGACAAGATAACATATTCATCTTTATGAGTAGTACCAGGGAGCTCTGCTATTGTATTGAAAGTTTTAGCAGTGCCGTGGTTTTTACTTTGAACATTTAGATTGATTTTAGGGCGGTCGCCATATTGTACCATTCTGTAAAGCTGACCATAATCTTCTAACGCAATATCTACAACAGGGATTTTAGATGTGGTGGCATTGAAAATTCTACTAACTCCAAACCCACCACTCCAAGTGGACATAACGATACCTACTGCACCTGCTTCCTCGATAGGTTTCTGAATGGTGCGTGTTGTATAGTTAATGGTTTTCATAGAAGCAGCCCACTCTTTATTTCTTTTTTCAGATTCTTCCTTATATTTTTTGTAGGACTCTTCCGTAGCATATTCTTTCCAGTTATAATCAGGTCTTCCGCTAGGTTCGTATGGGCTAATCATTACAATTTTTCCCTTTACCCCTTTTAAAAAAGCATCAAACTCGGCTTTGGTTTTAAATACAGGCATTGTAATAAGTTCTGCTTCCACTCCATTTTTTGTTGTAGCAGGGCTGAATGCCAGTTGTCTCCCTTCCAAAGATTTGATGTAAGGCTGTGTAAGAGTGATTTGAGAAGTACCTCTTTCCCAAGAACGCCACTCGCCCCAAGGTTCATTTTTTGCCGAAATTCCCCAAGATTTGAATTGATTTACCGCCCAATCGTGAGCTTGTTGCATTTTAGGGCTTCCTACTAATCTCGGTCCTATTTTATCAATTAGCTCGTATCCCAGTTTTTCTAATTGAGAATTTTGATAGGTTTCGTCTACCATTTTTTCCACAATAGGGTGGGAGCTTTGAGCGAAGGCTACTGTCGTGATAGAAAACAACAAAGTAGCACTCATAGATTTTAAAGTACACTTCATAGTCTTTAGTTTAAAATTACTCCGTGAAAATAAGAATTATTTTTTAGAGGTTATAATAGCTTCTGCATAATAAATTTTAAACTAAACCAAAAAACGGCAAAAAAAACGACTTTAATAAATAGGGTAAAAATCCATTTTCTAATTTTTTTTGACTATATATATCAAACTAGAAAAATCTCCTGTTTTTGATGCTTTAAAATTAGAAATTGCTCCGTAGATACCTCCAAAAAGCCAAAAAAGTTTATTTTTTTTGTATTTTTCACTAAGTATAGAAATATAAAACGCATCAAGTAGGAGAGGTGCTATTTTTTTTATTTTAAGTTGTTCTTGTTGCATTAGTGTTTTCATTCCTTCTCTTGAGAAATGAAATAGGTGTCTAGGCACATCATAAGCCGCCCAAAAATCTTGGTATCTTTCGGCGTCGTAAGATTTATAATTTGGAACGGCAATAATGAGTGTTCCATTAGGTTTTAATTTTTGCTTGAATAAATCTAGTATTTCTTTCTGATTTTCTATATGTTCAAATACGTGCCATAGGCTTATAATGTCTAATGTATTATCTTCTATTTCGTTCAGAGAGTCTATAAATTTTGTTTTAGAACTTTTTTTCTTGGCGAAGTTTCTAGCTTTTTCGTTGGGTTCGTAGCCGTAAGTAATGTATTTATTTTCTAGGGATTTTATAAATTCACCTGCTCCACAACCGTAGTCTAAAATTTTACAGTCTTTAGAATTAGGAGAAGAAAGGTTTTCCCTAACTATTTTAGCCTTGTATTTAATGTTGAAACTTTGTATAAATTTATAAACAAATTCCTTTAAACTACCACTGTCCTGATGATGGGAAATATACTTATCACTCTCATAATATTTACCAATGTTTTCGGGTACAGGATATGTTTTTAAGACCCCTTTGATAGGGGTTTCTTTAATTTCAAAAATCTCTTGAGAAAGAAAATGGTCTTTTATCTTCATATAAATTCTAATAAAAACTCGTTGAATGTTTCACGTGAAACATTCAACGAATATAAATATCTATCTTCCTAAAAATATAAGTAACACATTGATGTCGGCAGGAGAAACGCCACTTATTCTAGAGGCTTGTGCTATGGTTTTAGGTCTTATATTATTGAGTTTTTGTTTAGCTTCGGCAGAAAGACTATTGATTTTTGTAAAATCAAAATCTTCGGGGATTTTGATGTTTTCTAATCTGTGTAATTTGGCTACATTTTCTTTTTCTTTTTCTATGTAACCTCTATACTTTATGTTGATTTCTGCTTGTTCTCTTACTTCGTCCGAATAGTTTCTACTTGTATTTTTTATCTCTTCTATTTCTTCCAGAAGCTCCAATTTCATATTAGGTCTGGTAAGAATTTGTGAGGCACGGTAGGCTTGGTCTACAGGAGAAGATTCTATACTTTCTAGTATAGGGTTAATTTGTTTTGGTTTTAAGGAATAATCCTTTAAAAAGTCTTCTAATTCTTCGCTTTTCTTTATTTTGTCCTCAACTTTTTGTAGTCTTTCTTCTTTTGCAAGACCTAGTTTGTAAGATTTTTCTGTTAAACGAATGTCTGCATTGTCTTGTCTAAGTAACAATCTGTACTCTGCACGAGAGGTAAACATTCTATAAGGTTCCTCTGTGCCTTTGGTGATGAGGTCGTCTATAAGTACACCTATATAAGCCTCATCTCTGTTGAGAATAAAGGCTTCTTTTTCGTGTACTTTATTGTGAGCGTTGATACCTGCTATAAGCCCTTGTCCTGCGGCTTCTTCGTAACCAGTAGTTCCATTGATTTGCCCTGCGAAATAGAGGTTTTCTATGATTTTGGTTTCTAGGGTATGATTAAGCTGTGTAGGAGGGAAATAGTCGTATTCTATGGCATATCCTGGACGGAATACTTTTACATTCTCAAAGCCAGGAATGTGTTTCATTGCCTTTATTTGTATGTCTTCGGGTAGGGAAGAGCTGAATCCGTTTACATAGATTTCAATGGTTTTCCAACCTTCGGGTTCTACAAATAGTTGATGTCTGTTTCGTTCTGCAAAACGATTGATTTTATCTTCTATACTTGGGCAATATCTAGGTCCGAGGCTTTGGATAGTCCCGTTGAACATAGGGCTTCTGTCAAACCCTGAACGGAGTATATCGTGTACAATTTCGTTGGTGTAAGTAATGTGGCAAGAGCGTTGTTTGGTAAGTTTTGGCGTGTCTAGATAGGAGAATTTTTGAGGATTTTCATCTCCGGGTTGTTCTTCCATTTTGGAGTAGTCTAGAGTTCTTCCGTCCACTCTAGGAGGTGTTCCTGTTTTCATTCTTCCTGCGGTAAATCCTAAATCTACAAGCTGCTCGGTAATGCCGAAGGCTTTTGGTTCGCCCATTCTTCCGCCACCTAGTTGTTTGTCGCCAACGTGGATAAGTCCATTAAGGAATGTGCCATTGGTTAATACTACGGATTTTCCTTTTATCTCTATCCCAAGTGAAGTGATGACTCCTGCAACTTTGTTCCCTTCTATGATGAGTTGTTTTACCATATCTTGGAAGAAGTCTAGGTTAGGTGTGTTTTCTAGGGCTAATCTCCATTCTTCTGCGAAGAGCATACGGTCGTTTTGAGTTCTAGGCGACCACATTGCGGGTCCTTTGGATAGGTTGAGCATTTTGAATTGTATGGCAGATTTATCTGCTACAATACCACTATAGCCTCCCATAGCGTCTATTTCTCTTACGATTTGCCCTTTGGCGATACCTCCCATAGCTGGGTTGCAACTCATTTTGCCTATGGTTTCCATATTCATAGTAATGAGGAGTGTTTTGGAGCCTAGATTGGCTGCGGCTGCGGCTGCTTCGCAACCTGCGTGTCCTGCTCCTACTACTATAACATCATATACTTCGTTTATCATTATATGTATTTGTTTCTTATCTAAATTTAAAATGTTTCACGTGAAACATTGGGATTGGTTTTTAATTTTTATCCTTTGAAAATATCGTCGGTATGAATTTTTATCTCTGGAAAAATTTCTGAACAAATAAAATCATCTACGATGGGCAAAGCTCCTTTATATTTTCCGTTTTCTAAAGTGTGGATATAGACTATCTCGTCTAGTGGGTTTATAATCCAATATTCCGTTACACCGTATTCTTCGTAGAGTTCAAATTTGTTTTTCATTTCTTTTTTAGAATTGCCGGGGGATAGTATTTCTACTATTAGGTCGGGAGCGCCTATGCCACCTTTTTCGTCTAGTTTACTTTCATCGCATATGATGCAGAGGTCTGGTTGTACTACGGTGTAGATGGTTTGGTTTTCGGTATTGTTTTTTATGAAACGAACATCAAACGGAGCAGAATATATTTTACATTTTTTATTTTTGAATAGTGGATATAGCTCACCAAAGATACGTCCCGAAATATCTTGATGCTTCCTACTAGGTGCAGGCGACATTTTGAATATTTTACCTTTTAGAAGTTCTACTCTTTCTTCAAACTTCCAAAGTAGATAATCTGCATAAGTGTAGGTTTTATCTAGGTCTAATTGGTTGATATTGGTAATAGGTTTCATATTAAAATCTATTTTAAAATGGCTTGCCAGCACGGGGGCAAAGTTAATGAAAATTATTGAGTGGAAATTTACTTTCGTTAAAATTTGAAATAAGAACTAATGGATTTCTGTTATGCTTGTATAGGTTACAGCATTGCTAATTAAAGGTTGTACTTTTAGTAAAAGTAATGGTATTTTTATTTTAAAAGTTCGGGCGGCAAACGGAGCTTCTATTTTAATATTTTAAAAGCAAAGTACACAGGCGGAAACTCTACCCTGATGATTTAAAAGTTCTGTATGGATACGGAGGTGTTACCGCCTCATTTTAAAAATTCTAATGGCGAACGGAAGCTCTACTTTGGTATTTTGTAAGCTCTACTGCAATAAATAGAGTAAGTTTTTAATAATTTCAATGTGTATGCTTAAATATTTTGTAGCTAAAATTTATTTTATCTAATGTAATCTTTAAAAAATATCTACAAATAATAAACAAAAGAATATTGAGATAATAGTTGATAATATAATCAAGATTATTTGTACTTTTTCTTTATTATTAATTTCTATTGGTAAATTTAGTTTATTTGGGTTTTTAATTAGAACCCAAATAAACATTAAGATTAAATAATTTAATGCTACTGGAAGCCAAATAAGTATTTTTTTTCCAAACTTAGCTTTATCTCCATATCCATATATGGGTATTGTATTAGGAATATTTTCAAACTTATATAATAAAAAGAATGTATAGAGAGTAACTATGCCTATTGGCAATAAGTAAAATAATTTTATTTTTTTTGAGTCCATAATTTTAAGTTTTGGTGTATGGGATACAAATAAAGAGTTAATACTATGCTAATAGAAAAGAAAAGCGAAAATATTCCGTAAAAAATTATTATAGAGAAGTGAAATAACAAAGCAATATAAAGTATTAAAAAAAGATAAATAATCTGGCATTCCAAAATTTGAATGATTTACCCAATAATATATTGCTGTTCCATTAGCCCATTCTAGATGATTGAACTTTCCAACCGATGCATAAAGATATATTATAGCATTCCGTTGTGCATTATGATTATTAAATAAAATATTCATTTTGATGAAAAATCAGCATATTATTTTAATTACGATATATTTCTAAATAAAACAACGGGTGCAAGTTACAAAAAATACTAAAAATTATCTTGCCTTATCAAAGAAGGCTACCTAAACTTTCAGATTTAGAGCTTATCAGTTTAAGTATGAACTACCGAATATATGGGAACTGACACTGAAAATGATTTGTCTTAAATAAAGAAAATATTGCGTGTTTATCTGAATTTTTTTAACTTCAGCACATAAAATATAGTAAATCTTTTAAAATCTTTTTAAAAATGAAAATTAGTTTAGGAAAATTAAAAACCGTTACACTTGCTGCGTTAGCAGAGCGTTTGATTTCGGCATCTAAGAATGGAAACTATACCATTAGTATAAGCAACCACCCTTTGCTAAAGGCTCTGGAGGCGGAGTATGATTTGTACAAAGATTTGGTGGCAAAACAGTTGTATAGCGGCAAAGGGGCAGAGGTTGCCCAAGCGGATAAGGAGCGAGATAAGGTTTTTGTGGGTCTTAAGGTGTATCTAAAAGCCTATGCGGCTCTGGACTTATTGCCAAACCAAGAGAAGGCGGTGGCGTTGTATGAGGTTTTTAAGCGTAATGATTTGAATTTGGATAAAAAGTCTTATGCAGACCAGTCGGTATTGCTTAACAAATTGCTCGCAGAACTAGATGCAGAACCCAATAAAACGGCTCTAAATGCTCTTAATTTAACTCCTGTATTTAATGATTTAAAAACGAAACAAGAAACATTTTCTAACCTCCTATCGGAACAAACCGAAGCGAATGCAACACTAAGACTCACTAAATCTGCTAGTGCCTTGCGTGGGGATATAGAAAAATCAATACGGAATTATATCAATCTGGTGTCGGCAATGCAATCTCAAACGGAGTGGGCAGCTCTCTATAAAGAACTGAATGAGATTATAAAATCGGCTAAAAACGCTTAGGGAAGTTTTTCATTCTAAAACCACCTTAGTCCTAACGAGGGGTTAAGGTGGTTTTGCTAAGGTAGAAATCCTCTTTTCCACGCATTGTTTTAATGTCTTCTTCTGTTTTGTCTTTGTATCCGCAGAGATGCAGAACGCCGTGAGCTAATACTCTTAGAAATTCTGACTGGTAGTCTTTGGATAGGGTAGAGGCATTGTCTTTAACGCGTTCTACGGATACAAAAATATCGCCTGATATGGTGTTTCCTCTCACATAGTCGAAGGTAATAATATCGGTATAATAATCGTGCTGTAAATGCTCTTGATTTATCTTGAGGAGATACTCGTCATCACAGAATATATAGTTTATTTTACCTGGCTTTTTGTGTTCTGATAAGATGATTTGCTCTAGCCATTTGCTGATGTCGGTAGATATACTAATGGGCTCTATTTCTTCAAAAAAGAATTGTATCATTTTTAATTAAGTTTTTTTAAAACCAATGTCCTAATACGACGTTAAACATTCCTTTGTTTTTGTTTAGGGGATTGCTGTAGTTTATTTTTATTTGTCCAAAAGGTGATTTGTATCCTGCCGTAATGCCTAGCCCTTTATGATTGATATTAAGCATATCCTTCAGATTGATTTCATTGAAAAGATTGGCCATACCGAAATGAGCGATAATGAAATAGCTTTTCTGTATCTTAAACTGAAAATTATTGGTTGCAGTTAATAGATTTGGGCTACTTGTATATCCGAAATAATGCCCTTGCATTTGTGCAAAATTACCTAGTTTTTGTTCAAAAATACCACCTATACGGTACTGATAGAAGTAAGATAAATCCTCGTGGTTTGTCGTAAATCCTCCAAAAAGACTTAGATTATAGGTAAGCCAACTGCTGATAGGGAAATTCATTCTAAGGTCTGCCTTTACTTGTATGGGAGTAATTTCGGAGTTTTTGTCGCTAAATAGATTTAATATTTTACCTTCAGCATCTAGGTAGAAACCTCTGGTAGGGAAGTTTTTGTCGTCCTGTGTATCACTCTTTATGAAAAAGTAAGGGTTGATAAAGTTTTTTATTTCGTTAATATAGGGATTATTCGTTTTAAAATAATCGTGGCTAAGCCCTCCCCCTATAGCATATCTGTCCCTCCATATAGAGTGGATAAATACTTCGTTTCTTAGCCAAGTCCAATCCTCCGTAATAGTACCCGTATTGTTTTTGAGGTTTAGTTTCATTCCTGAAGAGGAAACTCCAAGCCCTGGTATATAGCCATTATCCATAAAATAGTTAAAGTAATATCTAGGGCTATCTCCCACTACAACATCTAATGATACAGTAGAGTTGGGTAGTAGTAGTCTTCTGGCAGTGGCATTGATGAGTAGTCCGGTTTTAAATAACTCATCATAATGTAATCCAAACTTTAGATAATATCTGCTTTGGTCTTCATCTACTGTAACTTGGAGTGTATTTTTGCCGTTATTTTGGATAATATCATAATTGATGAGGTCATAATTATTGGTAGCATACAGTTTATCTATCATTTTATTGATGCTTCCATAAGATTGCAACGATGGTACCTTCAGATTCATTTTGCCCTGTAAATACGAACGGCTAAATACCTTATTATTTATCACCTCCAAACTATCTATTTTGTAAATGTTAGAATAAATAGGGCTAGATGCTACTCTTAGTTGGGTGTGTTTCCGTTTAGGGAGTTTAGATAGTATATCGATATATTTTTGAGCTTCTTCGTAGCCTAGTTTTAGTATTTTTTCTTTATCTCCGTAGCTGGTGGCATTCATACCGTCTAGCTTTGGGTGTATGTTGATGTCAATGTATTGATATTGATTTTGGGTTTCATTCTGTATGCCAAAATCTATCACTTGGTTGAGGATACTAATGGCACTTTGCAAATCCTCTCTTTTAGCTAAACCTTGACTTAAATCTACCCCTATGATAATGTCCATTCCTTTCTCTTTGAGAGGTTGTGCAGGGTAGTTGATGGTCATAGCACCATCTATATAAAGGCTATCACCTATCTTAACAGGGTCCATAAGCGAAGGGTAGGCAGAACTCGCCATAATAGCTTTAATTAAATCTCCTTTTTCAAAGATTTTCATCTTACCACTTTCAAGGTTTGTGGTAACACACATAAATGGGATAGGAAGTTGAGAAAAATTCTCTACATTAGAAACATTCTTAAATAAATCTTTAAGCATATAAATGTTCTTCTGTCCCGTAGAAATAGCTTTAGGGAGTACATTTATTTTACCATTTTTTATGGGGATATTCAGAAGGTATTTGTCTGTGGTTTTGCTGAAAAAGGAAGTTTCTTTTCTGTTTTTTTCGTTAGCAATGATGTCGTAAAAATCGGTATTGGTTATTATTTTCTCAATATCGTTTCCTGTATATCCAGAAGCATATAGTCCACCCACAATAGCCCCCATACTCGTCCCCGAAATATAATCTACCTTTACACCTAACGAGTCTAAAACTTTAAGAACACCCACGTGAGCAAAACCTTTAGCGCCGCCACCTGCCAAAACAAGCCCTATTTTTGGCTTTTTTGGGGTGTTTAGATTATCCTTTACTTGAGATTTGTAAGTAAAAAATGTAAGTAGTAAACTCAGCCATAATACTTTTTTCATAAGCATAAAGGTTATGTGTTAGATAATAAACCAATGAACAAATATAACAATATATCAACTAATAATTGAGGCAAAATAAAGTTTACTTGTTTTAAAACTGGATAATTAGAATTAACTTTGCCTTATGATGGAACATTATTTTTCACCAGGAAAATTACTCATCACTTCCGAATATGTTGTTTTAGACGGTGCTAAAGCTCTAGCGTTGCCTACCAAAATGGGGCAAGATTTGTGGGTGGAAGAAAAAGAGGATAACAATGCTAAAATCTTTTGGGAAACTTATCATCAAAACCAGTTGTGGCTGTCTATAGAGATAGACTATCGTAAGTGGGAGATTATTTCTACCAATTTAAGGACTAATGCCGAATTTATTCTAAAGGTATTAAAGTATCTAGAATCTATTTCGTTAGAAAAGTTTAAAAAAGGAGTTTCCTATCATATCAAAACTAATCTTCAGTTTCCTGCCAATTATGGTCTGGGGAGTAGCTCTACGCTTATGGCTAACTTAGCAAAATGGGCAAAAGTAGATGCTTTTCTTCTTAACGAGAAGACATTGGGAGGTAGTGGCTACGATGTAGCAGTAGCGTTAGAAGAACAATCTATATTGTACCAGCTAAAGCCTTTTAGGGAAGTTGTACCTGTGCTTTTTTCACCTAAATTTAAAGACGATTTACTCTTCGTACATCTAAACCAAAAGCAAGATAGTAGAGAAGGTATTACTCTGTATAAAACAAGAGAAAAGTCTAAAAAGAATATAGACTTTTTTTCAGAACTTACTGATGCGGTGCTAGAAGCAGATAGTTTAGCAGAGTTCTCAAAATTGATGAAAGTACACGAGCAAAAACTTTCAGAATTTTTAGGGATACCTACGGTAAGAGAACTCTATTTTTCGGATTATCCAGGGTTCATAAAAAGTTTAGGAGCTTGGGGTGGAGATTTTATTATGGCAGAGAATTTTTCTAGGGCAGAGACTTACTTTAGGGAGAAAGGTTTTTCTGATATTTTTAATTTTTCGGATATAATTTTATGATAATCAGTAGTTTATTTTTAAGTTGCATTTTCTGACTAATATCATTATCTTTAACGCACCGTTCCTCTTACGGAATAAGTAAATTTGTGAACCGAAAAATAAAACCATAAATTATATATAATTACACATCACCTATGAAAAATTTAAAAATTATCCAAGAGTTGCACAATTTAGGGATTACAGGTTATCATGAAGTCGTGTATAATCCTAGTTACGAAGAACTGCATAAAGCAGAGGTTTCTGATAAGAACAAAGGCTTTGAAAAAGGAGCTCAAACAGAATCAGGAGCAGTAGCCGTTAAAACAGGAATTTTTACAGGAAGATCTCCTAAGGATAGATATATCGTATTAGATGATACCACTAAAGAAACAATACACTGGGATGGTAATGTTAATAGACCTACCTCTCCAGAGGTTTTTGCACATTGTAAAGATTTGGTACTTCAGCAGCTTTCTACCTCTAAAAAACTTTATGTAGTAGATGCTTTCTGTGGAACTAACCCTGATACTAGACTTAAAGTAAGATTTGTAATGGAGGTGGCTTGGCAAGCGCACTTTGTTACCAATATGTTCATCAGACCATCTGTTCACGAGTTAGAAAACTTCGGAGAGCCTGATTTTGTTGTGATGAACGGTTCTAAAACAACTAACCCTGATTGGGAAAAACAAGGTCTAAACTCTGAAAATTTCGTGATGTTTAACCTTACAGAAAAAATCCAAATTATAGGAGGTACTTGGTACGGTGGAGAGATGAAAAAAGGTATGTTTGCGATGATGAACTACTACCTACCACTTAAAGGTATGGCATCTATGCACTGTTCTGCCAATGTGGGAGAAAAAGGAGATGTAGCATTATTCTTTGGTCTTTCTGGAACAGGTAAAACAACGCTTTCTGCAGACCCGAAAAGATACCTAATAGGTGATGATGAGCACGGTTGGGATAACAACGGAGTATTCAACTATGAAGGAGGTTGCTACGCTAAAGTTATCGACCTTACAGAGGAGAAAGAACCAGACATCTTTAGAGCAATTAAGAGAGACGCTTTATTAGAGAATGTTGTGGTAAATGAATACGGTGAGATAGATTATAAAGACGGTTCTATTACAGAAAATACTAGAGTTTCTTACCCTATCTATCATATCAATAAGATAGTACTTCCTTCTAAAGCAGGACATGCTAGCAAGATTATATATCTATCAGCTGATGCTTTTGGAGTATTACCTCCAGTATCTATACTTTCAGAAGACCAAGCACAATATCACTTCTTGTGTGGATATACTTCTAAGTTAGCAGGAACAGAGAGAGGTATCACAGAACCTACACCTTCGTTTTCGCCAGCGTTTGGGGAAGCATTCCTTACTTTACACCCAACAATGTACTCTAAAACATTGATTAGTAAAATGAAAGAGCACGGTGCTAAGGCTTATTTAGTAAACACTGGGTGGAATGGTACAGGTAAGAGAATTTCATTAAAAGATACAAGAGCTATCATTGATGCTATTTTAGATGGTTCTATAGATAATGCTCCTAAGAGCGTAGTTCCTGTAATGAATTTAGAAATTCCTACTTCGTTACCTAATGTTTCCGAAGGTATTCTAGATCCAAGAGATACTTACGCTACACCAGCAGAATGGGAAGAAAAAGCAAAATCTCTAGCAGCTAAGTATATTAAGAATTTTGAACAATATACAGATACTGAAGAAGGTAAGAGATTAGTAGCGGCAGGACCTCAGTTATAAATTTTTACTAGAAATATTTTGAGTGAGAATAGAGTGGTTAATCTAATTGGCCACTCTATTTTCTTGTTATTAAAATATCAATAGTCAATTATGATATGTTAAAGTTTGTTAATACACATTGTAATAAGAAATCTCTAATTACCTTTGCTCACTGAAATGAAAAAGTATTTAGCCCTTTTATTAGTCGTTTTGATTACTTTATTTTCCTCGTGGAAGATAGAGGCAAACTCTATGACGCTACCAATTGGTAAAGAGGTAGGTACAACATTGGCTAAATTTTCTAAAAAACACACATCTCTTATTGAGAAAGACTTATCCGAGGATACCGTTAGTTTAATAGCCTCTTTAGTAGAGATAGATGAAGATTTCAGTTCTTTTATTTCCAGTACGATTAAGGAAGTCTTTTTTTACGTTCTACTTTCTGTAGTTCTCTTTAAGATAGCTAAAATACTGTACAGAGATACCTCTGTTTTTTCTTATCTAAAGGTAAAACGCTATATCTTCATTCGTTCTATTAGAATTTGATTTGTTTTTTTATTGTAAAAATTATCGTGTATACCCGTATTTTGATATACGGATATGCTCTCTTTCTATCAAACTAAGTTTGATGAGAATCATAATTTTCTAATAACTTAACAAATTAACGAAATGAATAAAATCACACTTTTATCAGTACTAATAATTTTAAATCTATCCTCTTGCAAGTCAGAAGATAAAGATAAAAAAGAAGAGATGCCTATTTATCCAACAACTCAACCCCTAAAAATGGATACTAATATCTCCAAAGATTTTGTAGCTCAAATACAATCCCAAAAAAATATAGAAATAAGAGCTCAAGGGAAGGGTTTTTTGGATAAAATCTATGTGGACGAAGGTCAGTATGTAAAAGCAGGACAAGTTCTGTTCAGAATAATGCCACAAGTCTATGAAGCTGAACTCATGAAAACAAGGGCTGAAGTAGAACAAGCTAGAATAGAATATCAAAACGCAAGTATTTTGGCAGGGAATAATATTGTTTCCAAAAATGAAAAAGCTTTGGCTAAAGCTAAGCTAGATGCGGCTAGTGCAGAAATGAGAATGGCTCAGTTACATTTGTCTTTTACCACTATTAGAGCCCCGTTTTCTGGTATTATCAATAGAATTCCTCTCAAATTAGGAAGTCTTATAGAAGAAGGAGATTTGTTAACAAGTCTTTCAGATAATACCAATGTCTACGCCTATTTTAATGTCTCTGAACCAGAATATTTGAGTTATCAAACCAATGCTGATGAGAGAAGCAAGCAGCAAGTAACTCTAGTTATGGCAAATGGTCAAGAGCACCCAGAGAAAGGTTTTATCCAAAATATAGAAGGAGAGTTTAATAATGAAACAGGTAATATAGCCTTCCGTGCCAAGTTTCCTAACTCAGATTTGCTTTTAAGAAACGGACAAACAGGAAAAGTAAGAATGGAGATTCCAGTGAAAAACGCACTTATTATTCCACAAAAAGCAACCTATGAAATTCAGGATCAGAAATATGTTTTTGTTGTGGATAAAAATGGTAAAGTAGAATCTAGAAATATTAAAGTTATTTATTCTTTACCAGATATTTATGTGGTGAGTTCAGGGCTTTCTGTAGGTGATAAAATATTATTAGAAGGAGTACAAAAAGTAAGGGATAATGATGTTGTAAAAACTCAATTCCAGAACCCTAAAGAGGTATTAAAAACTCTAAAACTTAATGCCAACTAAAATATTAAGCTATGTTTAAAACATTCATAAAGAGACCTGTACTATCAATAGTAATTTCTCTTATCATAGTATTTTTGGGAGTATTATCTTTATTAAGTTTACCTATTACCCAATTTCCGTCTATCTCGCCACCTAAAGTAAATATTACGGCAGAATATCCAGGTGCCAATAATGAACTTTTGGTAAAATCAGTAGTAATTCCTTTAGAACAAGCTCTAAATGGGGTACAAGGAATGAAATACATTACCTCTGATGCAGGGAATGATGGGGTAGCCTCCATACAAGTAGTTTTTAATTTGGGTACAGACCCTAACTTAGCAGCTGTAAATGTGCAGAATAGAGTTTCTTCAGCCATTAACAAATTGCCTCCTTTGGTGGTACGAGAAGGGGTTAAAATTACGAGAGAAGAACCTAATATGCTGATGTATGTTAATCTCTATAGTGATGACCCTAAAGCCGACCAAAAGTTTTTATTCAATTATGCAGATATTAACATTCTTCCAGAGTTAAGAAGGGTTAATGGTGTTGGGTTTGCTGATATACTTGGAACCAGAGAGTATGCGATGCGTATTTGGCTAAAACCTGATAGGCTTACTGCATATAATATTTCTACTGATGAGGTGATGGAAGCGCTTAGTTCTCAAAGTTTAGAAGCTTCTCCAGGTAGAACAGGAGAAAGTTCTGGGAAGCGTTCACAATCATTTGAATATGTATTAAAGTATCCTGGACGTTTCGATAATGAAAAAGACTATGGTAATATCATTGTAAAAGCAAATTCTAATGGGGAGTTTGTACGGTTGAAAGATGTAGCAGATGTAGAATTCGGAAGTTCAATGTATGATATCTACTCTACGCTTAATGGTAAGCCATCTGCAGCGATTACAATTAAGCAGTCTTACGGGTCTAATGCTAGTGAGGTAATTAAAAATGTAAAAACATTGCTAGAAGAACTTAATAAAACCTCTTTCCCGAAAGGAATGCACTATGAGATAAGTTATGATGTTTCTCGCTTCTTAGACGCCTCTATGGAGAAGGTCGTCCATACCTTATTCGAAGCCTTTGTATTGGTAGGGATAGTTGTTTTTATCTTTTTGGGTGATTGGCGTTCTACACTTATACCAGCGTTGGCTGTGCCAGTGTCTTTAATAGGTGCTTTTGCGGTAATGTCCTCCTTTGGGATAACGGTAAATATGATTACCCTTTTTGCATTGGTAATGGCGATAGGTGTGGTAGTAGATGATGCCATTGTGGTTATAGAAGCCGTGCATGCAAAGATGGAAGAAAAGCATTTATCACCACTAGAAGCTACACAAGAAGCAATGGGAGAAATAAGTGGAGCTATTATAGCAATTACTTTGGTTATGGCAGCGGTATTTATTCCTGTGGCGTTTATGAGTGGTCCTGTAGGAGTATTTTATCGACAGTTTTCTATCACTATGGCATCGTCTATTATACTTTCTGGGATAGTGGCTCTTACACTTACGCCGGCATTATGTGCTTTAATTCTTAAAAATAATCATGGTAAAGAGAGAAAGAAGACGCCTATCAATAGATTTATAGATGGATTTAATAGAGTATTTGCCAAAGGGACAAAAAGATATGAAACCCTTTTGTATAAGACTGTAAGTAAAAAATGGATTACATTAGGCGGATTATCAGTATTTTGTTTTCTTGTATATTTTCTTAATAATGGACTTCCGTCAGGATTTATACCTAACGAAGACCAAGGAATGATTTATGCCATTGTGCAAACACCTCCAGGCTCTACCATAGAGAGAACCAATCAACAGGCTCTAAAAATACAGAAAATAGCAGAGGGAATAGAAGGGGTAAAATCTGTATCATCATTAGCTGGATACGAAATTTTATCAGAAGGTACAGGAGCTAACTCAGGAACTTGTTTAATCAACCTTAAAAATTGGGACGAAAGAGATAAATCTGCTACCGAAATTATAGAAGAACTAGAGGAGAAATGTAAAGATATAGGAGGTTCTAATATTGAGTTTTTCCAACCACCATCTATACCAGGTTATGGTGCAGCAGGAGGATTTGAATTGAGATTGCTGGATAAAACAGGAAGTAACGATTATGCTAAAATGGAAGAGGTCAGTCGTAACTTTGTAAAGGAGCTAAGCAAAAGACCAGAACTGGCGTCTGTATTTACATTTTATTCTGCTAGTTTTCCACAATATATGTTGAAAGTAGATAATGATATTGCAGAACAAAAAGGGGTAAGTATAGGTAGTGCGATGAATAACCTTTCCACTTTAATAGGTTCTAACTACGAAACAGGATTTATCCGTTTTGGTAAGCCATACAAGGTTATTGTTCAGGCTGCACCTCAGTACAGAGCTTTACCTCAAGATATTATGAATCTTTATGTTAAAAATGATAAAGAGGAAATGGTACCTTATTCAGATTTTATGCATATGGAGAAAGTTTATGGCATGAGTGAAATTACTAGACATAATATGTATAATTCTGCACAAATAAGTGGTTATCCTTCGGAAGGTTACAGTAGTGGGCAAGCCATAGAGGCTATAAAAGAAACAGCAGATAAAACCCTGCCTAGAGGCTATGGGATAGATTGGGCTGGGATATCCAAAGATGAGGTAGGTAGGGGCAACGAGGCGGTTTACATATTTCTAATTTGTTTAGGATTTGTATATCTTATATTATCAGCACAGTATGAAAGTTTTATTCTTCCGTTACCTGTAATATTGTGCTTACCAGCGGGTATTTTTGGAGCGTTTTTATTCCTTAAACTTTTTGGTTTAGAAAATAATATCTATGCACAAGTTGCCTTAGTAATGTTGATAGGTTTATTGGGTAAAAATGCAGTACTTATAGTAGAATATGCAGTGCAGAGAAAAAATGAAGGAGCTACAATATTGAAAGCGGCTATAGAAGGAGCTGTAACGCGTTTTCGTCCTATTTTAATGACATCTTTTGCATTTATTGCGGGGCTTATTCCTTTAGCTTTGGCAACAGGCCCAGGAGCAATAGGTAATAGAACGATAGGAACTGCAGCGGCAGGAGGTATGTTTATTGGGACAATATTTGGCGTAGTACTTATCCCTGGCTTATATCTTATTTTTGGTAAAATAGCAAGAAAAAATGAGTTGGCAGAATATGAAGACCTTAATCCATTAACTGAAGAAATTGAAGATGAAAACTAAACTAAAATATATATCATTGGTAGTGGGTAGCTTAGTGCTAGTTAATTGTAAAGCACCAGCACCATTACAAGTAAAAGATAATGTAAAAGAGGCTCTACCAGAAAGCTATACAAAAGATGAAGTTTTTAATAAAAGCACAGGAACTCCACCTTGGAGAGAATTTTTTACGGATCCTCATTTAGTTTCTTTAATAGAAATGGCTCTTAATAACAATCAAGAGTTACTAATTACATTACAAGAGATAGAAAAAGCCAAAAGTAGTGTAATGTATAGAAACGGAAGATTGTTTCCCTCAGTTTCTGTGGAGGTAGCTGCTGGCGTTAAAAAAGTAGGGCGTTACACTAGTGAAGGTGCAGGAGATGCAGCGACTCAGATGGAAGAAGGAAAGCCGATTCCAGATCCGTTGGGTAATTTTGGAGTAGGTTTACAAGCCGATTGGGAGGTGGATATTTGGAATAAGCTCAGAACAGAAAAAAAATCTGCAATAGCTCACTATCTAGCCACAGTAGAAGGTAAGAATTTTGTGCTTTCAAGTTTAATAGCAGAAGTGGCACAAAGCTATTATGAACTTTTAGCTTTGGATAGCCAATACTCTTATCTTAAAAAATATATTGAACTTCAAAGAAAAGCCTTGGAGGTTTCTAAAATTCAAAAACAGGCGGCTGCAACTACGGAGTTATCAGTTAAAAAATTTGAAGCTGAATTAGCAAAATCATCAGCGAATTTATACACAGTTCAGCAAAGTATTTTAGAGAAAGAGAATGACATCAATTTGTTACTAGGAAGATTTTACCAGCCTATTCCTCGTTCAAGTGCAGAATTTTTGGATCTCGTACCACAGTCTATTAAAACAGGTATTCCTTCGGAGTTACTAGCTAATAGACCAGATGTTAAACAAGCAGAGCTAGAGTTAGAGGCTGCTAAGTTAGATGTAGAAGCTGCTAGAAAAGAGTTTTATCCTTCTTTAAATATTACTTTTGGAGCTGGTTTAGAGGCTTTTAAACCAAGTTACTTCACTCATTTTCCAGAGTCTTTAGCTTATAATATAGTGGGAGATTTGGTAGGACCGTTAATTAACAAATCAGCGATAAAAGCAAAATTTAATACGGCGAATGCGTCTCAACTACAGGCTTTGTATGAGTATAATAAAACGCTTATTAAAGCTTATATGGAAGTCTCTAATAATTTGAATAAAATTAAAAATTACCAACAGTATTTTGATTTAAAACACACTCAAAGCAAAGATTTAGACGAGGCGATAGGAATTTCAAACCTTCTGTTTACTAATGCTAGGGCAGATTATATGGAGGTTTTGATGACGCAAAGAGATGCCTTAGATGCCAAAATGGAACTCATAGAAGCTAAAAATACACAACTGAATGCAACGGTATACCTCTACAAAAGTTTGGGAGGTGGATGGAAATAAGGCTTAATATTTTTATTATCTTTGCAGGTATAAAATTTAGGCTATGGCACTTATAAAATCTATATCAGGAATTAGAGGTACAATTGGCGGAAAAGTAGATGAAAACTTAACGCCGCTAGATGTCGTAAAGTTCACTTCCGCTTTCGGAACTTGGCTTCAGAATACCAAACAGAAGAAAGACTTAACCTTAGTCTTAGGTCGAGATGCTAGGATTTCTGGAGGTATGGTATCCTCTTTGGTTACAGCCACTTTGCAAGGGTTGGGGATTCATGTTGTAGATTTAGGACTTTCTACTACGCCTACAGTGGAGGTTATGGTGCCAGAGTTGAATGCAGATGGAGGTATTATTCTTACCGCTTCCCATAATCCAAAACAATGGAATGCCCTTAAATTACTTAACGAAAAGGGAGAGTTCATTAGTGGTAAAGATGGAGCAGAGGTACTTTCGATAGCAGAAAGAGAAGATTTCAATTATGCTGATGTGGATAGTTTAGGAAGCTATGAAACTCGTGATGACGCATTTGATATTCACATCAAAAAAATATTAGCACTACCAATGGTAGATGCACAAGCAGTTAAAGCTAAGAAGTTTAAAGTAGTTTTAGATGCCGTTAATTCTACAGGAGGAATAGCTATTCCGCTTCTTTTAGAGGAGTTGGGTTGCGAAGTTGTAAAACTCTACTGCGAACCTAATGGGCATTTTCCTCATAATCCCGAGCCGTTGAAAGAACATCTTACCGATATATGCGAATTGGTTAAAAAGGAAGGAGCCGATTTAGGAATTGTAGTTGACCCAGATGTAGATAGATTGGCTCTTATAGACGAGAAAGGAGAAATGTTTGGTGAAGAATACACGCTAGTGGCCGTGGCAGACTATCTTTTGAGACATAAAAAAGGAGCAGCTATTTCTAACCTTTCTTCTGGTCGTGCATTGAGAGATGTGGCTCAAAGTTTAGGGTCTTCTTATTTTGCGAGTGCTGTAGGAGAGGTTAATGTAGTGACTCTGATGAAAGAGAAAAATGCAGTAATAGGTGGAGAAGGTAACGGCGGAATAATCTATCCAGATTTACATTATGGTAGAGATTCTTTGGTAGGAGTAGCTTTATTTTTAACTCACTTAGCTAAAGAGAACAAAACAGTGTCTGAGCTTAGACAAACCTATCCTGCCTATTTTATGGGTAAAAAGAAGATAGAACTTACACCAGATATCAATGTAGATGCTCTTTTGGAACAAATGACGGAGCGTTATAAAAATGAAGAAATATCCACTGTAGATGGTGTTAAAATAGATTTTCCTAATAATTGGGTACACCTAAGAAAATCTAATACAGAGCCTATCATTAGAATCTATACAGAAGCTCAATCTCAACAAGAAGCAGATGAATTAGCTGATAGAATTATAGAGGAAATTAAAGGTTTGATATAAAGAAGATTAAATAAAGTTAAATCATCTATTGGTTTAGCATTCTTTTTGATAAAGAAAACAATAAAGTTTTAAATTAATTTGGAAGAGTTTTTTGAAAATGAACTGGCAAAGCAGTTCGAAGAAATGATAGAAAATAACGAGGAACGCTACTTCGATACGGATGATTTGGAGGAAATCATCATCCACTATTTGGAGTTGGGTGATACCACCTATGCTGAACTTGCCGTTAATTTTGCATTAAAACTTCATCCTAATTCCTTAGATATTAAGACTAAAAAACTAGAAGTTCTTTTAGAATTACAGCAGTATAGAGAAGCTAAAGAGCTTATTAACGAGCTAAAGGAGGCTTCTTTAGAAAATACAGATTTCTTAGTTTGTTGTGCTAAATATTATTCTAATCTAGGCAATCCTAGAAGGGCGATAGATTACTGTCTTAAGGCTTTAACACTGAATGAAGAGGAGAATTTTCTGCATAATTTCATCGCTGATGAATATGTGAATTTAGAGGATCCTTCTAATGCCTTAATACATTATAAAAAAGCCCTTAATCATGACCCTTATGACGACTATGCTCTAGAAAATGTAATGATTTGTTTTTATAAGTTAAATAAAAATGATGATGCTATAAAATTCCTTAATCATTACATAGAAGAATTTCCTTTTTCGGAGACGGCTTGGTTTGAGTATGGTCAGTTTTATTTCAATAGAAAAAACTACGAAGAAGCCATACGAGGATTTGATTATCTTTTAGCCATTAACTCTAATTCTGTTGGGGTTTATGCCAACAAGGCAGCCTGTTATGAGGCGATGCAAGAGTGGGATAAAGCTGTAGAGGTATATGAAGAAATGCTAGAATTAGAATATACTAAGGCGTATACTTACTACAAAATAGGTTTGTGTCATAAGGAAAACAAAAAGCCTTTGCAAGCTCTAAAATCCTTTCAGAAATCTTTAGTAGAAGACCCTCAGTTTTACCTTTCTATGATGGAACAATCTTTCTTATATGAAGAAATGGGGCAGATGAAAGAGGCGCTTCATTTCGCTAAAGAGGCGACCGCTCTTAATGAAACCAATGTAGATTATCAGAAAAGGTTGGCGTTTTTGTATATAGATTCGGAGTTGTTTGAAGAAAGTTTACCTTGTTTAGAAAAAATGGTAGAGGCAGAATCTGATAGATTTTATAATTGGTATGCTTATACCGAAGTACTGATGTTGGTAGGACAGTATAATAAAGCCTTAGAAACCTTACAAAAAGCTATTTCTTTACACAAAGATAGAGCCGAGTTTTACTATCAAATGAGTAATGTGCTATTTAATCTTGGTAGAGAGGAGGAGGCTAGAGATTATTTAGCTACGGCATTGGTAATGGAGCCAAGCCTAGCACAAGATATGTTACAAAAATACCCATTTATTCGAGATGAGGTAAAAAGGGTAAAAGCCAATAAGAAAGAAAGCTAGAGGCTCTTTCTTATTGGTTTTAGTAGTTCTTCTAATCCATTGATTTTAATTTCATAAACGGTGGCTAGTTGCATACCTAGTTTATTCTTAGGGAAACCACCATTTCTCATAAACCACTCTAAATAGGCTACGGGAAGGTCTGCCAAGATGTAGTTTTTATATTTACCAAAAGGCATTTTAGTAAGGCAGATTTCTTTTAGAATTTCAGGATTCATTGGTGGTAGTTTCAGTGTTTTTATTTTCTGTGGGAGATATACCTGCTAGAGCTTCTTCATCGGAAGCAATAACTACATTATCTTCATCAGAAAATTCGTCTCTATATATTTGTATTAGAAGTAAAGTTACAGAGACTAAAATTGGTCCAAATACCAATCCCATAAACCCAAAAAGATTCATTCCTAAGATGATGCCAAACACCGTATTAAGGGGGTGTATATCTTCTAATTTTTTGAGTAATGTAAATCTTAGTACATTATCTATAAGTCCCACTACAACAAGACAATAGATCGCCAATCCTACACCCGAAACAGTGTCGCCTTCAGCAATCATAAACAGAGCTACAGGAACATAAATAAGAGCACCACCAACAATAGGTATCATAGAGGCAATGGTGGTAAGAGCAAATAAAAGTATAACGCTAGGAGCTCCAAAGATAAGATAGCCTATCAATGCTGCAAGACCTTGCCCAAAAGCCACAACAGGAATTCCTATGGCGTTGGCAATAATCATTTTTCTTATTTTTTCGCTGATGAGGTTAATATTGGCTCTTTTAAGAGGGGCCGCATTGGTTAAAATACGCTCAAAAATTCTAGGTTTTACTAACATAAAATAGAGAAGGAAGTAGGTAGAGACAACAACGGTAACAGTATTGAGTGTACTGCTAAGAATAGTAGTAGATAATTGTCCTGCAGTTTCTTTTACCTTATCTAAGTTTTCTTTACTTAGAATATCTATTTGTACTTCAGAAAGAATATAAGAGTGTATTTTGTCTAAAAAATCATTAAACCGACCCATATAGGCTTGGGCATTACCCAATTTTTCTATGAGCGTATCAATAAGGAAATAAAGTGGGAGAATAAGGATAACTATAGTAGCGAGCATAATGACTAAGGCAGAAGCCCAAGGTTTCCAATTCTTTTTTTCTATGAGATAAAGGTTGTATTTCCGTGAAATTACGTAAAGCGTTATAGCACCTAATAAAGAAGGTAGGAACATTGCTAACTGATAGGCTATCAATAAAAATAATGTGACGATGATGATGATGAGAGCTATTTGTTTAATTTTAGTATTGCTTATAGCTTCGCTATATTTGTTGTTATTATCCATTGTAATTTAATTATATAGTTAATTATAGTTGATGTATTACTTTAATTTTAAATATTTGTTTATATAGGGTATAAATCATTGCATTCCAAAATGGGAAGGTTAATAAACTCCCTATGCCTAATGCAAAAAATCCAGCATAGCTGAAAATGAATGCTACTAAGACTCCTACAAATATAGTAGTGAAATTAGCTTTCAAAGCCATAAAATTAAGATGAATACTAGTAAAAATCCCCATTCTTAGAAAATACATCAGAGGAGCTGCAAATAGCGTAAGAAATACCCAAAGTATAGGTAAAGGCTGAAGCATTCCTGCGTAAGAATAAATCATAGACCAAAATAGATGATAGCCAAAAAATCTAAGGAAAAAATAGCCATTATAGCCGATAATTAAATCCGATGTAGAAGGGATTTCTCCTAAATCAATCTTTTTATAAATTTCGTAAAAGCCTATATTCAAAGGATATAATAGTGATTTTACTATCATTATAGAAAATACAAAATGCTGGAAAGAAGTATTCTCCATCAGCTCTGCTAGAGTTTGGGAAATTATAGTGTAATTTCCAGAAAATAACTTTCGGAAAGATTCCATTTCAGTTTCCAAACCAAAATAGCTAAATAGTCCAACAGCAAAAGTCATCAGTAGTCCAAAATACAAAATAGAAAACAGTATTTGGAAGCCTATGGTTTTTTGCCAATAGCCGAAAGCGTCCTGTAAAATCTGGCTGATGTTATTCACTTTATTAAACTCTGGACTAGAACTCATATAATTTATTTTGCACAAAAATAAGCATTCTTTATTTTTGCCAAATGTTTTCTACAGAAAATCAGTTCGCTTTGATGGATAAACTCTCTTTGGAGAGTATTCCATTCTTTTTCATCATAGATTTTATGATGACTAGAATAGAAGTATTTACTTTAGAAAATTTGGAACAATCAGGGCTTAATGTGGATTTTCCAAACTTTAAAATAAAATCAATTCCCAATATTCCCAAACCTTATCATTATGATTGGGAAGTGTTTCCAGAAACGAAAGAAGAGTATCTCAAAGGTTTTCGTATAGTGCAGGAGCATTTAAAAAAAGGAAATTCCTATTTGACTAATTACACTAGAAAAACTGAAATAAAAACTAATCTTTCTTTAGAAGAAATTTTCTATTTCTCTAATGCTAAATACAAAATACTTTATCCCAATCAGTTTGTATGTTTTTCTCCTGAAACTTTTGTGGAGGTAAAGAATAATAAAATAGTCACTCACCCAATGAAAGGAACGATAGATGCTTCCTTAGAAAACGCTGCAGAGATTTTAAAAAATGATGTTAAAGAAAAGGCGGAGCATTACACGGTGGTAGATTTACTTAGAAATGACCTAAGTCAAGTAGCGGATAATGTTCAGGTTAAAGAATTTCAGCGGATAGATTTTATTAAAACTCAACAGCGAGATTTATATGCAATGAGCTCCGAGATAGAAGGTGTGCTAAAACCTCAATTTAGAAATAAAATAGGTAGTTTAATGCAGAAATTACTTCCTGCAGGTTCTATACTAGGGGCTCCAAAGCCCAAAACAAAAGCAATTATATTAGAGGCAGAAGGCTACAACAGAGGTTTCTATACTGGTGTTTGCGGTTGGTTTGATGGGACGGATTTGGACTCTTGTGTGATGATAAGATTTATAGAAGCGGAAGGAGAAACTTTATTTTTTAAAAGTGGCGGAGGTATTACTCACTTAAGCAATCCTGACGACGAATATCAAGAGATGAAAAACAAAATTTATGTGCCAATTTATTGAAAGCATTTGTTGGGAACACGGTAAGTTCTACCTAGTTGATTTACACCAAGAAAGAGTGGATAGTTCTTTTCAGAGGTTTAACAGAAGCTCGGTTATTGATTTGAGAGAAATTCTTAGAAGTGTAGAGATTAGAACTCCACAGAAACATAAAATAAGAGTGGTCTATGATTTAGAAGGATATTATGAGGTAGAAGCTCTTCCATATCAACCGCCTAAACTTAGCTCTTTTGATATAGTAGAAGCTCCCGAAATAGATTATAGTCTTAAATATAAAGATAGGAGTAGTTTAAATCAATTAAAGGAAAACTCTAATGCTTCGGAGGTGATTATTACTCAAAATGGACATATTACAGATACTACTTTTTCCAATCTTATTTTTCTTAAAAATGGGGAATGGTTTACTCCAAAATCTTACTTGTTGAATGGTATTCAGAGACAGAATTTGCTTCAAAAAAAACAGATTAAAGAGGTAGAAATAATTTTAGATAATCTATTAGAATATTCTTATTTTAAAATAATTAACGCTATGAATTGTTTTGAAAAAGCTCCGATGTTTTCAATAGATTTAATAAAATAAAGCCTTGAAATCTCTAAAACAGAAATTTCAAGGCTTTGGGGTTGGTTTAATATGGATTTATTTTTTGAATAGAGATAGAAACAAAGCTCCCATTATTCCTCCATAGAGTGTACTGTTGATAGGCTTAGAGGTAATAGCACAAGTTCCAGTGCTACAGCCTACAAACTTCCAATATAGATAACCACTTACGGCACCTATTATAGCTCCTACAATACTTAGCTTATGTTTTTTAATAAAATCTATCATTTTTACTCCACTGGGTCGCTCATTCTACCAATGGCACAGCTTACAAAAGATTTGGCTTTCTTTAGTATAGTATTATTTCCTTTTTCAGGATAGCCTAAACTAGACAATTTATCAACAAGAGAAGCACGGTCTATTGCTCCCGTAACTGTAACCGTTTCGGTATCTTTATCTATGGTAATAGTTTCTATGTTTTCCATTTTAAGAATGGCTTTTTTAATACTGTTCATACAGCCACCGCATTTTATGTTTTCTACTTCTATGTTGTGGGTTGTTGTGTTGTTTGACATCGCTTTATTTTTTTATTAGGTTAATAAATAATTCCAAATCGGTCTTAGGAGAGATGCTATTATAGCAAGGTTTAATAGTTTTTAATTTAAAAAATCTTAAGCAAAGATAGGATTTTAATGATTATAAATTTAATTAAATGGACTTTTTTCTCTACGGAAATCCTTTTTAAATCATTTAAAAAAAATTTTTATTTTCGTCAAAATAAAAATTATAGTAGGTATTCTTAAATTAAAAAGTAAAATGAAAAAGAAACTAATAACGCCGTGTGTATTATTTGTAAGTACATTTGGTTTTACACAAGAACTCAAGACAGATTCTGTTGCAAAAGCTAAGGAAATTCAAGAAGTTATTATTAAATCTCAACGCAAGAAGCAGTATAATGACCACGCTGCCTATACCTTTGATAAAGCAGCTCTGGAGAAAGCTAATAATGCTAAGGATTTGTTGGTAACACTTCCAGAGTTGGTACACGACCCTGTAAGTAATTCTACCCAAAGTATCCGTGGTGGGAAAACCTTGTTCCTCATCAATGGTATAGAAGCTACTGAAGCCCAAATAAGGAGTGTTGCCCCAACTAATGTGGTACGAGTGGAGTACTATGATATTCCTCCTGCTCGTTGGGCAAACCGTGCCGATGTGGTTGTAAATATGATTACTAGAAATCCAGAATTAGGTTACTCTTACGGGGCAGATGTTACTTCTGCTCTTACTACGGGTTTCTTGAACGGAATGGTCTATGCCAATTATACCAAAGGTAAAAATGATTTTGGGCTAGAATATAATCTGAATCTTAGGGAGTATAATAACAGACGGACAAAAAAGCTACGAAATTATAGCATCAATGGTGTAGATTATTCTTCGGAGGGCTTAGGAAGAGATGCTTTTGGTTATACAAACCAAGATATAGCCTTGCGTTATACCCGTGTAGAACCAGAGAAATACACTTTCCAAGCTAAGTTTAATATTAATCCATTTACTTATCACAATCAAGGAGAGACCTCTAATATATTTACTCAAGGTGGTGTGGTAAATAGGCATCAAGCGGTGGAGCATTCTAATCAAAAATATACTAATCCAACTTTAGACCTCTATTATTCTAGAAATTTGGGTGCAAAAGATGAGTTGATAGTCAATTTTGTGGGCTCTCATTACAAGACGAACTCTACAAAGTATAATAGAGAATGGAATGTAGCTACCAATGCTGAAGTTTTCCTCAATGAAATGAAACTGAATGCCTCACAAACAGGAATTGTAGGAGAGATTGCCCATAGCCATCAGTTTGAAAAGGGTAAATTAACGAGTGGTTACCGTTTAACCAATACTAATGTGGATAATCAGCTTAATAATATACTAGGAGCTTCTCAATTTGAAGTAAACTATTTGGAGCAGTATTTTTATACAGAGTATAATGGGAAATGGGATAAATTCAGCTATCGTTTAGGTATAGGTGCTAATAATATACAGAATAAAACAGCCACTAATTTTACTAATGATTGGGCATTAACGCCAAAAATGGTTCTGTCTTATGCGTTAGGCAAACAGGCGTTCCGTTTTTCTAGTAGTTATAAAAATGCGAACCCAGATGGAGAAATGATGAGCCCTAACTTGGTGCAGAGTGCACCTAACTTATTCCATTCGGGAAATCCTGACTTAAAGCCTCAAAGGCAGTTTAATAACCAACTGAATTATTCCTTTAATACTAATTATTTTGATTTGAATACTAAAGCATTTTATAATGTTGTTAAAGGGTATTTTGCTTCTGTTTATAAAGAAAATACAGCACTCAATGGCTATGTTCTTAACTATCAAAACGCACCGTATTACAGAGAGGCAGGTCTTGGGATTACAGGTTCTATTAAGCCCTTTGCTAGTGATTTGTTGGTGATACATTTGTATTTTCAGCCTACTTCTATGCTAATGGAAACACAGGAAGGGCACAAGGCAAAGGTAAGCTATGTACGGAATAATTTCACACTCACTTCTAAGTATAAACAATGGAGTTTGTTTTATCAATTTAATGTTCCTGTGTATAGTATCAGTGGTTCTTTTCTTAGCAAAAACGAGAATTCTAACCATTTTTCCTTGTCTTATCAGTTAGGAAATTGGAAACTATCTACAGGAATGTATTTTATGGGAATGCCTGCACAATATGAAACGAAAGCATTAGATTTTAGCCCAGTACAGAGCGAGGCTAAAACCCAGATTTTTGATAATAAAAATATGTTTGTGCTAGGAGCGTCTTATGATTTTTCTTTAGGGAAGAAACTACAAATACAAAAGAAACTGGATAACCAGACCAGCGGAGCGGTAACTTTCTAGAGAGGGCGATAGAATGCTTTAAAGTTAGGGTAGCGAAGTTGGTTTTGCTGCCCTAATTTTTGTTGGGGGATTCTTGTTCCGCTGAAATGCGTGAGGTGTGCTGTAATGATGGCAATTTTCGGGAGTTTCAATTCGGTGTATTAAATTATTCTCAAAAAAATGAGTTCCTACTGTTCATTCTTCTATTCCTACGGGCTGTTTTTGTGTTCCTCTAGGTTTTTTTGCGTTCCTACGAGCCGTTTTTGTATTCCTACAGACTGTTTTGAGAGGTTTTAGGTTTGAGTACCACTCTGAATTTGTTGTATTAGACTGGTTATAAATAATTTTAACTTTTTAAACTCTTACTAATCTCATCATTGGTTCAAACGAGTATAAGGCAGATCTGCTCCCTGCTGCAGCTTCTTTTGTTATGATGTAGTCGTTTTCTAATAGTTTCTTAATAATGCCACTTGCTGTAGCGTTGGGTATTTGGGTTTCTTTTACAAATCTATTTGTTCTAAAAACAGGGTTAGTGAAAATAAAATCAACTACTTGTATATTCCATTTTGAGGATAAAATACCTGCTAGACTTATTTTAGTTTCTTCATAAAGTGTTTTGATTTTTTCTGCAATTTGTAGATTTTTGATAGCCTGTGATTCAACTGCTTGAAGAAAAAACTGAATCCATTGTTCCCATTGATGTGTTTGGGATACATTTCTCATTTGGTAAATATATTCGTCCTTATGTGTTTCAAAGTAGCCACTGATATAAAAATGAGGTTGAGATAATACGCCTTCTTTCCATAGCAATAATGTAATAAGCATTCTACCAATCCTTCCATTTCCGTCTTTGAAAGGGTGTAAGGCTTCAAATTCTAAATGGCTAATAGCCGTTTTAATTAATGGAGGAAAATGATCATTTTCAATAAATTCAAATAAAAGTTCTAACCCATCAGTGAGTTTTTCTGGACTGATGGGGATAAATTGGATTTCTTTTCTGATTTTATCGGCTAAAAAATTTTGTTCTTTCTTAAACTCTCCTGGTGATTTATCAGCTCCACGTCCTAAATATAATAGTTGTTGGTGCATCTGTCTGATGAAATTTGGAGATAAAGGATAGCCATCTTCCATAGCCTTTTGTGAATTTTTCAAACATCTTTGATATAATATGGTTTCTATAACATCTGATTTTATATTAGGTTGGTCTGTATCGTCATAATCAGCTTCATATTGTAGTATTTCGTCTATTGTGCTGATAGTTCCTTCAATTCTTGAGGAAACTACTGCTTCTTGGTTTCTTAATGGTGTGAGTAATATTTCTGTATTGTAAAGATTTTTGAGCATTTGATCATACCTTGCTAATGCATCTGTAGCCTTTATTAAGCTATCTATTATGGTTGGGTAAGCTATGTTTTTGGGAGGAAATTGATTGTAATGATATTCAACAGCACTATCTATTTTATAATCCATACTCTTTTATTTTCTTACAAAGATAATCGTTATTTTGAAAACAAATCTATTTGTGTCTGTTTTTTTTTGTTATTATGAACACAAGTATAATTGTTTTCAAAAATGGGATACAAATCTATTTGTATTCGGTTTTTTATGAAATTTTGAAAACAATTATATTTGTATTCTAATATGGAAAGCAATTTTACCTTAGCTTACTTCTCACTATAGTACATTTCTAAGAATGAGAGGAACTCGTTCATTCTATAAAAGTTATTGAGGGCTAAAAAGAGTATCATCACCCCTAAAAACAACTGAAGTCCTAGTGTGGCATTGGTATTTTTTCGGTAAGAATGTAAAAGCCACCCCAAAATTAGAGGAATAACGAATACAAAATGCCCTCCGTAGATGTAGGAGGTATGCAGCCCGAATTTTAGGACACAATGTATCATAATATCTACAAGAAAAGACAACATCAGAACTTGAACGAGCGGCTTCTTGAACCCTCTTAAATATCCCCAAAGAACGAGTACAAACAGCAACCCCACAAATATATAAGAGAAGTAGGTGGTATAGACTTCCATAAATAAGGCTTTGTAGTGGAAGTTATGTTTGTTGTGATAATCTCTGATAATAAAACTAGGGAATAACACATTGCCACCCCAAAACCAAGAAACTACCATATCCCAAATAGGCACGAGTTTCGGTTGCGAAAATTTTTCGTACTGTTGTCCTGTTTTATCTAAAAATGCAGAAAACTGAAAATTCATTCGGTACATAAAAAGTAGTAAAAATACCCCTACCGAAAGTCCTACCTTTGCCACCGCATTCGCCAAGTGTTTGATGTTGTGGTACCATTTCCTTTCAAACAAAATAGGAATGTAGACTTTAACAATATTGGTAATGGTAAGCCCTCCTATCGCCAAGCTACTTAGGCATAGCATTCCCCAAGAGAGCGTTCTTCTTTGTGTGAGCCTCAAGGCAGCATAGTAGGTAAATCCGCTTAGAAACAAAAGACTGTAAGTATAGGTTTCTGGTGTGAAGGACAGCATAATGTTGGTACTAAACAAACTGAAAAATACTACTAAAATAAGACTGCTAGCCAATGATAGCTGAATGATGTTTTTAAGATATTTAAAAATGAAAACCATTGTCCAACTAATGGCAAGGCTACTCAATAGAGCAAGACTTAGCCGAAAGAGATGATTTTTCTGCCCGTTAGAAACCCAAAGAGAAAACTCTCTAATGGCATCAAAAAAATAGTTGGATAGAGGGTGTCTTTCGTATCCGCCGCCCGTCATTACAATAGCTCTGTTGTCAAAACTAAAATAAGCGTCCCAAGGGATTCTGTCATCAAATACAATGGTGGAAGTTAAGGCAATATGCCCCGCCAAAATACCATACGCCACAAGGAAGAAAATAAACAAAGCCCACTCCACCCACGAGCTAGGGCAACTTTGTTTTAGAATGCCATAAAATTTAGATTTCATTACAGTTTTACCAAAATTTCCGCAAAAATACTCTAATTGTTAAGAACTGCAAGACAAAGTAGAGCAACCCACTACCTCATCGTACTTTTGAGGTCTTTTAATACTCCATTTTGGGAATGTTTCTTGGTAAGGATTTTTAAGAGCAGTAAGGAGTTGGTTAAAGTAGCTGATGTTCCCTTTATTAAGCTCTTCTATACACTCGTGTAGGAGGTAGTTTCTAAGGGTAAATTTGGGGTTGTTTTGGCTCATTAGAGCAAGTCTTTCGTTGGGAGAAATTTTGTTTAAAGCCAATCGGTTTTGGTAGGAATTTATCCATTGATTGAGGCGTTGTAGGTCTTCCGTATGGAGAGATTTATAAGAAATATCCTGCCAGTTGATTAGATGAACATCTTTCTCCAATGCATTGAAAAATAAAGTGTAGTCCAACTTTAGCGAAGTCATTAGATTTTGCCAATCTGTAAAGAAATCTACATCGGTATCTTTCATAAAAGTATCCAATCCCATTTTAGAACACATCATTTGGTCGTATTGATTCCAAAAATCAGTGCCAAAATCTTCCAAAGTTTGCTCAATAAAATCTACATCGTTTATTAGAGGAAATAAAGCATTGCCTAGTTGCCAAAGATTCCATTGTGCCATTTCGGCTTGTCTTCCAAAAGCATAACGCCTATTGGGTAAATCGGTAGTATTGGGCGTGAAATTCAAATCGTATTCATCTAGCATAGAGAATGGTCCGTAGTCTATACTAAGCCCGAGTATACTCATATTATCGGTATTCATCACACCGTGGGTAAAGCCTACTCTTTGCCATTCTACCATAAGGTTGGCGGTTGTTTCAGCAATTTTTTTGAAAAACTGATGATAAGGTTGAGGTTCATCTGTTTTTATTTCACGGAAATAGCGTTGAATACAGAAGTCGGCTAGATTTTTCAGAGTATCTATTTCGTTTTGGGCAGCCAATAGCTGGAAGTGCCCAAACCTTATAAATGAGGGAGCGGTGCGTATAACTACCGCTCCTTTCTCTTGTTTAGGATTGCCATTGTAGAGTATATCTCTTGTTACCATTTCTCCTGTTTCAGCGAGAGAAAGGGCTCTAGTGGTAGGTACACCTAGATGATACATTGCTTCGCTCATTAGATATTCTCTCACAGAGGAACGAAGCACGGCTCGTCCATCTGCAAATCTAGAGTAGGGCGTTGCTCCTGCACCTTTCCATTGGATTTCGGTGGTTTCTCCGCTAGTGTTTTGTATCTCTCCAGTCAATATTGCTCTGCCGTCCCCCAGTTGCCCTGCCCATTGCCCAAACTGATGCCCAGCGTAAGCAGTAGCATAGGTTCTGATGTTTTTGGGTAAATCTTGGGCAGCTAAAAAAGCCTCGTCTTCGGGTTCAAAAGAACCTAAACCTATCTCGTTAGAAAGGTCTTGATTGAATGCAATAGCTTTGTAGTTAGTAAATAGGGCAGGTTCTACCGTAGCAAAAAGCATTTTTGGTGTTTGCCTTTGAATGGTATCACCAGAAAAATCGCCAGGGAATTGGTCTAAAAAAGGTTGAGTGATGAGGTGTGTGTTCATTTAATTTATATCAAAAATAATGGGGTAAAGTTAAGTAATTTACCCCATTAAGTTTTTTTTGATTTAGTTGGCTCTGTTTTTTTCTTCTTGGTTTCCAGAAGCACGGGAGCTTACCGATATTTTATTGTTACCAAACTTATAGTTGAGAGAAAATCTCACATATTGAGAGTCATAGTATTGCGAAAAAGATTGTAGTATGCCTTGAGAAATTTCTTTATAAGTGTATTGCTGGCTTCGGAATATATCATTAAAATGAAGTCCTAAAATCAGGTTTTTGTTTAATAATAAATACTTAAAGCCAATGTCTAGTGAGGAGTATTCACTCATAGTACCTATCCCTTTTGAAGGAAGAGAATACTCGTAATTTAGGCTGGCAAACAGTGTCTTTTTAGAATTGAGTGTAAAGGTATTTCTAGAGGTTGTATAGCCACTCCAACCGGAATATTTGTGGTTAGAATAGATTTCTATATAAGGTTTTGTTTCTGAGTAAGAAGCGTTTATTTCTGCAGAGGCTTCCCACCAACTAAACGGTTTGTAATTGATGCTAATAGAACCACCAGTAAACATATCATTAGAAATGTTTTCGTACCTCATAACTGTGATATTCTCTGCAACATTGTGTCTAGAGATTTGGGCGGTATTATCTATATATTTTCCATAAAATAGTTGAAAGTTAAGCAGGCTTTTATAAGCATAATTAAATTCTACATTGTTTATAAAGATGGGTTGTAAAAATGGATTTCCTGTGGTATAAGATTTTGGAGTTTCGTACCATCTGGCTGGATTTAATGAGCCCCAAGAAGGTCGCCCTATACGCCTACCATAGTTGGCAGAGAAAGAGTGGTTTTCGTTAGGCTTATACATAATGTAGAGGGTTGGGAACAGTTTGGTGTAATTTCTTTGGGTAATTTCGTTAGTAGAAATCGAGTTAGCATTGGTTTGAGTGGCTTCTCCACGAAGTCCAACTTTGGTTTCCCATTTTTCTCCGAAAGATTTAGAAGCACTAAAGTATAGCGCCTGTATATTTTCAGTATATTCAAAGTGGTCTTTTTGAGAAAGAATTAAATTGTTATTGTCTTGATTAAAGAAATTTATATCTACTAAGTTTTTAGTTTTAGTGGAAGCGGCTCTACCTCCAAAGGACAAATTAGCCCAAGACAAAGGCATTTCAAAATCAGTCTTGATGGAATAATTCTTTACATTTTGATGCGAGTTGTTTTGAGAATATTGTGTTTCCGTAGTCGCAGGGATAAAATCTTGTAATAAAGAAGTGAAATGATTAGCCTCAGGATTAGTCATATCAAAATAATCTGCATCTACAGACAGCTTTTTACCATCGTTGCCTAGTTTCTGAACATAATTAAGGTTTAGAGAGATGTTGCTAGGCGTTCCTTGAGATAGCCCCTCCGTTTTGTAGTAGTGAATTAAAGAATGGTCGCTGTACCTTCTCGCAAAATTATCTGCAAATTCATCGGAGTATCTATCTGTAAAAGAGCCCATAAATTGCAACCCTAGACTGCTTTTATCTGTAAAGGCGTACTCTAAATTTAACAAAGTGCCCCAGTTTTTTCTATGGTTACGATTAAAGAGTTTATTGTTCCATTGGTAATCGGGATAATCGTAGAATATATCGTTAGTATAGAGGTTTCTTCCGTAGCTATAATTAACATCTACTAGGGCAGAAAATTTATCTTTTTTATAATTGAAATTAGCACCTTGTACTAATCTTTCGTAAGTGGCTTGTAGGTAGCTAGAGCGTAGTGTAGCACTCCAGTTATTTTGTTTAGAGCGTTTGAGTTGTATGTTAATAAGTCCACTATTTCCTTCGGCTTCATATTTTGACGGTGGGTTGGTAATAACTTCTATCTTTAAGATATTGGCAGAAGGTATAGACTTTAGATAATCTTGTAGAGCCTCTCCAGAGAGTTGAGTTATCTTATCATTTATCATCACTCTAACGCTACTTTTACCTACAAGTTGTATATTGTTTCCTTGTATTCTTACACTAGGAGTAGCTTTTAGTGCGTCCAAAGCATCACCTCCCACTACAGAAACGGCGTTTTCTACATTAAAAACCAATCTATCTACCTTCCTCTCTATAAGTTTTTTTTGAGCTTTAAGTTCTACGGCTTGTATTTCTTTCTCTATACTGTCCTGCTTCTGTTGTTGAGCGTTAGCCACGCCAAAACTGATAAGCGATATTGCAATGATGAGCCTTTTCACGAGGGTTTATTTTAGTTTAAATGATTCGTCGCCGAAGTTAAATAAAATTGATTGTTTGTGCAATAGACTACAATTAGAGAGATTTAGCGAGATACAAAATATTTCATAAATCATCAGTAAATGCTTACTTTTGTGGCAAAAATAAATCATTAGCAATGCCAAAAATATCAAACAGAGCAGCCAATATGCCTGCTTCCCCTATCCGAAAATTAGTACCTTACGCTTTAGCAGCAAAACAAAGAGGAACTAAAGTCTATCACCTTAATATAGGTCAGCCCGATATAGAAACGCCAGAAACAGCACTCGCAGAACTGCAAAAGATTGACTTAAAGGTGCTAGAGTATTCGCTTTCAGAAGGGAACTTAGAGTATAGAAAGGCTTTAGAAAACTACTACCATAGTTTGGGCTTTACAGACTTAACTACGGATAACTTCATCGTTACCAATGGTGGTTCGGAGGCGTTGAACTTTGCACTTTCTACTTTATGTGATGAGGGTGATGAAATCATCATTCCAGAGCCTTATTATGCCAATTATAACGGTTTTTCTAACCATATCAATGCTAAAGTAGTAGCGGTGCCGTCTTCTATAGAGAGCGGTTTTGCACTACCGAGCATAGAAGAATTTGAGAAAAAAATTACCGATAAAACCAGAGCGATACTTATTTGTAACCCAGGCAACCCAACAGGCTATCTTTATACCAAAGAAGAGTTGAAACGATTAGCCGAAATTGC
Source organism: Riemerella anatipestifer (assembly GCF_009663465.1). GTDB lineage: Bacteria > Bacteroidota > Bacteroidia > Flavobacteriales > Weeksellaceae > Riemerella > Riemerella anatipestifer_C. The sequence continues at coordinate 45,139 of NZ_QXHU01000004.1, forward strand.
CCTTAAACACGACATTGTAGTTATTTCCGATGAGGTGTACCGTGAATATGTTTATGATGGAGAGAAACAGACTTCGATGTTGGAGTTTCCTGAACTAGCAGAGAACTGTATCATCATAGACTCCGAGTCTAAAAGATACTCTATGTGTGGGGTAAGGATTGGCTTTATGGTTACCCGTTCTAAAGTGATTAAAGACGCCGCTATGAAATTTGCTCAAGCAAGGTTAAGCCCTGTATTGCTAGGACAGATTATTGCAGCGAAGGCTCACCAAAACGATGCGGCTTATATCCAAAGTGTAAGAGAAGAATACACCAAAAGAAGAAACCTTTTAGTACAACTACTTAACGAGATACCAGGAGTTAATTGCCCGATGCCAAAAGGAGCATTTTATTGTATGGCAGAGCTGCCTATAGACGATGCCGATAAGTTTGCACAATGGCTATTGGAGTCTTATTCTCATAACAACGAAACCATTATGGTGGCTCCAGCGGGAGGGTTTTATTCTAACCCAGAGTTAGGTAAAAAACAAGTGAGAATAGCCTATGTTCTCAAAGAAGAAGATTTAAAAAGAAGTGCAGAATTGCTTAAAGACGCGTTAGAAAAATACCAAGCTTTGTAGATAAGATTTTAGTTTGCAAAAGCCGAGAGTTGTTTAGACTTTCGGCTTTTTTTATGGGGTAATTAAAAAACTTTCTCCAAACACTTGCACACTTTGGCAAAAGATGATAAGTTTGTCCCGTTTTATGAAACAACATACCAACAACATACAAAAAAGTGAAAAAAAGTGGCACAAAAATTTGGTAGTTCCAAATAATTGTGTAAACACACACACACACACACACACACACACACACACAGATAGTTACCTACTTATGGGTCCAACTATTTAGTAAAGCCTTTAGACTTTTATCGTTAATTATAAATAGAGTTCCGCCAACTTTCGTTGGGGGCATTTTGAGTTTATACCATTCTAATTTTAGCTTTCATCAATATTGGCTAAAAGCACGCTTATCTCATAAACATAATTGGTTCAAGAGTTCAAGGTTTAAGTTTCAAATATTCAAAGAGGTAACAGGACTATTGAACTACGAGCCCAGAACTTTAAACCTTGAACTCTTGAATTTTGAACAGCTTCAGCTCCTTAAACCGAACCACCAACCTCTAAAACTTTAAACCTTAAACTTTAAACATTGAACTTTAAACCTTAAACTTTAAACAATACATCTTATGAAAACAGCAAAACTAAATGTATGTACCTTCCTATTTTTAGGTTTAGGACTTTCTACCACCTACGGGCAAGTAGGCATCAATACCTCTAGCCCCAAAGCCACCCTAGATGTGGAAGGTAAGGCATCAGATGCCGATGCTCTTGACGGGATTATTCCCCCTCGTTTAAAGGGGGCACAGTTGAGGAGTAAAACTTATACCCCAGAACAGCAAGGCGCTATCGTCTATGTTACGGAGACGGAAACCTCCCCGTCGGGACAAACGGCGAATGTTACCAATGCTGGGTACTATTATTTTGATGGTTCCTCGTGGCAAAAATTTTCTGGAAATGCTTCTACTTATACTCCATCAGAAACGGTGAAAATAGAGGGGGCAGAGTTGCGAAGAGCGGCTTTAACGGGAGATGTTACCGCCAATTTGAACAGCAATGATACCAAAGTAACTAAAATACAAGGCAAAGAGGTCTCGGCTACCCCGCCCCGATTAGGGCAGCTATTGGTATGGAATGGTACGCAATGGACGCCTACGGGCGGTTTACGGGTGGTTTCACCTTTAAATGGTATTGATGCCAGCGGCAAAGTTACGCTTGAAGCTACGGACAATGGCGGCTATGTGTATGTGAACAGTACCACCGCAACTACCGTTGAAGTTCCAAATGCTTTGCCTGTGGGGTTTAGTTGTGTGATTGTTCAAAATAATACAGGGCAGGTAAAGGTTTTGGGAGCTATGTCAAGTGCAAGAGGGGTGATGACGAGAGGGCAATATTCGGCTATTGGTATCATTAAGGATACGGGGACTACGGTAACTATTACGGGGGACGCCGTTAACTAAATAGATGTTAAAAAAAGAAAACAATGAAACCAAATAGATTTTATTTATACAGTTTAGTATTGGTGTTTCTTCCTCTTATGGGGTACTCCCAAGTGGTATTGCAGGCGTTAGAAGCCTATAATAATATAACATTTGAGAGTGGGAAGAAGCGCATCGCTTCAATTTACGATGCCGACTATTTACCATATAATATAGACCCTCGTTCGGAAGCTCTTTGGCAAAGGGATATTCCTGCGGACGGCACTCCAGACCCCTTGATAAACCATCAAGGAAAAATAACAACAACGGGATTCCAAGTAGGGATTCCTGTTAGTGTATTAAAGGACGGCACTCTTCCCGCTTACAGCGTGGATATTACCGTACCAGCCGCCCACACAGAAGATGGCAATAGCAGAACCCTTCGCTTTTCGTGGCAAGAACAACCTGTTATCGCTACAGGTGCTATAGGTGGTACAACTTACATTGTGGCGACCATCCGTTCATTAGAGGGGGATTTGCTGATTAAGAAATTGGATATGAATATGGGGTTTGGTGCTGATGTAGAGGGATTGTTGCTAGGAACATTCAACTATCCCGACCGTTATGCAGGAGCGGGGCAGTTTGTTACCACCACCGCTGAATATAAGCTTTATGCGGTAACGGGGATTCCCGACCGTTGCTTTGGGAAGACCACTGCGGCTTGTGTAGGCTACGGAGCTGGTGCTAGGGAACACGATTTTATCTATACGCCCGTGTTGGGTCCAGATGGTAAAGTTTGGCTGAGCAACAACCTTGGGGCGGAGTATGCTAGGTATGGCTCAGTTGTTTTTGACCCTGCTGCCCAAGCAGGAACTCGTGAAAACTCATGGAGCCGGCCACTAGTATATCCAACCGTAGAGCAAATCCAACTTGATTATTTTGCTTATGGTTCATTATTCCAGTGGCAGCGTAACCCCGATGGACACGAGCTTATTGAGCCGAGAATTGATAGGAGAAGATTAAATTTTGATAGGACTGATATTCTATCAACTTCATGGACAAAACCTGGTTCTAAATGGACAATGAGTTCTACTCCAAACTATTCGTGGGTAACTAATGATTTAACGCAGCAAGGACCTCATACCTTGTGGCAGTCTGGGGGAGCCACTAATCCGTGTCCATCAGGATACCATGTACCTACTCGTGAAGAGATGCAGGCACTGCATATTGCTATTGATGGAGCCACAATAAGTGCGAATACTAAGTTGAGAGGAGAGAGAGTTCTCCGATTAACTGAAGGAGACAGGATAAGTACGCCAAATGGGTATATTGACGTAGTTCCAGGTAATAATGGTTGGTATTGGACCTCATCACATTCAGGTACTAATGCCAGCTATTTATCGTGGAATAGATATGGATATGCAATAAGCGAAAATGATGGTTGGCAACGAATAGCTATGAGTATTCGTTGCATCAAAGATTAGCAAACTTTAGAAATTAGAACTTTATTATAAAAAAAATGTTTAACCTTTAAAAATAGTTATTATGCCTATTAAGTACAATGTAGTCCAAAAGGCTAATCCCTCCAAAAGAGAGGAGAAAAAGTGGTACGCCTCTGCCAAAGCCGATGGCGAAGTTAGTTTCAAAGCCCTAAGCAAAGAAATTGCCCAAGGCTCCACCACCGTAAGCGATACCGATGTGTTGGCGGTACTCAACGACCTTATTAAATCCCTATCCCGCCACTTATCCGATGGTAAAATCGTAAGGTTAGGAGAATTTGGGGCGTTTCAAGTCAGCCTTTCTTCCAACGGCGAGGAGGAAGAAAGCAAAGTAACCGCCGCAAGCATCAAAAACTCCAAAATTGTCTTCCGCCCAGGGGAAGACCTGCGTAATATGCTCGCAACGGCAAAGTATGAGAAGTATAGTAAATAGGAGCAATCCTACTTCAAACGGAAAATCTGCCAACCTTTGGTTGGCAGATTTTGTTTTTTGTGGTTATCATTTAAAGTGGTTTTAAAATGGTCTTTGGAGATAAATGTGTATATAGACCTAGGTATTGCCGAAGGCGGGGCTTCTTAACACCCAACCTCAACTGAAATACCACACTTCAAAAGAAAACAAAATTTTATAAAAAAGCAATTAACCAATACCTTGTTATCTGTGTTTTTTTAATCCACAAAAGTTTCTTTTATTACCTGTTTTACTGCTTTGACTTCTTTTTCAGACAATTCACCAAATATTTTCGTTATTCTTTTTCTGTCAACAGTTCTAATCTGATCTATCATTGTCCAACCTTTTGTATTACCACTTTTGATTTCAACTCGTGTAGGGTAATTTTTGGAACTGCTGGTTATCGGAGCAATGATGATTGTTTGAAGATATTTATTCATCTCATTTGGAGATAAAATAATACTTGGTCTAGTCTTCTTAACTTCGCTTCCAACTGTCGGGTCGAGATTCACTAACACTATTTGATATTGTTTTAGCTCCATTCGTCAAAATTTTCATCATCAAAAACATCATCAATCAAGAGTTGGTCGTCACCATTATCATTCATTTGCTTGAAAGCCTCTTCCCAACCTTTTCTTGGTTCTGCTTTAGGTTTTAAAATTATAAAACCTTTTTTAAGAATAATCTCTATCTTGTCTTGAATATTATATTTTTCAAGGATTGTTTTTGAAAGTCTTATTCCTTTTGAGTTTCCAATATTTACTACAGATAGTTCCATAATCTAATCATTTGTAATCACAAAGTAATTACATTTATTCTAATTATGCAAGTTATTTTGTTTAAATGTTGTTGTGCGTTCGGCATATCTTATCTAGTATGCTAATTTCTTATTATTCAACTCTACATTAAAATTTACCTTTGCTCCTAAAGCTTCAAATACTTTCAAAATTGTGGTAAACCTTGCATCTGTTGTGCTGTTTTCTATTTTAGAAATCTGTGCTTTTTTAACCCCCACAAGAGCTCCTAATTCTTCTTGTGTCAAATTACGTTCTTGTCGAGCTTGTTTGATAGCCTGCCCCAATAAGTCAAGGCGAAGTTCGTTTTCAAATTCGTTCCGTTTTTTTGTTCCTTTTTTACCAATATACTTATCAGTCAATTCCTCTAAACTATAGGTCTTCATTGCTTATAATTTTTCGTTAAAATATTTCTCCCTTAAAATTTCTGCTCTTTTAATTTCATTTTTTGGAATCTTGTCTGTTTTCTTAATCAGTCCGTGAGTAGAAATAACAACCGTGTCTTTTTTATCCGTTTTATCCCAAAATGCAAAAAGTCGATAATATGTTTTGTTATATTTTGTCCTAAATTCCCATATTTCATCTTGCAATTTTTTGAATAATTCCTTATCATTCGTACTTCGAGCTTTCCAAATATTATAAACAATTTTATCTCTCGTCTTTTCATCTAACCCATCCAAAAAAACTTTCGCTTCTTCTAAAAATTCGATACGAAATCTGTATTTGTTCATTCATTATCACTTTTCGGTAAAAGTAATAGTTTCCTATTTAAGAAACAAATAGTTTTGGTAGAAATTTTATTTTTAGTGATTTATTATCACATAATTCTAACGCACAACTGTACTTTATAGGCAATGCTTCCAAAAATTTTGACTGTTGTAACTTTTATATTACATTTGTGGAATGAAAGTTAGAGAGGTTATTGCTTTTAAAAAACTATTTTGAAGATTTTCTTGTTGAACAGCTTACGAAAGTTCAAGATAAAATCTTTAAGATAATTGAGGCAATAGAAACTTTGGAAAGGATTCCGAGTAACTATCTTAAACATATTACAGGCACTAAAGGTCTGTATGAAGCTCGGATTCAATTAGCCTCGAATATTTGGCGAGTATTTTGTTTTTTTGATAATGATAGATTAGTTATTCTGCTTAATGGTTTTCAGAAAAAAACACAGAAATCACCAAAAAATGAAATTGAGAAAGCAATAAAATTAATGGAAGAATACTTTAACAATAAACGCAAGAAAAATGAATACTAGAAGCTGGAAAGAAATTAAAGACAATGTATACGGCAAAGCTGGAACAGACAGAAGAGACCAGCTTGATAGAGATTTTGAAAGTTTTAAAATCGGTTTACAACTCAGAAAAGCTAGAGAAGAAAAGAATTTAACACAATTAGAACTTGCCGAAATAGTGAATAAAAAGCGAGAATACATTTCCAGAATTGAGAATAATGGAAGTAATCTAACGCTTAAAACTTTATTTGACATTGTTGAAAAGGGACTTGGTGGAAAAGTGAAAATATCTATTGAGGTATAATATCGCTGCCTGTAACATAGTATTTGCAAAAGACGGGGTTAAGTGTTTAGTTGAAAGTTTAGTTATATTTATCCGCTTCGGTTTGGACTAAATTGAACTATGGGTTTAATTTAGTCCGCCTTTCGCAAATACTTTTTCCGTTTAGTTTGACCCAAAAGTACCAAAAAGTCAAGAGCAAAGGTTAGGTTTGGCTCCGCCGAACCACTGCGTTAGGTTTCATCAAGGAAAAGAAGGGAGATAAATATATATGTACTTTTAGCTTGACCTAAAAGTACCAAAAAGTCAAGACTAGAAAACTACGGCTAAAAATGAGGTGTCCATTCTAAAAGCCCTAGAACTCACGCCAAGGCTAAGCCCTACGCTTGTTCAGACAATAGACCTTTTTTAACGAATGGACGCCTCATTTTCTTAACACCTTCGTTTCCTTAGGTTGGAGAATGGAATAGTGATAATTAGGCGTTGTTCCAAACAGGCTTTGGTAGAGGCGGTTAAGGCGGGTGTCAAAAACGCTTCGATGTTTTCTCCAAAACGCTTCGACGAGTTTGCAAACTCGTCGAAGCGTTTTTATGAAAATGTTGGGACATTTTTTCAACTCACTTTAGAGCTTTTACAAAAAATGAAAAGAGCAGGTCTTGTATAGGTTTTATTATCGGTATTTTTTGTATTTTAGCGAACTATTTTTAGAAAAAGCAAATTTTTTATCAAGATGAGTAAATTTACAGAATACAAAGGGCTTAATCTTACGGATATATCAGCACAAATAGCTGATTTTTGGAAAAAGGATAATACATTTCAGAAGTCGGTGGAGATTAGAAAAGGCAAACCAGAGTTCGTGTTTTACGAAGGACCACCTTCTGCTAACGGTATGCCAGGAATTCACCACGTAATGGCTAGAGCTTTAAAAGACATTTTCTGTAGATACCAAACTCAAAAAGGGAAACAAGTATTTCGCAAAGCGGGTTGGGATACTCACGGACTGCCAGTAGAGCTGGGGGTAGAGAAAGAGTTAGGCATTACCAAAGAAGATATAGGTAAGAAAATTTCGGTGGAAGACTACAATCAGGCGTGCCGAAATGCCGTAATGAAGTACACCGATGTTTGGAACGACCTAACTGAAAAGATAGGCTATTGGGTAGATTTAGAAGACCCATACATTACCTATAAGCCTAAGTATATGGAAACGGTTTGGTGGCTTTTAAAGCAGCTTTACACCAAAAATTTGCTTTATAAAGGTTATACCATTCAGCCATATTCTCCTAAGGCGGGTACAGGGCTTTCTTCTCACGAGCTTAATCAGCCAGGGACTTACCGCGATGTAAGCGATACCACCATTGTGGCTCAATTCAAAGTAAAACAACTTTCAGATAACGTGGCTTCTAAGATAGGTCAGCAAAGTGGGGATATCCACATTCTCGCTTGGACGACAACGCCTTGGACGCTTCCGTCTAACACAGCTTTGGCAGTGGGTAAAGAGGTGGAATATGTCTTGGTGAAAACCTTTAATCAATACACTTTTGAACCAATCCAAATTGTTCTAGCGAAGGTACTTCTTGAGAAAAACTTTGGTAAAAAATATTTTGAAGCCACAGATGAAGATTTGGCTAAATATCAATCCGAAGATAAACAAATCCCTTATCAAGTGTTAGGGCATTTTTCGGGTGCAGATTTAGCAGGAACGCAATACGAACAGTTGGTGCCGTGGTTTTTACCATACGAAAATCCAGACCAAGCCTTCCGTGTGATTGTAGGGGATTTTGTAACCACAGAGGACGGGACAGGGATAGTACATATTGCACCTACCTTTGGTGCTGATGACGCCCGTGTCGCAAAAGAAAACGGAATACCTCCGATGCTCATCAAAGATGAAAACGATAACCTAGTGCCTTTAGTAGATTTACAAGGGAAATTTGTTAAAGGAGAGGCGGTGCCAGAGCTATTTAGTGGTAAATACATCAAAAATGAATATTACGATAATGGTGCTGCTCCAGAGAAATCTTGGGACGTAGAAATGGCAATCCTCCTTAAAACAGAAAATAAAGCATTTAAGGTAGAGAAATACCTCCACTCTTATCCTCATTGTTGGAGAACAGATAAGCCAGTGTTGTACTATCCGCTAGACTCTTGGTTTGTTAAGATGACTTCGGTTAAAGAGCGTCTAGTAGAACTAAATAAAGAAATCAACTGGAAGCCGAAAGCTACTGGAGAGGGGCGTTTTGCCAACTGGCTAGAAAATGTAAACGATTGGAACCTCTCTCGTTCTAGATATTGGGGAATCCCGTTGCCGATATGGAGAACAGAAGACCTAAAGGAAGAGAAAATCATAGGTTCGGTAGAAGAGTTGGTAAATGAAATCAACAAGTCCGTAGCAGCAGGAGTGATGGCGGAAAACCCTTTCAAAGATTTTGAAATAGGGAATATGAGTGAAGAAAACTATGCTAAGATAGATTTACACAAAAATATTGTGGACGAGGTGGTGCTAGTGTCCGAAACGGGTAAACCGATGAGAAGAGAATCTGACTTGATAGATGTTTGGTTTGATTCTGGGGCGATGCCTTATGCACAGCTACACTATCCTTTTGAAAATAAGGAATTCATAGAGCAGAACAAGGCATTCCCGGCGGACTTTATCGCGGAAGGAGTAGACCAAACTCGTGGTTGGTTCTACACGCTACACGCCATTGCAACTAGCGTTTTTGACTCTGTGGCGTACAAAAATGTGGTGTCCAATGGTCTTGTGCTAGACAAAAACGGACAAAAAATGTCTAAACGATTGGGCAATGCGGTAGACCCATTTGATACTTTAGCGAAGTACGGTCCAGACGCCACCAGATGGTATATGATTTCCAATGCAAACCCTTGGGAAAACCTTAAATTTGATATTGATGGTGTAGATGAGGTGAGAAGAAAGTTCTTCGGAACACTTTACAATACTTATTCATTCTTTGCACTTTACGCCAATGTAGATGGCTTTAAATATGCCGAGAAGGAAGTAGAAAACAGACCAGAGATAGACCGTTGGATTCTTTCGGAACTTAATATATTAGTAAAAGAAGTTACCGAGTTCTATAACGATTACGAGCCAACCAAAGTCGCTAGAGCCATCAATACCTTTGTTAATGATAATTTGAGTAACTGGTATGTAAGGCTTTGTCGCCGTCGTTTCTGGAAAGGAGATTATACTGAAGATAAAATTTCGGCTTATCAAACACTTTACACTTGTTTAGAAACAGTGGCGAAAATATCAGCACCAATCGCTCCATTCTTTATGGATAGGCTTTATCAAGACTTGAATAAAGTGACCCAAAGAGATACGGCAGAAAGCGTGCATCTTACGGATTTCCCTGTAGCTAATGAAGGTGCGATAGACATCAATTTAGTAGAAAAAACACACTTAGCACAACAGATTACCTCTATGGTATTTTCACTAAGAAAGAAAGAAAATATCAAGGTAAGACAGCCATTGCAGAAAGTAATGGTGCCTGTTCTAGATAAGAAAACGGAAGAGCAGATTGTGGCTGTTTCGGACTTAATCAAACAAGAGGTGAATGTAAAAGAGCTGCAAATCATCAATGATAAAGAGGCAGAGGGACTTATCGTAAAACAAATAAAGCCGAACTTTAAGACTTTAGGTCCTAAATTGGGTAAAGATATGAAGACGGTAGCCCAAGAGATTTCAGCGTTTGATAATGCTCAAATTTCCACTTTGGAGAAGGAAGGTAAGGTAATGGTTGGAGCTTATGAGATTTGCCTAGAAGATGTGGAAATATCGACTAAAGATATTCCAGGTTGGACGGTAGCTAGCGAAGGTAAAATCACAGTAGCGTTAGATTTAACGATAACCGACGAGCTTAGGTCCGAAGGTGTAGCTAGGGAGTTTATCAATCGTATTCAGAACCTTAGAAAAGAAAAAGAGTTTGAGCTCACAGATAAAATTAAAATACAGTTAACACAAGATTGTCCATATTTGCAGGAAATTTTGAACAACGAGCAGTATATCGCTTCGGAGGTGCTTTCTGAAAAAATAGAAGTTGTAGAGGCATTAAACGCAGGTGATGAGCTAGAAATAGACGAAGTGAAGTTTACGGTGAGTATAGATAGAAATTAAACACTTAATCATATTTTGTTATTATGGAACGAGAAAGACAAAGATATAGTGATGCCGATTTGAAAGAGTTTAAAGAACTCATAGAAAGTAAAATAGAAAAGGCAGAGAAAGATTTGGCGTTGATTAGACAAAACTTTATCAATAACCAAAATAATGGTACAGATGATACCTCGCCTACATTTAAGGCTTTTGAAGAAGGGGCAGAAACTTTAAGCAAAGAACAAAACGCTATTCTTGCGGTAAGACAGGAGAAATTTATCAGAGACCTTAGGAATGCTCTTGTTAGAATAGAAAACAAAACCTACGGAATTTGTAGAGTTACAGGTAACTTAATAGGTAAGGAAAGACTGAAAGCTGTGCCTCACGCCACTTTAAGCATAGAGGCTAAAAATATGCAACGGTAATTGCAGAAAAGTTAAACACTAGCTGTGTATCACAAGAAATCTTTTTTGTGATACACGGCATTTTTGATTAAATAAAATATAAATGAAGAAGATAGTATTCGTAACCATTTTGGTATTGCTTTTAGACCAACTCTCCAAAATCTATATTAAAACTAATTTTGAACTTAACGAATCTGTGAGAGTTTTGCCAGGCTTTAGATTAACCTTTGTAGAAAATCCAGGTATGGCATATGGTTTACAGTTCGGAGGGCTTATTGGTAAATATTTTTTGGTAATTACTAGAGTGGTTCTTATTGGAGTGATGGTTCATATCTTTAAAAAATGGATTAAAGAGGGAGTATCTAATTACAGACTTATACCTATGGCAATGATATTTGCAGGAGCGATAGGGAACTTAATAGATGGTATGTTCTATGGCCTTATCTTCAATACAGGAACTGTGTTTGATGATAGTATAGGACGATGGATAGGCTACGATGGGGTTTCTCATATCACTGCTTTTGGGCAAGGTTATTCTCATTTTATGAAAGGTTGTGTGGTAGATATGTTTCATTTTGATATGATTGATTGGTGTGTGCCAGAACATTACCCTGTAATTGGAGGGACTAGAATTCAGTTTTTTAAATATATCTTCAATGTGGCAGACGCTGCTATTACAGTTGGGGTGAGTATATTGTTTTTGTTCAGAAGAAAAGCCTTTCCTAACGGACTAGAGTTTTAAGTAGATGAAAAAACTAGGGAGAGTTTTATTGATTACAAGTGTTTTATCTATTGTTAGTGTAGTAGCAGTAATATTGTGGTGTAATTATATTATTAAAAGCCAATCCGAAAGCTATATTTTTAGCAATATTTCTGATGTGCCAACTAAAAAAGTTGGACTTGTTTTGGGAACGAGTAAATATCTCCAAAACGGTATTCCTAACTATTACTTTAAATACAGAATAGATGCGGCAGCGGAGCTTTATAAAAATGGCAAAGTGCAGTATTTTATTGTAAGTGGAGACAATTCTCGTAAAGACTACAACGAAACCGAAGATATGAAGCTAGATTTAATGGCTCACGGCATTCCCGAAAATCATATTTACCAAGATTTCGCGGGGTTTAGAACGCTAGATTCTGTGGTGAGAGCAGAAGATATCTTTGGACAAAAGACATTCATCATCATTTCACAAAAATTTCATAACGAACGAGCAGTTTATTTAGCTAGAAAAAACGGCTTAGAGGCTTATGGATACAATGCTCAAGATGTGAATGCCTATGCAGGGTTTAAAACCCAAGTCAGAGAATACTTTGCAAGGGTAAAAGTCTTTTACGATTTATTATTAGGGGTAGAGCCTAAGTATAGCGGTGATAAAATTAAACTAGAAGGATAGGTAGGCTGTGATAGTATGGCCACTTTTTTTGAGAAAATTGATATAAATCAATATCTTTGCAGACTACGAATTCGTTTTCATGAAGAATATAAGAAACTTTTGCATTATAGCCCATATAGACCACGGTAAATCTACCTTGGCAGATAGGCTTTTAGAATATACCAATACAGTAACACAAAGAGAACTCCAAGCCCAAACCCTAGACGATATGGATTTGGAGAAAGAGCGAGGAATTACCATAAAATCTCACGCCATACAAATGGACTATGAGTATAAGGGTGAAAAATATGTTCTTAACCTTATTGATACACCGGGGCATGTGGATTTTTCCTACGAAGTGTCTAGGTCTATAGCAGCGTGTGAGGGGGCATTACTGATTGTAGATGCGGCACAAAGCATTCAAGCACAAACAATTTCTAATCTTTATTTGGCATTAGAAAATGATTTGGAGATTATCCCAGTACTTAACAAAATTGACTTGCCGTCTGCAAACCCAGAAGAGGTTACAGATGAAATAATGAACTTATTGGGGTGCGAGTACGAAGATGTTCTAAGAGTTTCAGGGAAAACAGGAGAAGGTGTACACGAGCTTTTAGAGCAAATTGTGGAAAGGATACCAGCTCCTAAGGGAGAGCCAGATGCTCCGCTACAAGCCCTAATTTTTGATTCCGTTTATAACCCTTTTAGAGGGATAGAAGCCTATTTTAAGGTAGTTAATGGCAAGATAAGAAAAGGCGAGAAAGTTAAGTTTATGGCTACCGATAAAACCTACGAGGCAGATGAGGTAGGGACATTAAAACTAAAACAACAGCCAAAACAAGAAATCAAGTGTGGAGATGTAGGCTATATTATTTCTGGGATTAAAGATGCCAGAGAGGTTAAAGTGGGAGATACTATTACAAGTGTAGAAAATCCTGCTACTGCTCCGATAGAAGGTTTTGAAGAGGTGAAACCAATGGTTTTTGCTGGGATTTATCCAGTAGAAAGTGAGGATTTTGAAGAGTTAAGAACCTCCTTAGAAAAACTTAGGTTAAATGATGCTTCTTTAGTTTTTGAACCAGAAAGTTCAGCGGCTTTAGGATTTGGTTTTAGATGTGGATTCTTAGGTATGCTCCATATGGAAATTGTTCAGGAAAGGTTAGATAGAGAGTTCAATATGAATGTTATCACTACGGTTCCCAATGTATCCTATCACGGATATAGCAAGAAAGAACCGGAAGTGCCAATCCTTATCAATAATCCTTCGGAAATGATGGACCCAACGGTAATGGATAGAGTAGAAGAACCTTATATTAAAGCTTCTATCATTACCAAATCCGATTTCGTAGGAGCGGTAATGACACTATGTATAGAAAAACGAGGAGAAATTGTTAATCAAAGTTATCTAACTTCCGATAGAGTAGAGCTTGTCTTTAATATGCCTCTTGCAGAGGTAGTTTTTGATTTCTATGACAGATTAAAATCCATTTCTAAAGGCTATGCTTCTTTTGATTATCACCCAATAGGTTTCCGTGCTTCTAAATTGGTTAAGATGGATATTCTTATCAACGGGGATATGGTAGACGCATTGTCTTCTCTCATACACCAAGATAATGCCTATGGTATTGGTAAAAAAATGTGTGAGAAGCTGAGAGAACTTATTCCTAGACAACAGTTTGATATAGCAGTACAAGCAGCCTTAGGGACTAAAGTTATTGCTAGAGAAACCATAAAAGCCTTAAGAAAAGACGTTACAGCAAAATGTTATGGAGGAGATATTTCAAGAAAAAGAAAACTCTTAGAGAAGCAGAAGGAAGGTAAAAAGAAAATGAAGCAGATAGGAAGAGTAGAAGTTCCACAATCGGCATTTATGGCGGTACTAAAACTAAATGATTAAACTCCAATTAGGGATAGTTTAAAATAGAACAGCCTAACCTAGCTATTTATAACAAGCGGGTTAGGTTTTTTTATTTTAGTAATCTGAATTTTAAGAAAACATCAATCAAAGTAATAGGCAAAAAGGAAAAATGATTTTTGTCAGTCCATAAATTAGTTTGTATTTTTGTTGGCGAAAATCATTCTAAATAAACACAATGATAAAAGTATCAGACCAAGCTAAAGATAAAGCTGTTCAGCTTATGGCAGAAGATGGGTTTAATCCTAGTGAAGATTTCATTAGGGTAGGCGTTAAGAGTGGAGGCTGTTCAGGGTTAGAATATGTGTTGAAATTCGATAATCAGACCACAGATACAGACCAAATCTTTGAAGATAACGGAATTAAAATAGTAATAGACAAAAAATCAATTCTCTATTTAGCAGGGACAACTTTGGAATATTCTGGAGGTCTTAACGGAAAAGGATTTGTTTTTAATAATCCTAATGCTGCTAGAACTTGTGGTTGTGGAGAGAGTTTTTCGCTATAATTGGTTTATAGGTTCAAGGTTTAAGAATTCAAAGGAGTAAGGAAGTTGTAAAATTATATGCAGGATATTATAGTTCCAGAAGATATGTCAAACATCAAAACTTTTGAAGACTTAGAAATATGGCAGTTATCTAGAGCCTTGTGCCAAGATATATTTGTAATTATAGAAGAAACTCCTTTGAAGAACAACTTTAGACTTGCTAATCAGATAGACGGAGCATCGGGTTCCATTATGGATAATATTGCAGAAGGCTTTGAACGAAACGGGAATAGAGAATTTCTACAGTTTTTATCTGTAGCAAAGGCATCTTGTGGAGAAGTACGTTCGCAGCTATATAGACTAAAAGATAGAAATTTTGTTAATGATAAAACCTTTGAAGATTTAAAAAATAAAACCTTACTTTTAAGTAAGAAAATAAGTGCTTTTATAAAATATTTAAAGAATAGTGAAATGTCAGGAACTAAATTTAAGTAGAAAAGAAATAAGTAGAAAGTAAGGGTTTCAACTTTGAGTTTTAGTAAACCTTAAACCTTGAATTTTGAACCTTGAACTTTAAATTTTAAACATTAAATAATGAAATATACAGAAGACGATTTAAGGGAAGACCTTAAAAATAAAGAATACGAAGCCGGATTTTATACAGATATAGAATACGAAGATTTTCCTACGGGGCTTAACGAAGATATTATTCGTCAGATTTCGGCAAAGAAAAATGAACCAGAATGGATGACAGAATGGAGGCTGGAGTCTTTCCGTATTTGGCAAAAAATGGAAGAGCCAGACTGGGCGAATGTGAAGTATGAAAAGCCAGACTTCCAAGCCATAAAATATTATGCCGCTCCTAAAAAGAAACCAGAATTAGCAAGCCTAGATGAGGTAGACCCAGAGTTATTAAAAACTTTTGAGAAGCTAGGCATCTCTTTAGATGAGCAGAAGAGGCTTACAGGTGTTGCCGTAGATGTGGTGATGGATTCCGTTTCGGTAAAGACTACTTTCCAAGAAACTTTGAAAGAGAAAGGTATTATCTTTTGTTCCATATCAGAGGCGATACAGGAGTATCCTGACTTGGTTAAAAAGTATATTGGTAAAGTAGTGCCAAGAGGTGATAATTTCTATGCGGCACTTAACTCGGCGGTATTTTCAGATGGTTCTTTCTGTTATATACCTAAAGGCGTAAAATGTCCTATGGAACTTTCCACTTATTTCCGTATCAACCAAGCGGGAACAGGGCAGTTTGAAAGAACTTTAGTAGTAGCAGATGAGGGAAGTTATGTGTCTTATTTGGAAGGCTGTACTGCCCCTTCTAGAGATGAAAATCAGCTCCACGCTGCGGTGGTAGAGCTTATCGCGATGGAAGGTGCAGAAATTAAGTATTCTACCGTTCAAAACTGGTATCCTGGGGACGAAAGTGGTAAAGGAGGCGTATTTAACTTCGTTACTAAGAGAGGGCTTTGTGAGAAAAACGCTAAAATCTCTTGGACGCAAGTAGAAACAGGCTCGGCGGTAACTTGGAAATACCCTAGCTGTATTTTGAAGGGCGATAATTCTATCGGAGAATTTTATTCTATTGCCGTAACCAACAATCATCAGTGGGCAGACACAGGGACGAAGATGATACACATCGGGAAGAATACCAAATCTACCATCATCTCTAAAGGAATTTCCGCAGGGAAATCCAACAATTCTTACAGAGGATTGGTAAAAGTAATGCCATCAGCAAAGGGAGCTAGAAATTTCTCCCAGTGCGACTCCCTTTTGATGGGGAACGAATGTGGTGCTCACACCTTCCCTTATATTGAAATTAAAGACCCTTCGGCACAGCTAGAACACGAGGCTACCACCAGCAAAATAGGCGAAGACCAGATTTTCTACTGTAACCAAAGAGGTTTAGACACCGAAAAGGCCATCGCCCTTATCGTAAACGGATTTAGCAAAGAGGTACTTAACAAACTCCCGATGGAGTTTGCCATAGAAGCCCAAAAACTCCTAGAAATTAGCTTAGAAGGGAGTGTAGGGTAGAGGAGCTAACCTTAGGGAAGCTCCCCAAACCATTGAAACACCTAGTATAAAGGGACGAAAATAACACCGATGAGTTTATGAAACAATGGCTTCTGTTTATCTATCTAGCAACTTGTATCAGAGTGATGGCACAGGCGGATACGCTTTATGTTTATGGTCCAGGCGGTCCTTATGCACCCATAAATGAGGCGGCACAAATCTTTGCTAAAAGAAATAACCTAAATATTAAGGTAACCAAAGGTCCATTTTCGCAATGGAAAGATAAGGCACGAAACAATGCCCATTTAATTTATAGTGGAGCAGAGTTTATGATGACCCAGTTCATTTCAGAGTTAGGAAATGTGCAGCAGCAGACCGTTTATCCTCTTTATTTGAGGAAATCTGGGCTTATCGTAAGAAAAGGAAATCCTAAGAACATTAAAACTTTAAAAGATTTAATGAAACCCGAACTTAGAATAATGGTAGTTAATGGGGCAGGACTTACGGGAGTATGGGAAGATATTGCGGGGAAAACACAAGATATAGAGGTGCTAAGGAAGATTAGAAAAAACATTGTCCTATTTGCTGAAAATAGCGGACAGGCTCAAAGTTTTTGGGCGAAAGACCCTAGCATAGATATCTGGGTTTCTTGGAATATTTGGCAAAAAAATAACAACGGGAGTGCTGATTTTGTATCTTTGGAAGATAGATATACCACTTATAGAGATTGTGGGATAGCTCTTACAGCCTACGGAGAGGCTAATCCTAAAGCCTTAGAGTTCTATCAATTTCTAAAAGGTAAAGAGGTACAAGCCCTTTTTGAAAAGCAAGGTTGGATAGAACGAAACCCATCTGCCCAGAAAAAAAAGGAAGATAGGAAACCTCAAAAGGTATATTCCCGAAAAGAAAAGCTATCTTCCTTAAAGCAAAAGAAAGAAGGTTTATTGATAAATCATCAGTCCTAAAATAAAAGGTAGATAGATTTCGTAAAAATAAAGAAGAAATAGAGAAACAAATTATAAAATATAAAGATATGGCAACAAAATCTTACGCAGAACGCATCACAAAAGTAAAATTGATGCTAGATGCTATGACACAGAACAAGTCAGACCTTCCTAAAAAGCTAGATGACGACTACATCAGCCAGATGCAAACTCTAAAAGACAAAATAGAGGTTCTGAATACCGAACAAGAGAAGCTCAAAGCAGATTTAAAATCTAAAACAGAGGCCCTTAATAAAGAGATAAGTGCCTTAGACAAACTTTATAGCGAAGCCAAAAAGCGGATTAAACTAGATTTTGAACAAACACGCTGGATTGCATTTGGGATAGAAGACAAAAGATAACTTAGACCTAAAAAATCAAAATGAGAAAGTACATCATAAACGGTATTTTAGCCTTGGGGCTATTGTCTTTTGGGGCTTGTAATAAATCCGAAAAAACAGCCCAAAATCACCCCGCCGAAGGGCAAGCCATAGATACTATAATCTCTACACCAGATGAAATGTATCAAGGCGTACTCCCTTGTGCCGATTGCGAGGGTATTTTTACCACCATTACTTTGGCTCCAGACCAAACCTTTGATAAAACCGACTATTACTTAGGTAAAAATGAATATTTCACCGAAGAAGGCTCCTACACCGTAGATGCTTCCACGGGGATTTATGCGTTATCTTCTAACAATGACAAGGCTACTCAATATTATCAAAGGGAAGAAGGTAAGTTAGTCCTTTTAAACGATAAAAAGGAGAAAAACACAGGAGCTAATGCTCATACTTATGAGTTAGAACAACTTTCTAACGATGATTACCACTTTACCCCAACTCCCGTGGAGGGCTTCCTCATCATAGGGCACGAGGTGAGCTCTTTCAGACCAGCCAATTCGGCTAAAGTCTATTGGATAGAAGACCCTTCGGGCGAGTTACAGAAGAGATATGAAGCAATAGTAAAGGATAAAAAGACACCTTACTTTCCTGTAAAGGCAAATTTGGTTTTAGAAAAAGATACCAAAAAAGCGGAGGGCTTTGCCGAAGATTATGATGGGGTAGTAGTAGTGAAGAAACTACTAGATTTAAAGCTGATTTCTGTGGGAAATTAGGATAGGAAAGACGATGATAATTAAATAAACAAAAATTAAATTAAAACATTACATTATGAAAAAAGTAGCGTTATGGTTAGCATTCCTATTTACGGGAATTCTTTTCGCACAAGAAGTCAAGTATCAGTTGTCTAGTCATATTTTAGACATTACTCAAGGAAAACCAGCTCCAGGAGTAAGCATTACCTTGTCTAAACAAAATAAAAATGGTGTTTGGGTAAAGGTAGATGAAAAGGTAACAGATGAAAACGGGAGGATTAAGAATTTTCTAAAAGAAGAAAAAGGAGTAAGCCATCAGGGGATATACAAACTTACCTATCATACTACACCGTATTTTGAGAAGTTAGGGCAGCAGAGTTTTTATCCGTTTGTAGAGGTTGTTTTTGAGCTAAAGGACAACAGCCACTATCATGTACCTATTACCTTAAGCCCTTACGGATATTCTACTTATAGAGGGAACTAAAACAAAGAGCAGAAGCTCATTAGAAAAGTTAATCCTTACTTCAATATTGCAGATTATGAAAAAAAGTATAATGGTTTTAGTAGGTTTATTGTTGGTTCAGTTTTCTTTAGCACAATATACCGAACAAGGGACTTCGCTCAATCAAGAGGGAGCTTTAGAACTGGCAAAGCAAGCCCACATAGAAGCTCGTAAATTAGGTAAAAAGGTATCCGTAGCAGTCCTAAACAATTCGGGGGTAAGTCTTTTATTATTGAAAGGCGACCAAGTAGGACCTCATAATACCGAAGCCTCTAGGAGAAAGGCTTATACTTCGCTTTCCACCAAAACCCCTAGTTTTGAGTTGATGCAGAAGGCAGCCAGTAATCCTACGGCACAAAACTTAAATACTTTGCCAGAGCTTCTACTTTTAGGAGGAGGCGTACCCGTTTGGAAAGATGGGGAGCTGATTGGGAGTCTAGGGGTTTCTGGAGCTGGTGGTGGAGAGCAAGACCATAATGTGGCCAAGAAGGCGGTTGAGAATATGGGCTACGAGATAACCAATATAAAAATTAACAATAAATAAAATTATATATAGAAATGTTAAATATAAAAAACTTATATGCTAGGATAGAGGACGGAGCGGAAATCCTTAAAGGGATTAACTTAGAAATAAAACCAGGCGAGGTACACGCCATTATGGGACCTAACGGAGCTGGGAAATCTACCCTTTCTTCTGTAATTGCAGGAAAGGAAGACTACGAAGTTACCGATGGAGAAATCCTTTTTGAAGGGGAAAATATAGTAGAAGATGCTCCAGAAGAGAGAGCTCATAAGGGGATTTTCCTTTCGTTCCAGTATCCAGTAGAGATACCGGGGGTTTCGGTAACCAATTTCATCAAGGCAGCCATCAACGAAACCAGAAAGGCTAACGGACTGGAGGATATGCCTGCGAAAGAAATGTTGGCACTTATCCGTGAAAAATCCGAGCTTTTAGGGATAAAGAAAGATTTTCTTTCTCGTTCTCTTAACGAGGGTTTCTCTGGAGGAGAAAAGAAAAGAAACGAGATTTTCCAAATGATGATGCTTAATCCTAAACTGGCCATCTTAGATGAAACCGATTCGGGGCTAGATATTGATGCGTTAAGAATTGTGTCCGAAGGGGTTAATCATTTCAAAAATGAGGGAAATGCCGTGCTTCTAATCACTCATTATCAGAGATTGCTTAACTACATTCAGCCAGATTTTGTACACGTATTGGCGGACGGTAAGATTATTAAAACAGGAGATAAAACTTTAGCACTGGAGTTAGAGGAGAAAGGGTACGATTGGCTACTCTAATCAATCCAAAACTTTTAAAAGTTTATAAGTTGTGTAAATCTATTAGTAGGTTTATCAATATAAAAATAAATGGTAAGGCACAACAGTCTTACTTAATTAGTCAAAAAAGATTTTTATGTCATTATTTGAGAACATTAAAACACATTCTTCTTCACTTTCGGGGGATAAATTAAATGCTTTGGAACGATTCTTAAGCAAAGGTTTTCCTTCCAAAAAAGATGAGGAATATAAATATACCAATCTAAAAGAAATTATAGAAAAACAATATCAGTTTTTACCACAAGAAGAACATCATATTTCTGAAGAGGAACTGAAAGCATTGCGTCTAGGAGAAGAAGATTTTGATTGGGTAGTGCTAGTTAACGGGAAATGGCGTCCAGAGCTTTCTAAGATTTCGGATAAAGATATTAAAGTACTTGCCTTAGACGAGGCACTTTCTAATGGAGAGAATGAGGCTTTGTTCCGTGCTTATTTTAATACTATTGCTAACGAGAGTTGGGCGTTTCCAAATCTTAATTTGGCATTCGCTCATTCGGGAGTAGCACTTTATGTGCCTAAAAATACGGTGGTAGAAAAGCCTATACATATTTTCTATATTTCACAAAATCAATCAGAAAATACGTTCTATAATCCGAGAAATATATTGGTGGTAGAAGCTGGTAGCCAGATAGAAGTGATAGAAAGTCATCATAATTTTGATGATTCGTTTACCTTTACCAATAGTCTTACTGAAATTTTTACTAAACCTAACGCTAAAGCAGATTGGCATAAGTTACAGAACGATACAGATACTTCGTATCTGGTAGACCATACTTTTGTGAAGCAAGAGAGGGATAGCTTAGCTACGGTAAATACTTTCTCTTTCGGAGGGAAGTTGGTGCGTAATAATTTAGATTTTATTCAGGAAGGAGAAAATATCAACTCTTTTATGAATGGAATTACCATTATTGGTAAAGACCAGTTAGTTGACCATCATACTGCAGTACACCATAATCAGCCTAATTGCGAAAGCTATCAGAACTACAAAGGAGTATTTAAGGATAATGCTCACGGAGTGTTTAATGGGAAAGTATTTGTAGATAAAATAGCTCAAAAAACCAATGCTTATCAGCAGAATAATAATATTTTACTAAGCGAGGGTGCTACGATAGATTCTAAACCACAGTTGGAGATTTTTGCAGACGATGTAAAATGTTCTCACGGTTGTACGGTAGGGCAGCTAAATGAAGATGCTTTGTTCTACCTTCGTGCTAGAGGAATTTCTAAAAATGAGGCACAGGCATTATTGCTTTACGCCTTTGCAAATGATGCAATGGAAAATATAGATATAGAACCTCTAAAACTAAAAATATCCAAGCTCTTAGCTGAAAAATTAGAAGTGAATATAGAGTTCTAAAATAAACAAAGGTCTTATCAAAATATTTTGATAAGGCTTTTTTCTAATAAGTATAAGAAACAAGAATGGACTTAAATAAAGTAGAATTTCACATAGATGCTTATAAAAGCCATGGGCAAATTTTAGATGCGGCATCTTTTGCGGTTAGAGCTTTTGGTTTAGAGCATTTTAATTTTGCAGGATTTGATTTTAGAGAGGAGATGGACGCTAGGTCTATTGTACTTACGACGGAGGGAGAACTGTCCCAGCCACAGAAAGTGAAAATACCTAAAAATCTTTTTAATTTTGATTTTAATTTAGTCCTTAACCTTTTGGCTCATGAGATGCTACATGTAAGACAAAAGGCACAGGAAACATTGGTAGAGGATAAAAATGAAAGAGAGTTTCAAGCCTATTACGAAACTTTATTCCATAAAATATTTCCTCAAATACCAGATGCACCAGACTTCAATAGAAAACAATTTGCTGATAAAGCACTAGAGTACTACCGAAGAATGGGAGAAGGCTCGGCTTTACAAGAAAAATATGCTTCCCAAAAAGAAGAGGTAGAAACTCTTAAGAGAGAGCTTTTCCAAGAAAATAAAGACCTTTAAGGGTATGCAACCTATCGGCTATATGGATTTTGTCTGATAAAGGCTTATAGACATGAGAAACCCCACCTGTAGCTATCACAAGAGCATCTTCTCCTATTTCTCGGTTAATTCTTTCTATAAAACCTTCTACCATACCTAGATATCCATACACCATACCGCTTTGCATACAACTTACAGTATCTAATCCTAGAACGGATTTAGGTGCTTGTAGTTCTATTTCTGGGAGCTGTGCAGTATCCTGTATTAAACTCTTGAGAGAGGTGATAATTCCAGGAGCAATAATAGCTCCTAAAGTTTCGCCATTGTGAGAAATACAACTAGCCGTAAGAGCTGTTCCAAAATCAAAAATTATTTTAGATTTATTAGGGTAAAGGTGATGAGCTGCAACTAAATTTGCATAGATGTCGGTACCCATTTGCTTGGATTTTGGTTCAACTTCAGAAGGGGTATTCCTGTCTACCAAAATAGGCTTTAGCTGGTGTATCTTTTCTAATGCCCTTACAATGTCGTTGGTCATCTGTGGTACAACAGAGCCTATTATCAGTTGGTCTATTTCTTTGGGCTTTATGTTGTAAGATTGATAATGCATCAAAAACTGGACAAAGAGTTCGTCTTTAGTTCGGTAGGGCTTAGTATTGATGACCCACGAGAGGTTACATTCCTCATTATTAAATAAACCAAAACGGATATTGGTATTTCCTATGTTGACTACAATGGTTTTCATAATGGTGATTATTTTTCAGCAGAGAAATTATTTTACTTCTAAAAAGTTATCTTCTGGATTTACATCTGCCAGTCTCTGTGAAAAATCAATACCTAGAGCAGAAATTTGGTCTTTAGTAAAAGGTATTTCAAAAGTATATTCTAAGGAAGTCCAATTCCAATAATCTAAGGTAGTGAACTTTCCTAAAAAATCTGACTTTTTAGGAGTTCTCATCATATTTAATGGGATATGGTAAGAGGTTATCTTTTTATCTTTGGTAAGTACTCCAAAATCTATAGGCATGGGAACTCCGCCTTTGTTTACTAAAGTAATGGTGGTAGAATTAGTATTGTATTTTACTTCTTTTATGGCATAGTCTATGGTTTTGGTAGTGTTAATCCAGTAGTGTTTAAACCATTTTAAATCCATACCAGATATTTTTTGAGCAATATGGAGAAAATCTCTATCGGTAGGGTGTTTTAGATGCCATTCATCATAGTATTTTAGTAGTGTTGTTTTTAGGAGATCTTCTCCCATAATATAGCCTAGCTGAACAAGAAAAAGTTCTCCTTTAGTATAGGACGCTACGGAGTAGGCTGTGCCGTCGTCGTGATGGTCAGCAAACCAAACAGCAGGTTCTTCTTTTCCTGTTTTTACAAACTTTCTATAACCATCTAAAGCACCTACAAAAGGGTTTGGCCAAGCCTCTTTAGGAGGGAAAAGCTGATACATAGCAAAGTCTTCGGCGTAAGAAGTAAAACCTTCGTCTAGCCAAGGTGTGGTACTTTCGTTGGTTGCTAACATCTGCTGATACCAAGAGTGTGCACCTTCGTGAGCCATTAGCCCAACTAGGCTTTCTAAACTTTTGGCTTCTCCTAATATCATAGTACACATACCATACTCCATACCACCATCGCCACCTTGAACGAACGAATAGCTAGGGTACACATAGCGACCGAAGTTAGCATTCATGATTTGAAAAAACTTATTAACATAAGGTTTGGCTTGTTTCCAGTATTCGGTTTTTTCATTTTTTTGATAAACGAAATAGACTTTTGGCCCATCAGGTACGATAAATTCTTCTACGGAATAATCTGGGTCTGCTGCCCAAGCAAAGTCTAGAATATTCTTTGCTGTCCAATTCCAAGTTGCTTTACCATTAGCATCTGTTTTAGGTTTAGATTGCAAAGAGTAGCCTTTAACTTCGGTAGGGTTTGTAAGTGTTCCACCAGCACCTATAACATAGCTAGGGTCTATTTTGATATTGATGTTATAATCCGAAAAAGGAGCGTGAAATTCTCTCCCAATATAATCAAAAGTTGCCCAGCCATCGTAGTCGTATTCCGCTAGTTTGGGATACCATTGGGTCATGGTCATTTCTACACCTTCTCGGTTTTGTCTTCCTGCTCTTCGGATTTGATAAGGGATATTAGCGTTCCAATCCATAGTGAATGTTGTCGTAGAGTTTGGCTTTATAGGTTGATTTAGATAAACTTTCATAATGGTTCCCTGAACTTCAAACTGGAGTTCTTTTCCATTTTGTTTAATCCAATTTACTTTTTGGTTGCCTTCTTTCCCTTCGGGAATAGAAGCTAATCTAGAAACTACTTTTCCTGCTTTATTTTTTTCTACCAGTCTTTTATCGGCATTATCGCCTTGGTTTCTCACTCTTTCATCCATCATAGAGTTTGGTTTAAAGGCATTCCAATAGAGATGAAAGTAAACTTCCTTTAGCTCATCAGGAGAATTGTTGGTATAAGTAATGGACTGCTTGCCGTGGTAAGTGTAGTTATTAACATCTACATCTATATCCATATTGTAGCTAGCGTGTTGTTGGTAGTATTTACCTTTTTGTGCATATCCCAACGAGGTTAAAAAAAGAGATAGTGATAGAAAAAAATATTTTTTCATTTTTCCGATAATTTTTAGTCTTCAAATATAACAAAATCTCATTTATTCATTATTTGAATGGATTTTTAGTGAAAAAAGGTAACTTTGCACGCGTAATAAAGACAACAAAATATTAAATTATGGCTACAGAACAAGAGCTTTGGAGTAGGGTGGAACAGTTTTTTGTAGAGCATTTTCAGAGTGAACAAAATCCGCCATTGGAAACGATGTTATTTCTTATAGGCGTTCAGGAATTGGGTGGTGGAAAACAAAAATATACCAAAGATGATAAACTAAATCTTCTCCATATAGCGGTGTGTAGGCTGTTGGAGCCGTTTGGTTATTATAAATTTAAAGAGTACGATGTGGAAGGTTGGCCTCACTACGAGGAGCTAGAGCCTTTACCCGAGCTAAAACCTAATGAGCAAAGTATTCTGATGAAAAAAGCGATTATACAATACTTTATAGATGAAAATTTGCTAGAACAAGAAAGTTAGAGGTGCGAAACTCATAATAATCTGTTAAAAAACTCGTTTTTAAGATAAAATTTCTAAAAAACGAGTTTTATTGTTTTTTTGTTGATAAGAAATATTTAATTTTAACATCTGAAAAATAACCTGAAAAGTGCGTAACAAATTTATTCCTATTATATCTATTTTGATGACGATTTCTCTATTGGTGTTCGTCAGTTTTCAATTTTATTGGCTTAAGGAATATTATAGTTCTATTGAAGAGGAATTTGCAGGTAGGGTGCAGAAGGTTTTAGAACGCTCGACACAAGATATTTCTAATATTGAAATAGATAAATATCTAAAAGAATATGAAGGCTTTCAAGCCTCTATAAATGAGGATAAAAACAAACCTACTCTAAATATCATTAGGCAAGTACAAGATTCGGCGGATAAAAAACTCATTTCCTTTAGTAGAAGTATTATAGAACCTCAGAAAATACCAGTTTCCTCTAAGGGAGATACTTTGGAAAGGGTTAAAGTCTATGCTGATGAAGGTATTTATCGTTTGAAAGGAGCAGGACGTACAACGGAGCTACTCACGGCACAGTTGAGTAAAGATATCAATGATAATACTTTTACTTTCAGAGATTTTGCTAAACTAAATGCAAGCAACTTGCCTATACATAAAAGAGTAAGTGGTAAGGAGATAGATTCGGTACTCTCCAAGGAGTTTCAAAAAATGGGTATTAGTGCTAAATTTGGTTATGGTGTGCTAGATAAAAATAAAAAACTAACCACTATTGCTGATGAAATTTACCTTGAAAATCAATCTAAAGTAGTTAATTATAGCTTTCCTCTTTTTACAGATAAAGACGAACAACCTATCTATACCTTGTCCCTCGTTTTTCCAGATAAAAAATATTCTTTATTAAGGAATAATTTGCCGTTGCTTTTAGGAACGATATTTTCTCTTTTAACTATTGTATTTATTTACATTATTTCCATCAACTATATGCTGAGACAGAAAAAAATAGCAGAAGTAAAAACAGACTTTCTTAACAATATGTCTCATGAGTTCAAAACACCTTTAGCTACAATTTCGGTGGCTACGGATTCTTTGGCGAACGATAAAATAGCTAGTGACCCAATTAAAGTAAAATATTACTCTGGACTCATAAAGCAAGAAAATCTCCGAATGAAAAAACAGGTGGAAAATGTGCTCAATATGTCAAAATTAGAGAGGAACGAAATGAAACTTTTCTTGCGAGAGACCAATTTGAGGGAGTTGATAAGAAATATTGCTAATTCTGTTAGATTGATTGTAAACGAAAGAGGCGGAACGCTTACAGAAGATTTTAAGGCGGAGCGCTATAATCTAAAAGTAGATGAGTTCCATTTGTCTAATACGCTCATCAATCTGCTGGATAATGCGAATAAATATTCTCCAGATAAGCCTGAAATTAAAATTGCTACCCGTAACGAGGGGAATTATTATGTGATAGAAATTTCGGATAAAGGTATGGGAATGGAGCCTCAAAATAAAACCAAAATATTTGAGAAGTTCTTTAGAGAAGAAACAGGGAATGTGCATAATGTAAAAGGTCAAGGCTTGGGGCTTTCCTATGTTAAGAAAATAATAGAACTTCACAAAGGGCAAATAAGCGTTGAAACCCAAAAAGGAAAAGGAAGTACCTTTATTGTAAAACTTCCAATGATTTAATTATAAAAAATTAAGCTATGAGCAACAGGATATTATTAGTAGAAGATGACCAAAGTTTCGGAGCGGTGCTTAAAGACTATCTAAGTATAAATAACTTCGAAGTTACTCTTGCTACAGACGGCGAGGAAGGTCTTAAAGAATATACGAATAATG
Source organism: Riemerella anatipestifer (assembly GCF_009663465.1). Lineage (GTDB taxonomy): Bacteria > Bacteroidota > Bacteroidia > Flavobacteriales > Weeksellaceae > Riemerella > Riemerella anatipestifer_C. The sequence goes on from NZ_QXHU01000004.1 coordinate 72,503, forward strand.
ATTTTGATATTTGTATATTTGATGTTATGATGCCTAAAAAAGACGGCTTCACTTTAGCGGAAGATGTTAAGAAATTAGGGAAAAATATACCAATTATTTTCCTAACGGCACGAAATTTAAGAGAGGATATTTTGAAAGGTTATCAGCTAGGAGCAGACGACTACATAACAAAACCTTTTGATACAGAGTTATTACTTTATAAAATAAAAGCTGTTCTATCTAGAAGTACTTCTTTAGAAGAGGAAGGTCAGGAACAGTTCAGTATTAGCAATATAGAATTTGATTCTATGTTGAGACAGCTTAAAGTACACGATAAAGAATATAAACTTTCTCCAAAAGAGAACGAGCTTTTGAAGTTGCTTTGTCTCCACAGAAATGATTTTATGCCTAGAGATTTAGCACTTCGTAAAATATGGAAAAAAGAAAACTATTTTACCGCTAGAAGTATGGATGTATATATTGCTAAACTAAGGAAACTACTTAAAGATGATGATGGTCTCGAAATCATCAATGTACACGGAGAAGGGTTTAGGCTTCTAGTTAAAAATTAAATTAAATAGCTGGTTCAAAATAATTGTGAATCAGCTTTTTTTGTTAAAGCGAATAGAGTTCCGTAGATGATAGATAAAATAGCCAATCATCGGCTTATAAACTAGCTAAGACATAAAAAGAGATTTATATCAATACAAAATTTCATTATCTTTGCGAAATGGAATACAATACCCAAAAGACAAACTTACAATTACCCGAGTATGGGAGAATTATACAAGAACTTGTAGAATATTGCAAGACGCTTCCTACCAAGGAAGAAAGAAATAAAGTTGCCAAAGCTATTGTTGATTTTATGGGGCAGAGAAATCCGCAACTTCGAGATGAGGAAAACTACGCTCACAAACTTTGGGACCATTTGTATATCATTTCGGGTTACGATTTAGATGTAGATGCACCATACCCTTTTCCTACGCCAGAGGAAATCAAGCAGAAGCCTAAAAAGATGGATTATCCTAAGCTACAAGGGGACTATAAATTCTATGGTAAAAGCATTTTGCAACTTATAGAAAGAGCTTTAGAATTAGAAGATGGTGATGAGAAAGAGGCTCTTATAGAGGTAATTGCTAATAATATGAAAAAGTCGTACAATGTTTATAATAAAGAACATGTGCAAGACGACGTTATCTTCCGCCATTTAAAGGAACTTTCTGAAAATAGATTAGATTTAACAGGGATAGATTCTTTAGAGAAGAGTAAAATCTATTATAACTCTAACAAGAACAACCCTAAATATCAAAACAAACATCAGAATAATAACGGAAATAATAGAAGAAAATATAATTCTAACAATAAATACAGAAGAAAATCATAATGAGTGGTGCTTTTCAAATCAGAGGCGGTAAAAGACTTCAAGGCGAAATTACGCCCCAAGGAGCTAAAAATGAAGCTCTACAAATATTATGTGCCGTTTTATTAACAGATCAAGAAGTAAGAATAAAAAATATACCTGATATACAAGATGTTAATAAGCTAATTGGTATATTAGGAGACTTGGGCGTTAAGGTAACTAAAAATGGAAAAGGGGACTATACCTTCAAGGCAGATAGTCTTAATTTAGATTATCTTAAATCCGAAGAGTTTAAAAAAGAAGGGGCTAAACTTAGAGGCTCTATTATGCTTTTAGGTCCTATGTTGGCGAGGTTTGGAGAAGGTTATATGCCAACTCCAGGAGGAGACAAGATAGGAAGAAGAAGATTAGATACTCATTTTCAAGGGTTTGTTGAGCTTGGTGCGGAGTTTCACTTTAATGATGTAGAGAGTTTTTATAGTCTAAAAGCAAAGTCTTTACAAGGTAAATTTATCCTTTTAGAAGAAGCATCGGTAACGGGTACTGCTAATATTATTATGGCTGCTGTACTAGCGAAAGGCAAAACTAGAATTTACAATGCCGCTTGTGAGCCTTATTTACAACAACTTTGCAAAATGCTCAACCGAATGGGAGCTCAAATTTCGGGTATCGGTTCAAATTTATTAACTATAGAAGGAGTTTCATATTTACATGGTACAGAACACACTATGTTGCCAGATATGGTAGAAATAGGCTCTTGGATAGGATTGGCAGCAATGACGAAATCCGAAATCACCATTAAAGATGTTCATTGGAACCAGTTGGGGATTATTCCAAATACTTTTAGGAAACTGGGTATTCAGTTAGAGAAAAGCGGTGAAGATATTTATATCCCAGCACAAGAACACTACAAAATACAGAAATTTATAGATGGCTCTATTTTAACCATTTCTGATGCACCTTGGCCAGGTTTTACACCAGATTTGCTGTCTATTATGTTGGTCGTAGCAACTCAAGCTAAAGGAAGTGTATTGATACATCAAAAAATGTTTGAATCTCGATTGTTCTTTGTGGACAAACTGATAGATATGGGAGCTCAGATTATCCTTTGCGACCCACACCGAGCTACAGTTATTGGTCTTAACCAAGAAACGCCACTTAGAGGTACTGTGATGACTTCCCCTGATATTCGTGCAGGAAATGCACTTTTGGTAGCCGCACTTTCGGCTGAAGGTAAATCTATCATTCACAATATAGAGCAGATAGACCGAGGCTACGAAAATATAGATGGCAGACTCAAGGCCTTAGGAGCAGATATAGAGCGTATATAATAGTCAGAAAATACTGTTTTCATCTTGGCTAGAACACTTATATCTGTTGTAGGTCCTACGGGAATAGGTAAAACCGAATTGGCAATAAAAATAGCCCAGTTTTTCGGTGCTGAAATTTTATCCTGCGACTCACGACAGTTTTTTAAAGAAATGCCCATTGGTACAGCCGCTCCTTCTAAGGAGGAGTTGGCTATTGTACCGCATCATTTTATAGGGCATTTATCTATTACAGAAGATTATTCTATCGGTCGGTACGAAAAGGAAGCCTTGGCTTTATTAGATAAGCTGTTTCAACGATATAAAGCCGTGGTAATGGTAGGCGGTAGTGGTATGTACGAGAAGGCAGTTGTGGAAGGTCTTAATGATTTACCAGAAGCCAACGAAGATTATATTAAAGAACTTGAACAAATCCTCAATAAAGAAGGGATAGAAGCCTTACAGAAGCAGTTAGAGGCACAGGATGAGGTCTATTATCAGCAGGTAGATAAAGATAATCCTAGACGCTTGATAAGGGCTTTAGATATTATTAAACAAACAGAGAAGCCTTATTCTGAAATTATAGCAGAAACCAAGCCTAAAAGGGACTTTAATACTATTAGGATTGTACTCACAGCACCTAGAGAAATTATCTATGAAAGAATCAATCAAAGGGTAGATAGAATGATAGAGAAAGGCTTACTAGATGAGGTTAAAGGTTTACTTCAACATCAAGATAGAGTAGCTTTGAATACAGTGGGGTATACGGAGTTGTTTAATTACTTGAATGGTGATTGGGAGTTAGATTTTGCCGTTTCTGAGATTAAGAAAAACTCTAGACGCTACGCAAAACGCCAAATGACTTGGAACCGAAAACTTCCTCATCTGATAGAACTTCCGTACCAATATTCTAACGAGGAATTAGTATCTTTGCTTAATAACTTAAATTTAAAATAAAATGGCTAGAACACCGTCTAATATGTTGGAGTTAGGAACTAAAGCTCCTTTTTTTGAGCTTCCTAATCCTGCTAAAAATAACGAGTTACAATCTTTAGAAAACTTAAAAGGAGAGAAAGGAACATTGGTAGTTTTTATGTGTAACCATTGTCCGTTTGTGATTCATGTGATAGATAAATTAGCAGAGCTTTATGAGGATTATAAGGCTAAAGGAATCGAATTTATTGCAATTAATTCTAATGATATAGAGAACTATCCTGCGGATTCACCAGAACTAATGATTGATTTTGCTGAAGAACACGGCGTTAATTTCCCTTATTTATTTGATGAAAGTCAAGCTATTGCTAAAGCCTACGACGCTGCGTGCACTCCAGATTTCTACTTTTTTGATGACAAATTAGACTTGGTATATAGAGGTCAGATGGACGACTCTCGCCCAGGCAATCAGCACGAGGTAACGGGAGAGGATTTAATTATTGCTTTTGAAAACCTTTTAGCAGAACAACCTCAGGAAGAACTACAAAAGCCTAGTTTAGGTTGTAATATTAAATGGAAGTAAGCATTTATTGAAATTAAAAATAGTTGATATATAATCAAAGTAATCATTTTTTTTGGATATACTTAGAATTGGAACAAAAAGATTATATAAAAAAGCAGATTGACCAACTTGGAAAAGTACTAGGAAAATTACTTTTTGATTTGATTGGAGTTAACCAAAGCGGGAAGGTGGCAGATGGAGTAGAAATTTCAAATGAAATTCTGAAAAAAGAATTAGGTATTGACCTTGATAAATTACTTTCAATTCCAAATCAATGTTTTGTTCAAATACTGACAAACGAGTTCAAATTTTCTAATGAGAGTTTGAATTATTTAGCAAAAGTTTTATTTTACCTATCTGAAAATCAAAGCGAGGAAATGAAAGAAAAACTTTTGGAGAAAACTTTAATAATATATCACTTTCTGGAGTTCAACGAAGAAGTATATTCAATAGAAAGGAATAAAATGATTACTTGTATCAAGCAGAAGTTAAATAAGTAGAATGGTACACTACTAAAAATTCAAAATAAAAACTCCGCTTCAAAATTTTTGAAGCGGAGTTTTTTCATGTTTAACAATTAAACTTTACGTATGCAAAAAGTTATTTTTCTTATTAAGCGTTAGGTTCAACAGATACAAAAGATCTGTTGTTAGCTTTTTTCTTAAACACCACTGTACCATCTACTAATGCAAACAAAGTGTGGTCTTTACCAATCCCTACATTTTCTCCAGGGTGGTGTTGTGTACCTCTTTGTCTTACAATAATATTTCCAGCGATAGCTTCTTGCCCTCCGAAAATCTTCACACCTAATCTTTTAGAGTGAGATTCTCTACCGTTTTTGGAACTACCAACTCCTTTCTTGTGTGCCATTTTGTTTTAAAGTTTTTTAGGTTGAAAAAATACTTAGGCTTTTCCGCCTTTTAGTTGTCCTTTAAGAGTTTCTAACTCTTCAAACTTTCCATCAGCAGCTAGTTGTGCTTGTTGAGGCCAAGTTGTAGGATCCATAGCTGCATATACAGCACCGTTAGGATCTAAGATGGCTTCTAGCTCCTCTTTAGTTTTCTTTGCTAAATCAGCAAAAGAAGTAATACCTGCTCCTGCGAAAAGCTCTGCTACTTTAGGACCAATACCTTCAATTAGAGTAAGGTCATCTCCTTTTTTAGAAGATTTTTTTGTAGCAGCCTTGGTTTCTGTTTTTGCAGAAGATTTTTTAGCACCATCAAAACCTGTTATAGAAACAATTTTGATTTGAGTAAGAGATTGTCTATGCCCGTTTTTCTTAGCATATCCTTTTCTTCTTTTCTTTTTGAAAACGATAACTTTATCAGCTTTCAAATGCTCAATAATTTCCGCTTCTACAGCGATACCACTTACAGCTGGGGCGCCTACTGTTGTTGCTCCGTTTACGGTAAGAAGTACTTTATCAAAAGTTACTTTGTCTCCTTTCTCACCAGAAAGACGGTTTACAAACAATTTTTGGTCTTGCTCAACTTTGTATTGAAGCCCTGCTATCTCTACGATTGCAAACATTGTTATAAATATTTAGTTAGTTAAGGTCGCAAAATTAAGTATTTTTTTTGAATTATAGATATTTAACTCAAAAAAAGTGTTTAAAAATACTCCTTTTTTATGTATATATTATCTATATAACATTAACCTCTCGTTCTAGGATAATCCCAAAGGTATCTTTTACAGAAGCGATGATTTCAGATGAAAAATGATAAATTTCTTCGCCTGTAGCCTTTCCCGTAGCGTTGATAATAACAAGTGCTTGTAAATGATGGGTAGCCACATTGCCTATTTGTTTACCCTTCCAGCCTGTTTGTTCTATTAGCCAACCTGCAGGAACTTTGGTGTGGCTGCCTTGTGGATAACCAGGTAGGTTAGGGAATTGCTTTTGTAAGTTCTGATAATCCTCTGTGCTGATGCTAGGGTTTTTGAAAAAACTACCCGCATTGCCTATCTCTTTAGGGTTAGGAAGTTTAGAAGTTCTGATGTTTATGACTGCCTGTGCCACCTCTTGTATGCTGGGTTGGGTAACATTTAGACTAGAAAGTTCTTGTTGTATAGCACCATAGTCGGTTCTTATGAGGTGGTTTCTTTTCGTTAGTCTAAAGCTGACTTCCAGTATAACATACTTCCCCTTGCCCTCTCGTTTAAAAAAGGAATCTCTATATCCAAAGTGGCATTTATCCTTATTAAAGGTTTCTACCTCTAGGGTTTCTAAGTTGAGGACTTGGCAAGACTCAAAATGGTCTTTAATTTCTACGCCGTATGCCCCTATGTTTTGGATAGGGCAAGTGCCTACATTACCTGGTATTAGAGAGAGGTTCTCCAGCCCACCATAGTTTTTCTCTAGGCTGTACTGCACAAACTGATGCCAATTTTCTCCCGCTTGTGCCGTGAGTAACACTTCATCATCGTTTAGGTGTTGTGCTTTGATGCCTTTTAGGTTGAGTAAGATGGTAAGCCCATTAAAATCTTTTGTTAATAGGATATTGCTCCCACCACCTAGAAATAGTATAGGTAAACCTTTAATCTCGTCTAGCTTTAGGACAGCGGTTAGCTCCTCCAAACTACCGACTTCTGCAAAGTATTTAGAAAACGCCTCTACCCCAAAGGTGTTGTGGTTTTTAAGAGAATAGTTGGTCTTAAGTTGCATAGATAGAAAAATTAAAATAACGAAGAGCAAAGATAATTTAAAAAAAGAAACCATTATCTTTTGTTTGTATGATAATTGTTTTATACATTTGCTTCAGTTTATGCGACACGATACCAGCTACATACAACAAAGTGAAAAAAAGTTACAAAATTATTTGGCTATCTCAAATAATTTTGTAAACACACAGAAGAGCTACACGCGTACGCGTATTATACCACTTTTTATCTAGATTTTTATCATCAATCATAAATAATGTTCCGCCAATCTTCATTGGGGGCATTTGGCGTTTGGCATACGCTAAGTTTTGTTTTCATAAATATCCGCTAGAAGTCCGTCTTTTTCATAAGTTAAATTGGTTGTTTGGGTTTAGGGCTTCTAGCGTACAGAAGGAGCGTTCTGTTCTTTCTGTTTTAGCCTTTCCTCTCGTTTTGTGTGTGTTTAGAGGGGAAAGGCGTTTTCTCATTGGTTCAAGAGTTCAAGGTTTAAAGTTCAAATATTCAAGGGGTAAGGGTTCAAGAGTTCAAAGTTTAAAGTTCAAATATTCAAGGTTGAATAAGCGTACCTATCCCTTAAACCTTAAACATAGAACCTTGAACAGCTTCAGCTCCTTGAACTTTAAACTTTTTTACAACTTCACAACTTCACAATTTAACAACTTCACATCTATAAACTTTAACATTATGAAAAAAACTTTGTTATGCGCGATGTTTCTGCCCTTAGTGCTGAACGCCCAAGATTACAACGGCAGGGTGGGTATCAATACCAAAGAGCCCCAAGCCACCTTAGATATTTCTAAGAAAGAACTAAATACGCTCCCAAGTGGGCACACGCAGGGCGTATTGTTTCCAGAGTTTAGCACTACCGAGCGTTCTACTTTTACCAACCCTAAAAAAGGCACGATGATTTACAATACCGACAAAAGCTGTATAGAAATTTACCAAGGCGTGGTTTCGGGGGTTCACCAGTGGACTTGTATGCTGGGGAGCAACCAAACCCAGTCGGTAGCGGTAAAGGCAGCAGGCTTTGAAGGCTCTTATGTAGGTGGCGTGGCGTTTACCAGTGCCAATAAAGCCAAATTTAAGTTAGAAAACAACTCGTTTGGGAATATCAGTTCGGCGTTTCACGATGCGATTACGGTGCATAATGGCTCGGCTAG
>NZ_QXHU01000004.1:80524-82661 GCF_009663465.1 Riemerella anatipestifer
ACGGCTAACTTTAATAAGTTGGGAGCGCAAGCCGACCAATCTACCGCCGTTGGTTTAGGCTCTGCTACCATTACCTCGCCTAAGACAGAATATGTGGTGTCTTTAACCTATAATAGCACGAACATTCAAGGGCAAATTACCAACGGAATGACGGTTAAAATCCCATACACGGGCGGTTCGGGGTCTTATAATGCGGCGGTGGCAACGCCTACGACGACGGCTCTAGGACAAGACGGTGATATGAATACGATAAGCCTTAGCATTCCGTCGGGGAATTTTTTGGTGAGTGGCGACTTGGTGGCAACGCTTACGGTAGATGGCGACGGCGTGTATAATGTAACTAAAAAAGCTCCAGGCGAGCAGTACGACATTGCCACCATTCCGTACAGCATTAACGGAACCAATTATGAATTGAAATTAGTGGGGATTGGGGGTATCCCAGATAGATGTTTTGGTAAGACCACACAGCAGTGTTTAGCAGATATGGGTAGCCCTTCGCCTTGGGCATCTACCGAAATGGAGCATCAGTTCATTTATATCCCAATTACAGGACCCGATGGTAGAACTTGGCTCAACAACAACCTTGGAGCGAATTATGCTAATGTAAATTCTTCGGTATTCAACCCAACCCAACAAGCCACCTCAAAAACCGACCATAATGCTTATGGTTCATTGTTCCAGTGGCAGAGAAAGCCTGATGGGCACGAGTTGATTACTTGGACAAGCTCAACAAATGGTACACCTAAATATACAGGTTCAGGTTCTATAGCTTCTTCTTGGGCAAATGCAGGTACGAATAAGTTTATACCGTCGTATAATTTATCAGATTATTCGTGGGTAACCCCTTTAGTTAGTCGGGAGACTTCAAATCATCAGTTGTGGCGTGCCAATGGAGCGAATAATCCTTGTCCTGTGGGTTATCATGTGCCTACTCTCGCGGAGTGGCAAGAACTGTTTGACGCGATTGGTGGTAAATCTAATATATGGAATGAGATTGTCCTCCGTTTGCCGACGTCTGGTTTTCGTGTCTTCAGTGAGGGGAGGCTTGCCAGTCAGGGCAACAGTGGCCACTTCTGGAGCAGCGAGACAGATAGCTCGCGCTACTCTTGGCCCATATATTTTGGTAGTGCTGGTGCTGCCGATGTCATCTACTCCAACCGAGCAAACGGCTATAGCGTGCGTTGTATTAAGGATAACTAAGTGGTCAGCTTAAGAACCCAAGAGGGTAACCCCTCCTTATATATAAGATAAATCAACTAAAGTATAACCCATAAAATAAATGTATTATGTCAATTAAATTTAAAGTAGTAGAAAGAGGCCAGCCGGGTGTAAGCGGCGGCGGTAACAAAAAGTGGTATGCCAGTGCTACCACAGACGGCGAGGTAGGTATAGATGAGCTCGTAAAACAAATCGAGAAGTTTTCTGCCCTCAGTGAGGCAGATATTAAAGGCGTTATCATCGCTTTAGAGAATGTGATACAAAATGCTTTGTCGGATAGCAAAATCGTGCGTTTGGAGAAGTTGGGGACGCTGTATCCTACTCTAAGCAGCGGCGGAGCCGCCACGGAGAAAGATTTTACCCAAAGCCTTATTAAATCGGTAGGTGTTAATTACCGCCCCGGTAAACGCATCTTAGATAGTATGAAGGCGGCAGGCTTTGAAAAAGTGAAGTAAACCGTCCTATCTATGCACCTTAAAAAACTACCGCAGGTTTCTAAAGAAACCTGCGGTAGTTTTGTATAAAACCTGCTGTGGTTTTGTATAAAACCTGCTGTGGTTTTGGGTAAAACCTGCGGTAGTTTTTAGTGAAACCTGCGCAGGTTTTTTAGCCTACCTAGCTTATCTTCGGAAAGCCTTTATTCATAGGGGTTACAGAACTTCGTTAGGTTTTTATATAAACTAAGGCAGGGGTTTTAATAATTTTAATGTGTCTTTGTCCTTTTGGCTTCGCCGAACCATTGAGTTAAGTTTGTTTCAAAGCGATAAATATGTATGCTTGTCCTTTTGTCTTGAAACAAAAGGACCAAAAGTTCAAGACTAGAAAACTACGGCTAAAAATGTGTCGCCCATTCTAAAAGCCCTAGAACTCACGCCAAGGCTAAAGCCGACGCTTGTTCAGACAATAGGGCTTTTTTAAC
>NZ_QXHU01000004.1:82671-249645 GCF_009663465.1 Riemerella anatipestifer
AACACATTTTCTTAACGCCTCCGTTTCCTTAGGTCGGAGAATGGAGCGTTGATAATTTAGCATTGCTTTAAATGGTCTTTGGTGATAAATATGTGTGTATGTCCTTTTGGCTTGACCCAAAAGTACCAAAAGTTCAAGACTAGAAAACTACGGCTAAAAATGTGTCGCCCATTCTAAAAGCCCTAGAACTCACGCCAAGGCTAAAGCCGACGCTTGTTCAGACAATAGGGCTTTTTTAACGAATGGACGCCCCATTTTCTTAACGCCTCCGTTTCCTTAGGTCGGAGGGGACAGTCGTTACATAGTATATTTGTCTTCGTCCTTTTGTCTTGAAACAAAAGGACCAAAAGTTCAAGAGCAAAGGTTAGGTTTACCTACGGCACGGGACTGCCCCCTGCTATTTGGAAGCTATCGCTCTCAATGCCGCTACGGGGTCATTCCCTAAACTTACCTTTGCTCGGCAGGGCGGTGATAATAGCGAAGTGGTGATAATTAAAGGCAGTTTTAAATGGTCTTTGGGAGAGGAGTGCTTATAATATATATAGTATATCTGACCTCTAAGCCCGACGGCGTTAAGAACCTCGTTAGTAAAGGCGTTAAAAAATACCCACTGTTTGAGCAAAGGTGTGGGCAGAAGCGTTGGAGCGAGTTTTGGGGATTTTAGCCTTTAGTAATGAGGTTTAGCCAAAGGGGTTACAGTCTTGAATTTTTGGTTCTTTTGTTTCAAGACAAAAGAACTAATTACTTTTAGCTTGACCTAAACCTAACGCAGTGGTTCGGCGAAGCCAAAAGTACCAAAAGTTCAAGAGCAAAGGTTAGGTTTGCCTACGGCACGGGACTGCCCCCTGCTATTTGGAAGCTATCGCTCCCAATGCCGCTACGGGGTCATTCCCTAAGCTTACCTTTGCTCGGCAGAGCGTTGATAATAGCTAAGTGGTGATAATTTAGTATTGCTTTAAACGGTCTTTGATGATAGTAGGCTTGTCCTTTTGGCTTGACCCAAACCTAACGAAGTGGTTCGGCGAAGCCAAAAGGACGAAAAATTCAAGAGCAAAGGTTAGGTTTGCCTACGGCACGGGACAGCCTCCTGCTATTTGGAAGCTATCGCTCCCAATACCGCTACGGGGGCAGTCCCTAAACTTACCTTTGCTCGGCAAAGCGTTGATAATAGCGAAGTGGTGATAATTAAAGGCAGTTTTAAAATGGTCTTTAGGAGAGGAGTGCTTATAATATATATAGTATATCCGACCTCTAAGCCCGCCGGCGTTAAGAACCTCGTTACCTTTTACCCTAAAAAATGCTTATGTTTTGCCTAAAATCTAGTTAGGTTTTTGTGGTGTTTTAAGGAGTTACTTTAAAAACGGATTGTATTGTTGTTCAAAACCGATGTTGGTACTCGCTCCGTGTCCGCTATAAACTTGGGTGTTTGATGGTAAGGTGAGTAGCTTGGTTTTGATGCTTTCAATGAGTTGTTCGTAATTACCTTTATATAAATCGGTTCTACCAATGCTCCCTTGGAAAAGTACATCGCCAGAAATCACCCAGTTTTGCTCCTTATGGTAGAAGCTAATGCTCCCCGGCGAATGCCCCGGCGTGTGTAATAGGTGTAGAGTATCTGTTCCTAGCTGTAGAGTTTCGCCTTCGTCTATAAAGGTCGTTTGCCCTACAAAGGGAAGCATATTAAATCCATACTGCCTTGCGGTAAGGGGAGCTCTATCTAGAAGTTCTTGGTCTAGCTGGTGCATTAGCACAGGAACTTGGTAGGTGTCAAACGCCCATTGTAGCCCTGCGATATGGTCTATATGGGCGTGGGTGAGCAGAATGTTTTTAACAGTTAAGTTCTGTGAGGTTATAAATTCGGATAACGCTAGAGTTTCGTTTGCGGTAAAATTACCTGGGTCTATAATGAAGGCTTGTTTCGCCTCGTTATAAACTACATAGGTGTTTTCTGAAAAGGGATTGAAGGTAAATGTTTTGATACTAAGCATAGCGAAGTTTATTTTTCTGTTTTAATCTCTAGGTTAATTGCAGGGACGATACTTGCGGGGAGTTTTCTCCATTTTTCAACAAAACTCCTCATAAAAGACCTCCCGAAAAGCCCAGCACTGATACTAAAACTGCCTGTAAAGTTTCTATCCAAAGGCTGGAAGCCCACAAATATCTTTCCACTAAACCAAATGTTTTTATCAGAAACTTCTAAACTAAAGGTGTTGTCTTTTAAGTTTTCACTACTTATCTCAAAGATTAAGTCTTCTTTGTTTAAAATATGGTGTGGCTTGCCATCTAATTCAGAATAAATAATGAACCTTGCAGGAATGGCTTTGTTCACATTGAATTGAGCTAAATTGAGGTTGATTTTAGTGATTTTGGATTTGTGTTTAACTTGGATAGGAACCGCAATTTCTGCCTGTGGTTTTTCTTTTTCTGCTTGTGCCAGTGTTTTAGAATCTTTGGAAAGGTAGTTTAAAAAAATCTTTCTAGACTTGGAGTGATACCCAATATTCTTTGTTATGTACTTTTTGGAAGCTATTAAAACTTCTTGTATTTCTGTAGTTTTAGGAGCTAGTATGACCTTTGTATGGCTTTTTATAAAATCGGCTACGGTGTTTTTATAAGGTTCAAAACCTGCCGCTTCAATTTTTATGTTAGCGTTTCTATCTATATTCGTTAGGTCTATCAAAAAAAATCCCTTATCGTCGCTAAAGCCTCCTTTTTCAATATCTTCAACGCCAATTTTAGCGTACCGAATAGGTAGCCCATCGTCTTTGGAAAGAATATTCCCTGTAACGGTTTGTGAAAAATAAATATTTGAAGCCAAAACCATCAGAAGCAACCAAAACTTTCTCATAAAACCGCTTGTGAATCTTTAGTTTTTAGGGGAAAATGATAAGCCACACAAAGTTTGAGTGGCTTGTATATCTTAGAGGTCTGTAAGGTTGAATTTGTTGTAGATAAGTGTAAGCCTACGAATCCACTCTTTGGGTTGTGTAGAATAGCCGTTGTTGGCAATGGTTTTTATCCATAGAGCAAAATCATTATTGCCTTTTAGTTCAGCGTAATATTTTTTACGGGTGAGCATCTTACAAAAAGCATCAAAGCTTTCTTCTTTAGAGCTGAACTGTTTGTACTTAGTGGCTTTTTGGTGGTTTTTGCCCACAATCCCGAAGTGGTTGTTGAGTTGCTTTGAGTTTTTGCAGCTCCCTCCTCCTGTTTCTACGAAGGCAATCGCCATAATTACAGAGGCAGGTATCTCGTATTTTTTTGATAATTCTGTGGCTAAGTTTTTATTGCTTTTGATGTACTGATGCGAGGTCTGTGCCTTTGCGAATACTGAAAATAAACATAAGAATGTTCCTACAATAATAGTCTTAATAAAACCTATGTGCTGTTTCATAATACAAATTATTTGCGGGCAAAGGTACTAATCTATAATTATAGGAGCTTGTTTTTTAACAAAAAAATAACATTTTTAACATAAAATAATAAAGAGATTCTTTTTGAAAAATTGATGATACAACATTGTGAATGTGTTATAAATGTGTTAAATTAGCCCCCGTTTTTAATAAAATTTATTTTGAAATCAAACAAAAATTATAGAGTTTTTAGATTAGTTTTTTCAAGTTTTGTAATCTATTTGTCGGCTTCGGTAGTTATGAAAATCACAGGTTTTCATTGGCAACCTTTGGATAATATAAACTTGGTTTCGGAGTTGTTCCGTTCTGAAAAAGCAACAGAGCGTGTGGGACAAAAGGAAGTCCATCATTCGCCTGCGGCCACTCCGCAAATACAAGAAGTGAATTTGGATTTGTATCAAAAGCCAGATTTAATTACTAATTTTTTAGCCAACTCTCCTCAACCAGCACTCCCAAAGTTTGTGGAAAAATTGGAGAAACTGAAGAAACAGAAGAAAGGCAAAGTAAGAATTGCGTTCTTTGGGGATAGTATGATAGAGGGAGATCTAATGACACAGACTTTAAGGAGGCTCCTACAAACCGAGTTCGGAGGTAAAGGTGTAGGCTTTGTGCCAATGTACTCCAATGTTGCAGGGTTCAGAACAACAGCAATGGTGTCTGGAAAAGGCTGGAAAGACACTCATTTTATGATTAAAGGAGCGGATAACCTCTACTTATCGGGGCATAGGTTCGAAGGATTAGGTACGGGTTCCTACGAGGATAAAACAATACAAAGTACCGATGTAGTAACTAAGGCGTTGCTATTTGGGAAAATAAATGATGCTGCTATAGTTGCCAACGGTACTCCATTAGTGTTGTCTGGAATAGATAAGGTCAATCGTATAGTGCTTTCTAATGATAACAATAGTAGAGTATCGGTACAGTCTAAAACAAGCTCTTTGCCTTTATTCGGGGTTAGTTTTGAGTCCGAAAATGGTGTTTTTGTAGATAACTTCTCGTTTAGAGGGATTACTGGGGTTGAGCTTGGGAAGATAGATAAGGAAATATATAATGCCGTTCAGAAGAATAATCCTTATGATTTGGTAATTCTTCAATATGGAGTGAATTTAATGTTCCGCCCAAAGGATACCAATTATGAATATTACGAGAAAATGATGTCGCCTGTATTAGAAAAACTGAAAAAAGAGATGCCTAATACCGAGTTTCTGTTAATAGGTAGTGCCGACAGAGCGTTTAGGTATAATGGGGAGTACAAAACAGCGGTGGGATTGCCTAACTTGCTGAAACTTCAGGCAGAACTCGCTTTAAAGTACAATATGGCTTTCTATAATAATTTTGCGACTATGGGGGGCGAAAATAGTATTGTTAAGTGGGCTAATGCTACACCACCACTGGCAAACAAAGATTATATACACCCTAATGCTAAAGGTGCAGAAGTATTGGGACAAAAGCTATATGATGCCATTATAAAAGATTATCAAAAAAATAGAAAAAGGGATAAATAATGAATGTAGAACAGTTTTTAGCGTCCTTTGATTGGGCTGCTTTTGGGAATCAATTTTTATACGATAGTAAAAATCCGCTCCTGTTTAATAATGGGTTTTTCGTTTACTTTTTTTCATTATTTATACTCTTGTTCTTTGCTCTAAGGCATCAGCATCAAGCAAGGCGTTATGTATTTTGTTTGTTTTCTTTATACTTTTTCTACAAAGCCAGTGGTTGGTTTGTAGGGTTGGTTATTTTGTCTGCTATTGTAGATTTTTTCTTGTCTAATGCTATTTATAAAGCGAAACAGAAGTCGGCTAAAACGGGTTTACTTGTTCTTAGTATTATATTCAATTTAGGAATGTTGTTTTACTTTAAGTACACCAATTTCTTTATTAGCATTTCTAATGAATGGCTTAATACAGACTTTAATCCGCTGAATATTTTGCTTCCCATAGGGATTTCTTTTTATACTTTTGAAAACCTTAGTTATACCATAGATGTCTACAGAGGCGATTTTAAACCAGCCTCCAAATTTTCAGATTACCTTTTGTTTTTGGCATTTTTCCCAAAACTGATGATGGGACCTATTGTAAGAGCTCACGATTTTGTACCACAAATCAACGAGCCTTATGTAATTTCCGAAAAAGACTTTGCTAAAGGTTTTTATCTGATTATTTCTGGATTGATAAAAAAACTAATCATTTCAGATTTTATCACGCTGAATTTTGTAGATTATGTCTTTGATAATCCTGCACTGCATACAGGGTTAGAAAACCTTTTTGCGGTCTATGGTTACGCTATGGTTATCTATTGTGATTTTAGCGGATATAGTGATATTGCCATAGGAATAGCCTTGTGGCTAGGCTTTAAAATACCACCGAATTTCCTATCGCCTTATCAAAGTAAAAATATTACAGAGTTCTGGAGACGTTGGCATATGTCCCTTTCCTCTTGGCTTAAAGATTATCTTTATATCCCGTTGGGTGGTAATCGTAAGTTTTCCGTAGCATCGTTTCTATTTGTTTCGTTGTTTTTGATAGGAGTATTTCTAATGGGAGTGAATTTGTTCCACTTATCTTATGCTTATTCCGGTGGATTATCCGCAGCGATGTTACTCATCTTTTTGTTGCCTGCACTCATTACTCGAGATTCTAAGGGTATTGCGGCTAACTTTAATCTATTGACCACAATGCTTTTAGGGGGATTTTGGCACGGAGCGAGTTGGAACTTTATTATCTGGGGAGCCATTCACGGAGTAGGTTTGGGTATTCATAAAATATGGATGTTACTTACAGGCAAAGCTCTTAAAAAGGTTAATAATACCTTTATCTATAAGGTAATTATGGGGCTGGTAACTTTCCATTTTGTGTGTTTTGGTTGGGTGTTTTTTAAGGCGGAAGACTTTGAAATCGCAAAGGCGATGTTATTCCAAATCTTCTATAATTTTGATGTTTCTGTCTTTATGCCTTTCTATGAAAATTATCAAGAAGTGCTTTGGATGATTGGCTTTGCGATGCTCATTCATCTAATACCTGATGGGTTGGTAGATAAGTTGCTAGACAAGCCCAAAACAATTCCTTTGGTGTTTTATATAATGGTGTTTTTCTGCTTTCTGTTGCTTTATGGCTTTTTTAAATCCTCGGAGCAGGTAATGCCGATTTATTTACAATTTTAAAGACAGAAAATGAGTAAAAATAAAAATCGTTTTTTATACTTTTTGTGTGCTATTTCAATATGGTTTGGGGTAAACGCCCAAATAACCAATGCTGAAAATTTAGAACCTTTTGTAACCAAACTAAAACGAAATGAAGCCGTAACACAGATTTTATTTATCGGTGATTCGCATATACAAGCCGATTGGCTCACAGGATACCTTCGTAATAAATTTCAAGAAGAATATGGCAATGCAGGGCGAGGTCTGGTGTTTCCCTATGCGGTAGCTAATTCTAATGGTCCAGAAGATATATCGGCGTACAGTAATACGACTTGGGAGAACTTTAGATTAGTTTATGAACAAGATGTTTTTCCGAAAATAGGTGCTTCAGGATTTGTGATTGGGAATAAAGAATCTTCTATTTTGGAAATAAATCTTAGACCCGAAGATGCATTCACTAAGGTAGTTATATTCAATGATAGTATAATGAAGGGAGAGCCTTTTGAGTTAATGAAATCTAACGAAAGTTTAAAGAGTTTTATAAAAAAGGATAAAAAAGTATTCCCTTATATCGTAAAAACAGAGGATACATTCCCAGAGATAGCTTCTAAATTCTATACCACCACCACAAGGTTAAATCAGCTCAATCAATACAAAAAGCCTATTGCTAATCAGTCCTATTCTGTGGAGCAAGTAGGGATTAGTTATGACTTTTCCTTTGAAAATCAGCTAAAAAGTTTATCAAAGTTTACCTTTTGTGAACTAAATACAGTCGTGAATTTGTCTGAACCAAATACTCGCCTTTTGTTGAAGACTAATGCTAAAAATGGTAATGTTTTCTATGGCTTTCAATTTTTGAATAACAATACCAAAGGGGTTGTATTTAATACGGTAGGCGTTAATGGAGCTACCTATGCTGATTTTTTAAAATATCCGTTACAGTTGCAACAGTTAAAGTCGATTCAACCAGATATTGCCATTATAGCTTTAGGTACTAATGAATCTTTAGGTACTATAGGTGAGGAAGAGTTTAAGCGAAATGCAATAAATCTTATTTCCGAGCTAAGAAAAGACACGCAGCTCCCAATCTTGTTAATATCACCACCAGACAATAAACTGAAAGGTGATAAAGCAGAACTTATCACTAAGTGGATTGCTCAAGTTGCTACTCAAGAAAAAGTAGCGTTTTACGATTTGAATAAAGCGTTGGGCGGAAGAAGCTATTTTCAAAAAGCACTGAACAATAAAGATGCTAATAAAGACGGCGTACACTTTTTGAAGGCGGGTTACGAAAAGCAAGCACAAAAGATTTACGCAGCTTTAAAAGCATTGTTTTAGAGTTAATCTTTAATATAAACTCTTTTCACTCGTCTAGAAATAGAGGTGAGTACTTCGTAAGGTATCGTTTGTGAATACATTGCGAAGTCTTCTAGAGAAGGCTTTTCGTGGAAGATAACTACTTCATCGCCTTCTTTAGCAGGGAGGTCAGAAATATCCACCATCATCATATCCATACAAACACTGCCTACAATAGGGCATAAGGTGTTTTTGATGCCGATATAACCCACGCCATTACTTAACAGGCGAGGGACGCCATCTGCATAACCAACAGGTATGGTGGCTATCCTTGTATTTTTAGAGGCTTTATAGCGTCTGCCGTAGCTTACACTATCGTTGGGTTGGATTTCTGAAATTTGAGAAATAACAGATTTGAATGCCACTACAGGATTTAATAAAGGCTGAATTTCGGGTGAGGCGGAAATACCCATCATACCGATGCCAATTCTTACCATATCCATTTGATAATCTGTGTAGTTGGTGATTCCTGCTGAATTGAGGATATGCCTTAATGGTTTATAGTTTAAGTCCTTGATGATGTTTTGTGAAAGTCTATCAAATTTTTGGCACTGTGCCAAGGTATAGTCTTTTTCCTGAGGAATGTCAGAACTAGAAAGATGGCTGAAAATACTTTCTACCTTTATATTCATTTGGTTTAAGTATTCTTTTAATTGGTCTATCTCATCTTCTTTAAAACCAAGACGATGCATTCCTGTCTCTAGCTTGATATGGATAGGATATCTTCCCTCGTAGCCATTTTGTTTTAGCTGCTTATGAAATAGTTCTAAAACTCTGAAGCTATATATGTTAGGCTCTAGATTGTATTCTATAATGGTATTATAGCTATGTTGCTCTGGGTTCATTACTACGATGGGAACCGTAATTCCGTTTTTACGAAGCTCTACACCTTCGTCTGCAACGGCAACGCCCAAATAGTCTATATGGTGATGTTGCAGAAACTCGGCTATTTCGTGACCACCTAGTCCATAAGAATAGGCTTTAACCATTGCCATAATTTTAGTTTCGGGCTTTAGCAATGATTTGTGAACATTGATGTTATGGAGTAGGTTGTTTAGATTGACCTCTAGTACCGTATCGTGCTTTTGTAGTTCTAGATAAGTTTTTACTTGCTCTATTTCAAACTTTCTTGCTCCTTTGAGGAGGATAAGCTCATTTTCTAAATCTTTAAAATCTTGATTGTTAAATAATTCATTAGTGGTATTAAAACTAAAACTTTCAGTATTTAGAAACTGTTGATACTGACTAATTTCCTCACCAATTAAAAAAACTTTATTAAAGTTTTGCTCATTGATAAGACTTGCGACTTCTTGGTATAGATTGTCTGCGTCTGATTTTTCTGTAAAATCAGTGATGATTAAAGACTTCTTTGGTTTTTGGTAACTTTTAATAAATTCAAAAGCGATTTTGAGAGAGTCTAAATCTAAATTAAAAGAATCGTTGATGATGAGGTTATTTTTAATACCATTAACGCTCTCTAGCCTCATTTCCACCGCTTTCAGATTATTAATTTTTTCTATCATTTTCTCCGTAGAAAATCCCAACAGATGCATTACGGCTATAATGGCTAACACGTTGGATAAAGTAGCCTCGTCTCTTTGCTGGGCAGGGAAGGAGAAAGATTTATCAAAGCATTGAACAGTAATGGGTTCTTGTCGGTCTTTCCAATTAGAAGAAATGTAGATATTGTTATTCTTATTAAATCCGTATGATATTAAATTCTTACTTGAATATAGTGTATTTATTTTATTATTAACTAGAGTATTATCGCCATTAAATATGATGCTTTCAGAATCTTTAAAAAGACTTATTTTCTCATCTACAAGGTGTTCTTCAGATTTAAAATTAGAAATATGAGCAGAGCCAATGTGAGTTAAAACGCCTATTTTCGGTGAGAAAATTGTTTCTAAAGTTTTCATTTCTTTAGGCTCGGAAATACCCACCTCAAAAATACCTACTTTATGTTCAGATTTTACATTTAGGAGAGATAAAGGTAGCCCAATTTGAGAGTTAAAACTCTTTGGGCTTTTAACGCATCTAATGTCTTCGGATAGGCATTGATAGAGCCATTCTTTAATGATGGTTTTGCCGTTGCTGCCTGTAATTCCGATGGTTTGTATGTTGTGAGATTTAAGATGTAGATGGGCTAATTTTTGTAAAAATTTTACAGTGTCATCTACAATGAGCCACGAGAGTTGGTCGTTATCCAAAGTTTTATGTTCCGAAACAATGAGGTCTATGCCCTTTTCTACCGCGGAAGCAATATATTTTTCGCCGTTATTTTTTTTTGTTTTAATGGCAACGAATCCTGTGTTTTTAGGGGAATAGATAATGCGGCTATCAAAGGCAAAATGTTTAATAATTTTGTCGCCATCACCAATAAGTTTTGCTCCTGTGATTTCGGCAATTTGCCTTGCGGTGTAGTTCATAGGTGCTAGGATTTCTTATTTAAAAACTCGTCCACAAAAACACGTCTACTTACAGCCTCGTAGCTTTCGGTTTCACCTAGTTCTACTAAATCTTGACTAGTAGAAGTTCTCATAGAGTAATTAGCAAGGTTGCCTGTTCTTTTACAGATGGCGTGTACTTTAGTAACATATTCTGCTGTTGCCATAAGATAGGGCATAGGTCCAAAAGGTCTGCCTTTAAAATCCATATCAAGCCCCGCAATTACTACCCTAACTCCGTTGTTTGCTAGTTGGTTGGCTACCTCCACGATGCCTTGGTCAAAAAACTGAGCCTCATCTATGCCTACCACATCACAATTAGAACCTAGTAATAAGATTTCGTTGGGCGTATCCACCGCTGTACTTCTTATTTTATTTCTGTTATGGGAAACCACATCTTCCTCGGAATATCGGGTATCTAGTTTAGGTTTAAAAATCTCCACATTAAGTCCTGCCATCTCTGCCCTACGAAGCCTACGAATGAGTTCTTCGGTCTTTCCAGAAAACATAGAACCGCAGATGACCTCCATCCATCCACTTTGTTTTGCGTGATTGATTGTATTTTCTAAAAACATTTGTTATTTTAGCCGTAAAAATAAAGCACCCCAAAATTAAGGATTTTTTAATAACGAAACATTATGGTAAACTTCAATTATACGGAAGAAAAAGTGTGGGAAGAATGTAAAGCCTTGTTAGATAATCTATCAGCGATAAATAATTCCGAAGATTTTTTAGAAAAAGAAAACTTAGTATCTTCTCTCTATGAGAATCTTATTTTTCTCAAAAAACTTAAAGATTATAAGGTAGAATTAAGTTTAAATGAGGTTAATAAAATTGATGATAATCAGGAAGAAAAAACTGTTTTTGAAGAGTTACCTGTTGTAGTAGATGAAACTAATCATCATACAGAAGTAGAGGAGTTACACGAAGTAGAGTTAGAAATAGAAACACCAGCTTCTACTGAAGTTGTAGAAGAATTAAAATTTGAATTTGCTAATGCCAAGGAAGAAGAGTTTGAGGTACTGGAGCTAGAGGAGTCGGTGGCAAATAACGAACCACAAAGTGTAGAAGAACAGCAAGAGGAAAATCAAGAAATAGAAGAGGAAATATCAGAAGAGCAAGATAAAAAAATAAAGTTAGCACATATTAAAGGGCTTTCGGTGCAGTCTTTATTTGATGAAGAAACTATTACAGAATCAAAACAAGAAGCTGAGGTTTCAGAAGAAGTAGAGCTTTTGGCAACACCGAGTAAACCTAGACAAGATTTTAAACTTGATTTTAACGACCGACTAGCTTTCCTAAAGGTATTGTTTGATAATAGTCAAGTAGATATGAATGAAGTTATCAAAAAGTTGAATTCTTTTGATGATATAGAACAAGCTAGAGAATACCTTAGTGATGTTTACTACGAAAGAAATTGGGGTAAGGTAGATGAGTATGCTCAGAGATTGTGGGTTTTGGTAGAGAATAAATTCTTGTAGTGTATGTCAGGTACTTTATATTTTGTTCCTACGCCTGTCGGAAATTTGGAGGATATGACTTTTAGAGCAATTAAAACACTCAAAGAGGTGGACTATATTCTTTGCGAAGACACTCGAACTTCAGGAGTGTTACTGAAACATTACGAGATAGCTAAACCACTAAAATCCTATCATTTACATAACGAACATCAGGCGACCGATAAAGTTGTACAAGACTTACAAAACGGTATGAATATCGCTTTGATAACGGATGCAGGAACGCCAGGTATATCAGACCCAGGCTATCTTTTAGCAAAAGCCTGTGCCGACAACAATATAGAAATGATTTGTCTGCCTGGAGCAACGGCGTTTGTACCTGCTTTGGTAGTATCTGGTTTGCCTAATAATGAATTTGTATTCGCGGGTTTTCTTCCACCCAAAAAAGGAAGACAAACCAAACTCAAGCAATTAGCAGAGGAAAAAAGAACAGTAGTATTGTACGAAAGTCCACATAAAATTAACACTACATTAGAGCAGATTAAAACCTTTTTTGGAGAACATACTAGGGTAAGCCTCAGTAGAGAAATTTCCAAGAAGTTTGAAGAAACCAAGCGAGGTAGTATAGACGAGCTGATAGCTTTTTCTCAATCTAAATCTTTAAAGGGAGAAATTGTTTTAGTTATCAATAATAGCATTTAGAAAAATATCATTACATTTGATTAGAGAACAAAAAATAAAATTAGATATATGAAATTATTAGAAGGAAAAGTAGCCCTCATTACAGGAGCTACCAGAGGTATAGGAAAAGGTATTGCCGAGATTTTCGCAGCGCAAGGAGCACAGGTAGCATTCACTTATGCAGGGTCTGTAGATAAGGCACAAGCTCTAGAGGCAGAACTTAATAAGACAACCAAAGCTAAGGCTTACCAAAGCGATGCTTCGGATTATGAAGGTTCTCAAAAGCTCGTAGAAGAAGTTTTAGCAGAATTTGGTAAAATAGATATTTTGGTTAACAATGCAGGGATTACCAAAGACAACCTAATGTTGCGTATGTCCAAAGAAGATTGGGATACCATTATCAAAGTTAATTTAGATTCGGTGTTCAATCTAACGAAAGCTGTTATCAAACCAATGATGAAAGCAAGAGGAGGCTCTATCATCAATATGACTTCCGTGGTGGGTATAAAAGGAAATGCAGGTCAGGCGAATTATGCAGCCTCTAAAGCTGGGGTAATCGGATTTACTAAATCTATTGCGTTAGAGTTAGGCTCTAGAAATATCCGTTGCAACGCTATCGCTCCTGGGTTTATAGAAACCGAAATGACGGCAGCGTTAGACGAAAAAACAGTACAAGGCTGGAGAGAAACCATTCCATTGAAAAGAGGAGGTCAGCCAGAAGATGTAGCGAATGCGTGCGTATTTCTAGGTAGCGAGTTATCTAGTTATGTTACAGGTCAGGTGCTTAATGTAGATGGCGGAATGCTTACTTAGAAAGTTTTTTGTAAATAAATTTTGGGCGTGCCCCTCTCCTTAGCTTTACCCTAGGCTAGGGTCGGTCTTCGGGCAGTCGCTATTTTACGATAAAGGTTCGGGGCTTTGCCCCGAACCTTTATCGTAAAATGAGCTCCCACAATGCCCTTCGCCCTCACGCAAAACAATCTCCATTATAATTTTTATGAATATAAATATAAAAGCATCTTTATTTCAATCTATCTATAGTATTATCCGTCGTTTCTTCAATGTTTCCCCTCTTATAGGATTTACCTGTAATATTCCACTTTAATATGATTCCAAATGCTCTCATATCTCCATAGCTTTTATTGCCGTAAAAATAGTTAGGAACAGTCGTTTCGTGCCATACTCTATCTGTTTTAAAAATATCGTAAGCAAAAAACATCATATTTAAATTGGAATTTATTTTTTTTAGACAATGTTAAATCCAACCTTTGTCTAGTGTAATGCTTTAGTAAACCATCTTTGTTGGTAGGTGTAAGTTCATAATTTATATTTAATTTCAATGTTTTTGAAAGTGTAATCACATTATTGGTTGATAATATCAAGGATGCTGATGATTTTGATATCATTTTTTCATATTCTGTATCGGTTGGGTCTTCTCTCCTCATGATGTGAGCTGTTTCACAGGGTAACACCACATTATTTAACTTTACGCCACCTATAAAGAAATAATATTTTTCCACTATTATATTTGCTTTTTTTTAAACCAAAGTGTAGTTTTTATCTATGGGGGATTTTGACGGTTTTTTTGATGAAAGAAATTCGGTTAAGAATATATCAGCCAATGATTTAGAGCAATTAAAAAATTATTTGTCTGTGATAGATGCTTTTTCCAGAGTTTCATACAAAAGCATTTATGTAATTGACTATCAAACTCAGTCTTTTGAATATGTTTCGGATAATCCTTTATTTCTGTGCGGATTGTCCGCTCAAGAGGTTAAAGCATTAGGGTATGCTTTTTATTTTAGAAATGTAAAAAAACAAGATTTAGAGCTTTTAATGAAAATCAATGATGTAGGATTTTCATTCTATGAAAAAATTCCTTTAGTTGAAAGGAAACTTTATACTATTTCCTATGATTTTCATTTAATCAATGAAAGAAATAGACCCGTGCTTATCAATCACAAACTTACACCCATCTTTCTCAACGAAAAAGGACAAATATGGAAAGCAATATGTATTGTATCTCTTTCTTCTAACCAAACTGAGGGGAATATCATTATAAGCAAACAGGGAAGCGAAGATTTTTGGAAATTTAATATTGATACAAACATTTGGGAAAAGGAACAAAAAGTTAAACTCTCTGAAAGAGAGGTTACGGTGTTGGAACTCTCTGCCAGAGGTTTTACCATCAATGAAATTTCGGAGAAGTTATTTGTAACTCCTGATACCGTAAAATTTCATCGAAGAAAAATTTTTGATAAATTGAATGTTCAAAACATTTCAGAGGCACTTGCTTATGCTAAAATTAATAAATTAGTATAATTTTAATCCCATATCTTCAAGTTTATGAAGTTTATTATACTATTATTTACAATACTTAGTTGCACTTCGCCAAGTAAATTTGAGCAGTTGGTGGTTAGAGAATATGCCTCACCTAAGAATAGTTATTTCAATAAAATGAGGTATGGTAGTTTTGTGCTAGACCTTAATCTCGAGCTGAAACAAGACGGTATTTATAAATTAACTTCGTGTGCTCAAATTACTACAGGAAAATGGAAGCAAGAAGGTAATTTTATCCTTTTAGAATGTTTAGATAGAAAATTCATTATAGATAGTGTGAACCATAGCGAAGCCTACGCCAAAGGAAAAATCTGTAACGATATAGAAAAATATGAAATTAAAGATTTTGGTTTGTACAAGGAGGAATTGGTGGGTAATAGACTAGTTAAGTTTGTATTGCTCAAAAAATAGTCGTAGAAGAAACTTGGGATATATTTAAAGTAAAAAGGGCTATCTTATTATTGGAGAGATAACCCTTTAGTATTAAAATTAGTTTTCAGCCTTTTCTATAATTTTAAAATCTAATTGTTTTTGGATGAGATTAGCTTTCATTACTTTAATTTTAACGGTGTCTCCTAGTTGATAACTATTGCCTGTTCTACTACCATAGACGGCGTGGGTTTTGGCATCGTACTGATAAGAATCATCCATTAAATCCCTTAGTTTTATTAAGCCTTCGGCACCATTTTCAGGAATTTGAACCCAGAAACCAAATTCGGCAACGCCAGAAACAACGCCAGTAAACACCTCGCCAAGATGTTTCTCCATAAACTTAACTTGCATAAATTTAATAGAATCTCTTTCGGCATCTGCGGCTAGGCGTTCCATTGCAGAGCAGTGTTTAGATTTTTCTTCGTATTCTGCTTTGTCGGGAGATTTGCCTTGGTCTAGATAGTGTTGTAATAGTCGGTGAGCTATAAGGTCGGGATAACGGCGGATAGGAGAAGTAAAGTGGGTATAATACTCAAACCCTAAACCATAGTGTCCTATTGGCTCGGTAGAATAAACGGCTTTACTCATAGAACGCATTGCGAGGGTTTCAATCATATTTTCTTCGCCTTTACCTTTAACAGATTTTAAAAGCTCGTTCATATTCTCCGCTACCTTTTGAGAGTTAGCAAGGTTCATTTTATAACCAAAAGTGGCTACAAAATCCCTTAGTGCTTCTAATTTGGTTGGGTCTGGGTCGTCGTGTACTCTATAAATGAAGGTTTTGCCAGTAGGGCTCCCTTTTTTGTTAAGAGAAATAAACTCAGATACTTTTCTGTTGGCGAGGAGCATAAATTCTTCTATAAGATGATTGGAGTCTTTGCTTACCTTGAAATAAACGCCTATAGGTTCGTTGTTTTCGTCTAAGTTAAATCTGACTTCACTTCGGTCAAAAGTAATTGCCCCTTTTCTAATACGCTCTTCTCTAAGGATTTTAGCGAGTTTGTCTAGGGTTAAAATTTCATCAGCCAAATCTCCTTTGCCTGTTTCTATACGTTCTTGAGCTTCTTCGTAGGTAAACCTTCTGTCGGAGTGTATTACGGTGCGTCCAAACCATTGTTTCTTTATTTCAGCCTTATCATTGAGTTCAAACACGGCGGAGAAGGTGTATTTGTCCTCATTAGGACGAAGTGAGCAAACCTCATTACTAAGTACTTCAGGAAGCATAGGTACCACTCTATCTACTAAATATACAGAAGTGGCTCTCTGATAGGCTTCTTGGTCTAGCAATGTGTTGGGAACAACATAATGAGATACATCGGCAATATGTACCCCAATTTCCCAGTTTCCATTCTCTAACTTTCTTATGGAAAGAGCATCGTCAAAGTCTTTAGCATCTTTTGGGTCTATGGTAAAGGTACAAATACCTCTCATATCCCATCTTTTTTTTACCTCGTCGTCTCTTATCTCTCGGTCTATGGCATCTGCTTCTTGCTCTACTTCCTCTGGGAAAGCATAAGGAAGACCATATTCTGCTAATATAGAATGTATTTCGGTTTCATGGCTACCAGGAGTTCCTAACACTTTAACGATTTCTCCGTGAGGATTTTTCTCGGTAGGATTCCATTCTACCATTTTTACCACTACTTTATCGCCATCTTTAGCCCCGTTGATTTTGTTTCGTGGTACAAAAATATCTGTGTTGATTTGCTTTTTATCACAAACCACAAATCCAAAATCTTTATGCTTTATAAACTCGAAAGTTCCTACAAATTCTTTACGGTTTCTTTCTAGTACTTCTATTACGGAGCCTTCTAGCTTTTTTGATTTGAAGTGATAGGTTACAATAAGAACTTTGTCTCCTTGTAGGGCATCTTTTACATTTTTGGAGTGGATAAAAATATCCTCCTCTAAACCTTCTACTCTCACATATGCATTGCCAGAGTGGTTAAAATCTATAAATCCTGTAAGAGTGTCTTTTATTTTAAGGTCTATAATATACTTGCCTTTTTCTACTTCTTTTATTCTCTCGTCTGCTAAGAGTTTGTGTAAGGCTTGTATAACCTGTTCTCTCTGGCGAGGGTTTTTGTAGTCTATACCATCAGCTATCTGCTTATAATTATATATTTTAGCAGATTGTTTGTTCATAAAACTAAGGATTTGCCTTCCTAAATCCTTTAATTTTCCCTCATTTTTTTTTGATATGTATTTTTTTTTCTTTGCCATTTTTGATATGTATTTTTATGATTAAGAATTTGTTAGAGGGGCGTGATGGTAAATTTTGTTAAACTTTAGCAAGATGCTATTTTAGACACTCTATTCTGGTGTCTCCCTCCTTCAAACTCGGTATTTAAAAATGTTTTGATGATTTCTAGTGCCAGTTCTTTTGAAATAAAACGAGCAGGAACGGCTACCATATTGCAATTATTATGCTGTCTAGCTAAGGCTCCAAGCTCTGGCATCCAACACAACGCACATCTGATGCCTTGGTGTTTGTTAGCAGTAAGCTGTACACCTTGCCCGCTACCACAAATGAGTATGCCCATTTCGTTTTCACCGTTTTCTACAGAACTCGCTGCAGGATGTACAAAATCTGGATAATCTACGGAGTTAGCAGAATTTGTGCCAAAGTCGGTAATATGGTATTCATTGGCTAATTCTTTTTTGATAAACTCCTTGTATTCAAACCCAGCGTGGTCGCAAGCGATAGCAATTTTTTTCATTTTTAAAATAAATTTTTATTAGACTTCCCACAAAAATAGCATTTAAAAATGAAAACTTATGAATTTATATCGTACAAATGTTTTTATATAATGTTTGATTCTGCAATTACTTGATGATAAAGTGAAAGGATTTTCTCTTCGTCCTTTTCCCAACATAGGGCTTCTGCTGCTTTTTCTAGTTCGGGTTGGTAGTGCAATCGTCCCTTTTCTAGCACACGGGTTATGGCTTCGGCAAGTACTTTTGGATCGTGAGAATCTACCATTTCTCCCACTTTAAAATCGTTATAAACCCTTTTCATTTCAGGGAAGTTTATCATCACGATAGGAACTCTACTCTGTATATAATCTGTCACTTTGTTCGGTAGAGAGTAGAGGTAGCTTACGCTTCCGTTTTCTTCAATACTAAGACCGACATCTGCCGTTTGAGTGAGTTTCCTTAGCTCTGCGGGGTGTAACTTTCCTAGAAACGAAACTTTATGGTTTAGATTTAATTTTTTTGTCAATGCTTCATATTCTTCCCTTTTGGGACCATCTCCAGCAATTTTAAAAATGACATTATCAAGATAGTTTAAAGCTCGTATAGCTTTATCTATGCCTCTAGACTGGTTGATGGCTCCTTGGTATAAAATTACTTTTGGAGTGTTTTGAGCTATAATGATAGGTGTGGTGATTTTTCTAGGGATATTACGCACCACTACAGGACGTACGGGATAGCGTTCTCTAAACCATTGGGCATAGCTTTCGCTTTCTGTCATCATATATTTGATTTTAGGAAGCGAATATCGTTCTACCAATTGCCAAATTTTTTGCGTCCATCTTCCTTTAATGGCTGGCATTTCGGTGAAGATTTCGTGACTATCAAAAATAAGAGGAATACCTAATTTTTTGGAAACCCAAAGGTTGGGGAGTATTGCATCTATATCGTTGGCGTGTAAGATGGTGTTTTTGTTCGCCTTTTTCAATAATTCGGTATAAAGTTTTTTATTGAACTCAAGGTATGCTCCACGGAGATTTTTCGATTTGATGTGTATTCTGCTAAAAGGATAAGGGCGCTCCATTGCTCCATTTCCTCCCCAATCGTTTCCAATGAGTTCTATTTGATAACCGTTGTCATAGAGAGTTTGGCAAACTTTTTCTATCCTCTGGTCTGTATATAAATTGCTGAAAGCTGATACAATTACTTTCATTGCTTTTTGGCTAAGAAAAGATAATATACCTGAACTATAGAAATAAGAATATTGGTGATAATTACAGGTAGGCTATCTATCAAGAAACCATAGGTTACAAACAGCAGACAGCCAATGAGGTTTACCATTCTTATCTTGTTAATTTCTTTTAGTAAAAAACTGATAGCAACAAAGGCTGACGCTAAATAGCCTATATATTCGGGATTCATAGTTTAAATTTTTACAAAACTAAGAAAAATATGCCATAAAGTCATTTTTTATCTTTGGTAAAGTATTTGTAACTTTGGACAAGTCTAAATAAACATTTTGAAGAATGAATCAATGGGTTTGTTTAGGAATCAATGACGAACAATTATGATGAGTAATAAATTTTCGGGAGGATTGGATAAAGTCCTCAAAGCGAGTGCTAAAGAAGCAAAAAGATTAGAAAGTGAATTTCTTAATACCGAACATCTCCTTTTAGGGATTATCAAAACGGATAATTCTGCTAAGGAAATCTTACAGAATTTACAGGTAGATTTAACCCAGATAAGAAGAAAGATAGAGGCTTTAAACTCCTTAGGTTCCAATGTGTTTCCACCAAAAGAAATGGAGGTAATACCATTTACTAAAATGGCGGATTATGCACTTAAAAGAGCGGATTTAGAGAGTAAAAGTTATCGTTCAGAACATATCAATACCGTTCATTTACTATTGGGTATTCTTTACAAAATGGAAGACCCTACAACCCAAATTCTAGAAAGTTATGATGTGGACTATGAGGCGGTTACTAAAGAATATCGCACAATGTTGGAGCAAAACGGGATTTTGCCTAAAATGAGTAGTGCCTATGACGATAATGAAGAAAGAGAGAGTTTTGGGCAATCTAATAAACCGACTAGTAATATCGGAACTGCAAAAAGTAAAACACCTACCTTAGATAATTTCGGTAGAGATTTAACGGCTTTAGCTAAAGAAGGAAGGCTAGACCCAGTGATTGGTAGGGAAAAAGAGATTGAACGAGTATCACAAATTTTGTCTAGAAGAAAGAAAAACAATCCCCTTCTCATTGGGGAGCCTGGTGTGGGGAAATCTGCCATTGCGGAAGGTTTGGCATTAAGGATACATCAGAAAAGAGTTTCTCGTGTATTGTACAATAAGCGTGTAATCACCTTAGATTTAGCTAGTTTGGTGGCAGGGACTAAGTACAGAGGTCAGTTTGAGGAAAGAATGAAAGCAATTATGACAGAGCTTGAAAAAAATAGAGATGTCATTTTGTTCATAGACGAGTTGCATACTATTGTAGGAGCAGGAGGTTCTACGGGAAGCTTAGATGCGTCTAATATGTTCAAACCTGCGTTGGCAAGGGGTGAAATACAATGCATTGGAGCCACTACTTTAGATGAGTACAGACAGCATATAGAGAAAGATGGTGCTTTGGAGAGACGTTTCCAAAAAGTAATGGTAGAGCCGACTTCCATAGAAGAAACCATTCAGATTTTGTATCAAATTAAAGATAAGTACGAAGAACATCATAATGTAATTTATACAGATGATGCCATCAAGGCTTGTGTTAATCTTACTTCTAGATATATCACAGATAGATTTTTACCAGACAAAGCCATAGATGCTATGGATGAAGCGGGTTCTAGGGTTTACATTAAAAATATGAAAGTCCCTACTGAGCTTGTAGATTTTGAAGCCAAAATAGAAGAAGCTAAAGACCTTAAACAAAAAGCAGTTAAGGCTCAAGACTATCTAGAAGCGAGAAGGCTTAAAGACGAAGAAGAGCGTTTGCAAATAGAACTTAATTTGGTTCAAGAAGAATGGGATAGAAATGTAAAGGAAATGAAAGAAACGGTTACAGAAGAGAATGTAGCAGAAGTAGTATCAATGATGAGTGGTGTTCCTGTAACTAAAGTTGGCAAAAACGAGCTTGATAAACTTGCCGAAATGGACAAAAATCTTAATGGCAAGGTGATTGGTCAAGAAGAAGCCGTTAAAAAAGTAGTGAAATCTATCCAAAGAAATAGAACAGGACTAAAAGACCCTAACCGACCTATTGGTACTTTTATTTTCCTAGGAACTACAGGAGTTGGTAAAACAGAGTTAGCAAAAGTAATGGCGAAAGAATTGTTCAACTCCGAAGATGCACTCATAAGAATAGATATGAGCGAATATATGGAGAAATTTGCGGTGTCTAGGCTTGTAGGTGCTCCTCCAGGATATGTAGGTTACGAGGAAGGCGGGCAACTTACAGAAGCTGTTAGGAGAAAGCCTTATTCGGTAGTGCTTTTAGATGAGATAGAGAAAGCTCACTCTGATGTATTTAACCTATTGTTGCAGATTTTAGATGAAGGTTTCGTAACGGATAGTTTGGGTAGAAAAATAGACTTTAGAAATACGATTGTTATTTTGACCTCTAACATTGGTACTCGTCAACTGAAAGATTTTGGTGATGGCGTAGGCTTCGGAACTTCAGCGAAAAAATCTAGTACCGATGCCCACGCAAGAAGTACGATAGAGTCGGCTCTTAAAAAAGCATTTGCTCCGGAGTTTTTAAATAGAATAGATGATATTATTATTTTCAACGCATTAGAGAAAGAAGATATTAAGAAAATTATAGATTTAGAACTTAATAAACTTTACCAAAGGCTAAGTAAGTTGGGTTATACTGTGAGCCTTACGGAAGAAGCCAAGGACTTTATTGCTGAGAAAGGTTGGGATAAAGACTTTGGTGCTAGACCACTGAAAAGAGCGGTACAAAAGTATATAGAAGATTTACTAGCCGAGCTTTTGGTGACCAAACAATTAAGTGAAGGCGAAAGAGTAGTCTTAAAACTAAATGAAGCTAAAGACGCTTTAGAAAAACAAAATTAAATAATTGATGTAGGTAAAATCCACTAAACCTTGTGTTTAGTGGATTTTGCTTTTTGAAATTTGAAATAGAGCTATGATAAATATTGCTATTCTTGGGTTGGGGTTTATGGGAAAAAAATACCTTACAGCCATTGAGGGAATTGATGAAGCACAAGTTTCTGCAATCATAGATGGTTTAGCTACTGAAAACATAGAGGATATACCTTATTTTAAATCTTTAGATGATTTTTTAAGTTCAGAAATTAAGGTGGATTTAGTGGTAATATCAACGCCCAACTATCTTCATTTTCCCCAAGCAAAAGCACTTTTAGAATATGGGTATCATATTTTAATAGAGAAACCGTTTTGTCTAAAAGGTTCTGAGATGGAAGCTTTAATTAAAATCGCTCAAGAAAGGCAACTGAAAATATTTTTTTCTACTCCAAATAGGTTTTCTCCTGCTTTGGCGTGGTTGAAAAGGATTCAGTCCGAAAATATTTTAGGACAGCCGTACCTTGTTCAAGTCAATTGCTTTTGGAATAGAGACCAAAGATATTATACACCACAATCTTGGAAGGGTAAAAAAGAGCTAGATGGAGGCACTTTATACACTCAGTTTTTTCATTTTTTAGATTTAATACTTTTTACCTTCGGAAAGGCAGAGCTACTGTCAAGTTATATGGGTGTCTTTAGACATCAGTCTTTGATAGAGATAGAAGATACAGGAATACTCACTCTAAAGTTGGCAACGGGAGGTTTAGTTAATTTTAATTTCACTACGGCGGTTTGGGATAAAAATATGGAAACTTCTATGAATATCATTGCTGAAAATGGGAGTGTTAAAATTTCTGGGCAGTACTTTGATGAGGTAAGTCTTTGTAATCTTAAAAACTACAAATTTAGTTTAGATGAAATTACTGATAATGAGTGTTCTAATTTGCAATTAAATTTAAAGTATGCATTAAAAAAACTTTCCGATACAGAATGTGATTTGGAAGAAATGCTTTATCATCAGAATTTAATTTCTTTGGTGGAGAACATCTATAGAAGCTCAAAATAAAAAACTTCTTATCTTTGTGATATGACTATAAAGGAAAAACAACAAGAACTGATAGACGAGTTTGCTTTCTTAGACGATTGGGAGCAAAAATACGAGTATATTATAGATTTAGGCAAAGAGCTTAAAGGGCTTTCCGAAGATAAAAAGCAGGAGGAAAATTTGATAAAAGGCTGTCAATCTAAGGTATGGTTAGATGCTTGTTTCAAAGATGGGAAAGTCTTTTTTGAGGCAGATTCAGATGGTATTTTGCCTAAAGGGATTATAGCAATGTTACTTTCTGTGTATAATGAACACTCTCCTCAAGAAATTCTAGATTCTGATTTTGAATTTATTTCAGAGATAGGACTTCAAGAGTTTTTATCTCCTTCTCGTGCCAATGGTTTAGCCTCAATGATAAAACAAATTAAATTCTATGCTTTGGCATTCCAAGCCAAGGTCTAATAAAAAGAGATGACGATACTAGCTTACCGTTTTTCTGCCTTTGGAGATGTGGCGATGATGGTGCCTGTGCTTAGAGAATTTTTAGAACAAAATCCTCAAGTAGAGGTAATTATGGTCTCTCGTAAAAACTTCGCTGATTTATTTAACGGAATAGATAGGCTTAAATTTCACGGAGCAAATTTAGAAGAATACAAGGGTTTTTGGGGATTAAATAAGCTTCACAAAGAGCTGTTGAGTATTTACAAAATAAATGTTGTAGCGGATTTACACGATGTTATTAGGTCTAAAATTTTGAACCGACTATTTAGGCTAAAAGGAGTTCCTGTATTCAAGATAGATAAAGGTAAGGAACAAAAGAAAAAACTTACAGATATCTGGAATTTAGACAAACGACAACTCAAATTAACCACAGAACGCTATGCAGATGTGTTTAGAGCCATAGGTTTTGAGGTTAAATTATCTCATCAGTATCAAGCTCTAGTGGCTGATAAAAAGGGGATTGGTTTTGCACCATTCGCACAGCATAAAGGGAAAATGCTTCCGTTAGAAAAGTCTTTTGAATTAGCAAAAATGATAGCAAAACAAACCCCACTTTTCTTATTTGGAGGAGGAGCAAAGGAAGTAGAGATTTTGAGCCAATGGGAAAAGGAAATCCCAAATACAAAAAGCGTTGCGGGACGACTTTCATTAAAGGAAGAATTAGAGAAAATTGCAGGGTTAGAAGTAATGATTTCTATGGATTCTGCTAATATGCATTTAGCAAGTTTGGTAGGCACTCGCTGCATTTCGGTATGGGCGGCTACACACTCTTTTGCAGGTTTTTTAGGGTATGGTCAAAAGGAAGAAGATATTGTGCAAGTGGAAGACCTTACTTGTCGACCTTGTTCAGTTTTTGGAGATAAAGCTTGCTATAGAGGCGATTGGGCTTGTTTGGAAGAAATAGATATACAAAAAATAGTAGATAAAATTTAATGATATCTATTTGTATTCCTATCTATAATACTGAAGTTACCACGCTAGTAACCGCTTTGAAATCCGAAATAAAAACGAACGATTTAAATGCAGAAATCGTTTTAATAGACGATGCTTCCGATGAGTATTACTGTGGGCTAAATAAACCGCTGGAAGTTGCTGTGGATACAATGGTCTGGCTTCCTAAAAATGTGGGAAGAGCTAGAATAAGAAACTTATTTTTGAAGTATGCTAAAGGTCAATATCTATTATTTTTAGATAGTGATGGCGAAATTATATCTAACCAATTCATTCAGAATTATCAAAAAATCATTACAGAGAATAAAGATGTAAAAGTCGTTTATGGCGGAGGTGGTACTCAAAAAGAAAAACCTTTAACAGGGCAGTATTTGAGATGGAAATTTGCTAATGAACGAGAAAATTTGCCTTTGCTTCAACGAAAAAGAAATAAGCGTTTATCTTTTCAGACCAATAATTTTCTAATAGATAGGGATATTTTTTCACAGTGTTTATTTGAAGAACAACTTACTGGCTACGGATATGAGGACATAGTTTTTGCAAAAGATTTAAAAGACAGAGGAGTCAATATTTTTCACATAGATAATCCTGTTTTAAATTTTTATTTAGATACCAATGAAGCCTATTTAAAAAAGATAGAAGATTCTATAGATAATCTTTGTTTTTTGTTAAAAAATTCTCCTAAAAGAGTAGAAGATATTAAACTTATCAAAGCGTACTACTTGGTAAACAAACTAAAATTGAACTCCCTTTTATCAAGGCTTTTTTCATCTTTTGGAAAAGAATTTCTCCGAGAAAAATTGCTTAGTGGAAAGGTAAGTCTTAGATACCTAGATATGTATAAACTGGGTTTATTATTAGAAAAAATAAATCCCTCCGTTTAAGAAGGGATTATTTATGAAGTTTAGGAGTTTAGTATCTCTTTTAGGCTTTCCAAATGCTCATAAGCAGTAAGGTCAAATTTCACAGGAACTACAGAAATATAACCTTCGGCTAGAGCGTTTTCATCGGCATCTTTGTTGGTGTCCATATTATTGAAATAGCCAGTAAGCCAATAATATTTTTTACCGTGAGGGTTTACTCTTTCATCAAAACTTTCTTCCCATTTTGCATGGGCTTGTTTACAAACTTTAATACCTTTTATATCCTCTTTTTTCAGATTAGGGATATTTACATTCAATACCATACCTTTAGGCATAGGATTTTCTAAGGATTTTCTAACGATGGTTTGTATAAATTCTTTAGCTTGAGAAAAATCTGCTTCCCAACTGAAATCTAAAAGTGAAAACCCAATAGCAGGAAGTCCCTCCACACCAGCCTCTACGGCAGCAGACATAGTCCCCGAATATATCACATTGATGGAAGAATTAGCTCCGTGATTGATGCCCGAAACCACAAGGTCAGGTTTGCGAGTAAGTATCTTATCCAATGCGAATTTTACGCAGTCCACAGGAGTGCCGCTAAGAGCGTAATCTTTCTGTGGGCCTTCCATAGAAATTTCTTCGTAGGTAAGGGTAGAGTTGATAGTGATGGCGTGTCCTTTTCCAGATTGAGGAGAATTAGGAGCCACTACGACTACATCTCCAATTTCGTTCATAAAAGAAACGAGGCTGCGTATGCCAGGAGCGGTAATTCCATCGTCATTGGTAACCAATATAAGAGGCTTTTTCATAATTTGTAACAAATTTTCACAAAAATAACCAAAAAAAATAGAGCAATGAAAAATAAGTATTAAATTTGGCATTCCTATTGCGTTTCAGTAGCGGAAAAAGGATTGTTTTAATTATTAAAATAAAGTATAGTTTTATGTTTAAAAAAATAAAAATTAATACACTATTATTATTTGTTCCACTTACCACTTTAATATTTTGCTTTAACTCACCTAAGAATGATGATGAGAAAATGCAGACTATTATGATGAGTGTTCGTAATACACTGTCTTATTTGCATTATAGCCCAAAGCCTATCAATGATGCGTATTCGCAAGATGTTTATAATAAATATTTTGAAAAGATAGACCCATTTAAGCGTTACTTCTTGAAGTCTGATATGCAAGAGTTTGAAAAACATAAAACTAAGCTAGACGACTATCTTAACCAAGGAGATTTAACTTTTTATAAACTTACTACCGACCGTCTTTATCAGCGTATGGAGGAGCTGGATGGGATTACTCAAGAAATTTTTAGTAAGCCTATTGACCTAAATGAAAATGAGGTGTTAGTTTTAGAACCAAAAGATAAAGAGGCTCCAGTTGATAAGGCGGATTTGGCTAAGGAATGGAAAAGGTATATTAAATATAATATTCTACAAGAAATGGAAGTGATGAGCAATAGAGAGGAGCGAAGAAAAAAACTCAAAGACTCTCTTATTGCTAATAAATTGAAGGACACTGTAACACTCAAGATTCTTTCTCTAGAAGAGAAAAAAATAAAAGCGACTGAAGAGATTAAAGACTTGATGTCTAATATGTTCAAGAGATTCCAAAAGAGAAAAAAAATGGATTGGTTCTCTGTTTATATGAATGCTTACACAGAAGTTTTTGACCCGCATACTAACTACTATTCTCCTAAGGATAAAGAAGATTTTGATATGCAGTTTAAAGGTTCATTTATAGGGATAGGGGCGGTGATACAAGAGAAAAAAGGAGGTATATTCCTTGGTGCTCTTACCGTAGGAGCTCCTGCTTGGAAGTCTAAACAACTCACCGAAGGCGATAAACTTATTAAAGTAAAACCTTCTCCTAAAGAGGAAGCTATTAGTGTTAATGGTATGTTGGTGGACGAGGTAGTAAGATACATAAGAGGTAAAAAAGACACACCTGTTACGCTTACTGTAATAAAGAAAGACGGAACGATAAAAGATGTTACTCTTATTAGAGATGAGGTACAGATAGAGGATACATTTGCTAGAAGTTTAGTTATCAATACAGCTAAAGGCGAGAAAGTAGGTTATATTTATTTACCGAGCTTTAATGCCGATTTTGGAGATGCTAAGGGCAGAAATGCATCTGATGATGTAAAAGCCGAAATTACAAAACTTAAAAAAGAGGGTGTGGCTCGTCTTATTTTGGATTTGAGAAATAATGGAGGAGGCTCACTTTCTGAAGTGGTAGATATGATGGGATTGTTTATGAACAATGGTCCTGTAGTACAAATAAAAGATGGAAATGGTAAGACGGAAGTTTATAAAAATAAAACAAATGCTCCTGTATGGGACGGTCCTTTGTTAATTATGCAAAACGAGTTGTCGGCTTCGGCGTCTGAAATTTTGGCAGGAGCAATGAAGGCTTACGGTAGAGCAGTTATCTTTGGTTCGCCTAGTTCTTACGGAAAGGGAACGGTGCAAACTTTTGTAGATTTGAATAGATTTTTAAACACTTCTGACGATTTTGGAGCATTGAAACTTACCATACAGAAGTTTTATGGTATAGACGGAGCTTCTAATCAGCGTAAGGGGATTACTTCGGATATTAGCCTTAAAGACTTCTTCTCTTATGCCGAAATAGGGGAGCGTTATCAGGACTATGCTTTGGCGTGGGATAAAATTGGGACTACAGATTTTAAACCACTTAACCAGCTTAATATCGCGGCTTTAGTTAAACGAAGCCAAGAGAGAATGGCTAATAACAGCACTTATCAGTTGCTACAAGAGTCTGCTCAATGGAAAGAAAGTTTGGATAAAGAGAAATCTATTACCATCAATCAATCTAAGTTTAATGATTTGATGAAGAAAAGAAAGCAGGAAATCGAGCGTTTTAAAGCATTGGATAAGTATAATAATGGACTGAAATTTACCCTCCATAAAGAAGAACTAATGAGAGGGAAAAAAGATACCGCTTTTGCTCATAAGAGTAATGCGTGGCTCAAAGGTTTAAAGAAAGACCTCTTTTTGCAAGAGGGAGTTAACGTCGTTTTGGATATAAAATAAATTTTTTAAGGATAATTGCTATGGGGGAGTATTATATCATTTTACTCCCCTATGCTTTTATAAAAATATAAAATATGAGAGAAAATGTCAATCAAATTACAGATGATGTAAATCTTACACTCAAACAAATTTTAGAATACGAGATTTTTTCTTTAGGAAAGTACAGTTTAAGCGTTTACGAAATTGCGGCAGCAGTTATCGTGATACTTATCGGGATTCTGATAGTTAAAGTTACCCGTAAGGTGATTTATAGGTCGGATAGGTTAGATTTGGGTAAGAAATTTGCGTTTTCGCAGATATTGCAGTATGCGATTTTTATCATTACATTTTTTATTGCAATGAAGGCTTTAGGCATCAATATTTCTCCTTTGTTGGTAGGTTCTGGGGCGATATTGGTGGGGATAGGTTTGGGGCTTCAGAATTTGTTTTTGGATTTTATTTCTGGGGTCATTATACTAGTGGACAGGACGATAAAGGTGGGAGATGTAATAGATATAGATGGTATTGTAGGGCGAGTGGACCAAATACATATGAGAACGACCTCCATTATTACAAGAGATAATAAGAGTATGATTTTTCCTAACTCGGTGCTTACCAAAGAAAAGCTAATTAATTTTTCGCACACAGATGAGATGGTTCGTTTTGATATAGAGGTGGGGGTGCATTACGATACGGATATAGACCTTGCAACCCGTATTCTTATGGAAGCAGCTATGGAAAACGATTTTGTTTTCAAAAATGAGTTATATCAACCCGTAGTTCGGTTAGAAAACTTTGGGGACAGCTCATTGGATTTAAAATTATTCTACTTTTCTAAAGAGTTGTTCAGAGCTCCGCAAACCAAAAACGAAATCAGAAGGCTTATTTTAGCCAAGTTTAGAGAGAACGGCATTGTCATTCCTTATCCTATTAGAACAGTGGAGTTTCCCAAATTATAGTGGTGGTCAGTTCTTGGGTACAAAATAATTGATATTAACATTTGCACACTTCTCAAAAAGGTTATAAGTTTGCTTTAATTTGTGAGGTATACTATCAGCGATATGCAAAAAAGTAAAAAAAAATGGTGTAAAAATTTGGTAGTTCCAAATAATTGTGTAAACACACACACACACACACACACACACACACAACTGTTATATACAATTGTGTGGAGCGATGGTATTGTACGGCTTTATACTTAGTTTTTTATTATGTAGGTTAGTTTTATGTTTGGTGAATGTGTACGATTTTCACCCTGTTGGTGTTCCTCTTATTTTATGGGAAAGAGGGGCCGATGTTTTGTAAAGAAGGACTAATATTTTAAAAGATACTTATAACTAATAAACAAAAAATATGAAAAAGATAGCCTTTAAAGGTTCATTATTTATTTTTTTAGGCTTTGGTCTGTCGGTATACGGGCAGTACAACGGTCGTGTAGGGATTAACACCATAGAGCCGCAGGCGACTTTAGACATCTCTAAAGTAGCTTTGGCGAATTTGCCCAAGGGGCGGGCACAAGGCGTGATACTTCCCAACATTAAGACCTCGGAGCGAAACATTTTTACTGGAGTAAAGGCGGGTACTATGATTTATAATACCACTAAAAATTGTATTGATTGGTACAATGGCACCCAATGGTCTTGTTTGGACGGTTCCCAAGCCGATATTCCGCCAGTTGTATCGTCAGCTTTTAAGAGTGGAGATAAACAGACGATTTCGGTTTATGATGCAAAACAATAGTTGCATTTGCTGAACTTTAGCTTCCTCTTACGGTGAGCGGCTTCGGCGAGCGTGGCATCAAGGATTAGCGTGGCGTTTTCGGAGGTAGGTTAAGGTCTAGGCTGTAGGAATTCCCAAACGGCACGCGTGAAAAAACAGGAAACAATAAAATAAAGTATAAACCATAAATAAAGAATAGAAAAATGAAAATAAAAATACCCTTGGGCGTTTTGGCTTTTTTAGGCTTTGGTCTGTCGGTGTATGGGCAGTACGAGAAGCGTGTGGGCATTAACACACCCACACCTCAAGCCACTTTGGAAATAGCCAAAATAGAGTTGGCAAATTTGCCCGATGGTCACGTGCAGGGCGTGATATTTCCCAAGTTAGAAACCTCAGAACGCAATACCTTTACCAGCAATGCAAAGGTAGGAACGATGATTTACAACCTCACCAAAAAGTGCATTGAGTGGTATGATGGCACCCAATGGTCTTGCACGGACGGCACTCACGCCGATATTCCGCCTACGGTGGTTGAGGTTCCGTCAGTGCTCCAAATTAAAGGCACTGATAAACGGATTGCATCGGTTTACGATGCGGATTTTCTTCCGTTCAGCACCCCTACGCAAGCGGCGAATTGGAACACCTCAATCCCTGCGGACGGAGCACCCGAAACTATGACGATTGATTATCAAGGGAAGCTAACGACCAGCGGCTACGAGGTTCAGATTCCTGTGGTAGCTACGGGCTCGGGAACTTTGCCGGCTTATAGCGTTGGGACTTGGGTTTCTCCTGCGTACACTCAAAACGGAGTGGGGCGAATGGTGGTTTTATCTTGGGGAGAGCAGTCTTTTACTACGAGTACCCGTTGGATTACGGCTTCGGTGAAGGCGTTGGGTGGCGATTTATTGGTGAAGAAGTTGGACATCAACGGCGGATTGGGAGCGGATATGAGCGGTAATTTGATGGCGTCCTTCCCACTTCCGGGGACAACGGAAAGATTTGAGCTAAGGGCGATAGCCGCCGTTCCTGATAGGTATTTTGATAAGAAAACCAATACGTATGCAGGAGGCGATGCAAGCAGTTCTACTTGGGCAGCCAATGAATACGAACATCAGATGCTGTATGTCCCGATAAAGGGCTGGGACGGCAAAATATGGTTGAATATGAACTTGGGAGCTGACTATGCCAAGGCTGGAGGAAACGACTTTGATTTGAACGCTGCCTACACCAAGACCGACCATAAAGCCTACGGCTCCCTCTTCCAATGGCAGCGGAAAGCAGACGGGCACGAGCTTATCAACTGGACCTCTTCTACAAGTGGTACGCCTAAATATGGTACTACCACTACTTTATCTAATTCTTGGACGAACCCGGGGCACAGGAATTCTATCATAGGTAATGGTTTAGATTATTATTCTTGGGTTACTAATACCTTAAATAATGCAGCTACTAATAAGAACTTATGGCAGTCAGGGCAATCCAATAACCCTTGTCCTGTGGGGTATCATGTGCCTACTCACGCGGAGCAGATGGCTTTGCATAATGCGATTTTAGGTTATGATGCAGGTACTTCATTTACAAATTCTAATAAGATGTGGAACGAGCAAGTGCTCCGCCTGCCTGCTAGTGGTTACCGCAGCACCGGCAATGCCGCGATCAGCAATCGGAGCAGCACCGGCTACTTGTGGAGCAGCGAGCAGTACAGTAGCAACAACTCGTGGAGCCAATGGCTCAATAGCGGCGGTAGCGGCGCGGGTAGCGGTAGCTATCGTGCGGACGGCTTTAGCGTCCGCTGTATCAAGGATTAGCCGAGAGCGTTTCCTGTCTTGTGAGGGGCATTGCCCAAAACGGGACGCGTGAAAACAATTTGCAGGGAGCGGGTGCCTAACCGCACACCTGCAGGAGTGCCAAAAAAGAAATAGTATAAATGTTAAAACAGAAATAGACAATGAAAATAAAGAAACACTTCAGCCTTTTGGCTTTCTTAGGCTTTGCCCTATGGGCATACGGGCAGTACGAAAAGCGTATGGGCATTAACACCGCCCAACCCAAAGCCACTTTGGAGGTGGCAGAGATGCCGATTGATGAGAATAATAAGGATAAACCTCAAGGCGTTATTTTCCCTCATATCAGTACCGCAGAACGGAACACCTTTACAAATGTACCCGAAGGCACAATGATTTATAACACCACCAAAAACTGCATCGACTGGTACGACGGGGCGGTATGGAAATGCACCAACGGCACACAGGTAGATGTGGCGTTTACTCCTTCGGAAAAGTGTTTAAGCCTCGTGTACGACCGCTGTTTCGGGAAGACCACTTTGGAATGTTTGGGCTATGGTGCCGATGTAAGGGAACACGATTTTATATACTGTGAAATTCAAGGACCGGACGGCAGAAGATGGCTCAGCAATAACCTCGGAGCAGAATATGCACGAGTGGGTTCTTCGGTATTTGACCCGACAAAACAAGCGACTTCCAAAACCGACCATAATGCGTACGGCTCTTTGTTCCAGTGGCAGCGTAAACCAGACGGGCACGAGTTGGTC
The DNA here is from genome assembly GCF_009663465.1 of Riemerella anatipestifer. Taxonomy (GTDB): domain Bacteria; phylum Bacteroidota; class Bacteroidia; order Flavobacteriales; family Weeksellaceae; genus Riemerella; species Riemerella anatipestifer_C. The sequence continues at coordinate 115,352 of NZ_QXHU01000004.1, forward strand.
AATTGGAGTGGAGCGGCAAGTGGGACTATGAAGTATGGGCACAACCCTACGCCTTCTACCTCGTGGACTATACCTGGGGACAACCGCTCAATGGGGAACTATACTCTTGTGTCGTGGGTTAAAGATGCGGTTAATATGGCTGGACCTTATAATTTGTGGGAAGTAAATGGTGAGAACAACCCTTGCCCCGACGGCTATCGTGTGCCTACCAATACGGAGTATCAGGCTTTAGCAGCTTCTGCCACTCTGTGGAGTGAAACCACGATGAAATTGCCTGTGGCGGGATTCCGTGGTTGGAGTACTTCGTCCATTGCTTTGGGAAGTACAGGATTGGTGGGGCATTATTGGAGCAATAAAGGTAGTATAGACCAGGCTTATAGCCTCAAATTTAATGAGAGTAGTGTAGAGAGTAATCGTATAGAATATAGAGCCAATGGTTTCAGCGTAAGATGCATCAAAAATTAGAACAGGCGGTATTGCTTTGGGTAAAATACCCTATCAATTTGGGTAGATTTATGCCTTTTTTTAAGAGAGATTGAACCCAATTTACAACCCCTCTCAAAGTGCCTATAATAGGGGTATTAAAAAACGTAAGCATCTTTTACCAAAAAGATGCTTACGTTTTGCCCAAAACCTAGTTACGTTTTTGTGAAAACCTGCTTATGTTTTTACAGAAACCTGGGCAGGCGTTTATTTTAGTTCTATCGGGTTGTTATTTTTTGCAGATTCTTCTTTGCTTTTTTCTTCCATTCTTCTTTTTGTGTTGGCGTCCATTTCAATCCTTATTGGTCCGCCACTTCTGTTAATGAACGAGAGAGGGTCTTCTTTAAACCTTTGTTCTATTTTTTGATAATCTTTCTTTTTAACCTCTATCGGTGCTGAACGATAGGAGAAAGAGGCAGGAGCTGCTATCTTCTTACTTTCCTTAAGGTCAAAGCTATAATCTCCTTTGGTATCTTCTACCTTTACAATAAGACCAGGAAGACCAAAAAATTTGTAAGGTCCGTCGGGCATTGGGATTTCTGTAGTAAACCAAGCGAGCCAAGTCCTGCCACCGTAGGTGGTTTTTGCCTTTTGGGTTTCATAATTACCTATTTTAGCGGTCTCGGGCAAAATTTCCCAAGTGGTAGGGTTGTTTTCTGTATAGCTGTAAGTATCGGCAGCAATACGGTTTTTAAAGGTGATGTTTTGGGAGGTATAATTTTTTTCTATGGAAAAATTGACGGCGGTGCGGTAGTTATCCATAGCTCCTCTATCAAAATTGAAATTTCTAGTTTCTCTCATTCTAGAAAATAGCGAATCTCTCTGCATTCTTTTTTCGGAATAGAAGATAGATTTTTGAGCCTCAACATCTAGAAATACGGTTTCTGTTTTAGTCTGCGTTCTGTTGGTAGAATCTGGTTTAAAACTCATTTCATAAACAAAACGAGTGGCTTGTGCCACCAAAACTTGCGTGGCTAATGTTAGAATTAAAAGGTAAAATCTCATAATGTGTAATTGTGATTTAGGGGGTTACTATTTGATGAATTTCTTTTGTTCTTCGCTAGAAAGGAGCAAACAATGCTTACGGGCAATATTCATTCTGTTTTTGGCAACGAGGTCGTACATTTTGTTCCTAACGAATGTGGGAACAGCCTTGCCAATATTTAACAGCCTAAACTTACCGCCCAAAACACGACCTATTTTAATAACGGCATCAGACTTAGTAAGGTAAAATGCATTGGGTTTCCAAAGATAAAGCGTTGAAAAGTTAGAGGTAGGCAGATTTCTGTCCTTTAAAAAACTTTGCCCAAAGGAAGATTGCAGTGCCACAAACCTAAAGTTATCATTTTTGTCATTCTTAAGTACCCATTGCACCCATCGGTTACAGACGCCACAATCTCCGTCGTAAAAAAGGTAATATTTAGAAAAATCTAAATTCATATCGTTTTAATCTTCGTCCTCGTTTCCATTTGTGTTGGTATCAGAGGTCTTACCAATAGACTGCTTTAGGAAGTTTAGCAACTCTTGCTTTTGCCCATCAGAAAGTTTTGCTTCAGAATGTACCAGTAGGTAAGACTCTAGTGGCATACCTCCCTTTTCTATTTCTTCAATAGACTCTTCTATTTTTCTGGTTTGCTTTTCAGGGCTATAAGTGGCAAATGTGGAGAAGTTGAGGTGTTTTCTGCCATCATCTATATGCTCTTTTACCAACCAAGCTACGGGTTGTATGTTGGTGTACCAAGGGTATTTGGTCTCGTTAGAGTGGCAGTCGTAACACGCATTCCTAAGGAGTTTTGCGGTGGATTCTGGCATTTTTTTAATCTGTGTAAAATCCATTCCTTGGTTCACAGCAGGATTGGTTTTGTCTATTTGGAAAAACTGAAGGATAATTCCTATAGCAAACAGGGCTAAGGCTACTTTTTTCATTCTATAATAAGTTTTAATAAGTTGAGGCGGTAAAATTATAAAAAATATACTGTAAAATGGTTTTTATAAAAACTTTTTGTAAGTTTATCCCCAGTAATTAGAATGATGATGAAAATATTGATTATTAACGGGGCTAATCTCAATCTCTTAGGAACTAGAGAGCCAGAAATTTACGGCAATACTTCTATGGCAGAAGTATTGGCTAATTTGAAGGAAAAATTTGTAAAACACAGAATAGATTATTTTCAGTCTAACCTAGAGGGAGAAATCATCAATAGAATTCAGAATGAAGACTACGATGCTTTGGTGATTAACCCTGGGGCGTTCACGCACTACTCTTATGCTATTGCCGATGCACTTAAAAATCTTAGAAAGCCTAAAGTAGAAGTACATATTAGTAACATCTACCGAAGAGAGGAGTTTAGACAAAAGTCCGTTACGGCAGCTTATACAGATGGTATTCTATCAGGATTTGGTATTAAAGGCTATCAGCTGGCAGTAGCGGCAGTCTTGGATTTGATGTAACTTACACTTGTATAAATTTTAGTATTTCACCAAAAATGTGGTGGGCTACTAGCTGAAATAGTGCTATGAAATAAATTTATATTAAATTTGCAGGAATTAAAAAATGTAAATTATGAGTTGTGGATGTGGAGCATCTGGAAACTCTACTCATACTTGTGGGACAAAATCAGCCTCGGGGTGTGCTAGTGTAGACACCTGCGGTAATAGTTATAAATTAAGTGTTTTTGATTGGCTTTCAAATATAAAGCCACCAGCACCTTCCCAAAATGAATTTGTAGAGGTAAGATTTAAAAACGAAAGGAAATGCTTTTTTAGAAATGTTCATAACCTCCCGCTTAGCATAGGGAGTGTGGTAACGGTAGAGGCAAATCCAGGGCACGATGTAGGGGTGGTAAGCCTTACAGGGGAGCTAGTAAAAATCCAAATGAAAAAAAAGAAGGCTAGCCCTGAAGAGTGCCTTAAAATATACAGAATATCCAATCAGAAGGATATAGATGTGTGGCAATCCACTAGAAATAAAGAAGAAGAGATTAAACTAGAAGCTCGCAAAATAGCAAGAAATCTTAGGTTGCAGATGAAAATTTCCGATGTGGAATTCCAAGGTGACGGTACCAAAGCCACTTTTTACTATACGGCAGATGGCAGAGTAGACTTTAGGCAACTGATTAAAGAATATGCTACTATCTTTCGTACTAAGATAGATATGAAGCAGATAGGCTACCGCCAAGAAGCCTCTAAAGTTGGAGGAATCGGCTCGTGTGGGAGAGAGCTTTGTTGTTCTACTTGGCTTACCGATTTTCGGTCTGTTAATACCAATGCTGCTCGCTATCAGCAGTTAAGTATCAATCCCCAAAAATTAGCAGGGCAATGTGGCAAACTTAAATGTTGCCTCAATTTTGAGTTGGATAGCTATCTAGATGCTTTAGATGCATTCCCTTCTACCAATACTGTTATTGACACAGAAAAAGGTAAAGCATTTTGTATAAAAATAGATGTTTTCAAAAAGAAAATGTGGTTTGCTTATGTGGAAAACTCTATGATGTGGTATGATTTAGATGTAGATGAAGTTAAAAGGCTTATCAAGCAGAATAGAGAAGGGAAACAAGCTCAACCACTGGAAGATTTGAAGAGCCAAACACATTCAAAAGAGGTTCACAATGTAGATCTTATTCAAGAAGATCGTATAGATAGGTTTGAGAAGAAAGATAATGCCAAGCGAAAAAATAGGAAGAGAAATAACGAAGGCATAAAACCGCAGAACAATAATAAAAATCCTCAAAATAATTCAAATAAAGAGGTAGGAACTGATGGGACTAAGAAAACTCGCTCAAAATATAAAAATAGAAGAAAACCTAACTCAAGGAATACAGATAATGACAAAGGTTAATGTTTTTTTGATGATGTTGGTGTTATTCACTTTGGTTTCCTGCTCATTATTTGGAGATGAGGAAGTGAGAATGAACAGCCTTGGTGGAGTATGGCACAAAAATACCTCGCAGAAATTTGAATTTGAAATAAAAGATGCTCAGAACCCTAAAAATATTATCTTTGTTATAAGAAATAATAATGATTATCCTTTTAGTAACCTCTACCTCATTAGTAAGATGAGTAAAGGGGATAAAGTTTTAGGGCAAATAGATACCCTAAACTATGTGTTAGCAATGCCGACTGGAGAGTGGATAGGTAGTGGCTTTGGTTCTACAAAGGAAACATTATTTCAATATAAAGTTAATTATAAATTCCCCGAAAATGGAGTCTATAACATAGAGCTTAAACAAGCGATGAGAAAAGATACTTTAAAGGGAATAGAAGATATAGGGGTAACAATCCAATCACCAAAATAGAATTTAATTAAAATGACTTCTGATAAAAATAAAAAACAGACGTTCCCTCTTCCGCCTAAAAAAAAGAGAAGTAGTGGATATAAAAAATGGGTTAAACTTATATGGCTAGGTCTAGTAGGCTTTGTAGTGGGTGTAGCAGGCTTATTTTTTGCTACCTCTCAAGGTCTTTTAGGAGAAATGCCAGATGTACAAGATTTAGAAAATCCTGATATTTACGTAGCTTCGGAGATTATCTCTTCAGATGGGGTAACTTTAGGTAAATTTGAAATGGAGAAAACAGACCCTATTACCTATAAGGATATGCCTCCTCATTTAATTTATGCTCTACAAGCTAAAGAAGATGAGCGATTTAAGGAACATTCAGGGATAGATTTAAAATCCATACTTAGGGCTATTCGTTTTGGAGGTGATAGAGGTGGAGGCTCAACAATCACCCAACAATTAGCCAAACTTTTATTTACTAAAAAGGCGTCTACTAATAAGTTTAGAAGGATTACCCAGAAGCTAAAAGAATGGGTAGTGGCGGTAAGCCTTGAGAAACGCTATACCAAAGAGGAAATTATTACGATGTACTTCAACAAGTTTGATTTTACATACAACGCTCATGGTATAGAAATGGCGTCGAAGATTTACTTCAATAAGAAAACTAAAGACTTAACACTTCCAGAAGCAGCAATGTTTGTAGCGATGTTGGAAGCACCTGTGGCTAATAATCCGCTTCGTAATGAGGAACGAGCTAAGAAGAGGAGAGATGTGGTACTTAAGCAGATGCTAGAAACGGGTTATATAGACCAAGCAACTTACGAAAAGGCAATAGCACAGCCATTAGTGGTGAATTATACTCCAATTAAAAATATTACTGAAGGAAATTCTGCTTATTATAAATATTATCTTAGAAAAGAAATCGCTCAGTATCTAAAAGATTATGAGAAGAAGACAGGTAAGTCAGTTAATTTGTTTAGAGATGGGCTCAAGATTTATGTAACTCTGGATTCTAGAATGCAGAAATATGCAGAGGAAGCTATTAAAGAACATTTAACGCAACTTCAGAAATCTTTTGATGCAGAGCAGAGAAGAAATCCTAGTCGACCGTTCTATAAGGTAAGTAAAGACCGTCAAAATAGAATTATGATGAGAGCAGTTAAGCGTACGGGACGTTATCAGCAGCTTTTAGCATCAGGTATGCCAGAAGATTCCATCATTATGGAGTTTCATAAGCCTACTAAACTAACGAGATTTACTTGGGATGGAGAGGAAGAAGTTGAAATGTCTCCTTGGGACTCAATTCGTTACCATAAACAAATTGCACAGGCTGGGTTAATGTCTATGGATCCATCTACTGGAGATATTAAGGCGTGGGTAGGAGGTATAGATTGGCAACATTTTCAGTATGACCACGTGAGACAAGGTAAAAGACAGGTGGGGTCAACGTTCAAACCATTTGTTTATGCGGCAGCGATTATGAATTTGGGAATGACGCCTTGTACTCCTATTTCCAATGCAACATATACAAAGGGAAGTTGGAGAGTGTTAGGTTCAGGAGGCTCGCTTACTCTTAGAGATGCTTTAGCTCATTCCAAAAACCCTGTGGCTGCAAGGCTTATAGAATCTGTGGGAGTAGATAATGTGATTCAGTTAGCTAGAGATTTAGGGGTTGAAAGTGATATTCCTAGAAATAATACAATTGCACTAGGTTCTTCCGAAATTACAATATACGAAATGCTAGGAGCTTATAGTACTTTTGCCAACTTTGGTAACTATGTGAAACCTGAGATGATATGGCGTATAGAAGATGCCAATGGTAGGGTAATAACAGAAGTAAAATCTGAGTTAAAAGAAATAATGAATGAGAAGTATGCTTATTCTATGATTGATTTGATGAAAGGTGTGGCTGCCTATGGTACAGCATCTGGAGAGCTAAGAAGAAAAGGTATTAGTGCAGGTGTTGAAATCGCAGCCAAAACAGGTACAACTAACGATAACTCAGATGGTTGGTTTATAGGTATGGTGCCGAAATTAGCCACAGGCGTTTGGGTTGGTTGGGAAGATAGAGATACTCACTTCTGGAGTACAGGTGAAGGGCAAGGTGCTAAGATGGCATTACCTATATGGGCTCTATTTATGAAGAAAGTATGGGCGAATAAGAGTCTGAATATATCCCCAGAGGAAAAATTTGTAAAACCTTCGGATTGGACGAATGGTTGTGATGATCTTAGAGGTATGGGAGGCTATGGCGACGAAGGAGGGCTACAAACTTTAGATGAGTTAAGAAATCCTAAACCAGTAGAGGCTAAGCCTAAAGGCTCTTCTACAGGGCGGGAAGAAAATATAAATGAGAAATTAAACTCTTCAGAGGAAATAGATTTTAATCAATAAGAAAATATCTTAAAAAAACGCTCCTAAAAAAGGGGCGTTTTTTTGTAATATAGTAACATTTTACTTTACACAATGATTATTATTAAATAAATAAAACTCGTTTTGAAGCTTATTCAAAACGAGTTTTATTTATTTTGTTATTACCTTTTTTAAAGAGCGTCAGTACAGAAAATCATGTATTTCACTGGAGTAGCAGATTTAAAGTAGCTTCTTATATTCCTCAAATCACTTGCTGCAGCTTCTTTAGTAAAATAACTACCAGCTAATACTTTGTAATTTGGTCTAAGCGAAGCATCAAGTTGTACTTTTATATATGGGAATCTTCTTCTAAAGTATAGGGCTACTTCGTCTGCTTCGTTCTTACTTTTCACTACTACGAGTTGTATCTTATATCCCAGTATCCTAGGGTTTTTTCTGCAAATTTCAGCGTTAGATAGGTTTCTACTAGCGTTTGTCGTGTTAGAAGCGGAGGCGTAATCAGATTTTTCATTTCTTTTCGTCGTACCTTCCTTTGTTGCACACCCTTTTTCCAAATTATCTAGAAGAGAGCTGATATTTTTATCTGTAGTAATACTGAGTTCTGTACCATCTAATGTGTCTTTTTTGATGATAGTATTTTGTGCACTACCAAAAGAAAATGCTAGAAATAAAGAGGTACAAAGTATCGAATCCGTTAAACTTTTCATTTGAATTGGTTAAAATCTTCGGCAAAAATAGTAAAACTAAAAAATATACAAGTCTAAAACTTACACTTAAATCTTAATAATTAGTTTAGAATAATTATAAATTAGTTAAATATGACAATTTGCATTAGTTCTAGTCTGTTAAATTTGTGTTAATGTCTTATTTTTGCCCAACTGAATATAAAATTCATTTTTATTAATAACCCAAGATTATATAAATGATTAGTTGGAGAAAGCATTACAAAAAGGGATTGATAGCCATAGGATTATTGCTATCAACTAGTGCTTCTGTGTACTCACAGGATGCTGCAAGTGGCGACCCAAAGAATGGGGAAACGCTTTTTAAAACCAATTGTGCTGCCTGTCATGCGTTAGATAAACAAATGGTAGGTCCTGCTCTGGGAGGTGTGGTTGATAGACTGCAGACCGAACAAGGGTTAGGTACAGATTGGTTACACAAGTGGATAAAAGACAACAAGGCTCTCAGGGCATCGGGAGACAAGTATGCTAATGAAGTCTTTGAAAAGTTCAACAAGACGGAAATGACTACATTTCCAGGGCTTTCAGAAAAAGATATTGATGATATCTTAGCGTATACAACAAATCCTCCTGTGGCTGAACAGCCTGCTCCTAGTCCAGAAACAGAAGCTAATAATTTAGATACTATAAAGAAGGCACAACAGGAGCGTACTAACTCTACAATAGTTTTGGTATCATTACTATTTATTGCGACATTGTTAGTATGGTTGTTATTAAGACTTAGACAGTTGGTTAAACTTAGCCAAAGTGACGAGTTGTCAGAACTTAATGCGACTAGAACTCAATCTTTTGGAGAGCTTTACCAGAAGTATCATTATGTAGGTAAGGGTGTTTTAGCGGTACTGGCTATATTGGCGGTTTACGGTGTTTGGAACTGGCTGATGTGGGTAGGTGTTTATAAGGGATATAAACCTGAGCAGCCTATCTATTTCTCTCACAAAATTCACGCAGGCGAAAATAAGATAGACTGTCAGTTGTGTCACTCAAGTGCTAAGTATGGTAAAGTTTCAGAAATTCCATCACTTAATGTTTGTATGAACTGTCATAAGAACATTTCAGAATATAAAGGTAGCTACATTGAACCAGGTAAGTCTAAAGAATTCTATACTTCTGAAATTAAAAAGATTTACGCTGCAGTAGGTTGGGACGAAACTACTCAGTCTTATACAGGTAAAACTCAACCTGTGGAATGGGTGAGAATTCACAATATGCCAGATTTTGTTTACTTTAATCACGCACAGCACGTAGTAGCAGGGGAAGCGGCGATTAAAAAGGCTAAAAATGTAGATGTGGTTTGTAAGGCCTGTCACGGTGCTATAGATACTATGAATGTGGCTAAAATGGCAAATGATTTCACTATGGGATGGTGTATCGATTGTCATAGAAGTACAGAAGTAGATATGAATAACGATTACAACAAAGAGTATTTCAAAAACTTACATGATAAGTTGAAAAAGCAGTACGGCGAAGGCACTAAAATTACAGTAGATGCTATCGGTGGACTAGAGTGTGGTAAATGTCATTATTAATAACAGAAAACTAGAAGTATCAAAATGGCTTCAAATAAAATACAATTCAGAAGTATTCACGAATTAAAAGACCCAACGCTTAATAATAAGTTGGCTCAGAAGGAATTTCAGAACGAAATTCCCGTAGATGAGTTCTTGGGCAATGATGATAAGATGAATAATTCCGGAACGAGTAGAAGAGACTTTCTTAAGCTATTAGGATTCTCTACTGCTGCGGTTACTTTAGCTGCGTGTGAGTCTCCGGTAATCAAAACAATTCCTTATGTTGTAAAACCTCATAATATTATTCCTGGGGTGCCTAACTACTTTGCGTCTTCATTCTTTGATGGATATGATTTTGCAAGTGTTTTGGTAAAAACAAGAGAAGGAAGACCTATCAAAATAGAACCGAATCCAGTAGCAGGTTCTTTGGGGAAAACTAACGCTAGAGTTCAGGCAGGATTGTTATCACTGTATGATAATGATAAATTAAAACAGCCGAAGCTAGATGGTAAAGATGAAACTTTTGATAAAGTAGATGATTTTGTTATCAAAGGATTGGAGGAAGCTAAGGCTTCAAACAAGAAAATTGTTTTACTATCTCACTCTTTTGCGAGTCCTACTTTTAAGAAGTTATTTGGCGATTTCAAAGCAAAATATCCTAATGCAGAATTAGTAACATATGATGCTATACCTTACGCAGCAGCTTTAGATGCCGCAGAGGAAGTTTTCGGACAAAGAGCATTACCTGTTTATGATTTGTCTCAAACTGAATTGGTAGTATCTTTCCAAGCAGATTTCTTAGGAGATTATAATGCAGGGTCTTTAGAGACTTCTTATGCAGTTGCTAGAAAACCAGGCGCTAATATGCTTCGTCATATTCAGGTGGAGTCTAATATGTCTCTTACTGGAGCTAACGCGGATACTAGGTTGAGAATGAAACCTAGCGAAGTGTATAAGACATTGGTAGAGGTTTACAACGGACTTAATGGTTCTACTTCTAACCAAGTAGCTGCTAAGATTGTTGCAGAACTTAAGGCAAAAGGTAGCAAAGCTGTTGTATTTGCAGATGGTTCTAAAGCAGCTTATGTTTTAGCCCATTTAATCAACCAGAAATTAGCTTCTGTAGCGTTTACAGGAAAGGCTAATTATCTAAAAGAATATAATACTCAGAAATTTAATGAGTTTGTAACTTGGCTTAACTCTGGTCAGGTAGGGGTGCTTATTTCTAATAATGTTAATCCTATCTATTCTTACAAAACAGGTGCTAAGCTTAAGGAAGCTATTAAGAAAGTACCTTATCATATAGCTGTAACACAGAAGAAAGATGAGATGTATCAAGTAGCTAAAGCAGCTATTCCTGTTGCTAATTGGCTAGAGTCTTGGGGAGATATAATGCCTGAGACAGGAGCATACTCTTTAATGCAGCCTACAATTCAGAAAATTTATAAATCAAGGCAAATAGAAGAGTCTTTATTAGTATGGACTAATGGTAAAAATCATCCTGCTAATAACTACTATGCTTATCTTAAGGCTAATGCCTCAACTATTTTAGGAGAGACTTCTTTCAATAAAGGTTTATATAATGCATTTAATAGTGTTGCTGTAGGTAGTACTTTATCGTACGCAGGTGGTAATGCAAGTGGAGCAGTAGCAGAATTATCACAATTCAAATCAAGTGATTTAGAATTGGTGCTTTATACAAAAACTTCTATGGGAGACGGTACTCAAGCCAATAACCCTTGGTTACAGGAGTTACCAGACCCTATTTCTAGATTGTCGTGGGATAACTATCTAACGGTATCTCCTAAAGACGCGGAAAGACTAGGATTAGAGAATGAACTTAACGGAAGAATGCAGTTAGACGGTTCTAAAGTTAATGTTACCGTTAATGGAGTTACTATAGAAAATGTACCTGTATTCATTCAACCAGGACAGGCTGATGGCTCTGTAGGGTTAGCTTTAGGGTATGGTAAAAAAGATTCAGGAAAGGTAGCTGAGACAGGTGTTAATGCTTATCCTTTATTTGACGGATATAACTTAGCGGTTTCTAATGTTAAAATAGAGAAAGTTTCTGGTGAGCATGAGTTTGCTGGAATGCAGCTTCAAAACACTCTAATGGGGCGTTATGAAATTGCTAGAGAAGTTTCTTTAGATACTTTCCTTAATGTTCCTTTTGATGACCACCTTAAAGGTTGGAATAAGCCTTTGGAATACCACACTATCAACGGTGCTTTACCAGCAGGTAAAATTACGCTTTGGGACGCTTATGATGATACAGATGGTCCACACTTCAATTTATCAGTAGACTTAAATGCTTGTACTGGTTGTGGAGCCTGTGTAATTGCATGTCAAGCAGAAAACAATACACCAGTAGTAGGTAAAGAAGAGGTAAGAATGTCTAGAGATATGTACTGGTTGAGAATAGACCGTTACTACTCTGCAAAAGAAAAAATTGAGGTTAAAGAAGGTCTAGATAGAGGTCTAGATGTTCCTAACCTTTATGATATTCTTATCCAACCAAATGAGAGTCCAGATGTGATTTTCCAACCAGTGATGTGTCAGCATTGTAACCATGCACCTTGTGAAACGGTTTGTCCAGTAGCTGCGACTTCTCACGGTAAACAAGGGCAAAACCAAATGGCTTACAACAGATGTATTGGTACTAGATATTGTGCAAACAACTGTCCATACAAAGTAAGAAGATTCAACTGGTTTACTTACAATTTGAACGATAAGTTTGACTTCAATATGAATAACGATTTAGGAAGAATGGTACTAAATCCAGATGTTGTGGTAAGAACCAGAGGGGTTATGGAGAAGTGTTCTATGTGTATCCAAATGACACAAAGTACAATTCTAGAAGCTAAGAAAGATGGTAGAAAAGTACAAGATGGAGAGTTCCAGACGGCTTGTTCTAAGGCTTGTTCTACAGGAGCTATGACTTTCGGTGATATGAATGATAAATCTTCTAAAGTAAGAGAGTTATTCAAAGATGAAAGAAGATACTTCTTACTAGAGGAGATAGGAACTAAACCGAATGTATTCTATCATACTAAAGTTAGAAATAGAAAAGAAGAAGAAAATAAAATTTAATTATAAATAGGTAAAAAATGTCAGGACATTACGAAGCTCCAATTAGGGAACCTTTAATTATAGGGCATAAAACTTATCACGATATTACAGAAGATATCGTAAAGCCTATAGAAGAAAGAGCAGGTAAGTTATGGTGGGCGTCTTTATACGCAGCCTTAGTGTTATTCATTTATGGATTTGGCTGTATAGCTTATACCATTGGTACTGGTATCGGTGCTTGGGGGCTCAATAGAACTATCAACTGGGGTTGGGATATTACCAACTTCGTATGGTGGGTAGGTATCGGGCACGCAGGTACACTTATATCAGCTGTACTCTTACTATTTAGACAAAGATGGAGAATGTCTGTGAACCGTTCCGCTGAAGCGATGACTATCTTTGCGGTAGTTCAGGCAGCTATTTTCCCAGTGATACATATGGGTAGAGTTTGGGTTGGTTATTGGGTGTTCCCGTTACCTAACCAGTTTGGCTCTCTTTGGACAAACTTTAACTCTCCTTTACTTTGGGACGTATTTGCTATCTCTACTTATTTCTCTGTATCGGTAGTATTCTGGTTTATGGGACTTATTCCTGACTTTGCAATGATTAGAGATAGAGCTAAAACACCATTTACTAAGAAGATATATACAATATTAGCTTTTGGTTGGGGTGGTAAGGCTAAGCACTGGCAAAGATTTGAAGAATTATCACTTGTGTTAGCGGGCTTAGCAACACCTTTGGTATTCTCGGTACACACTACGGTATCTTTTGACTTTGCTACTTCGGTAATTAAGGGTTGGCATTCAACCATTTATCCTCCTTACTTCGTGGCAGGAGCTATCTTCTCAGGGTTTGCAATGGTACAAACTCTATTATTAGTAGCTAGAAAAGTATGCCACTTAGAGGAGTACATTACAATGTACCACATTGAGATAATGAACATCGTTATCATCGTTACAGGTGGTATGGTAACTGTGGCTTATGCAGCAGAGTATTTCATCGCTTGGTATTCTGGAAGTCGTTACGAAGACTTTGCATACTTAACGCCAGGTGCAGCTACAGGACCTTATTGGTGGGCATTTTGGGCACTAATTATATGTAACTTAGTGATTCCTGCATTATTCTGGTTCAAGAGAGTAAGAACTAATATTTTTGCAACATTTATTATTGCATTAGTAATTAACATAGGTATGTGGTTTGAGCGTTTTGATATCATTGTTATTAACCTTTCTAGAGACTATCTACCTGGTTCTTGGACAATGTTTAAACCAACCATTATTGATGTAGGCGTTTATTTAGGAACTATAGGATTCTTCTCTGTATTGTTCTTATTATACGCTAGAACATTCCCTGTAATTGCGCAGGCTGAATTGAAGAGTATTTTGAAAATTTCAGGTGAAACTTATAAAGCAAAAGAAGGAGATGAGCACCACTAAAAGAATATACGGACTTTACGGCGATGATGATGATTTAATGCACGGCGTAAAGGCTTTCAGAGAAAGAGGTATTGAAATAGAGGAGGTTTATACCCCTTTTCCAGTACACGGTTTAGATAAGGCACTAGGTTTAAAGAAAACTAGAATTTCAGATGCCGCATTCATCTACGCAGTTTATGGTGTGATGATAGGAGCTCTTACAACGTGGTATACTATGAACCATGATTGGCCTCAAAACATAGGTGGTAAGCCAGCTTTTGACTGGGCTCATAATATGCCAGCTTTTGTGGTACCAATGTTTGAGTTAATGGTATTTTGTTCGGCACACTTAATGTCTCTTACTTTCTTATTTAGAAATAAGATGTACCCAGGAGCTAAGCCACAAAACCCAGATCCAAGGACGACAGATGATAAGTTTATGATGGAGTTTGTGTCTTCTGATGTAGAGACTATTAAACAACTTCTTATAGATACAGGAGTAGAAGAAATAACTGTAAAAGATGCTTAAAATGAAGAAAAATATTTTTAAATTATCAGGTATCTTTGGTGTGTTAGCAATGGTTTTGAATTCTTGCGGACCTAAAGAAAATCCACCGTTGGTGTATTTCCCAGATATGTATTTTCCAGTGGCTTATGATCCGCTAATGAAAGCAGCAGATCCTTATTCTAAGCATGAGAATGAAATTCCTGCTTTTGTTAAGAATAACGGTGCTACGGCTTTAGCAACAGTAGAGGGAACTGTATCTCAAAATCCAGAAGGTTTAGCAGAAAGCACCCCTGGGGCTGCAATGACGGCAGATGAGTATAATGCAGGATATGATGCATCAAAAGCAATAGTAGAGTCTCCATTAAATCCAGCAAATAAAGCTAAAGATTTAGCAAGAGGAAAGCATTTATATGAAATAACTTGTGCTGCTTGTCATGGTACAGCAGGAGATGGTCAAGGACCAATAGTTCAATCTGGAGCTTACTTGGGAGTGCCTAAGTATGCAGATAGACAAATTACAGTAGGATCTGTTCACTATGTATTAACTTATGGTAGAAATGCTATGGGGTCTTATGCAGGGCAGCTAAAGCCAGGTGATAGATGGAGAGTTTCTATGTATGTAATGGATGCATTTAAAGGAGCAGCATTGCCTGCACCTGCAGAAGCATCTGCAGATCAAACAAAAAACAATACTAAATAATAAAACTAAAGAAAATGTATAGTTTTTCACCAAAATTAAGATTATATTCTATCGTATTCATCATTTTGGGATTGGTGCTTTTCGGTGCAGGGTATTTTATGAATCATGGAATAGATGAGGCTAAAATAGAGCATATGATGGAAGCAGTACATGCTTCAGGTCACCATAATCCTACTCATTCTAGTGAACTTGTAGGTCCTCAGGATCATGCAACTCATTTAGAACACGCAAAAATGCAAGTGCACAATCAGCCTTTAGCAGCTATTCACTCTGTGGCGGTTTTCTTCTTCGGACTTAGTTGCTGTGTAATGTTTTTCTACTCAGTTCAGCATGCGGCTCATGCAGGGTGGTCTATTATCATTACTAGAGTAATGGAGGCTATTGGAGCTTACATTCCTTACGGTGGGGCGATTCTTATCATTATAATGATTTTAAATGTAACTCATAATGGGCATCTTTTTCACTGGATGGATTCTGAACTTACAGATCCAAACAGTCCTCATTTTGATGTTATTTTATACGAAAAGAAGAAGTTTTTGAATATTCCTTTCTATGTTGTAAGAAATATTATATATGTACTTGGAGCTTCTTTCTTCGCTTGGAAACTTAGATCTATGTCTAAGAAAGTAGATGAGACTAAATCTTTAAGAGACTACCAAATGCTTTATAGATGGAGTGTAGGTTATATTGCTTTCTTCGGATTTGCTTCTGCATTATGGGCGTGGGATTGGTTAATGTCTATAGATCCTCACTGGTACTCTACTATGTATATTTGGTATTCTATGGTGAGTTGTTTAGCAAGTGCTATAGCTGCTATTATCCTAGTAAGTGTTTACCTTAAGAAGAAAGGCTTCTTGCCTCAGTTTAATGATAATCATTTACATGATTTAGGTAAGTATCTTTTCGCTACAAGTATGCTATGGACTTATACTTGGTTTGCACAGTTTATGCTTTATTGGTATGCAAATGTACCTGAAGAAGTAAATTATTTCTTTGGAAGATTTGAGTACTATGCACCGACTTTCTTGCCAATGTTAATCCTTAACTTCTTAATACCTTTATTAGTAATGGTAAGTAGTAGTATTAAGAGAAATTATAAAGTGGTAACTACTATGGCGGTGGTTGTAATTATTGGTCACATTGTGGATTACTTCAATATGGTAATGCCAGGAACAGTAGGTCCTCACTGGAATAACTTTACAGTTCTATTGCTAGTTTTAGGTTCTGTTTTGTTTGTAGTAGGTTTATTCGTATTCGTAACTATGACACAACTTTCTAAGATGAAACTTATTCCTAAAGGAAACCCTTACTTACACGAATCTGAAATCTATGAATATCCTTTCTAATTAGAAAAGGACTATAAAATAAAATGAAAATCCCGATGTATTTGTCGGGATTTTATTATTTTTGTGAAGATATAAATCTTAAATAATGAATAAATTAAAACTATTACCAATACTTTTCTTGCTCTTCTTTACAGGTTGTAAAAAAGAGCAAGTAGATGGTAGTAACATAAGAGCATTTCAGTCGAGCATCAATGATATGTCCTCGTCCTTAACTACGCTTGAGCAAGTCAAGTTCAATGAAGCACTTTACATTCTCAAAACATTTGGAGTAGAAGCAGATGGAGATATACAAGAGTTGAATGCATTGTCAAAATTACTTGATGGTAAAAAAGTGCCTGAAATTTTAGCGATGGCTAATGAAGTAGCAGCTAAAAATGAGTTAGAATGGTCTAGTACCTCGCCGCCATCTTTAGGAAATATGAATATTTTCCAAAGTCAAGAGCCTGCGGCTATAGACCCCAACGATGTTAAGGCTTCGTCTATTAGCTTACAGATAAATCCTGTTTCTGTTGATAGTGTATTAGGAGCTAAGGCTTTACAAGTTGTTCCAAGGTTGCTAGATACAAGAGGTAATTTAGTAGACTTTTCTAATGCGGGGTTAGAGACAACATTGGAGATTTACAGTAATGATATAAAGCTATTAACTTCTAAAAGGCTGATGACGGATAATAATTTTAAAGGTTTTTACGTAAACCTAGCATCTATCCCTCAAGAAAAAGTAACAGGTGGAGTAATAGATATTAAAGTAACTGTAAGAACGGCACAGAAGTTTTTACAAATGGCAAGACGAGGAATGTCTATAAATTCTAAAGTTTTAAAACAGCCGGTAGTTGATGAAACTACACCTACAGAAAGTATAGATGGAGAAATACAAGAACAACAAGATGAAACAATAACTCAATCAAAAGAAAATACTTCCAAAGTTAAGGCTGAGCCTAAGTCTGTAGTTAGCAAATTTTTAAACAATTTGGGGAGTAATAATTTAAGAGCAGCTTATGAGATTTCTTCAAATCCAAAATGGGGTTCTTATGACCAGTTTTCTAATCCAACATCTGGTTTTGGATCTGTGAAAAATATTACAGTAAAAAATATTTCAACCCAATCTAGTTCTGATAACTCTGCAATAGTAAATGCAAGTTACAATGTAACTGATAATAATGGTAATACTTCGGCATTAGAGGTTACTTATACACTTAAATCAGACGGAAATAGTTGGAAAATTACAAACTATAAAATTAATTCTACACAAAAACAATAGTGCTAATGGCAACTCAAGAACTCATTAAAAAATTAGAACAAACCATTGATAACATTCCAAACTTCCCTAAAGAAGGGATACAGTTTAAGGATATCACACCTATTTTTCTTAATCCAGAACTTTATGAAGAGGTCATAGATGATTTGGTAGAGTTCAGTAAAGGTAAGGTAGATGTAGTCTGTGGTATAGAAAGCAGAGGCTTTCTTTTTGGAATAGCTGTGGCGGTAAAGTTAGGAGTTCCTTTTGTTTTAATTCGTAAGAAAGGTAAACTTCCACCTCCGTTTATTTCTCAAAAATACGATTTAGAGTATGGCTCATCAGAGATAGAAATGAAAGAAGGACAATTAAAAGCTGGAGATAGAGTTCTAATTCACGATGACCTTTTAGCAACAGGTGGAACTACTGAAGCTGCAGCAAAGCTAGTGGAGAAACAAGGCGCAAAGGTAACACAGTTTAGTTTTTTAATTGGGCTTAAGGCTCTCAAAGGAGAGGATAAATTAAAGAAATTTAACTCGGAAATTTATCAAGTGTTAGAATACTAAAAGAAAGGATTAAGTTTTGTGTATCAGAAAAGAAAAAACTAAATTTGCGAACTAAATAATAATCAAAATGTCAGGAAAATACAATAAATTAAGTGAAGAGCAAATAAAAGAAGGAAAGGAGACTGTGGAAATATTTCAGGAATTGGATCAAACTGCACTAAAGTCTGAAAAATTTTTGGAGAAATATTCTAAACATTTGGTTAGTGTATTTGCTTTGGTACTGGTATCTATATTGGGATATTTTGCTTATCAACAATTTATAGTAGCACCTAAGAATGAGGAGGCTATAAAAGGGTATTTAGCAGCACAGAAAAACCTGTCAGAAAGCAATAACGAACTTGCATTAGGAGGTAAATCTGCAGCTAACCCAGGTTTTTTAGGAACATACCAAGAATTTTCAGGTAC
This sequence comes from Riemerella anatipestifer, assembly GCF_009663465.1. Taxonomy (GTDB): domain Bacteria; phylum Bacteroidota; class Bacteroidia; order Flavobacteriales; family Weeksellaceae; genus Riemerella; species Riemerella anatipestifer_C. Next base: position 133,985 of record NZ_QXHU01000004.1, read on the forward strand.
TAAGGCAGGAAAACTTTCAGCATACAATGCAGGTCTACTTAAATTCAAAGAAGGAAAGTATCAAGAAGCTTATGACCTACTAGAAGCTTTCAAATCCGATAATAAGATACTAATGGCACTTAAATATGGCGCTATGGGAGATTGTCTGTCTAATCTTAATAAAGCTGATGATGCTATGGTTCAGTATGATAAAGCATCATCTATCTCTGAGGATCCATTTACATCTTATTATTTTACAAGAAAAGCAGGTTTAGTAGCAATTGCACTAAAGAAAAATGCTGAGGCTAAAAAATATTTTGAGACTATAGATGAGAAATATCAAGATTATGATGGTGGAGCTTCAGATGCTTATATAGAAATGGTAAAATATTACTAAATTACATTGTAACTCTAAAATAAAAAATATGGCAACTATTAATCTTTCCGATTATACGCCACTCGATATTAAAAATGCCGATGAGTTCAACATCGGCATTGTTGTCTCTGAGTGGAACGATTTTGTAACCTTTAATCTTCGTGATGCAGCTGTGGAAACTCTGCTTAAGGAAGGTGTTAAAAAAGATAAAATAAAGATTTACTATGTGCCAGGGGCTTTTGAACTCAGCTATGCGGCGATGCGATTATGTGCTAAACAACGCTATTTTGATGCTGTTATAGCTATAGGATGCGTAATACGAGGAGAAACTTCACACTTTGATTATGTTTGCCAAGGCGTTACACAAGGTATTACGGCGTGTAATACACAAACAGATACACCCACAATATTCTGTGTACTTACAGATGATACTAGAGAGCAGTCAATAGCACGAAGTGGAGGAGATTTAGGTAACAAAGGCGTAGAGGCTGCTGTTACAGCTCTAAAAATGATAGACTTTAAGAAAAATATTTAATTTAGATTAGTACTAAAAATGAGATGGACTAATAATAGAGGGGATAATGTAGAAGATAGAAGAGGAAGAGGTGGAATGGTTGTAGGTGGTGGTCTAGGCATAGGGACCTTAATCATAGCTGCTATTGTATTTTTTCTAGGGGGCGACCCTTCTTCAATTATAGGAGGAGGTAGTCTAGGAAGTACTCAACAAACGGAGCAGAGAGAATTAACCCAAGAGGAATTACATGTAAGAGAATTTATTAAGATGTTAATTGTTGAGAATGATATTACTTGGCAGAAAATTTTTTCAGAAAATGGTATGCAATATCGGAAGCCTAAAGTAGTACTTTTTGAAAGCGTAACACAGTCAGGGTGTGGGACAGCACAGTCTGATATGGGACCTTTCTACTGTCCTGCAGATGAAACTATCTATATGGATATGAGCTTTTTCTCGGAGCTTCAGAGTAAATTTGGTGCTAAGGTTACCGAATTTTCTGTAGCCTATGTTTTGGCACATGAGGTAGGGCACCATGTACAGACTATTTTGGGAACTACTCAAAAGGTAAATTTGCTTAGAGCTAGTGGGAAATATTCAGAAGCAGAGATGAATAGAGTATCTGTAGCTACTGAGCTTCAAGCTGATTTTTATGCAGGGCTGTGGGCAAAAAAAACAGATGAAAGAGAAGGTATTTTAACGCCAGGAGATATAGAGAGTGCAATTAGTGCTGCTGAAGCTGTGGGTGATGATAATATTCAAAAAAGAGGACAGGGGTATATTAATCAGGAAAGCTTTACTCACGGTAGCTCTGCACAAAGGAAAGAATGGTTTTTGAAAGGTTACCAAACTGGTGATATTCGCCAAGGAAATACCTTTGATGTTTTACTAAAGTAATTTTATGAAAATATTAACTGAATCCTAGTATTGTTTGGGTAAAGTGGGTCTGGTTTTTGATACTAGCTTGAACAAATAATATTAAAATGAAAAAAATACTTATCGCAATGTCATTCGTACTAGGATTGAGTACAGTTTACTCTCAACAAGTACAAGGTTCAGTAACATCTAAAGCTCAAGAAAAAGCTATAAGAAAGGAGCAAAAGATGCAAAGCCCAAAAAAAGATTTTAAAAAGGAATACTCTGAATCTGCTGAAAATGGTAAAGAAGGAAAAAAGACTTTTGAAAAAGGAGAACATAAAGGAAAATTAAAAGCAGATGGTACGCTAGATAGACGCTATAAGGAAAACCGTAAACTTAAAAAAGACGGCACACTAGATAAGCGTTTTAAGGATAAAGAAAAAGGCAAAGAATAAGGAGTTATTTCTTTAAAAAGAGTAAAGTTCGGTTGTGAAATATCCGAACTTTTTTTGTGTACATCTATTCCATTCCTGTATTTTAAGACGTATCTTTGAGGTGTTAATTAAATACTGGAAAATGAAAAGAGATTTATACATTGATTTTGCTAAAGGATTAGCCACTTTATCCATCATTTTTATACATACCACTTTTTGGAGCGGACAGTATTATATTCCTACGGAACTTAGAGTACTGTCATTGTTATTTGATGTTCCTATTTTCTTTGCACTTAGTGGTCTTACCTCTGGCGGAAATGTAGAAAAAACACTTTATAGGCTACTTAAACTCCAAGTAACCTATATGATTTTTGTAACACTATTGTTTTTTGTAGATTATTTCTTTAAAGTTTTTGGGCTTTACTTTTTTGGTTTAGAGAGTTTGAAAGGTTTTTATGCTACTTTTGGAAGCAAGTTTGTACCACAATCCATAGCTTATTTTCCTCAATGGGAAAATTTAGGAAATTGGTATTTACATCAATATTCTACTTGTGATACTTTTCCAGTAGTTATGGGGAGTTTTTGGTATCTTAAAGTTTATTATATTCTAACGGTACTAGGAGTGTTAGTACTAAGGTTTTTCCATCAACATATCAATTGGTTTATAATATTATGTTTTGGTTTAACTTTATTGTTTAATATTTTCCCACATTATTATCCAACGGGTCAGGTGGGATATGTTTCTTTTTATCTTGGTGTATTTTTGGTGGCTCATAAAATGAAAGGTAAGAGGATAAAGAATAATTATATTCCGCTGTTGTATGGAGCTTTGGCTCTGATTTTAGTATGGATGTTTTGGTTCTATGGAGCGGATATTTTTTATAAAATAAATAAACAAAAATTTCCTCCAAGAATACCGTATATTGTGTGGTCGTTCCTTTCTTTGATAACAGTATTTGTACTTTATAACAGGCTTAAAATCACTAAGGATAATTTTATAAATTATATTGGTAAGAATGCCATTTTTTATTATTTTGCACAAGGTATTAGTTCATCATTGGTTTATTTTATGGTGGTTTCTTTGCAGGATAATATCCATTGGGGAGTTTTAATTTTAATGGTTTATTTGGTTAATGTGGTTTTGGCTATATTTATTGCAGAGCTACTTAAAAAGATAGATGCTTTAGGTTGGAATACTTTAATTTGGTTGAGAAGAAAGACGGCAAGTGCTGGTTAAATAAAATTTACTTTTGTAGAAATCTAATAAAGAGTATTTTTGCAAAAAAATAATCTTGATAAGAATTGTAGAAAATAATGATTGGATTATATACTCTCTTTTAGGAGTTGGTTTTTTGTATGTGGTAATGTTTCGTGTTCTTTTAAGAGATATAAGTTTAATTAAATTTTTTACTCTTAAAGAAGAATTTGCTAATAATACTATTCAGTCTTGGGTTATAACCAGTGTAGGGTTTACTATTTTGGCGTCTGTAGCTTTATCTGATATTCTTCCCATAAATCCACATTTGTTTGCCAAATATTTTAATATTTTTGGATATACTCCTAATAAAGTAGGCAGTATTGTTTTAGCATTAGTTTTTCTGTTTTTTTTTAGGACAGTATCTACCTATTTCTTTTTAGCTAGTATAGGGGAAGTAGAGCGATGGAAAAGTTTTTATTTTTTGACTACAAAATTCTTTTTAGGCTATAGTTTAGCCCTAATAGGACTAGTGTTTGTTCAGAATTATTTGCTTACAGAAAAAGCGTGGGTGATATATATGTATATCGTCTTTTTTTGTATGTCTTTTATTTTTAAAAATTTGGTTTATCTATTTCATCATAAGGCTATACTGCCAGATGAGTGGTATTATAAAATTTTGTATATTTGCACGCTCCAAATTTTGCCTTTTTTGGTGGTTTGGAAATTTTTATTCTTTTAATTAAATTTTAAGATTTTAAAATGTCAAAAATTAAATCTATTCTAGTATCTCAGCCTCAGCCTGCGGAGTCGTCTCCTTATTTAGAACTTGCGAAAAAGGAAAAAATAGAAATAGATTTTCGTCCGTTTATTTATGTTCAAGGGGCAGATGGTAAGGATTTGAGAACACAGAAAATAGACCTTTCTAAATATACAGGTGTTATTTTTACGAGCCGAAATGCCATAGACCATTACTTTCGTATTGCAGAAGAAATGCGCTTTTCGGTGCCAGATTCTATGAGGTACATTTGCCAGTCAGAAGCTATCGCTAATTATTTGCAGAAACACATCGTTTATAGAAAAAGGAAAATTAGTTTTGGTGAAAAATTGCCTACAGATATAATTCCTTTACTCAAGAAATATCCATCAGAGAAGTATCTTTTACCTTCTTCTGATATTCTCAATGATGGGATAACTAAGGTTTTGGACGAATCTGGAGTGGATTGGACCAGAGCTATTATGTACCGTACGGTTAATAGCGATTTGTCTGATTTGAATATAAATAACTATGATGTATTAGTATTTTTCAGCCCACAAGGAATAAAATCTTTGGTAGAGAACTTTAAAGATTATAAAAAGTCTAAGTTTAAAGTAGCTGTTTTTGGTAACTCTACTAAAGCAGAAGCGGAAAAAGCTGGATTAACAGTAGATATTATGGCTCCTACCAAAGAAAATCCGTCTATGACAATGGCATTAGAAAACTTCATCAAAAAAGCCAATAAGTAGGAGATAAAATAGATAATATAACATATTAAACCCATTATAAAAGGTCATCATCTTTCAATGTAACGAAATGAAGATGACCTTTTTAGTAAAAATAAAAAATGATGCAACCACCTAAAGCAATAAAAAAACTACAGAAGCTAGTTATTCATAACGATGAAAGGATAGACCCTTATTTTTGGTTGAACCAAAGAGATGCTCCTGAGGTTTTAGAATATCTTGAGCAAGAAAATGCTTATACAGAATTTATATTAAAGGATACCGAAGATTTTCAAAAAGACCTTTTTGAGGAAATGAAAGCGAGGTATAAAGAAGATGATGCTTCGTTGCCGTATTTTTTTAATGAGTATTGGTATATTGTAAGATTTGAAAAAGGGAAAGATTATCCACTCTTTTTCAGAAAGTATCAAACTTTAGAAGCGGAGGAAGAACTTTTGTTAGATGCCAATCAACTAGCGGAAGGTAAGAAGTTTTTAGATGTGGGAAGTATGGCGGTGAGTCCTAATAATCAATTAGCTACTTATTCTACAGACGAAACAGGAAGACGTATTTACAGTATTTTTATTAAAAATTTGGAAACGGGAGCAGTCTCCAACGAAGTTATAGAAAACACCACAGGTAAAGCTGTTTGGGCTAATGATAACGAGCATTTTTTCTATATTAGAAAAGATAAAAGTCTTAGAGCATATCAGATTTTTAGACATAAACTAGGCACTTCTCCTAGCGAGGACGTTTTAGTTTTCCACGAAAAAGATACTTCATTTGATATTAATTTATTTAAAACTAAATCTTTAGAATATATATTTATTGCCAGTTCTAGTACAGTTTCAGATGAGCATCGTTTTATTCCAGCTGATGATGTGTTTGCACCGTGGCAAATTGTTCAAACTAGGGAAGAAGGCTTAGAGTATGCGGTAGAGCATTATCAGAATCATTTTTATATCATTACCAATGAGGGAGGAGCAACCAATTTTAAATTAGTGAAAACACCAGTAGCTAAGCCGCAGAAAGAAAATTGGCAAACGATAATTCCTCACAGAGAGGATACTTTGTTAGAAGGTTTTGAAATTTTCAAAGATTACCTCGTGGTGGAAGAGCGTAGAGAAGGTTTACTTCAAATTAGCATCAGGCATTGGGAAACGGGTGAACAATACTATCTTCCGTTTCAAGAGGAAACCTATACGGCGTATATTGGATTGAATTTAGATTTTAATTCAACAAAATTAAGATATGGGTATTCATCTCTTGTTCAGCCATCTGCTACTTTTGAATTTGATATGACGCATCAAACCCAAATACTTCTTAAAGAGCAAGAAATTTTAGGTGGTAAATTCTTGAAAGAAAACTATACTTCGGAGAGGTTATGGGCATCTTCAAGAGACGGTGTTACACAAATACCTATATCTTTAGTTTACAGAAAAGATACGGTGCTTTCTAAGGATACGCCGTTGTTGCTTTATGGCTATGGAAGCTATGGGCATACGATAGATGCTTCGTTTTCCAGAGGGAGATTGTCGTTACTAGATAGAGGTTTTGTTTTTGCTATTGCACATATTAGAGGAGGAGAATATTTAGGTAGGGAATGGTACGAAAAAGGAAAGTTACTTCACAAAAAAAATACCTTTTACGATTTTATAGACTGTGCCAAATTTCTAATTGAGAAAAACTATACTTCTTCAAAGCATCTTTATGCTATGGGAGGTAGTGCGGGGGGATTATTAGTAGGGACTGTTATTAACGAAGAACCTAACCTTTTTAATGGAGCGGTTGCACAAGTTCCGTTTGTAGATGTGGTTACCACGATGCTAGACGAAGAAATTCCTTTAACAACAGGTGAGTTTGACGAATGGGGAAATCCTAAAGAAGAACAATATTACCATTATATGAAGTCCTATTCTCCGTATGATAATATCAAGGCTCAAAGTTATCCTCATTTACTAGTGACTACAGGATATCACGATAGTCAGGTGCAATATTGGGAACCAGCAAAGTGGGTAGCAAAGCTACGAGATATGAAAAAAGACCAAACCCTTTTGATTTTTAAAACTGACTTTTCTTCAGGACACGGAGGGGCTAGTGGCAGATTTGAGTCACTAAAGGAAGATGCTTTAGAGTATGCTTTTTTGATGAAGTTAGAAAACTCAAGCAGGTAGTGTATTATCTGATGAAAGTGCTGGTTTTGAGAATTAATTTAGAAAAATATTTGGCTATGTCAAAAAAACTTCTTTATTTTGCACTCTCAAATATTTAGTAGTAAAAAAAGAACATCGAGATATGTCAAGAATTTGCCAAATAACAGGAAAGCGTGCGATGGTAGGAAACCATGTTTCTCACGCTAATAACAAAACGAAGCGTCGTTTTGAGATTAATTTATTAGAGAAGAAGTTTTACCTTCCTGAGCAAGAGAAACATATTACACTTAAAGTTTCTGCTCACGGATTGAGAGTAATTAACAAGATTGGAATTGAGGAGGCTGTAGAAAGAGCAACTCGTAACGGATTTATCAAATAATTAAGAAATCATGGCAAAAAAAGGAAATAGAGTCCAAGTGATTTTGGAATGTACAGAGCATAAAGAAAGTGGTGTTGCTGGAATGAGCAGATACATCACTACTAAGAATAAAAAGAATACAACAGAAAGATTAGAGCTTAAGAAGTATAATCCTGTTCTTAAAAAATATACACTTCATAAAGAAATTAAGTAATCATCTTTAAAGATATTTTACAATGGCAAAGAAAGTAGTAGCAACCCTACAAACATCTTCTAAGAAGATGACTAAAGTAGTGAAAATGGTAAGATCTCCTAAAACAGGAGCTTATGTTTTTGAAGAGAAAGTAATGAATGCAGATGATGTAGATGCTTATTTGAAAAAATAGGTATTTATTCGTTTAGTATAAGAAATATAAAAGCTATCCAAATAATTTATTTGGGTAGTTTTTTTATATATTTGTTTCTGTTAATCATACATAAAAATATATGAGTTGGTTTAAAAAAATATTCAAAAAGGAAGAGAAGGAAACTTTAGATAAGGGGTTAGAAAAGTCAAGTCAAGGCTTTTTTGAAAAAATATCCAAGGCTGTCATAGGGAAAAGTAAGGTAGATGATGAAGTTCTAGATGACTTGGAAGAAGTTCTTATTGCGTCAGATGTGGGGGCTCAGACAACCATCAAGATTATCGAACGAATTGAAGATAGAGTTGCTAGGGATAAGTATGTTGGTGTAGATGAACTACATAAGCTTCTTAAAGAGGAGATTACAGCATTGCTTTTAGAAAATCCTCACGCCAATACAGGTAATGTAGATGAAACTAAGAAACCTTATGTAATAATGGTAGTGGGAGTTAATGGAGTGGGTAAAACAACTACGATAGGTAAATTAGCACATCAGTTTAAAACACAGGGTAAAAAAGTGGTGTTGGGAGCAGCAGATACTTTTAGGGCAGCAGCGGTAGACCAATTGGTAATATGGAGTGAGAGAGTTGGGGTGCCTATTGTAAAGCAAAATATGGGTTCTGACCCTGCTTCTGTTGCTTTTGATACAGTGCAGTCTGCGGTAGCTCAAAATGCTGATGTAGTGCTTATAGATACAGCAGGAAGGCTTCATAATAAAGTGAACCTAATGAATGAGTTGTCTAAGATAAAAAGAGTGATGCAAAAAGTAATCCCTGAGGCTCCACATGAGGTTTTATTGGTGTTAGATGGTTCTACAGGTCAAAATGCATTTGAACAAGCTAAGCAGTTTACTGCTGCAACAGAAGTTAACGCTCTTGCCGTTACAAAACTAGATGGTACAGCAAAGGGAGGTGTAGTTATTGGTATTTCAGATCAATTTCAAGTTCCTGTAAAATATATAGGGGTAGGAGAGAAGATGGAAGACTTGCAGTTATTTAATGGCACAGAGTTTGTTGATTCTTTCTTTAAGAAAAAGAGCTAAAAACTCAAAAAATAAAACACTAAATCTTTAAATTATTAAATAAAAAAGTAGGAGTATTATTAACCTAATACAGTTATATACTAATATTTTTGATTAACTTAATTATAAAGAGATTGTTCTAAAAACAAGGGCAATCTCTTTTTTTGTAAATAAAACATAAAAAAAATAAAAAAGTATTTTTCAAGTAATTAAGTAATAATAAATAGCTATTTATTAAAAAGTTTATACTTTTGCAAAAAATAAAAAAACACATGCCCAAAAACTTAGTCATCGTAGAGTCTCCTGCAAAGGCAAAAACCATACAAAAATATTTAGGTAAAGATTTTAAAGTGTTGTCTAGCTTTGGACACATTAGAGATTTGCCTAAAAAAGGAATGGGGATTAACCTTAGTACCTTTACTCCAGAGTATGAGGTGTCTGCAGATAAAAAGAAGTTGGTGTCAGATTTGAAAGCAGCAGCGAAGAAAGCAAATGTGGTATGGCTAGCATCTGATGAAGACCGAGAAGGGGAAGCCATTGCTTGGCATTTGGCTCAAGAACTTAAGTTAGAAGATGATAAAATAAAAAGAATCGTATTCCACGAAATTACCAAAAATGCAATTCTAAAAGCCATAGAAACACCTAGAAATATTGATAAAAATTTGGTAAATGCACAACAAGCTAGGCGTATTTTGGATAGAATAGTAGGTTTTGAAATGTCTCCTGTGCTTTGGAAAAAAGTAAAAACAGGACTTTCTGCGGGTAGGGTTCAGTCGGTTGCAGTTAGGCTTATCGTAGAAAAAGAAAAGGAGATACAAGACTTTGTTCCTAATTCTTATTATAAGACAGAAGGGAAATTTTTAAATTCTGATAATCAGGAAATATCGGCTCAATTGAAAAAAAGTTTTTTTGAAGAGGCTGAAGCAAAAGAATTTTTAACATTATCAAAGAATACAGAATTTAAAATTCTCAATATAGAAAAAAAACCAGGTAAAAGAACAGCTTCTGCTCCTTTTACTACTTCTACACTTCAACAGGAAGCGAGTAATCGTCTGGGATACGGAGTTACCACTACTATGAGAATTGCACAGAGATTGTACGAGGAGGGATACATTACCTATATGAGAACCGACTCAGTTAATTTATCCCAAGAAGCGATAGAAGGTGCCAAAGAACAAATTATAAAAGAATTTGGACAAGAATACTCTGAACCGAGAAATTACACTACTAAATCATCTTCTGCACAGGAAGCTCACGAGGCTATTCGCCCCACAGATTTCAAACTGAAAACGGTTGCAGGAGATACTCAACTTAATAGGCTATATCAACTTATTTATAAGAGAACGCTGGCTAGTCAAATGACGAATGCTCAAATAGAAAAAACAGTTGTAGAGATAGGTAATCCGAAGTTGCCGTATAATTTTGAGGCTCATGGAGAGGTTATTGTATTTGAAGGTTTTTTAAAAGTTTATGGCATATTAAAGTCGGAAGAGGAGGATACAGAGAATGCCGAAAAAACCTTACCAAAGGTAAGGGTTGGGGAAAGCTTAACTTATCAAAGTATTATTTCCGTTCAGAAATTCACTCGTCCACCTGCACGATATACAGAGGCAGGGCTAGTGAAGAAGTTAGAAGAATTGGGTATTGGAAGGCCTTCTACCTACGCTCCAACTATACAGACCATACAGAATAGGGAGTATGTAGATAAAAAAGAGATTGCTCCACAGGAAAGAGAAATTATTAAACTTAATCTTACCTCAAATAAGATAGATAGAGAAGTTTTAACCGAAAATTACGGTGGAGATAAAAATAAATTTGTACCTACGGATATAGGTATTGTAGTTAATGATTTCTTAACCGAAAATTTTGCAGAAGTTTTAGATTACGGTTTTACAGCTAAGGTGGAACAAGATTTTGATGATATTGCAAATGGTGATGAAAAATGGAAGGAGGTGCTGTCTGGGTTTTATGAAAAATTCCACGATAAAATAGAAGATGTAGAGGAAAATGCGGAGAGAGCCAATGGGGAGAGAATTTTAGGAAAAGATCCTAAAACAGGAAAGACGGTTTTAGTGAGAATTGGTAGATATGGAGCTATGGCTCAGCTAGGAGATAGTGATGATGATAATCCCATTTACTCTTCGTTATTGTCCCACCAGAATATCAATACCATTACGTTAGAAGAAGCCTTAGACTTGTTTAAAGTTCCTTTTGATTTAGAAAAAGTAGACGGCAAGACTGTTTTGGTGGGGGTAGGTCGTTTTGGACCTTATGTGAAGTGGGGTGAAGCTTATATTAGTATTCCCAAGGAGGAAGATCCATTATCTGTGAATCAAAAAAGAGCAGAAGAGCTTATCAGAGAAAAACAGAAAGCCGATGCTCCTATAGCAACATTTAAAGGAGAGCCTGTAACTAAAGGAACGGGGCGTTTTGGACCTTTCTTGAAGTATAAAAATATTTTCGTAAATGTGCCTAAGAAGTATGATTTTGAAAATCTTAGTCAAGATGATATTGTAGAGCTAGTAGAGGCTAAGCTAGAGAAAGAAGCCAACCGTTACATTAAACAATGGGAAAAAGAAGGTATTTCTATAGAGAATGGAAGGTGGGGACCGTTTATCAAATTTAATAAAACTAATTTCAGGATTCCTAAAAATGGAGATGAGAAATACACTGCTGAAGAATTGAAAGAAATACCTTTGGAAGAGATTAAAAAATGGATTGTGGCCCAAGATAAAAACGCTTTTGCAGAGAAGAAAATAGCTAAAAAGAAAACCACAACCAAGAAAAAATAGTACATACTAATGACTATAGAAGAGATAGTAAAGTCTTTTCCTCTAGGGAATTATAAAAATTGGCAACTGGGGAGCTTGGTTTCTAATGAGATAAAAGAAGGAGGAGTCGTATTATTATTTTGCTCTGATGATAGAGGAGCAGGTAGCTCTGCGGTAGCGAAGGATTTTAGTACAATAAGAAAATGTTTATATCAACTTTCTAAAAGTGATTTTAGCTTTCCTATTTGTGATTTAGGAGACCTAATATCGGGGAAATCGTTGGAAGACACGCAGTATATTGTTGCTGAAATTGCTTCTAAATGTATTGCTGAAGGTGCATTACCTATAGTTATTGGTGGAGGTAACGACTTGGCACTTTCGTTATACTCTGCCGTAAAAAAACATAAAGAGAAGATTACCTATACACAAATCAATTCGTTTATACATTTAGAAGATGTAAAGGAGGGGATTAACGAACGAAATTTCGTGTCTAAAATATTGAATGAAGCTTCGCTGAAGAATTATTATCATTTAGGCTATCAAAAACATTTGAACGAACCTCATTCGGTTTCTGTACTCAAAGAGATAGATTTTGAAGTGCTAAGACTCGCTGATATGATGAATAGCACAGATTTGGCGGAGCCTTTCTTAAGAAGGGCGGAAGTGGTAAGCCTTAGTGCTGATGCGGTGGAGAGTTTTAGTGGAGAGTTTTCTTTTCACGCTCAAGTTAATGGGTTGAATAAGAGGGAAATTTGTGCCTATATGAAAGAAATAGGCTTAGGTGAAAACTTAATGGCTTTTGGTCTATTTAATGTAAATATAGATGTTTCTCATTTAGCTTACAATCAGCTTGTTTCTCAAATGATTTGGTATTTTTTAGAAGGCTTTAGTATACAGAAAACTCACCCTAAAGAACGCCAATACGAAAATTATTTAGTGGTAATCAATAATCAGGATTATACTTTTAAGAGAGATACCTTTAGTGGATTATGGTATTTTGGGAGCAATGATAACATTTTGAAGTGCTTGCCTTGTGCAGAAATGGACTATCATAATGCTAAAAATGGGCTTTTAAATCCTAGATTTTTAAAATAGTATGAAGAAAGAAGTCTCCGTTATTGTTCCTGTTTATAATGTTGAACGCTTTTTAAAGAAGTGTTTGGACTCTTTGGTCAACCAAACATTAGAGGATATTGAAATTATCATAGTAAATGATGGAAGCAATGATGGTTCTCAATCTATTATTACTGAATACGAAAATAAGTACCCTAATAAAATAAAGGCGTTCCAAAAGGAGAATGGTGGATTGAGTGATGCTAGGAACTTTGGCTTAGAACAAGCGAATGGTGAGTATATAGGCTTTGTAGATAGTGACGATTTTGTGCGAGAAACAATGTTTGAGGAGATGTATCATCTTGCAAAGAAGCACCGAGCAGAAATGGTAGTATGTAATCTACAAAAAGTAAATGAAAAGGGAGAAGTCACCCAGCGACTTACACAAATACCTAATATGCCCGAAAAAATAGTCCTAGAGGAGCATTTTTCAGTCTTTTCTGATATGAGTTATTTTGCGTGTAATAAATTGTTTCATAGTGATTTATTTCAGAATAAAAGATTTAAAAAAGGAGTTCATTTTGAGGATATACAGCTTATCCCTCAATTATTGTTAGAGTGCAGAGTTATTGCTCAAACTCAAACCTACCACTATCAATATTTGGAGCGAACAGACTCTATTACTAAAACCCATACAGAAAAGGGGCTAGATATTATAAGAGCGGTAGAAGATGTGGAAGATGCATTTGGAAAATCGTTCTATAAGTCTAAAAAAGAAGAATTAAAAGGATTTCAGATTTTGGAAGGATTTTATACTTTTTTAGCCTATTTGGCATTTGTTAAAGATGAAAAAGTATATTGTAAATTATCTGAAGAGTTAAAAAGATTTCTCCTTAAACGAAATATTACTAAGAGCGAAATATTGCAATATAATAGATTTGGAAAGAATTATCTCGTATCTTTGCCGATTGGGAAGCGGGTTTACTATTTACTTTACCTGTTGGGCTTAAATAGATTGTTAAGAAAACTAATTCACTAATAACAAGCAATGAAAATTGTTTTTTTACATCCTATATTTACCATTATAACTATAATTTTAATAGCTTATAGTTTTTTAGAGGTTTATAATTATAAAAATTATAAATCGGTGTGGGCGGTGGTATTTGTGATGATTCTTTTGGTAGGTTTTAGGAGTGGGGTAGGTGCAGACTATGGAGTATATGTACAGATGTATGAATATTTTGGTCAGAAAACAGCATATACGACGGTTTATAATAAAGCTTTTTTTTCTGGTAGTGAGAGGTTAGATATTGAGTGGCTTTATGTTTTGGTAGGAAAATATGTATATGATTTTGGTTTTCCTTTTTTTATTTTCACATTTGTAGTAGCTTTATTTTCAATTCTTCCAAAGTATTTTACTTTTGAGAATGCGGTGGTTTATCCATCGTTGAGTTTATTGCTTTATATGTTTCCTTCTTATTTTACAGCAGATGGGGGGCATATGAGGCAGGCTGTGTCAATGTCTATTCTTATTTTTTCTTTTCATTTTATTAAAAAACGAAATTTACCGTTGTTTTTATTGATGATTTATTTGGCAATGGGTTTTCATAAATCTGCTGCTATTTTTATTTTAGCTTATTGGATAGCCTTAATTCCAATGACTAAAACAAGAATTATTCTTTTTTTAGTAGTTAGTGCTATTTTATCTCCATTTCAAGTGTATCAATATTTTTCCTTGTTTGATACATTAGCGCCTGCTGAGGTTTATGAGGGCTTTTCTGCATACGAAACGATAGAGAATAGTGAAACAACGGGGAGAATAAGCTTTACAGATATGATGGCTATTTTTTATGGCTATTTCCTAGTTACTTATAATGAAGAGGCGTGTGAGAAAATTCCTTATTATGAATATATGAGGAATATAGCATTGTTTGGAATTTGTTTGTCTTTTATATTCAGAGGGAGTCCAATATTTTCTTCAAGATTAGCTATGATATATATGATTTTTATAGTAATGGTTTTGCCTAATATTATTGCAGCTGTAGGTAATGAAAAACATAAAAAATATTTACACTTAATAATTGTTTGTTTTGCTATTTTTTATTATTTTGTCTATGGTAGTCTTCAAGCCACTAGAGCTGGATATACATGGTATTATAGCAATTATTTATGGTAAATTAAACTTTTTTAAATTAGGATATGGCTTATCTAGACTATTTAATTCTGCAATTAGGAATACCTTTATTTTATATAAAGGTAGTGGGTGCTGTTTTTGTATCATTGATATTATGCTTTTTTTCAATTCCTATCATACTTAAGATTTCTAAAAGGAAAAACTTAATGGATGAGCCTGGTATTAGGAGTTCTCACGTGCGTAAAATTCCTAATTTGGGAGGGATAGCCATATTTTATGCTATTGGTATAGCTACTCCGATGTTTGGATATGAACTATTTGATTTATATAAATTTCTATTTCCCACGCTGATTATTCTATTATATGTGGGAGTGATGGATGATATTGTCATTATGAGGGCGTATAAAAAATTATTTATTCAAATATTTGTAGCTTCTTTAATGGTAATAGGTTCTGATGTAAGGATAAGAAGTTTGTTTGGACTCTTTAGTATTTATGAATTGCCCTATTTTATAAGTATTTTGTTTACAATAGTTACTATTGTAATTATTATAAACTCGTTCAATTTGATAGATGGAATAGATGGTTTAGCAGGGACATATACTGTTATTTGTTGTTTACTTTTTGGTATTAGTTACTACAAATTAGGAGAGGGTAATTATCCTATGGTTATTTTGTGTTCTTCAATAATAGGAGCTTTAAGTGGTTTTTTATACTACAATTTGTCTAGTAGTAGAAGTAAAAAAATATTTATGGGAGATACGGGTTCTATGATAGTAGGGTTTTTATTAGCATTTACTGCAATATATTTTATAAATATCTTCACATTAAGTGGAGAAAGAAGTCCATATTATCTGCCAACGGCTCCTGTTATTGCGTTTGCGATACTCATTTTACCAATGGTAGATACCCTCAATGTGATTTTGATAAGGCTACTTAGCAAAAAATCACCTATGGAAGCAGACAAGAATCATATTCATCATAAGCTTTTAGACCTTGGGTTATCACATAAAAAATCAACTTTTTATATCCTATGTTACTATATGTTTACGATAATAATGGTCTATTTTCTTAGACATATGGATATAAACCTGCTTCTTGTTTTTGTTTTGACGCTAGGTTTTGTAGGAGCATATACCCCAAGATTTATTCTAAAATTGAGAAATTAAAACTTACTTTTGCATAAATATTTTTCTATGAAAGAGGTAAAACTATATCTATTATTGCCAATTGTATCTTTGTTTCTAGTATCTTGTCTGACGACTAAAGAGGTGAGATACCAACAGCCTAACGAACATCTTGTTCTTAATGAGAAAGGGTTAATCCCATATAGCAATGAGGTTTATCGAGTGACTAAGGCGGATATTCTTAATCTTAATATAGTAACCACTCCCAAAGGTGATGCAGCACAGTTCTATTCTCGTTTTAATACCTCTGGTGGGGAAAATGGAGGAAATGTAGGTGGGGCAGTAGGAGGCGGCGTTGCTGGTGGAGGAAATGTGGGAGGTGTAGGAGGAAATAGAACTTTTTATTTTAATGGGTTAAAGGTAAACTCTAGAGGGAATATAGATATAATGGGTATAGGAGAAATAAAAGCTGTGGGTAGAACTATTGAAGATATGGAAGCAGAAATACAAACTCGTGTTAATGAAAATTTTGTGGAAGGCAAATCTCAAGTAAGACTTAATACAGACGGGATTACTTATTATATGTTGAGTGATATAGAGGAGGGAGGTAATCTTACAGGAGAAAAGAGGTCTTATACCAGTATGCTAAGTATTACTGAGGCTTTAGCTCAAAATGGAGGACTGAACAGGACGGTGGATAAAAGATACGTAGTTTTACAAAGAAAGTATCCAGAAGGTATTAAAAGAGTTACACTAGACCTAACAAGAGATGATATTATGAATTCTCCATATTATTGGATTCAAAATGGGGATATGATTTATCTTAACACCCGATCTAAGAGTTTGTATGGGTTTGGTAAGGAACCTTTGCAAACATTAACTACAGGGGTTTCTCTTATAACCACAGCACTTTCTGTATATTTGTTAATTTCAAGATTTTAGATTTATGATACCAGATAAATTAGGACAAAAATCATCTAATATTCAGCCTGAAACATCAAAAGTTGGGACTTTTGATGTTTTTAATGTAGAATTTTTTTTAAGAAAAATCATAAAAAATTGGTACTGGTTTTTGTTGCTAGGTATACTAGGCTACATTATTAGCTACATTTATAAAAGATATTATGTACAATACATTTACGAATCTAGTATTTCTCTGAGTGTTTCTAATAATACAGCAAGCTATTTAGCGCCTAGCAACCAGTCTATTAATTTCATATGGGGGCAAGGAGGAAATCAAGATGGGTTGTATGTGAAAAAAATATTGCTTTCAAGGACTCATAACGAGTTTATTACTAGAAAACTTGATTTGTATATCAACTATAGCACTTCTGGTAAACTAAAAAGTACATTCTTGGATAAGAATGAAGCCCCGTTCCTTTTAGAAATAGATAAAGAGCACCTTCAGGCAATCAATACCCCAATTACATTTATCCCCGATGGGAATTCTTATAAAGTTAATTTGCCAGAAATCTTGCCCGATTATTTGTATAGCTATAAGACCGAGGATTTTCATCCTTTAAAGAGAAAGGGGAAAGATAGTACGACTTCTAAAAGAATACGACTATATCAATGGTATGAGTCTCCCCATTTTAGATTTAGACTTGTGAAAAATCCAGTACAGCATAATATTGGGTACGATAATATAACGGTTATTTTGAGTAGTATAGACCAAAAGGTAAAAGAAAATATAAATAGCATCAATGTAGAGTTTGATAAAGAACTACCTTCTATAATGTCTATATCAAAGAAGGGGACTAATCTAAACTCTACAGTTAACTTTTTGAATAGCACAATAAAGGAACTTATAGAAAAAAGGAAACAAGACAAAAGTTTAGTAGATAAAAATACAGTTGCCTTTATAAAGAAAAATTTAGACAGTGTAAAAATAAAGTTAGATTCATCAGCGCAAAGTCTAAATGGGGTTAAAATAGATGAAAATATTGTTGATGTTGGAGGAGGAGTAAGTCCTATAATGGAAAAAATTAAGGATATAGAAAAAAGGAAAGCCGATTTACTAACTCGTATTTCTGCACTTAATAATATCCGAAACTCTATGAACAAAAATTTAGATGAGGTTATCAATATCAATGCTGCGGGAGTGGAAGATGGTAATTTTATGGCTTCTGTTACTGAACTGAAAACTCTTATACAGAAACGGGAGGAGATGAGAACGATTTATACCCCAAACTCCGAACCTATGAAGGAAATCAATCGTCTTATTAGAGAAGCCAGAGGCAAGTCTTCTGGGGTTGTGGGGAATTATTATAATATGTATTTGAGCGATATAGAAAAACTAGATGTAGAGCTTTTACAGTATGAGAGAGAACTTAGAAAACTTCCTATTAAGGAACAAAAATTAATTGATGCAGAGCGAGGCTATTCAATTAACGAAACAACATATAATACTTTGCTTTCAGAGCAAGCAAAAGCAGAAATGCGTCTTGCAATAGGGTTGTCTGATATAACTGTTTTAGATTGGGCTAAAAATCTTGGTCAAGGTCCAATAGGTCCCAATACGTCTATGTTTGGGATAGCACTTATTGGAGGATTATTGTCTATTCCGTTTCTCATACTGCTTATAGGTTCTCTTTTGGATAATAAGGTGAGAAATATTGGAGAAATTATCAAGGCTACCAAAATGCCACTGTTGGGGGTTATTGGTAAAAGTTCTACCGAGAATAATCTTACAGTAATTCAGCAGCCTAAATCTTCTATTTCCGAAGCCTTTAGAGGGGTGCGGTCAAATTTGAGATTTTTATACGATGATGACGGAGAGGAGGGGAAAGTCATATTGGTAACATCTTCTATCAGTGGAGAAGGTAAGACATATACTTCTATAAATATAGCTTCCGTTTTGGCATTAAGTGGAAAGAGAACCATATTATTGGGAATGGATTTGAGAAAACCTAAAATTTTTGGAGATTTTGAAATCAGTAACAAAAACGGAATTTCTAATTTTTTAACAGGGGAAGTATCTATGGAGCAAATCATCAATAAAACGAAAATCTCTACGTTAGATGTAATTACTGCTGGACCTATTCCGCCTAATCCGTCAGAGTTATTGATGAGTGATAGGAATATTAAATTTATAGAAGGTCTTAGGAAAAATTACGATTTTATTGTTATAGATTCTCCTCCTGTTGGATTGGTAGCAGATTCTTTTGAATTGATGAAGCATACCGACGTTAATATCTATGTTGTGCGTCACGAATATACCGAAAAGTATATGCTTAAAATGATTATAGAAAAATATCACAAACAAGAGGTTAAGCATCTAGGCTTGGTGTATAATGGTTATTCAGCTAATCAAGGTTATGGCTACGGTTACGGCTATGGCTATGGCTATGGCTACGGTTATGGCTACTTTGACGAAGATAAAAATTATCAAGAGCCTTTCTTAGTAAAATGGAGAAATAAATTAAAATCAATATTTAGTAAGAATTAAAGAAATACAGGCTACCTCTAATTTGGGAGGTAGTTTTTTTTCCCCATAATGTTTTGTTATTTTTGCTGTTCAAAACAAGGATAGATATGGCAAAAGCAAAGAAAGAAACTCCTCTAATGCAACAATATAATAGTATTAAAGCAAAATACTCTGATGCAATATTGCTTTTCAGAGTAGGAGATTTCTATGAAACCTTTGGGACAGATGCCATCAAAACAGCTCAAATTTTGGGCATTGTTCTTACTAAAAGAAACAATGGTGGAGATGGACAGAGTATAGAACTGGCGGGGTTTCCTCATCATTCTTTAGACTCTTATCTTCCAAAATTGGTAAGAGCAGGGCTTAGGGTTGCAGTATGTGATCAGTTAGAAGACCCTAAATTGGTAAAGGGTATCGTCAAAAGAGGGGTTACGGAATTGGTAACTCCTGGAGTTACATTTAATGACCAAGTTCTTAATTCTAAGAAAAATAATTTTTTACTTGCCCTTCACAAGGAAAAGGAGAAGTATGGCGTTGCTTTAGTGGATATTTCTACAGGAGAATTTTTGTTAGGAGAGGGCAATTTAGAAAAGTTACTACATATCATCAATACATTTGAACCTAGCGAAATTATTTACCAAAGAACTCAAGAAATTCCTAGTCAAGTTAAAAACAAAAGCGTTTTTAAGATGGAGGATTGGGCATTTCAGTATCATTTTGCTTACGAAAAGCTCACGCAACACTTTAAAACTAATTCTCTTAAAGGTTTCGGAGTAGAAGACTATAAGCTAGGCATTACGGCTGCTGGAGCTATTTTTGCCTATTTGGTGGAGGATACGCATCATAATTTGCTCAATCATATTACTCAGATAAAACTTATTCCGCAGGAAGATTATTTAATGATGGATCAGTTTACGCTGAGAAATTTGGAAGTGGTATTTCCTACACATCAAAACGGGAAAAGTCTTTTGGATATTATAGACAGAACAGCCACTCCAATGGGAGGAAGGCTTTTGAGGAGAAGATTGATATTGCCACTTAAATCCGTAAATGAAATTAACAGAAGACTCTCTTTAGTTGAATTTTTGAATAATGAGGAGCAGCTAAGACTAGATGTTGCAACAAGGCTTAAAGGTATTTCGGACTTAGACCGATTGATGGGTAAGCTAGCGGCAGAGAAAATATCACCTAAAGAACTAGGCTATCTTAGACAAAGTTTAGTTTATATTTCCGAGATAAAATCGTTACTGCATCAATATCCTGATGTTTTGGCGTGGCTTAATCCACTTAATCATTTGGAGGAAGTTATCAATACTTTAGAGAGTAACCTAAATGAGGAACTACCTGTAAACTTAGCCAAAGGCAATGTGATTAAGTTGGGTGTTTCTGACGAGCTAGACCGTTTGAGAGGTTTGCAGAACTCTGGTAAAGATTACCTAGACGAGATGTGCCAAAGGGAAATAGAAAGAACGGGCATTGCTAGTCTGAAAATCAATTTTAATAATGTTTTTGGTTATTATATAGAGGTTAGAAATACGCATAAGGACAAAGTTCCTGAAGAATGGATTAGAAAGCAAACGCTAGTCAATGCCGAGAGGTACATTACAACAGAACTGAAGGAATACGAAGACCAAATTTTAGGAGCAGAAGAGCGTATAGCCATTCTAGAGCAAGAGCTTTATAGAAAGGTATGCCAAGAGGTACTTGTTTATATAGACCAAATTCAGGAAAACGCACAACTTATCGCACAGCTAGATGTGGCGGTTGGGTTATCAGAGTTGTCTGTGGAAAAAGGCTATACTAAACCAGTGCTTAACGATGGCTTTAGTATAGAACTCAAAGAGGCAAGACACCCTATTATAGAAAATGCTTTGCCGTTAGGCGAAAAATACATTCCTAACGATTTGTTTTTAGACCGAGAGGAGCAGCAGATTATTATGGTAACTGGTCCCAATATGGCGGGTAAATCGGCGATATTGAGGCAAACGGCAGTTATTTGTCTTTTGGCACAAATCGGGAGTTTTGTCCCAGCTAAATATGCTTCTATTGGCATTTTAGATAAGATATTTACAAGGGTGGGAGCAACGGACAATCTCTCTGCGGGAGAATCAACCTTTATGGTGGAAATGAACGAAGCCGCTAATATCCTCAATAATATTTCCGACCGAAGTTTAATTCTTTTAGATGAAATAGGGCGAGGTACTTCCACTTATGATGGCGTTTCTATCGCTTGGGCTATTGCGGAATATTTGCATCAGCACCCAACCAAACCTAAGACTTTATTCGCCACCCACTACCACGAGTTGAATGAAATGACCAATAATTTTGAAAGGATTAAAAACTTCCACATTTCAATTAAAGAGCATAAGGGGAACATTATTTTCCTGAGGAAGTTGGTGTCTGGTGGTAGCGAACATAGCTTTGGTATCCACGTGGCAAAATTGGCAGGAATGCCTGCTACGGTAGTTAATAGAGCTAACGAAATCCTAAAAACTTTGGAAAACAACCGCTCACAGAATGATACAAAAGAATCTGTTAAAAGGGTAACGGAAGAAAATTTGCAACTCTCGTTCTTCCAATTAGACGACCCCGTTTTAGAAAACATCAGAGAAGAGCTTACTAAGATAGACATCAACACGCTCACGCCTATAGAAGCTATGATGAAACTCAACGCCATTAAAAATATGATAGGCAAATAATACAAAATGAAACCAAGGTTTAGTCTTTTCTGGTGTGCCATTACTCTGTTGTTATTTTTAACAGAAGTGATAATTGCGGTTTGGCTTAAATCCTGTTATTTTATTAGGGCATATCTAGGAGATGTATTGGTGGTAATTCTTATTTATACCTTTGTTTTGACTTTCTTTAAAACTAAAGAAAAAACTCAACTGATTTTAGGGATATTTCTATTTTCTGTTTTAGTAGAGGTATTACAATATTTTAGCATTGCAGAGAAGCTAGGGTTTAGAGAAGGTAGTGTAGGGCATATTGTTATTGGGAACTCTTTCTCTTGGTTAGACCTATTGTGCTATGCGGTGGGATGTGCTTTTATTTTTGTATTGGTTAAAATGAGAGGTAAATAACAGAACTTGCGATTTCTCTGCAAACCACTTTTTCTAATTAAAAATATTAGTTTTGTGGCTATTATAGTGCCTCTGTTGTGGGGGGCTACTAAAAAGAAAATCACCTGAAGGTTTGTTCTCCAAGTGATTTTTTATAATATTTCTAGAATACCAAATTACTTAGATAATAGAGTTTCTATCTTAGATAGCCTTTCTTTGAGTTCTTTAATTTCGGCATCTTTAGCTTTTAGGGCTTTGTCTTGCTCTATGCTGTGTAGGTAGAGTTCTTCTATCTTCTCCACATTGGTAAGTTGGGTAGCCATAAGGTCTATATAGCCTTGCTTTTTGATAGCTTCTGCAGATTGGTACCCTGGCAAATGCCCATTAGTCTTTACAAAGTTTTCTACTTGGCTAAGGGTTTTAAAGCTATAATCTGCCTTTAGGCTAGAAGTACCTGTATAATACTTTTGGAATACATAGTCTGGGAAGATAGTAGCACCACTAGCTCCCGTAAAACCTGTGGCTTTTACAGTACCTGCCACTTCTAACTTTTCAGTTGGGCTAGTAGTTCCTATCCCCACATTACCATTATTTTCTATTCTCATAGCTTCTGATCGTGTATCTGAACCATTCAATGTTGTTAGAAATGTAATATTTGTTCCATGTGCTACATCTGTCCAATTTTCTGAAGTATTAACAAAAATACCCCCTCTATTATAATTATATTTGACCCCATCATAAGCTCCTCCTCCCAAGGTTATTAGATGATCATTTTCCATTACTGCTTCTGGATTTTCAATTGTCCCTCTCAATTTTCTAGATAGTACCCCTGGCGACATGTTTGTATTAGAAGCCGACTGTAATAGAATTTCACCCAAAGCATTACCATTTCCAACTAAATGTAACTTTCTTTCGGGTGATTTAGTTCCTACTCCTATATATCCTTCATCGTTAATAAAAATATTATTTCCATCTAATCTTTCGGTTATCCCATCTGATAAGTTTTTGATTTTTGCTACTTTGTTTGTAGAATCGTTAACCCAAATCGTAGTTCCATTGTTTCCACTCTTTACCCACTTCGTACCGTTCCAATAGTAATATCCTTTTTCTGTAATATCTGCTACTTTAGTATCTATTGGAGAGATAGTGTAATCTGAAATATTATCTACATAGATTAAGGTAGATTCTTTAAGGAGCATCTCTGTATTGGTTGTCATGAGATAAGCTTTATTTTTACTCACATTTGGGATTATCAATCCTTCTAAAGTCTTATCCGTATTGTCTGACTTCCCTTTGATTTCTAAAGTAGCATTAGGCTTGTTATAGTTAATCCCTATTTTACCACTATAATCTTGTCCATAAGTTACGAGCCCTAATCCTAACAAGGCTAACACACTTAATTTTGTAGTCTTTGTTTTCATAAAATTTAATTTTAAAGTTGTTAATGATTTTGTTTAATTTTTTTCTTTGTTGTTCTTTGGGTTAAAATTCCCTAGCGTGGCGTTTAGGATTTCCTAACTAGAGAATTAAGATTTCCTAGCTAGGAAAATTTTTTTTCACGGCAGGAAATTCTGAACTTCTCCTTAGGCGTTTTTTTATACACACCTACTTCTGAAAAACCGCAGGCGTGTCGTTTAAATTTTCACGCCTGTGGTTGCCCAACCGCACGCCTGCGGTTTTTTTTTCACGCGTGCGGTTTTATCGCCCTCTGCTAGAGCTTTTCGTAGCTTAGCGTTGCCAGCATCTTTCTCAGGTCAGAACCTGGGGTAAAGACCACCTTGGCGTTTTTAATGGCTGCGGGGGTTACTTCCTCTTCTTTAGATTTTCCCTCGCTACTGATGCTCACCCTCATACTGCCGAGTTCTCCTAGGCGGATAATCTGTCCTTCGGCTAGAGAAGACTGCATCACATCTACCAAAGCGTAAAGCACCGCTCTGATGTCCGCCCCACTTACGGTGGAAATTTTCTCGATGTCCCTAGTCAGACCTGCTAAAGTTTTTTCGCTGACTACATTGGCAGAAGCGTAGTATTTTTTCTCGCCTCCACCGGCAACTCCCGGTTGCCCTTTCTGAATCACTTTGTACTTGATTGGCATAAAGATTTAGTTTTTAGATATTAGTTGTTAGTTGTTAAATTGTTCAGTCGTTAGGTTGTTAATTGTTAAATGGTTGGTGGCTATTAGAGCTTGGAGGTTCAGCGGTTCAAAGTTCAAGGATTCAAAGTTTAAAGTTCTGGGGGCGTAGTTCAATAGCTCCGATGATTCCTTGAATATTTGAACTTTAAACCTTAAACTAAAGCTCTTTGAACTCATAAGAAAACGCCTTTCCCCTCTAAACACACACAAAACGAGAGGAAAGGCTAAGGCAGAAAGAAAGCTGAAGCTCCCTTTCTGAACGCTAAAAGCACCCAACAAGAACGACCAAGTTGTAAGACAAAACAATGGTGCTTTTAGCAAATATTGATGAAAGCTAAAATTAGAATAGGATAAACGCCAAAAGCCCCCAACAAAAATTGGCGGAACATTTATAATTAACGATAAAAATCTAGATAAAAAGTGGTATAATACGCGTACGCACGCAACTATTCTGTGTGTGTGTTTACAAAATTATTTGGAACTACCAAATAATTTTGCAACTTTTTCACATTTGGTTGTATGTTGCTGATAAAGTAAGGC
The DNA here is from genome assembly GCF_009663465.1 of Riemerella anatipestifer. Taxonomy (GTDB): domain Bacteria; phylum Bacteroidota; class Bacteroidia; order Flavobacteriales; family Weeksellaceae; genus Riemerella; species Riemerella anatipestifer_C. The sequence continues at coordinate 159,001 of NZ_QXHU01000004.1, forward strand.
ATAGCGATGGCAAATGTAAAAACTTTTTTTGATGCGAGCAAGAGGAGGGGTTATTTTTCAGTAGAGGGAGAATATAATACTGCCATTGTTTAAGAGTAATTATGTTTTGAACCAATGTCCATTATGGGGTTATCTAAGAAAAGGCTAATGGATACCCCCACCAATTAAATGGTTAAAAAGTTAATTCTGCATATTTGAATAAAAGACTTAACTTTGCAGACTATTAGTTTTTTTTTGAATGAAAAAAATCGTTGTCATTCCTACCTATAACGAAAAAGAAAATATACAGTCCATTATTCAAGCGGTGATGGATTTGGGGGGAGGTTTTCATATTTTGGTCGTAGATGATTCCTCTCCCGATGGTACGGCAGATATTGTTCGTTCTATGCAGAGGCTTTTTGAGGGTAGGCTTCATTTAACCGTAAGAAAAGTAAAAGATGGTTTGGGCAAGGCTTATTTGCACGGCTTTCGTTGGGCAATAGAGCAGGGCTATGATTTTATTTTTGAGATGGACGCCGATTTTTCTCACAATCCAAAAGATTTACCTAGACTTTATGAGGCGTGTTTAGAGGCGGATATGTCGGTAGGTTCTCGTTACTCCCAAGGGGTTAATGTGGTTAATTGGCCTATGGGAAGGGTTTTGTTATCTTATTTTGCGTCTAAATATGTAAGGTTTATTTTAGGTTTACCCGTGCACGATACTACGGCAGGGTTTGTCTGTTTCAGAAAAGACACTCTTCTAAAAATAGGGTTAGATAAGGTAAAACTAAAAGGTTATGGTTTTCAGGTGGAAATGAAATACAGAGTATTCAAAAAAGGTTTAAAAATAAAGGAAGTTCCTATTATTTTTACCGATAGAACCAAAGGCGAGTCTAAAATGAATGGCGGAATCATTAAAGAAGCCGTAATAGGTGTGCTTAATCTAAGATGGAAGGCTTTAATAGGTAGATTATGAATAGGTTAATTGGGCTTTTTTGGGTGATGATTTTCGTGGTAGCTTGTAGGCACTCGGTTGAAGCCCCTAAAGATTTATTATCCAAAGAAGAAATGGCACAGATAGTAGCAGACTTTGCTGTTTATACACAGTCTTCCGATTTTACTAGAAATATGGATATGGAGGAAGTCAGTCGTTTTGTGATGAATAAAAACAAAGCTAAAGGCAAAGCATTTGAAGACAGTTTTAAATATTATTTGTACAAACCGTCCGATGTAGATAAAATCTACGATATGGCTCAAGACATATTACTTAAAGACTCGGATTTAGAAGAGTATATTAAGAAGAAAGAAGCAGAAAATAAAAACCAAAATAAAGAAGAAAAAGTTAATGCAGGAGATTTACAACAACAATAGCAACGCAATGTCAAAACCATTTTTTAGTATAGAAAAAACTACCGAATCTAAGGCTAGAGCAGGAGTAATTAGTACCGCTCATGGAGAAATCCAAACGCCTATTTTTATGCCTGTGGGTACGGTAGCATCGGTAAAAACACTACACCAAAGAGAAATAAGAGACGATGTTAAGGCACAAATTATTTTAGGTAACACCTATCATCTTTACCTAAGGCCAGGTATGGAAGTGATGGAGAAAGCAGGAGGACTACATCGTTTTATGAACTGGGAGCGTCCTATCCTTACGGACTCTGGAGGTTATCAGGTCTTTTCTCTTTCAAAAAGCAGAAAGATGACGGAGGAAGGGGTTAAGTTTAAATCTCATATTGATGGAAGCTACCACTTCATTTCTCCAGAAAAGTCTATGGAAATACAAAGGCAGATAGGAGCCGATATTTTTATGGCGTTTGATGAGTGTACACCTTACCCTTGTGAGTATAATCAAGCTAAAGCCTCTATGGAGCTTACTCACAGGTGGCTCAAGCGTTGTATAGAATGGACAGAAAATAATGCCGAATTGTACGGGCATAAGCAGCGTTTATTTCCGATAGTTCAAGGCTCTACTTATTCTGATTTAAGAAAGATTTCCGCTGAAGTTATTTCAGAGGCAGGGGCTGAAGGTAATGCCATCGGAGGGCTTTCGGTAGGGGAGCCAGAAGAAGAAATGTACCGAATTACCAACGAGGTTACCGATATTCTTCCGAAAGAAAAACCAAGATATTTAATGGGCGTAGGTACACCGTGGAATATTTTGGAAAGTATAGGTTTGGGAGTGGATATGATGGATTGTGTGATGCCAACTAGAAACGCCCGAAACGGAATGTTATTCACTTGGCAAGGCGTTATGAATATGAAAAACCAAAAGTGGAAAGAAGATTTTTCTCCGTTAGATGAGATGGGGACGAGCTTTGTGGACAAGGAGTATTCTAAGGCTTATGTAAGGCATCTTTTTGTAGCTAAAGAATACCTAGGTAAGCAGATTGCTTCTATACACAACTTGGCATTCTATTTAGATTTGGTAAAGGTGGCTAGAGAGCATATCTTAGCAGGGGATTTCTACGAGTGGAAGGAGCAGATTGTACCAGTTTTAAAACAAAGGCTTTAGTGAGTTTACGACTTTTAGTAAGGTTAGGGCGTTTCCCTCTCCAGGGCTAAAGTCCAACGGCTAGGGTCGGGCTATCGCTCATACGCCTTCGGTCATTGCCGCTCCGCTTCGCTCCGCGGCTTCTTCCCTTCGGGGTATCCGCTCTATCCCTAACGCGGTGGCAGCCAAAACAAAAACAGAGAAAAGTAAGAATTAAATTATGAAAATAATAGACGCCTATATCATCAAGAAGTTTTTAGGAACATTAGTTTTTATGCTGATGTTGCTATCTATTATTGTGATAGTGGTGGACATACAGGCGAAAGCTCCCAACATAGAGAAAAGTGGTTACACGGTGGGGTACTTTTTATTACACTTCTATCCGTTTTGGATGATATATCTTATCCTTACCTTTATGTCTATTTTGGTGTTTATTTCCGTCATTTACTTTTCATCTCGTATGGCGGATAATACCGAAATTGTAGCCATTGTAAGTAGCGGAGCTAGTTTTCATAGATTTGCAAGACCATACTTTATGGTAGCAGTTGGGATAGCCTTGTTTATGCTTGTGCTTAACCACTATGCTCTGCCTTGGGCTAATGTTAAAAAGAACGAATTGATGGTCTTTACCGAAAGTCAGGTAAGGCAAGAGGAAAAGAATAGGAGTGTTGCTATCTCGGCTCAGATGTCGCCAACAGAATATGTATTTATAGGCTCTTATCACAGAAAGGAAGCAAGAGGCTCGGATTACCTTTACCAAAAATTTGATAACAACAACAAACTCATACATCAGATTAAGGGTGATTATGTCTCTTGGGACGAAAAGAAACAAGCCTTTTCCATCACTTCTTTCTACGAAAAAAAAGCAGGTAAAAACGAAACTGAAAAGTTAAGCAATGGTACGCAGACCTACCAGAGTTTTGGTTATCCACCAGAAGAGCTTTTTCCAGATGAACTTTTAGGTGAGAACAAAACAACACCAGAGCTGGTGAAATTCATCAATAGAGAGAAAATAAAAGGCAACGGTAACATCAATACCTATCTTAATGAGCTTCACGCCCGCACCTCAATGCCTGTTTCTATTATAATTTTAACCATTTTAGGTTTAGCTTTAGCGTCCGAAAAAAAGAGAGGTGGGATAGGAGTTAATCTTGCTGTGGGGATAGCTTTGGCGTTTGTGTTTATTTTTTCGTTTGAGGCACTTAAAGTGGTTTCATCTAGTAAAATACTCACACCTTTCGTAGCAATGTGGATGCCTAATTTTGTATTTGCTCCACTTGCTTTGGTGCTGTATTTCAGAAGGGCTCGTCAGTAGAGCATTTGGATTTCCTTGTGGTAAAACTTGTGTAGCTGCTCATCTTCTAGTTCTACCCAAAGATGTCCTTCTGCATCTGCTTTTCGGATAATGCCATTTTGTCTTACGCCTTTAATGTCAAACACGCAGACCTCGTCTTTTTTGAAAAGAGTATTATTAAGTATCTCTAGAATTTGAGTTTCCGTTTTTGGTTGTGCTATTTCGTTAGTGAAAAATTCAAATAACTCTTTAGCAAGTAGATGAGGTTCAAAAGAGCGATGAGTTTGCGTATAGATAGACCCTGCTTTTGGGAAACATTCAAAGTTTTGCTGTAATACATTGATGCCGATGCCAATGACTAAACAGTTATTTTTCTTTTCAAGGAGAATACCAGATACTTTCTTTTGGTTGAGTATAATATCATTTGGCCACTTGATTTTTGGCTGAATTTGGGTCAAATTGGCAATAAAATCTCTCACGATAATGGCGGTATAATAATTGATGATAGAAATCGCAAATGGAAATCTATCCAAAGAAATTGCGAGGCTGATAGCAATGTTTTCGTTAGGATTTATTTCCCAAGAATTGCCGTATTGTCCCTTTCCTCGAGTTTGGTTAAGTGTATAGACACCTACTAAGTCTTCTTTTTGGAGAATAGAGGGGACAAAGTTGATAATCTCGTCATTAGTAGAATTACATTCGGTAAGGTGATGTAAGATTTTCATAATGGGCAAAATTACGGTGTTAAAGTAGATAAAATAAATAAAAAACAATTAAATTTGCAGATAATACATTTTTGAATGAGTAATACAAACGATAAACAAGAGTTGATAGACACTATCATTAGAGCAATACAAGATACTAAGGGAGAAGATATCCAAGTTCTTAATTTAACTAAAATAGAAAATGCCGTAGCAGATTATTTTGTTATTTGTAGTGGAAACTCTAACACTCAAGTGTCTGCCATTGCAGGGAATATAGAGAAAACAGTACGTAACGAGCTTAAAGAACGCCCTTGGCATACCGAAGGTGCAGAAAATGCATTGTGGGTATTGGTAGATTATGTATCTGTAGTGGTGCATGTTTTCCAAAAGCATATTAGAGAATACTATGAAATAGAAGAGCTTTGGGGAGATGCAGAAGTAAAGAAAATAGAAGATTTAAATTAAATTTCAAGAAAAAATATGGATAAAAATAAAGGGTTCAACTGGTTCTACTTACTTATTTTTGGTGCTTTGGCGGTTTTGTTTTTGCCAAAGTTGTTTTCTTCGTCTAATACAAAAACCATTAACGAAGACGAGTTTTTTAATATGATGAAAGCAGGCAAGGTAGAGAACCTAGTATTGATGAGAGACTCTAAAGAGGGGCAAGTTTTCTTAACCAAAGCGGCAAGAACAGCTTCTAAAGATGCATCTAAGCAAGCGGATAATCCGCTTATGGCGTTACAACCGTCGCCAGATTTTAAATTTGCTTTTGGAGATTTACAATATTTTCAGCAGAGATATGATGCTATAAAGAAAGAAAACCCTCAGGTAAAAACTTCTATGGACTTTGATGATTCTGAATCGCCAATGCAGAGTTTGTTATTCCAAGCGTTGTTTTGGATAGGGATTATGTTTTTGTTCTATTTTGTTATCTTTAAAAAGATGGCTGGAGGCAGTGGTGCTGGTGGTCAGATTTTCAACATAGGAAAATCGAGAGCTAAGCTTTTTGATGAAAAAGATAAAGTGCAGGTAACATTTAAAGACGTTGCAGGATTAGAAGGAGCTAAAGAGGAAGTACAAGAAGTGGTAGATTTTCTTAAAAATGCAGAAAAATATACTAAACTGGGCGGAAAGATACCTAAAGGAGTACTTCTTGTAGGACCTCCAGGAACAGGTAAAACTTTATTGGCTAAAGCCGTGGCTGGGGAAGCTAAAGTGCCTTTCTTTTCGTTGTCTGGTTCGGATTTCGTAGAAATGTTTGTGGGTGTTGGTGCTTCTAGAGTGAGAGATTTATTTGCTCAAGCTAAAGCAAAATCGCCAGCCATTATATTTATAGATGAGATAGATGCTATTGGTAGAGCTAGAGGTAGAGGTGCTTTTACGGGAGGAAATGATGAAAGAGAAAATACGCTGAACCAACTTCTAACAGAAATGGACGGTTTCGGTACAGATACTAATGTGATAGTGATGGCAGCAACCAACCGTGCAGATATTTTGGATAAAGCCTTGATGCGTGCAGGAAGGTTCGACCGTTCTATCTATGTAGATTTACCTGAATTACACGAGAGAAAACAGATATTTAATGTTCATTTAGCTAAAATAAAACTAGACAATACTGTAGAGGTAGAGTTTTTGGCAAAGCAAACGCCTGGTTTTAGTGGTGCAGACATTGCGAATGTGTGTAATGAGGCGGCATTAGTGGCGGCAAGAAAAGGACACGAAGCGGTAGGGAAACAAGATTTCTTAGATGCAGTGGACAGAATTATAGGTGGATTAGAGAAGAAAAATAAAGCAATTAAGCCTTCCGAGAAGAGAAGGGTAGCGTTCCACGAAGCTGGGCATGCGAGTATTAGTTGGTTAGTAGAACACGCAGCACCGTTGCTTAAGGTAACTATTGTTCCTAGAGGGCGTTCTCTAGGTGCAGCTTGGTATCTTCCAGAGGAAAGACAGCTTACTACTACAGAGCAGATGCTAGACGAAATGTGTGCAACTCTAGGTGGCAGAGCAGCAGAGCAAGTAGTATTTGGAACCATCTCTACGGGAGCATTGTCTGATTTGGAAAGAGTTACGAAACAAGCTCAAGCAATGGTTACTATTTATGGTTTAAATGATAAAGTAGGTAATATTTCTTATTATGATAGTTCAGGGCAGCAAGAATACAGCTTTGGAAAGCCTTATTCTGAACAAACGGCTAAAATGATAGATGAGGAAATTTCTAAAATTATTGAAGGTCAATACCAAAGAGCTATCAATATTTTGAACGAAAATAGAGATAAACTAGATGCATTGGCGGATAAGCTCCTTGAGAAAGAAGTTATCTTCCGTGAAGATTTAGAAGCGATATTTGGCAAGAGAGCGTGGGATCCAGAACTTACTGAAACTCCAGTTTCCTCTATAGAGGAGATTAAGAAAGATGATGAACCAGTAGTAATTGACAATGATGAAGAAAAATAAGAGTTAAATCAATATAGAAAATTGAATACAAAAACAGACTGCTCCTCAAAGAGCAATCTGTTTTTGTTTTTTATGCTTGTTCTTTCTTCGTTTCTTTGGAGAAGAAAATCCAAAGGAGTACACATAAAAGCAATAAAATGGGATAAAAAGTATAGCTTACTAAGTTGAAGTAGTCAATACGGTTGTTACTTAGTCCAATAATGATAAGTATTTGAGCTCCATAAGGCAGTAGTCCTTGTATAACACAAGAAAAAATATCCAGTACAGATGCCATAAATCTAGGAGCTATCTTATAGTGCGTGCTTATATTTTTTGCAATTTTACCTGAAATAATAATAGCGATTGTATTATTGGCAGTGGCCATATCTACAAGGCTTACAAGTGTACCTACTCCCAGTAAAGCAGATTTTCTTCCTGAAATGATATTTTTTATTCTATTAAGAAGAAATTCCATTCCTCCTGCCTTTTCAACTAAAGCGGCCAAACCACCTGTAAAAAGTGAAAGTATAAAGATTTCTTGCATACTTGTAAAGCCTTCATATACTTTTTTACTGATTTCCAATACTCCAAAATCCAAAATGAAAAACCCTAAAGAACTACTGAATACAATACCTAGTAGAAGCACTAAAAAAACATTGATACCCGCAAGAGAAAGGATAATCACCAATAAATAGGGTAAGGTGAGAAATAATTGGCGAGTATCTACAGACGTTGTGGTATTGAGTTCGGTAGGCGTGGAAATTACGTTTGCTAGTATGACGTATAATACGCAGGTAATAATGGCTGCAGGAATAGCTATTTTAAGATTGGTCCTTAGCTTGTCCTTCATCTCACAATCTAGTGATTGGGTAGCGGCTATAGTGGTGTCCGAAATTACAGAAAGATTATCACCTAGCATAGCACCTCCTAATAGTGCTGCTCCTAATAGGTTAATATCTATCCCTTTATCGGCAAATCCAACAACCACAGAGCCTAGAGTTACAATAGTTCCTACGGAAGTTCCAGATGATATAGAAATAAAAGCAGCGATAATAAAAATACCCAAAGGAATGTACGAGGAGGAAATTAGACTCACTCCAAAATCCACGATAATATCTACGCTTCCTATGGACTTAGATACCACTGCAAAAGCTCCAGCAAGGAGATAGATGATACACATATTGAGTATCTTGTGGTCGCCACAACCATTTAGGAAAGTATCTATTTTTTCATTAAAAGACTCTTTAAACAAAATGAAAGCCACTACAATACCTGCCATCACAGCAATGGGAGAAGGCAAAGCGTAAAAATCGTTAAAATAAATACCACTGCCAATAAAGGTAAATACGAATACCAATAGAGGTACAACAGAGATAACAGAAGTTTTTTTCATTTCCAATACAGTTTTTTTAATCTGTATCAATCAATGAACCTTCTTAATTCAAGAAAAATAATGCGGAATACTTAAAGACAACATTTTTTCCTTTATTTAAGGCTTATCATTTTCAGCACCTTGCTTGTTGTTGCAGGTTGCTACCTTTCTATTAAGGTTCTTGATAAATACAGTGGTGCAAATATAATAAAAATAAATTTTATTCGTGAAAAAGTTAGTTTTAGCATAATATTTACATTGCCCACTCCTAAGTTATACATTGTGGTATATTAAAATAATACTTATGTTTGCACAAAAATTACACACACTATGATAAAAAGACTACTAAGTTTGACCTTAGTCATACTTCCTTTGCTTATTCTAGCACAATTACAAAATTTTACAATTACCCTTACAGGAACGCCAGAAATTTGCCCTGAAACAGGGACACTTTCTTGGACGACAAGTGGGACGACGGCTAATTCTACTTTAACTTATAGTATTTATAAAACCTCCGATTTAAATAATGCTATTAAAACGACTAATTTATCAACTTATGGTAGCCTTCCTGCAGGTACTTATAGAGTAGTAGCTACACAAAGTTTAGGTACAAATCAGAGCAATCAAGCGATAAGTAACGATTTTACCATTGCTGACCAAAAACCACCAAAAATGACAGTTACTCTTGACTACCACAGGCGGAGTGAAATTTGTGGAAACGATGGCTTATTTACGGTAAATGTTGCAGGTGGTAGAGCACCTTATCGTTACCAACTCTTAGATACCAACAATGTGATGGTTTCGGAGTTCCAAAGTAGTACAAACTCTTATACTTTTACAGGACTTAAAGCAGCCAACTACAAATATAGGGTAATAGATGATTGTGGAACTGGTATTGTGGGAGAAACAGTAATTACAAATACGCCAACTAATTTTACAAGTATTTACTATAATGGTAAAAATTTGGAGGATTGTTCGGGAGTTCAATTAATATTCAATTCGGTAAAAGGATATAATTTAGTTCAAAAATCTCCTTATCAAGTTAAAGTAAGCTACACTGACCCTAATACCAATGAGGTGGTAACATTAAATTCCAATCCCGTTAGTAGTAATGGAGATCCTATGGTTGTTATTCCAAGGTTTCAAGGGATAGATAAACTCCTTCTTACGGTTACAACAACCGATGCTTGTGGACGAACGGTTACTCAGACGGATTATTTTAGTTATAGTATAGATGCTGTTGCAGAGAGTAGTTCTTGTGGAGGACAATATTTTTATCTAAAAAGAGTCTGGGATAGATACCAAAATATATACTCTACTTATAAAGTTAATTTTATAGAGTCTCCTGCAAATTTTGATCCTGCTGCCTATAATGAATTTCATGGACAGTATAAAAGTTCTCATGATTATGGAAGTACATCTCAACCTTTACCAGCGGGAACTTATCGTTTTCAAATTATAGATTCTTGCGGAGGAATAAGTGAAAGAACTGTTGTTATCAAAACAATGGCTCCAACATTATATGTTGAACAGGGAAACAGTTGTGATATAGATAGAGTTAATTTAGTTGGAAGAATATCTGATGCGTATTATGGTCTTTCTTTTGGATTTGTTGATACACAAATTACAAAAGCGCCTCAATCTTTTATTGATGAGTATGGACCTCTTCCCTACCTCATCCCAAAGGACAGATTTGAAATAGATGCTACTACAGGAAAGCTAACTAGGTTTTTGTTAAAAAATATGCCTTTAGGAGATTATACTTTTTCTACAGGTAACGCTTGTAATGATTTAGTTGTAACAAAAGATATTACAACATATAAATTTCCCCCTTCATATTCCCCAAAATATACTATGGAGTATTCGTGCGGTGGTCAATTTAGATTTTTAGAGGCAAAAGGTCGAGCTATTTATTATCAGCGTTATTTTCCAGAACAGAATGCATGGGGAACTTCTCCTACCCGAGTTCATATAGATGGCTCGGGTAAGCCTGCTCCACTATTTAGTGCTCTTGATGGTGAGTGGCAATCTCAACCAGAGGGTAGATATAGGGTAATTAAAGAATTAACGCAATATAATGATGTGAAAGATAATCAACGGGCATTTCTGTGGTGTGATCCTGTTGTTGTTGATGAGTTTGAGATAAAGCCAACTATTGCTTTAACTTTTTCTAATGCCTATGCATTTGAGTGTGCTAATGGGACTTATGATGTTACTATAGTTGCAAGTGGAGGTACAGCTCCTTTAACTTATGCTATAGTATCTTCAGAGGCTAATGATGCAACGGTGCTTAGAGATAATGGTACCAATCCAATCTTTGAAGGGCTTCCAGGAGGCACTTATTTCTTCCGTGTGTATGATAAGTGTGGAAATTTTGAAACAAGAAAACTAGAAATTGCCCAACTGGGGCGTCCAAATATTCGTATGGCTCCTGTATGTGACTCTAATGAGCTAAGCCTCGTGGTAGATGGGCTAGATTATCTAAACTACGAGTGGACAAAGGAAGGAAGCACAGAGGTGTTATCCAATACTAATGTACTAAACCTTGGAACATATACGGCAGATAAAGCAGGAGTTTACCATGTGCGTCTTAGTACTAATTCTCCTACCAGCTGTATCAATACAACTTTAAATTTAAAACTTACGGTAAATGCACTTACAGCAGCAAATGCAGGTACGGGGCAAACTGTTAACTTGACCTATGATGAAACTATAGGAACAAACATTAATCTTTTTGATTATCTTCAAGGAGAATACGATGGCTTTGGAACTTGGACAGAAACTACCATTCCGTCAAGTAGTCTTTTGGTAGGTAACCAATGGAGAGTTGGTTCAGCACAATCAGGGACTTATAGTTTTAAATATACAGTTAAAGGAGCTTGTGGAGGCACAGCTGATACTGCAGAAGTGACTATTAACCTAGCAAAAGTTTGTTACAAAAAGCCAATTATAAGTACAGCAGGAGACGCACTCCCTACAAGAGTAGGGATAAGTTCACTTGCTAGATTGGGAGTAGATGCAAAAGGGGAAAACTGGCCAATGGTAAGAGAGGGCGGTTGGATAGCCTTAGAATCTAATACTAAAGGATTTGTGGTAAACAGAGTTGCATTTGACAGTAATGGGCTTCCTGTAGGTATTCCACCAGCTAACTTTGTAGCAGGTATGATGGTATATGACACTACCAACAACTGTCTAAAAATTTATAACGGTAGAATTTGGAGTTGTTTCTCAACGCAAACTTGCCCAGAGTAATTTTATAATATACAAATAGAAAAACAATGAAAATTAAATTATCAATATTTTTTATAGGCTTATCTATATTGACGTTTGGTCAAGTAGCCTTAGGTAAAGAGGAAATATCTAACTCATCTGTATCACTAGAATTTGGAACACAATACAGAGGGTTTATTCTTCCTTATGTAACGTCTTTGTCTTCTGTATCCAATGCAGTTCCAGGGACAGTGGTAATGGATAGTTCTGATGGAATAGTGAAATATGCACGCCATAATGGAGATTGGAAAGAGCTTACTTTTAACACCACGCATACTTTTGGAGGTGTAACGGTGGATACCACAGGTAAAGTAGATACAAGTCTGCAAAAGACTAAGGTAGAACAAACCGAAGCTTCTGTAATTATAGGAGCTAATACCAGTAATCAACCTTCGGGAATATTGGTGCTGTCAGATAATAATAAAGCAATGATTTTACCTAAGATGGATTCTCCACATTTGAAAATTATCAATCCTGCTCCAGGTATGATGGCATACGACACAAAAACGAACCAGTTGGCGGTATTCAATGGTACTGTATGGACATTTTGGAAGGATTAAATGATATAAGAATATAAAAACTAAAAAAAGCAAGAGTTCACTATCTTAGTGGACTCTTGTTTTTTTTTGACTAAACAGTAGCAGCGTTTTATGAGGCGTTGTTGATAACAAAAGATTTATTTTATAACAATCATGCTTTTCGTTTTTTAGAATTCTAGTTATCAGGATTTATGAATAATCCTGTTGCAAAAGGCTTCTTTTCTAAATTGTAGGTGATTCTACAATTTAATGGAGCTAATCCCAGCTTATTTATTCTTGAAGCTGAAATTACAAATAATATTTTTAAAATGTCTGTATTCATTGCTGTGATTTTAGATATTATAAATGTTGCAACCCAAGTAAAAAAAGTTGCAACCCAAATGTTAGCCTTTTATAAGGCTTTTAGTTGTAAAAAATCAAATGTTGTAAATTAAATAGAATAGCAGAAATAGCACTCAAATGCTTTAAAAGCAGTATAAAACAAAAAAGACCTACATTTCTGTAAGCCTTTTTGCTCCTCCTGCTGGGCTCGAACCAGCGACCCTCTGATTAACAGTCAGATGCTCTAACCAACTGAGCTAAGGAGGAATGGTTTGTTGTTTTTTCGTGGTGCAAATATAGAAACTTTTTCTAATATCCTCCAAATTTTTTTTAAAAATTATTTAAAAAAATCACTAGCTATAATAAGTAACATCAATCCCATAAGAAAAATAACGCCAATTGTCTGGGCTATTTCCATTACTTTTTGAGGTGCAGGTTTTCCTGTAATCATCTCCCATAAAGTAAACATAACATGCCCGCCATCTAAACCAGGTATAGGAAGTAAATTAAGGAATGCCAGCCACACCGAAAACATAGCCGTAAATGCCCAAAACGCTTCCCAGTTGATGGTGGTAGGCATCATTTTAACAATACCTATTGGTCCAGATACTTTTTTATAACCTTGTATTTTTTGGTTAAAAATAATTTTAAACTGTTTTACTTGTACTACTAGAGTGTCTATTGTTCTTTCTAGCCCCCTAGGTATAGCTTGTAGTAAACTGTACTCCTTGTTTACTAATGTACTATTAAGTGATTTTAGTCTTTCTTCTTCGTCGGAAGTAAAACCAAGTTTTCCATCCTTATTTACCGTAATAGTTTGCTTCAATAAACTCCCATTTCTCAGAACTTCAATTTCTGTCGTTTGATTTTTAAGGTTTTTAAGTATAGAGGCAAGATTGTCAAAATACTTTATAGGAGTATTGTTTATACCAACTATTTTGTCTCCTTTTTTAAGTTGAGCCTTTTGTGCAGGACTATTGGGTAAAATACTATCTATAACCGCAGGGAATCTAGCAGAATAAATTTCTCTAACTTCATTAGCTTTCATAACTTCTGCTACACCATCTTCATTAGTAGGAAAAGTAACCTCTTTACCTTCTCTAAGAACGGTAATTTTGTCAGACAAAAGTAGATTTACCATAGAATTTTCCATTCTTTCAGCAGGTTTACCGTCTATGGCAACTATTTTGTCTCCATTTTGTAGTCCCATCTTTTGGGCAGCTTCACTTACGGCAATTCCGTCCTCAAATTTACTATTATCGTGGTAAGTTTCTCCATTAAAAAAACTAAGACAAGAATAAATAAGCCAAGCTAAAAAGAAATTCACCGTAACACCACCTAGCATAATGATAAGCCTTTGCCAAGCAGGTTTAGAACGGAACTCCCAAGGCTGTGCAGGTTTTTTAAGTTGTTCGGTATCCATACTTTCGTCTACCATACCTGCTATTTTTACATAGCCTCCGAACGGAAGCCAACCGATACCATATTCTGTTTCCCCTATTTTCTTTTTAGCAACAGAAAACCAAGGGTCAAAGAAAAGATAGAATTTCTCAACTTTAGTTTTAAAATATTTAGCAGGGATAAAATGCCCCAACTCGTGCAAGGTAACTAAAATTGAAATACTAAGTACAAACTGAAATATTTGGGTTAACAAATCCATATGGTAATTTTTGTTTTAAATTGGTGCAAAGGTAATAAACTAAAATGATTTTGAATAAAAAAGAGACTACCAAAGGTAATCTCTCTTAATGATGTTGATGGTTTTACTTATAAATTGATAGAAACTCCTAGTCCTCCGTTGTTGCCTATTTCGGCAAAAACGCCTAGCTTCTTAGTGAAGAAATATCTTGCACCAATGTGAGCTCCCAGCCCAAACCCATTTCCAAGTACACCTATATCTAGACCAGGATAGATGTCTAGTTGATCAGGTAGATTAAGGGCATCTTGTAGGTGGTAATTAGCTCTACCGAATAAGAAAAAACCATTTTCTTTTTTGTTATTGAAATAAAAATGAGCTCCACCTCCTAGCGAAATAGCATCTGTAATTCCATAATCATAAGTACCCGATAGCCCAGAACCGTAGCCCCAAGCAGAAAGTCCTATTTGTATTTTTTGGTCCCCAGTACCGTTCCAAGCCTGTGCAAACGAAAATTGGGATAATAAGCTCATCGTGAAAATTAAAAGTGTTTTTTTCATAGAAATCTTTTTTTTAGTTTAAATTAGCCTCAAAAATAAAGATATATTTCCTTACAGTAACGCCATTTTTTCAACTTAATTATGAATGATTTTAAAATTACAGCTTTAAACTTTGATATTCAGTGGAAATCGCCATTGGATAATTTTAGCAAAATAGAAGGTAGTCTTAAAGGTATAGATGCTAATTTGTTCCTCCTTCCTGAAATGTTCTCTACAGGATTTTATATGAAACCAGAAGAAATTGCAGATGAGCAAGAAAAAACACTACAGTGGATGAAAGTTTTAGCTAAAAATAAGAATGCTGCCATTGGAGGTAGCGTTTCCGTGAAAGAAGGCAATAATTACTATAATAGATTTTATTTTGTGAAACCTTGTGGAGATTATTATTTTTATGATAAAAGGCATCTTTTCTCATACTCTGGGGAGGATAAGGTTTATTCTAAAGGTAATGATAGAGTGATTGTGGAATACGAAGGCGTGAGATTTCTACTGCAAATTTGCTATGATTTGCGATTTCCTGTATTTAGTAGAAATAAGGGAGATTATGATATGGCTTTATATGTGGCTAATTGGCCTATCCAAAGAATAGATGCGTGGAATACTTTGTTAAAAGCTAGGGCAATTGAAAATCAAGCCTATGTATTTGGGGTTAATAGAGTAGGTACAGATGGTAATGGATTAGAATATCCTGAAAGCACTCATTGCTTTTTTCCTGATGGCAGAGAAGTTTCTCATAAAAAAGGAGATTTAGTAGAGGTTGTTTTAGATATGGAAAGTTTGAATAAATTTAGAACGAAGTTTCCTTTTTTAGGAGATGCTGATGACTTTAAAGTTAGTCTTTAAAAAAGAAAAATCTCTTAAACTAGTTTTGTAGTTTAAGAGATTTAAAAAATCAAAAAAATGATATTATCTGCCTTCTGCTAGTCGTATAGCTTCTTTAGCAACCTTTTCTTGTATGCCCATATCTAGGTGGCTTGTAAAACCTACACACGAACAATTAATTTCACCTAAAACATACTTGTCGCTACCATCTGGGTGATAGTCTAGCATAAAGTCTGCCGTCCAAATGAGAGGTGTATTTTTCTCCTCCAATATTTCTTTTACTTTTGGAAGCTGAGAAAGGAAAATATCCATTAGTGGTTTCCAATCTTCGGGGTTATCGTAGCGGTATTGTGCCCCAGAAAACAAAGTCGCGGAGAAAGCATCTTCTGTATTGGCTGGTTTTTTATGTACTACAAAAACAGGTTCTTCGCCTACCATTAGAATTCTAATTTCGCCTTCTTTAATCCTAGGCATAAATCTCATATCTACTAGCATACCGTTTTCCCCAGTAATATACCTCTCACAAAAATCCATAAACTCTTCTAGCGTTTTGTATTCCACGTGATTGTCCACAGCTTCAGTTAATTTGAGTGGCGTATCTAGAGGGAGTTCATCTCCTGCTTGGTAAGAAATATTGCCGTCCACCTGCACTCTCCAAATACCTTCCCCAGTACTTCCTCGGTTTTGTTTTAGAACTCTTTCACCATGCGAGATACTTCTTGGGAAATGCTTTCTGAATTCTTCTATGGTATAGTAAGCGAAAGTATCTGTAGGCACAAGACTGGTATTTGCTAATTTTACAAGAGCATCTTTTGCCCCGAATTTTATCATAGATTTAGGCTCGCTCATTCCTACAAGACCGTACTCTGAAAGTTTTGATAGAATAGAAAAATATATCTTTTCATTGTCAGGTAACGAGCCTGGGTTCACTCTACTAATATAAGCGTCGAAGTTGTCTTTTACATAATTAAAGATTTCTTCAGCCTTATCATTTTCAAACTTTACTACTTCAGCATTCCAGCCTAAATCTTTAATGGAATTTAAGATAGGTAGAGTATCCTTTCTGTGTCCGTCTGCACCTTTGTCACTACCTCCAACAGATTCAAAAATTACAATTTTCTTATGTTTCATAATTGAATAAAATTAACCTATCAAAGGTAAAGATAAAGTTCAAAGAAAACTATGATGTTTATCAATATTTACATTTTTGTAATATGATATTCAACACGTGTTTTTAGGTATGAATTTATGGTGATACCAGTTCTTAATTATTGGTTATATTTGTGAAATGAAATTTAAGCTCCACTCCGAATTTAAACCTACTGGAGACCAGCCACAAGCGATTGATAAGTTGGTCTCTGGGATAGAACAAGGTCAGCCTTACCAAACTCTGCTAGGAGTTACAGGCTCCGGTAAAACCTTTACCATTGCCAATGTAGTGAATACTGTCCAACGACCTACTATTGTTCTTGCTCATAATAAGACATTAGCTGCCCAGCTATTTATGGAGTTTAAGGAATTTTTTCCTGAAAATGCAGTAGAATATTTTGTATCCTATTACGATTATTACCAACCCGAAGCATACATTGCCAGTACGGGAACTTACATAGAAAAAGACCTTAGTATAAATGAGGAGGTAGAGAAATTAAGGCTTTCTGCTACGACAAGTCTTCTTTCAGGGAGGCGAGATGTGCTTATAGTGGCTTCGGTGTCGTGTATTTATGGTATTGGTAACCCTACAGAGTTTAATAAATCTCTTATAGAATTGGAGCTACAATCTAAAATTTCTAGAACAGATTTGCTCCACAAGCTAGTTAGTGCACTTTACTCTAGGGCGGTTAATGAATTTGTACGAGGGAGTTTCAGGGTCAAAGGAGATGTGGTAGATATTTTCCCCGCTTATGCCGATAATGCAGTTAGAATAAGATTTTTTGGTAACGAGATTGATAAAATCCAAAGTTTTGACCCAGTTTCAGGGAATATTATGGGGGATTTTAATAAAATTAATATTTATCCAGCCAATCTATTCGTTACCTCAAAAGAAACGATGAATGACGCCCTTAGGAAAATTCAAGATGACCTTGTGAGGCAAGTAGATTTTTTAAATAAAATAGGAAGAAACCTAGAAGCCAAGCGTTTGAAAGAACGAACAGAATTAGATTTAGAAATGATAAAAGAGCTAGGCTATTGTTCTGGCATAGAGAATTATTCTAGGTATATGGACGGTAGAAATCCTGGTTCTCGTCCGTTTTGTTTATTAGATTATTTTCCGAATGATTATTTAATGGTGATAGACGAAAGCCACGTAACCATACCTCAAGTACACGCAATGTACGGCGGCGACCGTAGTAGAAAAGAGAATTTGGTAGAATACGGGTTTAGGCTACCAGCCGCTATGGATAACAGACCTTTGAAGTTTGAGGAGTTTGAAAGTATGCAAAACCAAGTCATCTATGTATCTGCCACGCCAGCGGATTATGAACTGGAAAAGACGCAAGGCGAATATGTGGAGCAGATTATCCGCCCAACAGGTTTGCTAGACCCGATTATAGAGGTAAGACCTACCCTTAATCAGATAGATGATTTAATGGAGGAGATTCAAAAAAGAGCAGAGGAAGATGAGAGGGTTTTAGTAACCACACTCACAAAGAAAATGGCAGAAGAACTCACTAAATATTTTGCCAAATTTGGGATAAGAACCAGATACATTCATTCTGATGTAGATACATTGGAGCGCATACAGATAATGCAAGATTTGCGTGCAGGACTTTTTGATGTACTTGTGGGGGTTAATCTACTTAGAGAAGGTTTAGATTTACCAGAGGTATCTTTGGTGGCTATCTTAGATGCAGATAAAGAGGGTATGCTTCGTTCTCGCCGTTCAATGATACAGACGGTAGGACGGGCGGCTAGAAACATCAATGGCAAAGCCATTATGTATGCAGATAAGATGACTAAATCTATGCAAGCCACCATTGATGAAACCAACTATCGTAGAGAAAAACAAATGAGCTACAACGAGGCTAACGGTCTTATACCACAGCCTTTAAATAAGAAAATATCCGATGTTTTGGTAGGGCATACACCTGATTTCCCGAAACAAGAATATATCCAAAAAGAAATTGTGAAGCAGGTAGCTGAAACAAAGGTTAGCTATGGTAATGCAGAGGATTTGGAGAAAATAATAGCAGAGAAACAAAAACAAATGGAAGCTGCTGCAAAACAATTAGACTTTATCTTAGCCGCAAAACTAAGAGATGAAATAAAGGCTCTAAAAGGAACACCGTAAATACTCTCAATTAAAACCATAATTGATGCTAACGCCCCAAGACCTCAATAATATCATTAAATTATCGGAGAAAACCATTCGCTTAAAAAGGAATGACTTACTTAAAGCCTCTGCTTCGGTAGATACCAACCTCTATTACATCACTAAAGGTAGCTTTAGAGTGTATCTTCTAAACAAAGAACGAGAACAAACGGTGAGGTTAGGTTATACAGGCGATTTCATTGTTGCTCTTGATTCTTTTCTGTCCCAAAAACCATCGGAGTTTTTAATTCAAGCAATAAAAGCTTCGGAAGTGAAAATAATTCCCAAATACAAAATAGACGCATTTCTAGACAAAGAGGACAACCAAAAATTATGGATAGCCTTGCTAGAAAACCTACTCCTCCAACAGATGGAACGCGAGAAAGATATTTTAACCCCATCTACAAAAGAAAGATATCTGCGTGTTTTAAGACGAAGCCCAAGGCTTTTCCAAGAAGTTCCTAACAAATATATAGCGGATTACTTAGGTATAAGTGCCGAAACTTTATCAAGGTTGAAAAAATCTTGACTTCCATCAATTTTTATTAAAGCTACGCTACAGAACTTTGCAGAAAAAAAATGCGTACAGAACTTTTATTACAGACCTTAGAGTTGCAAATTAAAGAAGCTATAACAACGGCTGAAATTCTTAAAACTAAAGACCTAGATTACCTTACTTGGAAACCACAGGAACACTCGTGGAATATATTAGAATGTGTAGAACACCTTAATCTATATGGTGATTTTTACCTCCCCGAATTTGAATTAAAAATAAAATCCTCTCATACCATACCAGAGGCAGATTTCAAAAGTGGTTGGTTGGGAGGCTATTTTGCAAAAAGGATATTGCCAAACCCCAAAAGCAAAATGAGAACTGCAAAGAGTAAAAACCCAATCAACAAAAACCTAGATAAATCGGTTTTAGAACGATTTATTTATCAGCAAGAGCGGTTTTTAGAGTTGCTAAATTTATCTAAAAGCATCAGCTTAAGCAGAACGAAAATAAATATTTCCATTTCTAAATGGATAAAATTACGACTAGGAGATGGTTTTATGTTCTATGTCAATCATATTTTAAGACACTTACATCAAATAGAACATCTACAACAGGTTTACCCAAACATAGAGGTATGTATTTTAGAATAGTTTAGCTTCGATATTATTGATGTCTATGTTTTTATCACTAAAAAAAGTTAATGCCCCCTTAGCAACGGCATCTTACCCCTTACAAAACGGGTTAATGACCACTTAAGTAATAGTTAGCGACCCCTTAGCAACGGCATCTTACCCCCTACAAAACGGGTTAATGACCACTTAAATAATAGTTAGCGACCCCTTAGCAACGGTATCTTGCCCCTTACAAAACGGGTTAATGACCACTTAAGTAATAGTTAGCGACCCCTTAGCAACGGTATCTTACGCCCTACAAAACGGGTTAATAACCACTTTTCAGGTAATCATTATCACGAGTTCGTTTAATGTTAAACAAAAAAATATTTTATTCCTATTGATTTATAATCAATCCTGAAAATTGGCTATTTAGAATAGTTTTAATTTTTAAACAGTACTTATTTTATCGCTATTGTTTAAAAAAAAGTTCTATATTTGAAAACTTTAATTAACTAACATAACAGTTTATGAAAAAAATAATATTAACATCGGCAGTATTATGCGGTGTGTTAGCCCAAGCAGGAGGCTTTAGAGTTTCTTTGCAAGGGGTAAAACAGTTGGCTATGGCGCATACAAGTGCTCACGCAGAAGATGCGAGCGTGGCTTTCTTTAATCCCGCAGGTATATCCTTCATTCCGTCCAAACTAAGTGTTGTAGCAGGAGGCTTTGGTGCATTATCTAGCGTAACTTATCAGAATTTAAACACTTTAAACTCTTACACTACCGATAACCCTTTAGGAACACCTTTCTATGCAGCGGTAGCTTATAAAGTAACAGATGATGTTTCGTTAGGGCTTAGCGTTACCACACCTTTTGGAAGCACCGTACAGTGGGGCGAAGATTGGGCAGGGAAGGAAATGGTGCAAAAAATGCAACTGAAAAGTATTTTCTTTCAGCCAATGGTTTCTGTAAAGTTAGCCAATTGGGTATCTCTAGGTGCAAGTTATATCTATGCTAAAGGTTCCGTAAACTGGGACAAAGCGGTAACTAGCGTTAATGGAACTATGAACATTAAAGATGAAAAAGCGTCAGGGCAAGGTTTCTCGTTTGGTTTTTACTTTAAACCTGACGAAAAGTGGGACGTTAGTGTAGCTTACCGTTCGCCAGTAGATATGAAAGCTAATAGTGGGAAAGTTTCGTTTAATATGCCGAAAAGTTTATATACTCTAAAGGAACTTGATGCTAATGGGCAGGATAACTTCAAAGCTACATTGCCTCTAGTAGATGAGTACACAATAGGAGCAACTTACAAGATTACACCTAAATGGTTAGTTTCTGCTGATTTTAACTATACAGGTTGGTCGGAGTACAGCCACCTAGCGTTAGATTTTGAAAACGCTAAACTTGGCAACCAGCCTAATGATGCTACCCTACTTGTTACACCTAAGAATTTCAAAAACACTCAAACTTGGCGTTTCGGAACCCAATATATGGTAACGGATAAAATAGCAGCCAGACTAGGTTATTACTATGATGAATCTTCCTATACAGACAAAGATTTTATCCCAGAAACCCCATCGTTTAACTCTAGTGTTGTTACAGCAGGTTTAGGATTTAAACTAAACAAAGTAGGGATAGATTTAGCAGGTGCAATGGCTTTTCCACAAGCGAGAACAGTAGCTAATGATTATTATAGTTTTTATGGACAGGCTAAGGCTAAAGCAGTGTATTTTGGTTTAGGTCTATCTTACAACCCTTTTTAATTTAACAGATTTATGAAAAAAATAATGATATCCTCATTAGCGGTAGTGTCTATGTTATCCGTTATGAGTTGTAAAACAGATTTTGATACAGATGTAGCAGATGTTGCTATCACAAAAGGAGAAGCCGACTTCTCAAACTATGTAGCACTAGGAAACTCTCTTACTTCTGGTTATAGAGATGGAGCATTATACTCTAGCGGACAATTAGAGTCATACCCATCTATAGTTGCTTCTCAAATGCAAAAAGCAGGTGGTGGAGCGTTTACTCAACCAATGATGCCTAATGATGTAGGTGGATTTAGTAATTTACCAGATTTTCCAGGTAAATTGGTATTAAACTTAGAGGAAGGAGCTCTAGCTCCTAAACCTTCAACTCCTACTGAGGCTTTAGATAAACTGACTGGAACTTTTAATAATATGGGAGTTCCTGGAGCTAAGTCATTTCATTTAGTGGCAGATGGCTATGGTAGCAAGACGGCTCTAGCATTGGGAAAGGCTAACCCTTACTTTGTTAGATTTGCATCAAGTGATAATACGAGTGTACTTAAAGATGCTATGGCTCAAAAACCAACGTTCTTCTCTCTATGGATAGGAAATAACGATGCCCTTTACTATGCTGCTTCTGGTGGGGTTGGTAAAGACCAGACAGGAAACCTTGACCCAAGAACCTATGGAAATAACGATATTACAGACCCTAATGTATTGGCGGGTTCTATTAAAGCCATATTAGATGGTATGAAGGCTGTAGGTGCTACCAAAGGGGTTATCGCGAATATTCCAGATATTACTTCTATACCATTCTTTACAACAATACCGTCTATGCTTAGATTAGACCTTACAGAAGCTCAAGCAGCGGGTCTTATGT
Source organism: Riemerella anatipestifer (assembly GCF_009663465.1). Taxonomy (GTDB): domain Bacteria; phylum Bacteroidota; class Bacteroidia; order Flavobacteriales; family Weeksellaceae; genus Riemerella; species Riemerella anatipestifer_C. The sequence goes on from NZ_QXHU01000004.1 coordinate 181,473, forward strand.
CTATGGAAGCCTATGGTAAGTATAATGCGGCTTTAAAACAAGCTAAAACTTTGGGACTTTTAACTGCCGAAGAATATAACAAGAGAGTAATTAATTTTGTTGCAGGGAATGTGGTTAGTGGATTAGTAATAGAAGATAAAGATTTAACCAATCTATCAGCATTGGGTATTCCTTCGTATAGACAGACCACCTCTGGTGATTTTATTCTATTGCCCTATTTAAAATTTGTGAAAGAACAAGGAGGAGGAACTAAAGTAGTCTTGAAAGATGAGCAGGTTCTAACATATACAGAAGCCAAGAGGGTACAGGTAGCTACAGCTAAATATAATGCAAGTATAAAAGCTTTAGCAGATGCTTATGGGTTAGCCTTTGTAGATGCTAATGCTAAAATGGTAGAGTTAAATGGCACTTCTGGAATTCAGTTTGATGGAGTTAAATATACTACCTCTTTTTTGACAGGCGGGGCATTTTCATTAGACGGAGTACACCTTACGGGTAGAGGCTACGCAGTTATTGCTAACGAATTTATAAAAGCTATTAACGCTAAGTATAAATCTACACTACCGCAGGTAAACCCTAATAATTATTCAGGAATTAAATTCCCATAATATTTAAATAAAAGCAAAAGAATAAAAGCGGTTTAAAATTTTTAAACTGCTTTTATTTTTTTAACTTTGCAACCTCAATAAAAAAGTAAAAATGGCAAATCAGGCAAGTTATCTATTCAGTACAAGAACCAGTAAAGACTTAGCGGAAAAAATCGCAAAACATTACGGTCAAGAATTAGGGAAAATCAACTTTCAATCCTTTAGCGATGGCGAGTTCGAACCTGTTTTAGACCAATCTGTAAGAGGTGGGAGAGTGTTTTTGATAGGCTCTACTTTTCCTCCAGCAGACAATCTTTTAGAAATGCTTTTAATGATAGATGCGGCTAAAAGAGCATCAGCTAAGAGCATCACTGTGGTTATACCTTACTATGGTCTTGCGAGACAAGACAGAAAGGACAAACCAAGAGCTCCAATAGGAGCAAAGCTGGTAGCCAATTTATTAACTGCAGCGGGAGCAACAAGAATTATGACGATGGATCTTCACGCAGACCAAATACAAGGATTCTTTGAAATTCCAGTAGATCACCTTTATGCTTCTACTATTTTTGTGGATTATATCAAATCTTTAAATTTAGATAACTTAACCATTGCTTCACCAGATATGGGAGGAGCAAAAAGAGCTAAAAACTATGCAGGGCATTTAGGTGCTGAAGTTGTGATAGCCTATAAGGAAAGAAAAAAAGCCAATGTGGTGGAGGAAATGTTCCTAATCGGTGATGTAACAGATAAGAATGTTATCTTGATAGATGATATGATAGACACAGCTGGAACGCTTTGTAAAGCCGCTGATATCCTCATAGAAAAAGGAGCAAAGAGCGTAAGAGCGATGGCAACTCATGCGGTGTTTTCTGGAAAGGCTTACGAAAATATAGAGAACTCTAAAATAACAGAAGTTATTGTAACTGATACAATTCCTATCAAAAATAATTTGTCATCTAAAATAAAAGTGCTATCTTGTGCCCCGTTATTTGCCGAAGTGATGCAGATGGTACACGAACATAAATCTATTAGTGATAAATTTATCATTTAATTGATAATAAGCAGATAAAAACAATTAGAAATAAAACAAATTTAAATTTTTATAAATGAAATCTATTACAATTCAAGGACAGAAAAGAGAAAGCGTAGGCAAGAAATCTACGAAAGCGTTACGCGATGCTGAATTAGTTCCTTGTGTTGTTTATGGAGGTAAGGAACCTTTACATTTTTCTACTGAAGAAAAATCGTTTAAGAATTTGGTTTACACTCCTGAGGCACACACGGTATCTATTGAAGTAAACGGAGAAACTATTCCAGCAGTATTGCAGGATATTCAGTTTCACCCTATTACGGACAGAATTCTTCACGCAGATTTCTATCAGCTAAGCGATGACAAACCTGTGGTTATGGAGGTACCAGTAAAAATTACAGGTAGATCTAGAGGGGTTGTTGCAGGTGGTGTACTTAGACAATCTTTCAGAAAACTTAAAGTAAAAGCGCTTCCTGCTAATTTACCAGATGAAATCGTTATAGATGTAACGAAACTAAGAATTGGTAACAAAACTTATGTAGGTGATATCAAATCTCCAGATTACACTTTTATGCATCCAGACAACGCTGTGGTAGTAGCAGTTAAGATGTCTAGAACAGCAATGAAAGGTGGAGCTATTGCTGATGATGACGATGAAGAGGAAGAAGAAGCTGCAGCTGAATAAGATTTAACAAGAATTTATAATCATAAATCCCACTTTTAACAGGTGGGATTTTTATTTTTGTATAGCTGAAGAATAAAAAATGTCAAAAGAAAAATTGGAGGACTTTCTTCCGTTAGGAGCTTTTAGTTATGTGGAAAAATGGTGTAATGGTTATTCCATACTTATTAAAATAACCAAGGATAGGGTGTCTAAGTTGGGGGATTATAAAAAATTAAAAAATGAAGAACACCAAATTACAATTAACGGAGGACTTGAGAAGCCGTTGTTCTTTTTTGTATTAACTCACGAAATAGCACATCTTATAGCATTTGAGAAATATAAAAAGATAGCTCCTCATGGCAAAGAATGGAAACAGACTTTTAGAGAAATGATATTGGAAAGTTTGGGTGTTTATGATGTTGATTTTCAAAAAATATTATTAAAATTCTCTAAAAATCCTAAGGCAAGTTTTAATGCGAGTCGGGATTTAGAAATGTATTTTAAAAAAGAAAACAGAGATGGAGCTTTATTTATAGAAAATTTAGACGAAGGGCAGATTTTTACTTTCAGAAACACCAAATTTAGAATGATTGAAAAAAAGAAAAAGCGTTATCTTTGTACTCATCTAGATACAGGGAGGCAATATTTGTTCAGTCCTTTTGCAGAGATTTTAATTGATTAAATAAGAGAAATGGAATATAATAAAAATCACTATTGTGTTATTATGGCAGGGGGGATTGGGAGTCGTTTTTGGCCTCTAAGTACCCAAAGCTATCCTAAGCAATTTCAAGATATACTAGGTGTGGGTAGAACTATGATACAACAAACTTATGACCGAGTATCTAAGTTGATTTCTGCCGAAAATATTTTTGTTATTACTAATAAAGAATATGTTAGCCTAACATCGGAACAGTTACCAAATCTACCCCCGCAAAATATTATAGGAGAGCCTATGATGAAAAACACTGCTGCTTGTAATATCTATATGGCTAATATTATTGCAGAGCAAAATCCAGATGCTCAAATAATAGTTACACCTGCAGATCATCTTATTTTAAAAGAAGATAAGTTTTTAGACAAAGTTTTATTGGGGTTAAATGTTGCGGCAGAAAACGACTATCTCATCACATTAGGGATTACACCTACCCGTCCAGATACGGGATATGGCTATATTCAGTTTGTAGAAGGGAAAGGTATACCACTACTAAAAGTAAAAACCTTTACCGAAAAACCTAACCTAGAGATTGCTAAAACATTCTTAGAAGCAGGAGATTTTCTTTGGAATGCCGGGATATTTATTTGGTCTGCTAAAAGTATTATAAAAGCATTCTCCAAGCATCTGCCTGAGATGAAGCATCTTTTTGATGAATGTGACTACGACGCTAATGAGACTGAACCTAATTGTATAGAAAAAATATATCCAAAAGCAGAAAAAATATCTATCGATAATGGGATTATGGAAAAGGCAGATAATGTCTATGTGATTCCTGCAGACCTTGGTTGGAGCGATTTAGGAACTTGGAATTCTGTTTACGACAATGCTGAAAAAAACAAAGAGCAAAATTCCACCAATTCTAAATATATTTTAACCTATAACTCTAAAGGAAATATAATAAGGTTAAAAGAAAGTAATAAACTAGCAATTATAGATGGACTACAGGATTATATAGTGGTAGATACAGAAAAGGCACTACTTATCTGTCCTAGAGAAAATGATCAAAAAATAAAAGATTTTGTTTTAGATTTAAAGAATATCAAAAACGGAGAAGATTTTATGTAGTATTTAAATAAAAACGCTTAAATTTAACTCAAAATCTATAATAGATGTTGGTAAAAGTTTACGGTAGTGCTATACATGGTGTTTCCGCACAAACCATTACAATAGAGGTTAATGTAGATCAAGGAGTAGGTTACCATTTAGTAGGGTTGCCAGACAATGCTATTAAAGAAAGTAGTCATAGAATTTCCGCTGCACTTAAAAATGTAGGTTATAAATTGCCAGGGAAAAAAATTACCATAAATATGGCTCCTGCCGACCTCAGAAAAGAAGGTTCTGCTTATGATTTAAGCATTGCGTTGGGGATTTTAGCTGCATCTGGTCAGATTATAGCTCCAGAGATAGAGCGGTATCTTATTATGGGAGAGCTTTCGTTAGATGGAGGTTTACAACCGATTAAAGGTGTTTTGCCCATTGCAATAAAAGCAAGAGAAGAAGGTTTTAAAGGAATTATTTTACCGAAACAAAACACAAGAGAGGCTGCTATTGTAAACGATTTGGAAGTTTATGGTGTAGAAAATATCAAAGAGGTAATAGATTTTTTTAATGAAAACTGTCCTTTAGAACCAACTAAAGTCAATACACGAGAGGAATTTCACAAAAGAGTAAATCTTTTTCCATTTGACTTTTCGGAAGTTAAAGGTCAAGAGACCGCTAAAAGAGCAATGGAAGTTGCGGCAGCAGGAGGGCATAATATTATTCTCATTGGTCCCCCAGGGAGTGGTAAAACAATGTTAGCAAAACGGATTCCAAGTATTCTCCCTCCTTTAACATTAAAAGAAGCGTTAGAAACCACCAAAATACATTCTGTAGCAGGAAAGATGGGAGCTGAAACTTCCCTTATGACCATCAGACCCTTCAGGTCGCCGCATCATACCATTTCCGATGTAGCGTTAGTAGGTGGTGGTAGTTATCCTCAGCCTGGGGAAATTTCTTTGGCTCACAATGGGGTACTATTTCTAGATGAGATGCCAGAGTTTAAAAGAACCGTTCTAGAAGTTATGAGACAACCTTTGGAGGATAGAGAAGTTACTATTTCCAGAGCTAAATTTACAGTAAACTATCCTGCTAGTTTTATGCTTGTAGCATCTATGAATCCTAGCCCTAGCGGATTTTTTCCTGATGACCCCAATAATACCTCTTCTTCTTTTGAGATGCAACGCTATCTTAATAAACTTTCGGGACCTCTCTTGGATAGGATAGACATTCATATAGAAGTTCAAAAAGTAGAATTTGACCAACTGTCCGACAAAAGAAAAGGAGAGTCTAGTGAGATTATCAGACAAAGGGTGCTAAAAGCAAGGGAAATACAGCAAGAACGCTATCAAGATTTGGCTATTAGTTACAATGCCCAGATGGGACCTAAAGAAATAGAGCGTTTTTGCGAATTAGATGAGGTATCTCTACTTCTAATAAAAAATGCTATGGAAAAGCTCAATCTTTCTGCAAGGGCTTATGACCGTATTTTGAAAGTATCTAGAACCATAGCAGATTTGGAAGGAGAAACTAATATACAAAGCCACCACATTGCGGAAGCTATACAATATAGAAGTTTGGATAGAGATTTTTGGAAGGTTTAAAACAATTTTTTGTTAAAAAATCTTAAATATCATATTTTTTATATACATTTGTCCTCTCAAAATAGACATTTATAGGGATAACTTTACATTTTTTAATCGTTTAACAATTAGTAATAAAACGGTCTTCCAAGTAAGGAATGGTTTTACTTTGGTTTAAATTAAAGGTAAAGTTATGGAAATAATTACGGATAGCCTGCTTATACAAGAGTATCAAAATGGCAATGAACTAGCCCTAGAAAGGCTTATAGAAAGAAATCAATCTGACCTTTTTAACTTTATTTTTTACAAGGTGCTAGATGAAAGTTTAGCAAATGATATTTTCCAAGATACCTTTATGAAAATTATCATCAAGTTGAAAAAAGGAGAGTATAAAGATGAGGGCAAATTTGTACTTTGGGCAAAGCGTATTGCTCACAATCTAATTATAGACCATTACCGATTGTTATCTAAGCATAAAAAAGTTTCAGAAACCTCATATTCAGATGAGGAATTTTCTATTTTTGACCATATCAGCGAACCTACGGAAAATATAGAGGATTATTTAATTTCTCTTCAGATAAATGAAGACCTTATGAAAATGATACAACTCTTACCAGATAACCAAAAGGAAGTGGTAAAACTCCGTTTTTTTGATGGACTTAGTTTTAAGGAAATTGCAGAGCATACGGATTGTAGCATCAATACCACTTTAGGCAGAGTAAGGTACGCTGTGATGAACCTTAGAAAAATAATGGAAGAAAATCAAATAATTTTAACAAGATAAATACTAAAGGTTTGAGCTTTTCGTTCTATGGTAAAATATATGTGCCTATGAAAAAAGTTTATCCTAGTGTAGTAAAGGTAAAATTACCAAAATCTTCTACGATAAAATTTTTATTAGATTTTTCTAAATCCTTATCGGTGCTTTCTTCCAAGAAGAGAGTTTATGTACTTCCAAAAAATTAACTAATTTTGTGCCTTATGAAGATAAGGCACATTTTTTTTGATTTAGACAACACACTTTGGGATCATCGTAAAAATGCGAGACTCACGCTCCAAAAACTTTTTAATAAATATTTGATTGAGGATAAAATCGGAGTAGATTTTGAAACCTTTCACGAGGTGTATCATACCATTAACGAAGAGCTTTGGGCTAAAATTAGAGACGGAATTATAGATAAAGAAACTTTAAGAAAACATCGTTTTTATGATGTGTTTCTTCATTTTGGATTAGATGATTTTGAATTATCTCAAACCTTTGAAAATCTTTTTCTAGATGAGATTATAGAATACAACGAACTGGTGGAGGGCAGCATTTCTATTTTAGATTATTTAAAAGATAAAGGCTATACTCTTCATATTTTGTCTAATGGTTTTCAAGAGGTTACTCACAGAAAGTTAGATGGAAGTGGCATTGCTCATTACTTTGATACGGTAACAAGCGCAGACGAAATAGGACTAAGAAAACCTCATCCTGAGATTTTTCAACTCGCTTTAGATAAAGCGAAAGCAACGGTGGAGGAGTCTTATTTTATAGGAGATGATTGGATTGCAGACGCTTTGGGTGCTAGAGATTTTGGTTTGAAAGTTTTATTTTTTGATGTCTTCAACGAAGGTTTTGAGGAGCAAGGCGTTATCAATATTAAATCTTTAGCGGAGGTAGAGCGTTATCTTTAGAGAATGCAGAGCCATAAGGAGTGGTAAAAAATCCTTACTTTTGTAAATCCTTTCCTGATAAAGGAAGGGATATTTAATTTAAAAAATTAGAAATACTATGTCAAGAATACTTACGGGAATTCAAGCTACGGGAACGCCTCATTTAGGAAATTTGTTAGGAGCGATAATCCCAGCAATAGAGTTATCTAAAAATCCTGAAAACGAATCGTTTTTATTTATTGCCAATATGCATTCTTTAACCCAAATAAAAGATGCAGAAGTACTAAAACAAAATACTTACGAAATAGCGGCTGCGTGGTTGGCTTTCGGTCTTGACACGGAAAAAACTTATTTCTATAGACAAAGTGATATACCCGAAGTATGTGAATTGTCGTGGTATTTGTCTTGCTTTTTTCCTTATCAAAGGCTTACTTTAGCTCATTCATTTAAAGATAAAGCAGACCGTTTGGCAGACGTAAATGCTGGACTTTTTACTTATCCCGTTCTTATGGCAGCGGATATACTTCTGTACGATGCAGAGATAGTTCCTGTAGGAAAAGACCAATTACAGCACTTAGAAATGGCAAGAGATATGGGAGCGAGGTTTAACAATCAAATGGGAGAAACTTTTGTATTACCACAAGAAGAACTGCAAGAAAATACCAAGTATGTGCCTGGTACTGATGGTAACAAAATGTCTAAATCTAGAGGAAATATCATCAATATATTTTTGCCAGAGAAACAGCTTAAAAAACAGGTGATGTCTATAGAAACGGATTCTAAAACTTTAGAAGAGCCTAAAGACCCTGAAACAGATAAAGTATTCGCTTTATACGAACTAATAGCTACACCAGAACAAACAGAACAGTTAAGACAGAAATATTTAGCAGGAAATTTTGGCTACGGGCACGCTAAAACAGAGCTTCTTAATTTAATTTTAGAAACTTACTCAAAGGAGAGAGAGTTATTTAATTACTATATGACTCACCTTGATGAGCTAGAAGCTAAACTAAAAGAAGGAGCAGAAAAAACTAGAAAAGTAGCAGCAGAAACTTTAGCTAGGGTGAGAAAAAACCTAGGAATGTAGTTGTTAGGTCATTTGCTAGAGATTTTGTAATATTGAAAAAAACTAAATGTTAGAACTTATATTTTCTGCTATCGGCTTAGGGCTAATGTTGAGCTTGGTTTTTATAGGACCTATTTTTTTCCTGCTTATAGAAACTAGCTTTTCGCGTGGAGCAAGGCATGCATTAACCTTAGATATAGGGGTTATAACTGCAGATTTGGTTTGTATCTTAGTGGCCTACTTTGCGAGTGATGATTTAGTAGAGATTATAGACAAATATCCTAGTTTTTATAGAATAACGGCTTTTATTATCTTCATTTATGGGATTTTTATGATAGTCTCCAAAACTAAAATGAGGATAGAAGGCGAAAAAAAAATCATCAGTCAGAACTATTTTAAAACTTTTTTAAATGGCTTTTTACTAAATATTCTTAATATAGGTGTAGTTTTATTTTGGTTGGTTACTGTAATATCGGTGCGAAATCAATATCCTAATCCGTATAAATTTATTTTATACATTGGGATTATGATAGCCACCTACATTGGGATAGATTTAATTAAAATCCTTTTAGCAAAACAGTTCCATCATAAATTGACTCAAAATCTTGCTAATAAAATACGAAGTGCTGTTGGAGTGATATTAGTTATCATTAGTGTATTTATATTTATGCAGAGCTTCAAAAAATTTAATAAGTTTGACCAAGAGTTGGAAAGAAGTGGCTATGTGAGGGATTCTCTAAAAATCAGAAAATAATTGTATATGATAACGTTTCCCAAAAAACTAAAAAAAGGAGCTAAAATAGGCATTGTTTCTCCTGCTGGAGCCGTAGAAGCCTCACAGATAGAAGCGGGTATAGAACGAATACAGTCCAAAGGATATGAGCCTATTTTAAGTCCATATTGCTTGGGGATTTTTAAGAATGGATACAATTATTCTGGAACAGAAAAGGAACGTTTATCAGACATCAATTGGGCGTTTTCTAACACGGAGCTTTCAGCCGTATGGGCAACTAGAGGAGGTTATGGCTGTCAGCATCTCATTAAAAAGATTAAGTTATCTGCTTTCAGAGAGAATCCTAAATGGTATATAGGTTATTCGGACAATACTGTAATCCAAAGCTATCTTCTAAAAAACGGATTTGCTAGCATACACGGGCAAACACTTAAAACTGCTTCGTTTGGGGTATCGGAAGAAAGTTATCAGCTTATTTTTGATGTTCTTGAGGGGACACTTCCTAAATATAAAATCACACCACACTCATTTAATAAAGAAGGTGTTGCAGAAGGCATTTTAATAGGTGGAAATTTAGCCTTGGTCTATGCCTTGTTGGGAAGTCCGTATTCCTTTAATTTTAAAGATAAAATCCTTTTTATAGAAGATATAGGCGAAAACTTTTACGCTCTTGATAGAATGTTGATGGGGCTAGAACTTGCTGGAGCATTTAGAAAAATAAAAGGGCTTATTATAGGTGGTATGACGAATATGGGCTCCGAAACCGATAATCCAAACTATGAAGACAGCTTTGATAGCTTTGCTTATGAAATTGTAAAACAAAGATTAGAGAAATATAAAATCCCTATGATGTATCAGTTTCCTAATGGGCATATCTATCATAATTTACCGCTTATTTTGGGAGCTTCGGTTCGTCTTGAAATTACCTCTGAAAAAGCAGAACTTTTTTATCTATAAATAATGGCGGAGCATAATGATTTTGGAAAAGAAGCCGAAAATCAAGCCGTATTTTTCTTGGAACAAAAGGGCTATAATATCATAGCAAGAAACTACAGATACCTTAAAGCAGAACTAGACATTGTTGCCGAAAAAGATAATACTTTGGTGGTAGCAGAAGTTAAAGCAAGGCAACACAGTACTTTGGTAGAGCCTCACGAAGCGGTGAACAGGCGAAAAATAAAACTCATTATCTCTGCCACCAACGAATTTCTACAAAGCTATCCCAAGAATGTGGAAGTAAGATTTGATATTATTTCTATTATAAAGACAACTCAAGACGCATTTGAAATTACTCATATAGAAAATGCCTTTGAGAGTATAGATGGTTAGGTTACGAAGGCTATTTTTATCCCCAAAAAAAATAATTACATCTTCAATCCACCCCCAAAAACATTGGGGCAAAACAAAAATCAACTGGGGGAAACAAAAAAATATCTGGGGCGATAGACCAACAAGGTGGGGCGACTTAATAATGACGAGGGGCGATACAAAAATGAGGTAGGGCGAAAGAATAATGACAATGGGCAACAAAAATTGTTGATAAAAAACAGGAAAACAACTTAGGGCGATAGAAGAATGAATGGTTTTTATCCATAAAATTGAATATAATCCAAAAAAACTGAACGCATATCATTAAAATTCCTTAAAATGGTTTTGAAATACAGCTGGGCAGTTTATTTTAGGCTTGACTTTTGTCTAAAATATGTACCTTTGGGAAGTAACTTTTCTAAAAATAATAAAAATTGACCATACCTTTTGAACCTGTACTATTTGGAGTAAAAATAAATATCCATTTGATTTTGGAGTATTTAGCGTTTTTTGTTGGCTTTAGATATTATGTATGGTTGAGAAAGTCGGTGCAGGACACTATACCCAGCCAAAATAGAATTTCTATCATTTTGGGAGCTACTATTGGAGCTTTCTTAGGCTCTCGGCTAATTGGCTTTTTAGAGAACCCAGTTTTGATTGATTTCAGTCCTAATCAACTAATCCAGTTATTCAACACCAAGACTATTATGGGCGGATTATTTGGCGGACTTATTGGGGTTGAAGTAATGAAAAAGATAATCAAGGAAAAACAATCTTCGGGAGACCTATTTACCTTTCCTATTATAGTTGGAATTATTATTGGGCGAGTTGGTTGTTTTCTTACTGGAGTTAATGAATTTACTTATGGGACAGAAACCAAATTTTTTACAGGAATGGATTTGGGAGACGGGCTCTATAGACACCCTGTCTCTTTATATGAAATAATATTTTTGGTGTTTCTTTTTCTATTTTTGAGAAAAAATAAAGTAACTTTACAAAAGGAGAACGGATTGTTATTCAAAATATTTATGTTGTCTTATTTTGGTTTTCGATTTATAATTGAATTTATTAAGCCTAATATTTTCTATACTTTAGGTTTAAGCAGTATCCAATGGCTTTGCATAGTTTGTTGGATTTATTACTTCCCTACCATTAAAAAAATAATAAAAAATGCCTACTAGAAAATACACTTATTACGACTATACCCTTAGTTTGTGTCCTGAATGTTTAAAGCGTATTGATGCTAAAATTGTGTTTGAAGACCACAAGGTTTATATGCTTAAAAGATGTCCCGAACACGGCAATTCCAAAGTGTTGATTGCTGATGATATAGCGTATTATAAGAACATCAGGAACTACAACAAACCTTCGGAAATGCCATATAAGTTTAATACTAAAACCCATTATGGCTGTCCCTACGACTGTGGATTATGCCCCGACCATGAACAACATTCGTGTCTTACAGTTGTGGAAATAACAGACCGTTGTAATTTAACCTGTCCTACTTGTTACGCTGGTTCATCTCCTACTTATGGCAGACATAGAACTTTAGAAGAGGTAAAAGCGATGTTAGATACCATTGTTAGAAATGAGAAGGAGCCTGATGTGGTGCAAATAAGTGGTGGAGAGCCTACAATACACCCTCAATTTTTTGAGATATTGGATTACGCCAAAACGCTGCCGATAAAACATCTTATGGTAAATACCAACGGGATTAGTATAGCTAAAGATTTCGAATTTGCAAAACGTTTAAAAAGCTATGCTCCTGACTTTGAAATTTATTTACAGTTTGATTCTTTTAAAGAAGAGGCTTTATTATCATTACGAGGGGCTACTCTAAAGAAAATTAGAGAAAAAGCAATAGAACATTTAAACGAATTAAACCTCTCAACTACTTTAGTAGTTACCCTACAAAAAGGGCTTAATGATGATGAAATGGGTGAGATAATAGAGTATGGGCTTAAACAAAAATGTGTAAGAGGAGTAACGTTTCAGCCTACACAGATAGCAGGAAGATTGGAACACTTTAATCATGAAACCGACCGAATTACGCTCACAGAAGTTCGTAGAAAGATATTGGAACAGACGGATATATTTACCCCAGATGATTTAATTCCTGTTCCGTGCAACCCAGATGCATTGGCGATGGGCTATATATTAAAACTAAATGGAAATAATATTCCACTTACAAGATATATTAACCCTACAGACTTGCTGGATAATAGCAAAAATACCATTGTATATGAGCAAGATGAAGCATTGCATCAAAAAATGTTTGAGATATTTAGCACAGGGACATCTACCGATAAGGCTTCATCTAAATTGCATAGTCTTTTGTGCTGTCTTCCTTTTGTAGAAGCTCCTAATTTAGGATACGATAACTTATTCAGAATTATTATTATGCAATTTATTGATGCTTATAATTTTGATGTTCGTGCCATAAAAAAATCTTGCGTACACATTGTAAATAAAGATAATACCATTATACCTTTTGAAACTATGAATTTGTTTTACAGAGATGAAAAGGTAGACTATTTGAACCAATTAAAAAAAGAAATATGACATTAGAAGGATTGCCCTATATTATAGCAGCCCTCTTGGCAATATCAAGCCCAGCTATACTTTTTGGTATTATAGGCATCTTGGTAAAAAAACAGAACCCTAAAGCAGCTAAAGTCTTTTTTAATTTAATATGGGTGTATTTCATATTATTTTTCATATTACTTATAATAGGTATTGGTATCTGTGGAGGATTTAAATAACCTGTTTTTAATGGGATAATAACTGCTTAAAACACCATTTTTTCTAAGGTAAATAATTTGTGCCAGAAAGTTTAACAAAATATCTTAATTTATAAGAGTAGATTTGGAAGATGAGGTTCGTAACATATCTTTGATGATGAAATAATTTTATAGGAATTAGTTAGATAAGTTAAAAAAATAAATATGACAATATTAGAAGGTAATTTAAATGGATTAGTTGCCCTTATTATGACAATAATGTTTGGACCTCCGTTATTATTTAGTATTATAGAGTTTCTTTTGAGAAAAAAAAGTCCTAAAGTGGCTAATATATTTTTTATTCTAGCAGGAGTATATATCATAATAGGTATTGGCATTTGTGGAGGATTTTTTTAACTGTTTTTAATGAGAAATAACCGTTCACTCATTTAAAACTACCGTTCAGTAAGATATTTTTCTTTAGGGCAAATGTTCGTTTTACATTTGCATCAGAAAGTTTAACAAAAAAATATCTTATTATGAAAGACAAAGTTCTAAACACAAAGAAATGGGTCGCTGTTTTAGCCGTAGTCGTTAGTACAGGTTTTGCACACGCACAAACCGATTACCAATCCCAACTACAAAAGAGCATTGTTCAGATGGAACAATCCAAAAACGCCCAAGAATTAGCTCCTGTAACTAAAGCATTTGCGAAAATAGCCGAAGAAAATCCTAACCAGTGGTTGCCTTACTATTATGCGAGTTACAATAGTGTAATGGAAGGCTTCAGAGGTAATTATGCCGATAAAACCAAGTTAGAAACCTTAGCTAACCAAGCTGAAGAATGGATGAAAAAGGCAGAGGCTCTTTCGCCTGAAAATGCAGAGATTTATATTCTTAAAGCTCGCATCAATAGATTGAGAATGATGATAAATCCACAGAAATATTATGCGACTGATGGCAAATCTTATGGTGAAAATTTAGCGAAGGCTAAAAAACTTAGTCCTAATAATCCGAGAATTACTTTACTAGAAGCTGAAACGGTGTATCATATACCAAAAGAACACGGTGGAAGTAAGGAACTTGGTTTAAAACTATTTGAAAAAGCTTTAAAACAGTTTGAAACCCAAGAAGCCGAGCAAAAACTATTACCTCATTGGGGTAAGAAAGAGGCTCAGTATTTCTTATCTTTGAAGTAAATATAAATATTTTGGTGAGGAAAGTTCTTCCTCACCATCTTTTTCAAAATTTAACTTATGAAAACATTTTCCTTTAAAAATATACGCACTTTATTTATTGTAAGTGTACTTTCTGCCCTTTTCTTCTTTTTATTTGCTACACCTGAAAAAACAATTCATAACTTTTTTATTAGTTGGGCAATATCGCTTCTATATACATTTGGGTTTGGTATTACGAATGGCTTGCTAAATGAGTTTTTAGATAAAAAATACAATTGGACGACCCAACTTAAACTTAGGCTTTTTGGGGGAATAATCGGGGTTATTATTAATATTATTCTTGTTTATGGGTTTAATTATTTCCATTTTGTAATTATTCGTGGAATACCAACTGAGGATTACTTTAGTGCCAAATCACATTCGGTAAACTTATTTATGATTATTTTTGTTTTGTTGATATCTTCTATTCTTCACGCCTATGGTTTTATGAAAGCCTTGCAGCAAAGCACTCAAGAGAAAATAGAAGTGCAGGAGCAATTAGCCAAAGCCTCGGAGGCACAGTTTCAAAGTTTAAAAACTCAGTTAGACCCGCATTTTCTTTTTAATTCTTTAAATGTCTTAACAGCGTTGATTGAGGAAAACCCACCGAAAGCTCAAAAGTTTACGGAGGATATGTCTAAAATATACCGCTATGTTTTGGAACAAAGGGACAAAAAAACGGTAAGTGTTGCCGAAGAAATCAGCTTTGCAAAAACCTATGCCGAACTTCTTAAAACCCGTTTTGAAGACAGTGTTAATTTTAGTTTTGATATAAATCCCAGCTTTGAAAATCATTTAGTAGTGCCATTGTCCTTACAATTATTGTTGGAGAATGTGATTAAACACAACTTTGCAACCATTCAAAAACCGTTGAATATTAAGGTTTATACCACCTCGTCTTATTTGATGGTAGAAAATAATTTACAAGCAAGAGAGATACCTGCAGGTGGTACAGGAGTTGGATTAAAAAATATTCAGCAACGCTACGCCTTACTCACGCATAAGGAAGTGAATATTATTAAAAATGAAACTATTTTTCGTGTAGAAATCCCTTTGATATAATATTAAAAAAATGAAAGCAATTATTATAGAAGACGAACAACTTGCTGCAAGAAAGCTAAAACGAATGTTAGAAAAGTTTCCAGAGATAGAAGTGGTAGCAACTTTATCTTCGGTAGAGGAAGGCGTTGATTATTTTAAAACACAACCACACCCCGACCTTATTTTTTCGGATATTATGTTAGGTGATGGGCTGTCTTTTGATATTTTTGAACAAGTGCCAACCAAAAGTTTCATTATTTATACTACGGCGTTTGACCAATATACTTTAAAGGCATTTAAACTTAACTCTATTGATTATTTACTAAAGCCTTTTTCACAAGAGGATTTAGAGCAAGCGATAGAGAAGTTTCATTCTTTTCTTCCAAAAGAACAAGGCTACGAACAACTAAATTTTAAAGAACTTATCCAAAAGGAAACACCTAAACTCACAAGAGTTGTAGCTAAAGTAGGATATAATTTAAAGGTATTGAGTATAGAAAATATTAGTTGTTTTTACAGCGAAAACAAAATCGTTTATGCTCAAACCGAGAACAGAGCTTATCCTACGGAATTTACTTTAGATGAGTTAGAAAAACTGTTAGATTTAAAGAAATTTTTCAGAGTTAGTAGACAATTCATCATCAATTTAGAGCATATTAAAAATATCCATACTTCCCCATATTATAAAGTGGAACTTAATCATTCAATAGAGCAAGAAATTACAATAAGTAGAGAGCGAGTAAAACACTTTAAATCTTGGCTTGAGGGAGATTTTTAAATAAATCTAATAGTTAAAGGATATCTTACAGATTGATTATCTTTAGATTTAATAGCTTGTATAATAGGTACTATAATCATAAGAAGTGCTATAATAGATATGAATAAAAAACCTATCAGAATAAAGCATAAAGGTATAGATACCAAAATGGCTAGAAACATAGTGATTTGAAAGTTAATAACCTCTTTGCCTTGTTCATTTATTCCTTGTATTTCATCTTTTTTGAATACCCAAATTAAGATAGGAACTATAAGCCCACCGAATCCTGTAATAAGATTAAATAATTGAGATAGATGTAGTAGGAACAACATATCTTTGTCTTCTTTCATTTGAGAAAAATTAAGGTTTTCCATTTTTATAAAGTTTTTTACGAAAATAACTAATTTATTTGATATTGAATAGTCTTATAAAAACTATTGAATAGCTGAAAATGATGCAAGAAGCTGTTAATTGTATTTTGGGAGGATAAATCCGTTGCTGAATTCTAAGTTTGTTTCTGGAAAGTCTAGCTCTGTGAGTTCTTTTATTTTATGAAATGCTCTCTGTTCGCTATCTAATATAGGACCACCTTTCCCTGTCTGAATTCCACTTATTACTTTCACTTTTGCCATATCTCCATTGGGTGCAAGCTGAATTCTGAGCATAGGTGCTAGAGCATTATCTCCTTTGAGGTTAAATTGTCCGTAAGTGCAAAAATTTCCTAAACTATAAGCTATAAATTTATTTTTATACATCTCTACAGCTCTTATCACATGAGGACCGTGTCCTAATACCACATCTGCTCCTGCGTCTATCATTTGGTGAGCAAATTCGTAGACATTCCCTCTATTTTGCTTATAAAAAAACTCTCTTTTTCTAGTGACTCTTTGGTGTTTAGCACCTTCTGCTCCACCATGAAAACTTACAATAACAAAGTCATTATTTTTTCTAAGTTCCTTAACTATAGATATAGCGGTTTCTAGGTCATTCATATCTTGCGAGCCAGTATGAGGAGCAAATGCAGCAAATCCAACCTTTTTATTATTGACTATTAGTTGAGTGTAGGGTTGAGCCTTAGACCCTGCAAAAGCTATTTCTAACCGACGTAATGTGTTTTGAGACGACTCTATCCCTACTTGTCCAAAATCTGCCATGTGATTGTTAGCTAGACTCAAAAGGTTAAATCCGTAGTCCTTGTAAATTTTAGCCATTTCAGTGGGTTGGCGAAAGCAGAAAATATTATTTCCTTTTCCTTTAGGTGTACCTCCTGAATCTAAAAATACACCTTCTACATTGGCAAATACAACATCTGTATCCTTTGTGAAAGGTTTAAATTCAGCCATTAGTTCTTCGCCTCCATCAGGAGGAAGAAAAGAAGGGTCAGGGAAATTAGAACCAAACATGACATCTCCCACCGCAATAATACTCAAACTATCTTGATTTTGAACGGTTGCAGGGGGCGATATATTTGGCTCTGTGTTATTTACTTGTGTAGTATTTGTTTTAGTTGAAAGCTCTACTTTATTATGCTTTGAACTCGCTAAAATGTAATATATAGAAAAACCTAATAGTAATAATCCTATTGTACCCCATAGGCTTTGTTTCCAAATTTTCATAGATTTATATTCAATAATGTTCATGGGATAAATATAATATCTTTTTAAAAGATAGATGCTATTTTATTAGCATAAAAAAATCCGATACATATTTTGTACCGGATTATATTATTTCAAAAAGTATTTAATTCTTATAAAGAAGCTGCTTGTATGTCTTGTTTTTTCTGTTGTGCTATTACCATTTCAGGTGTTAATATTCTTTTAGCGAATCTAAATCTAGCTCTCCAGTAATTGCTGTTTAACGAAGAAAAACTCACTCCTTGAGAACTGGAAGCGTGTATAAATTTCACGTCGCCTTCCTCGGTTATTTCATGAACAATAGCAACATGAGAAATCCTACCTCTTCCTTGTGAGAAAAATAGTAAATCTCCTTTCTGTAATTCTTCTTTTGATACTATCTCACCTTCTTGTGCCTGTGCCGCAGCTACTCTAGGAAGGCTTATGCCAGTAACCTCATTAAATACAGATAGTACAAAAGCAGAGCAGTCTATCCCGCTTCTACTTGTTCCTCCATAACGGTAGGGAGTTCCTAAATAGGTGCTCGCTTGGTTAAGAATTTCGTCTATTGTTTGTGAATGTCTAATAGCCTTCTCTATTTCGGCTTTAGTTTCTAAATTATTTACTTTGGCTAAAGTTGTTTTTGCTGCAACATAGTTGGCTTCGGTTTCATCTTGATAAAGAGATTGTTTTGCCGAAGTTAAACTTGCTTTACTTATTCTAGGTACTTTGGTATTAGATTTGTATTCAGATGCATTAGCGTTAGAAGGAGTAGCTGTAACTACATAGTTACTCACACACGACTGTAAGGAAAAAGTGGCTAAAGCTAATAAAATGTATACTAAATTTTTGTTTTTCATTTTCGATGATTTAGTTAGTTTCTTCCAATAGAGAACAATTTCTTTTTGAAAAGAACCCCACAAAGGTAAATAATCTAGAGGAACCTCTTTTTAATGTGTTACAGAGAACTCAGTGTTTTAACAGTTTTTAACATTATTGTAAGATTTGTTAAAATAAAAAACCACAGAAATTCCTTGTTTTAGGTTTTTTTGTGGTCTTAATTTGTTAATATATTTTAACACCTTTGCTCTATCTTGTAAAGAGGAGTTCTTGCCAGTAAACTGAATTCGATTAATAATTTTGAATAAAAGTATTGTATAAAAGAGAAACAGTTGTGTATTTAAGTTATTTAGATATATTCAACAACTATTTCTCATGGTTAACTTTGATAAGACTACGAATTATTGCTTTTTTCCTAATGTTTTTATATCCTTTTCCAAGTTGAGGTTAAATTTTAGAATATGCAGAATATAGAATAAATTCAGAGAATATTTATAAAGTATTATTGATAGAGAGAATAATAAACAAAAAAAAATCTCACATTGTTGTGAGATTTTTATTTTAAAGTGGGTTCTGAGGGATTCGAACCCCCGACCCTCTGGGTGTAAACCAGATGCTCTGAACCAACTGAGCTAAGAACCCTTTTGGTGGGCGGTGAGGGATTCGAACCCCCGACCCTCTGGGTGTAAACCAGATGCTCTGAACCAACTGAGCTAACCGCCCCAAATTTTCCATTTGAGTGGTGCAAATATACGAATTATTTATTAACTGGCAAATTTTTTTCTAAAAAATCTCCTACAACAAAATTACTTCCACCAACAAAAATCATCTCATCGGCTTTACATAAGCGTTTTGCTGCATTGTAGCCTTCGGTTACATTATCAAAAATTTGATGGTTTAAACCTTTGTCTTGGATTAAATTCTCGTAGTTTTTGGGGTGAAGCCCTCTGTTTATTTGGGGTTTTACGAAGTAATAATAGTCTTTTGATGAAGTCAAATCGAATATAGGCTCTATTTTTTTATCATTTACGAAGCCTATCACAATATGTTTTTTCTTTGGTATGGCATTCAGTTGTTTAAAAACTTCGGTTAAACCAGCGTGGTTGTGTCCTGTATCGCAGATGATGAGAGGGTTTTTAGAAACTTCAAACCAGCGTCCCATAAATTTGGTGTTATTGTAAACGTTAAGTAGCCCGTTTTCAATAGATTGATCGGAAATTTTGAAGCCTAATTTTTTTAATTCTTGTATAATTCCTACCACAACACGAATGTTTTTCTTTTGGTATTCTCCTTTTAAATCGGTTTCGTATGGTGTTGCTATGGAAGTGGTGTCTATGAAATTAGCTTCTTTGGATTGTGCATTTTCTTGGATTGTTTTTTTTATTTCAGGCTGTTCTTCGCCACAAATGATGGTAGTTTTTGGTTTAATGATCCCTGCTTTTTCTATGGCGATTTCTTCCAATGTTTCTCCTAGGAGATTTTGATGGTCTAGGGCAATGTTGGTGATGGCGGACACTAAAGGAGAGATAATATTCGTAGCGTCTAATCGTCCTCCGAGACCGACTTCTATAATGGCAAAATCTACCTTTTGTTCATAAAAATATTGAAATGCCATTATGGTGGTAAATTCAAAGAAAGAGGGTTTAATATCCTTAGGGAGATTTTTTAGTTTATTGATGAAGTCAAAAACAAAGCTTTTGTCTGCATTGATACCGTTTACTTTTATTCTTTCTGTAAACTCTATAAGGTGCGGAGAGTTGTAAAGCCCCACTTTATAACCCTGTTCTTGAAGTATGGAAGCTAACATATTGCTCGTAGAGCCTTTTCCGTTAGTTCCACCTATGTGTATTGTTTTTAGTTTGTTTTGAGGGTTTACAAAAAAATTGCAAAGTTTTTTTATATTGTCTAGTCCTGGTTTGTAGGCTTTTTGTCCATCTGTTTGGTAGTTGGGCATTTGTGTAAACAGCCATTCCAAAGCGCTTTGATATTCTTCTGTATTCAACATGATTTATTTTTATCCAAAGATAGACATTTTATACTTTTGCGATTGACCTAAAAGTAAAATATGATTTTAAAAAGTTTGAAGAATCTATTTAAAATATTTAAAAAATCTAGGATTAATCCTAAAAGTAAAAATATGACTCTAGAAAGTTTTAAAGCTCTTTCTGATATTGTGAGGTTTATGGAGGAACCTGAACGCCATTGGCAACAAAGAGTAAAGCCTAATTCATCTCAGTTGAAATCGGATATATTGTTGGAATATCTCAATTATCCTTCGTCTTTTAAGAGTAATGCCCCAAAATATGATAAAGCAAGTCTAAAAAAGATAGAGCTAAAAGCCTGAGTTCGATTAATAATTTTGAGTAAGAATATTGCATAAAAAGAGAAATAGTTGTACGTCTGAGCTATTCATATATTTAATAACTTTTTCTCATAATTGACTTTGATAAAGTTACGGATGTTTTTTGTACTGAATTTGAAAAATTCACACAACCTTTTTTAATTGGAAACTCTTCAAAGAAGCCCTAAAAATGAGTAATTTGGAAGTTATCACCATTATGATTCTTTTTCATCTCAGCGATTTTAGAACATTTAAGCATTTTTGTATTCATTACATGCAGAGGCATATACAGGAGGAATTTCCTACAACCGATTTACGGAACTTATGCAGTCTAACCTGATGGCTCTTACGATGTTTGACAAAACCTTTGCTATAGGCGAGAGTCTAAGCTTCTGCGTTACCCGAGCCAATATAGATGGCAGAGAGCCTCTTAAAAATGAGAACTTCCTCAAGCAAATATTTGGCAAACTATCTCCCAGAAATTGCAACAATTACTTTTTGTAGACAGAATTCAGCTCATTACAAGCATAAGAAACAACATGAAGAATTCTTTGATGAGTATGTCCGACAAAATTCTTTTGTGCAAAGGTCTGTAATAGAACCAGTGAACGACGAACTGAGAAACATCTATCAAATTGAGCATTCAAGACGTCGTTTTGTGACAAACTTATATTGCAGGAATTGTGACATATCATTTCTTCTCCAAAAAAACTTCCTTAAAATATGAACCTGTAAAAAACAACCAATTGGCATTGTTTTGTTAATCGAACTTAGGTTAATAAATAGCAGAAAATATAGTCTCTGTTTAAAATAACGGGTAATGTATTAATTAGACTTGACTTCAATAGAAATATAAAGTAAAGATCAATTAGGATATTTATTAGCTTCTAAAGTTAAAGAACTATGTTAACCCAACTTACCAATGTGGAGAAGATAGAGGAGCTCTACTTACACAGTATAGAGCAAGACAAGGCTTTAAAGACAAAAGATGCCGAAATTAAAGAGCTGAAAACGGAGGTAGCGGAGCTTAAAGCCCCTAGTAAAAGAGCTATTAGCAAAATAGTATTATAGTTATTAGAATTTATCCGGTGTTTGTATAAGTGTTACAAGCATCGGATTTTTTATAGCAGGACATTGGTTTGTTGTGTATTTCTTTATCTTTGTAGAAAAAATTACAGATGGTTATTTTACACCTTGAGACCTCTTCTAAAAATTGTTCTGTGGCTATCTCTAAAGGAGCAGAGCTACTTTGCCTATGCGAAGAAGTATCCGAAAACTATAAGCAGAGCGAGAGTCTGCACACTTTTGTAGAGTGGGCTTTGGAGGGAGCAGAGCTTACGTTAAAAGACATACAAGCTGTGTCGTTAGGTATGGGACCGGGGTCTTATACGGGGCTAAGGATAGGGGCGGCTTCGGCTAAGGGTTTTTGCTATGGGCTTAAAATTCCTTTGATTGCTGTAAACTCTTTAGAAACTATGGTAGAACCTTTTATAGATCAAGGGTTTGATTTTATAATCCCTATGGTAGACGCTAGAAGAATGGAAGTTTATACTTCGGTATTTGATGGCAAAACAGGAGTGGTAGTTTCGGAAACGGAAGCCAAAATCCTAGATGAGTTTTCGTTTGAAGATTATAAAGACTACAAAGTTCTCTTCGTGGGAGATGGGGCGACCAAGGCACAGACGGTATTAAACCTACCTAGTGCCTTCTATAAGTCAGAGGTTTATCCTTCGGCAGAATACCTTATCAAGAAAGCCTTAGAAAAGGCTATGAACAAAGAATGGGAAGATGTAGCCTACTTTGAACCTTTTTATTTAAAAGATTTTCAGGGTGTAAAACGGAAAGCAAAGTAAACTCCCTATTTTGGACTAACTTTAATATTTTCTTTTTGTAATCTTTGTTTTCTAAGTTCGTTAAGATTAATTTTGGGTGGTGTGGTAGATGGGGCTAGGTTGAGGTTAGGGGCTTCCTCTCCTTGGTCTTCCGCTGTTTCGTCGGTTACCACTACACTCACACTAGGCTGCGCTGTCTTGCTTTGTTCGTCGGTTGGTGTTTTTAAATCACTACTAAGATAAGCCAGCATTTGTTTTGCTTTTTCGCCTTCGGGTAGCTTTTCGTAGTTTAGAGCAATCTGTTGCAGTTGTAAAATCATTATTTCTTTGCCCACTGTTTTCCCCGTATTAAATGCGTTGAGCAACGATAACTTAGGTACTAGAGCATCTTTGGGGTAGGCTTCTATTGTTTTTTCTATAAGGGCTTTACTGTCCTCATATTTTTCTTCTGTATAGAGTTGGTAGGCTTGTTCGTATATGTTTTTGACCTCCGACGAAGCAGAACCCAAACCTCCACGCTTAGGATTTTTTACAAATTCCGCATAATGAGTGTAAGGAAACTCGCTAATGATTATGTTTTTGGCTTTCTCTGCCTCTTGTGGGTTTTTCTCGTAGTTAATAGAAAATATTTGGTACAACGCCTGAAGTTTCACATCTTCTTTGGGTTGGGCGTTTACTAAGTCAAATAGCGTTTTAGTGGCAAGTTTGGTATTAGAAAAAATATTTTCGTACATCATACCTAACCCTAGTGATGCGGTATCTCTATCTTGCTTAAGTTGAGCGATGTCTTGAGCGTTGGTAGGGATTTTCTCTATATAAAACTCTGGTTCAAACCTTCTAGGGTTTTTAACTTCGGTTTTACCGAGAGCTTCGTTTTTGAGGTCTTCTATGGAAGTGTTTTTTGATGAATAACGCCAGTTATCAGCAAGAGTTCTTTCTCCCCAGATTTGTTTAAAGTTGGCTTGCCCTTTAGATACGGTTGTAAGATTATCAAAGTAAAAACCTTTAGTAGAAGTACCAAAATCAGCAAATCCTCTCGTGTTATTACCAAAGGTATTATCCAAAGCAAAATCAGTTGTTCTAAACTCTTTTTCTTTAGAGGTTTTTAATTTTTCTGCTTCCTCTTTAGCTTCCTTAGCTTTTAGTTTTTCTATTTGTTGGTTAAAGTAAGCCAGCCTTTGCTGCTCGTTCATTTTGGTAAGAGCTAAGATGCTATCATTCTTTTTGATGAGGTAATAGTTTTTAGAGATTTTTTTAATATCTGTAGAGAGTGTCTTCAATTCTTCTCTTTGAGGAGCATAGGTCATTTGGGTAACGGCACTGTCGTAATAAACTCCAGCACTTAGATAATCCTCTTTTTCTAGATATTTTTTTCCAATCTCGTAGTAGGTAAGTCCTCGGATTTGTCCATCGGAGGCTTTTTCTTTCAACGATTTTTGGAAGAATGCATTGGCATCTTCCTCTTTTCCCGCTTTCATTGCCATAAGTCCTAAGGCATAATAGAACTCATTTTTTCTAGAAGCGTAAGTTCCTTTTTTGGATATTTTTTCTAGATAAGTTTTCAGACTTTCGTAGTCTTCCTTTTTAGAATTGTCGAAAGTCTTGGCTATTTCTATTTGAGATTTTACTTCAAATTCAAAATTATTCGCTTTTTGATAAGCGGTTACGAAACTTTCTCTGGCTTCTTCGTAGCGTCCTAATTTAGATAAAATTTGTCCTCTTAGAAATGCAATGCGACTTCTTAGGTTTCTGTTTTTATTTAGAGTATAGGCTTGGGCCAATTCTTCTGCAGCAGCTTCTTTTTGCCCTGATTGAAGCAAACTTTCTGCATAGAAAAGACTTAATAATTTCTTATCGCTTTTGCTTAGTTTCTCTTCTTTTAGAGCCATAAAAATCTCGTTGGCTTTGTAGTAGTCTTTCATTAAAGAGAAAATTTTAGCTTCGTATATTTTAGCGAGAGGCAATCTTTTGTCCTCCTTCATATGAGAAAAAATATAGTTAAGAGCATCTAAGGCTTCTAGATATTTTTCTTGATACATTCTTGCTTTTGCTAGCATAAGATGTGCCTCAAACATTCTTTTGTTTTTTTCCTTCCCATCAAAAAGCATAGCGTGTTGTTCTATGGTTTTGAGAGCTTTTACTTCTGATATTTCAAGAATAGACATTCCTTTTTTACTTTCGGGAGAATCGTAAGATATAGAGGAAGCTCCCGCTGCAAATGGAGCATTTTGTGTGTCTGATATGCTTTTTTCACTTTTTACTTCGTGGTCGTTATCAAAAGTGAGCAGTTTAATATAAGGTTGGTAGAAATTATCTTGATGACTATTTTTACGTGTGTTAAGTTCGCTTTCTAAAGCCTCTTTACTATTAAATAAGGTGTTGTAATAGGCATAGAAGTTTTGATAATTTCTATTAACAAAAGTATTCTTCCTAGGAGAACAAGCAGCGGCGAATGCCAATATAATTAAAAAATAGCTGTACTTTTTCATTTGATGTTTTAACTACACAAAGCCTCTTTTATTGTTAGGCTTCGAGAAAATTTGTGTAAAAATACTATTTTTTAACAGAAAGAATAGTATTTAAAACACTTAATTGTTGATAAACCAAGTGAGTAGGCAATCCCATAATAGTATAAAAACTACCTTTTACTTTTTCTATTTTAGCCATACCTAGCCACTCTTGTATGCCGTAGGCTCCGGCTTTGTCGTAGGGTTTATAGTTTTCTATATAGTAGGAAATTTCCTCATCGGTCAGGTGAGAAAAGTACACTGTAGCTTTATCGGTTAGTGTTAAAGTCTCCGCAGTAGTTTTAATACAAACTGAAGTGTAAACATCATGACTGTTACCCGAAAGGCTTTTGAGCATTTCTTGTGCTTCTGCTTCATTTTTTGGTTTGCCTAAAACTTTATTATCAAAAGTAACGATGGTGTCTGCAGTTAATAAAACTTCCCCTTCGGAAAGAGGACGAAATGCATTGGCTTTTAGTTCCGAAAGATAACCTGCTATTTTGTTTATTTCTAAATCTTTTGGATAGATTTCATCACAATTTATAGAAACAATTTCAAAATCAAAACCTAGTTGATTTAAAAGCTCCTTCCTTCTTGGAGATTGTGAGGCTAAATATAATTTCATAGATACAATTTAAGATACAACACGCAATAATAGGTAAATTTCTATAAAAGAAAATTTTAGGTGATAAAAATCATAGAGGCTAGAACATTGGGAGATATGTATGCCCATATCAATATGCGAGGTTCTAGAGCAGCAGCGTTTATCGATGGGGTTAATGTAACTTCTAATTGGGGACCTTTAGCAGAGGATATGAGCTATGTAGATAGAATAGAATTTATGAAAGGTCCTGCGGGATTTATAATATAGTAACCCAAAAACCTATATTCTCGGATAATCCTAAGGGGCAGTTCTCTAGAGAGAAAACATTAACAGCCCTAGGGATTGACCCTACAAGAATAGATGAACACTATTTGAATATCAATCTCCAAATTTTACCACTGAAAAATCAATCATCACCACTGAAAAATGAATGATGAGCATTTAGAAATGATATTTTACCACTTAAAAATCAATCATCACCACTGAAAAATGAATGATGAGCATTTAGAAATGGTATTTTATCACTTAAAAATCAATCATCACCACTGAAAAATAGATGATAACGGTTTAGGAATAAATAATCCTTACTCTTAGCCAATAATCATAATGTATAATAAACTAAGAAATAGTTTTTCATATCATCATATCAGTATCCTTTTTTGGAAAAGTTAGCGAGGTTAGTCTTGTTAGCTTTTCCTTTTTAAACTTTAAGTATGAAAAAAGCATCTAAAAACACCTTCAAAAAAATTATAGGAAAACTGCATTTGTGGTTAGGATTATCGGTTGGGATAGTTGTATTTATCGTATCCATCACTGGGGCTGTTTATGTATTTAAAGATGAAATAGAGAACTTGTTAAGAAAAGAAGTTATCCATCATAACGAGAAAGATATTGAACACAAAACCACGCTTTCTTTGTCTGTATTGGAGCAGAGAGTGAATGAGCAAACCAAAGAACCTTACCCTATCCATTGGGCAGAAATACCATTAGACAAGACCAAGTCGTATAAGTTCAACTATTATGAAAAAAATCCGAAGGCTTGGCATTATTTTGATGAGTTGGTAGTCTATAAAACGGCTTATGTTAATCCGTTTACGAGAGAGGTTTTAAAGGTTTACGATGAGAAATACAGTCTCTTTAATATCGTTAAATTTATCCATTGGAGTTTTCTTTTAAAATCAGATTGGGGAACTTATGTAGTAGGGATTCCGGTCTTGATATTTATTTTTATGCTGATATCGGGGATTATACTCTGGTGGCCCAAAAACAAAAAAGCAAGAAAGCAACGCATTTGGTTCCAGTGGAAAAACATAAAATCGTGGCGAAGAAAAAACTATGATTTACACTCTATTTTAGGATTTTATTCCTCTTTGGTGGCTTTCATTATTGCAGTTACGGGTGTGTTTTATTCTTTCTTTTTTGTACAAGCGTTAATTTATGTTGTATTTTCGGGAGGCGAAACGGAGTATCCTTATTTTGCAGAATATAAAACCGTAGCACCTAAGGAAATGAGAAACGAACATACTTTGGACAAAATGGCACAGCAAGTGGAGGCGTTATTTCCTAATGCGTATGCTTATAGTTTAGATTTCGGACACGAACATATGGACGACCACGAGCATCCTAACTTTTCGGTTTTTGTAAAAGAACTTTCATATTCCTACCATAAAAATCATTCGGTGATTTTTGATGAAAATTCTGGCGAGCTATTGAAAGTGCATCGCCATAGTGATAAAAACTTGGGAGAAAAAGCCATTGCTGCCAATTATGATATCCACACAGGAGCTATATTTGGTATTTGGACTAAAATCTTAGCTTTTGTTGCCAGTCTTATTTGTGCTTCTTTGCCAATTACGGGGTTTTTGGTTTGGTGGGGGAGGAATAAGAAGAAAAGTGCTAAACAGAACACTAATTAAATATTCTAAACACACAACCCTACTTAGAAATATACATCATAAGCAGGGCTGTGTGGAATTTTTATATTGAGCGAGTATCGTCTTCTTGCCAATTTCCTTGGACTTTCAATACTTGTTCTATAACATCTCTCACGGCACCTTTACCTCCATAAATAGGCGAAATATAATTTGCAATAGCTTTCACTTCTGGTACTGCATTCGGTGGGCAAGTACTTAGAGCGGAAGCCTTCATCATTTCTATATCGGGTAAATCGTCTCCCATAGTTAAAATTTCCTCATCTTTTAGATTGTGTTTGATTTTGAAATCTTCATAATCTATGATTTTTTTTGAGGATTTAGGGTAATAATCTACGATGCCTAGATAATGCAAGCGATGTTTTACCATAGGGTCGTCTCCGCCTGTAATGATGCCTATTTTGTATCCTTTTTTTACAGCCTTTACTACCGCATAGCCATCAAGAACATTCATTGTACGGCACATACTACCGTCGGGCATTAGATAGATACTACCATCTGTAAAAACGCCATCTACATCAAATACGAAGGCTTTTATTTTACTTAAATTTTGTTTATAACTCATACATTTTTTTTATAGATTGATTCATTAAATTGTATATCCCTAATTGAGTTTCATCTGTTATCAATTGCCTGTGAAGTTCTAAAACTCTAGTATCATTTCTTACCGCAGGACCTGTTTGGGCTTTCTTCGGGTCTAGGTAATAGATTTTGTCCATAGTCTCCTCTATAAGAGGTATGAAGTAATTGAACGGAATGTTTTGGTTGTCGGCTATCTCTTTTGCTCTAGCATAGAGGTGGTTTACAAAGTTGCATGCAAATACGGCGGTGAGGTGTATGTATTTTCTTTTCTCATAATCTGCCTCTTGAACTCTAGGAGAAATTCTGAGGGCTAAATTTTTCAGAATATTTAAGTCTTGTGTGTTTTCAGCTTCTATAAAAAATGGAATTTCTGTGTAATCAAGAACTTTACTTTTAGAAAAAGTCTGCAATGGATAAAAGCACCCTTTTTTGTAATTTCCTTCTAATGCATCTTTAGGCATAGAGCCAGAAGTATGTACTACCAATGCATTTTCGTTTTTAATGATTTGTGAAACTTCTGCTATAACATCATCTTTTACACATATGATGTATAAGTCGGCGTTTTGTAGAGTATTGGTAGAATAGGGAATTTTTGTGGTTTCAGACATAAGTTTTAAAGCGTCCTCGTTCCGCCCAAATAGTTGAGAAACCTTTATGTTAGCTTCATAAAAAGCATTGTTGAGGTGAAACGCCACATTGCCAGAACCTATAATTACTATTTCCATTCAACAAATATAAGGATTTCTAAAAACATTATAAAAGGAGAGATTCAGTAATTAAATTACACATCAGAATGAATGATTTTTTGAGCTTGAAGAAGGTTTTTTGCGATGAGGTAAATCTTTTATAATAAATAAATTAAGGTTGGGGTAAAAATTTAACTTATTGTTTGTCAGTAAAAAAAATCTTTGTATATTTGCACACTCAATTTTTGGGAAAAGTATGTCTTTTTCTCATTGGTAAATATTGAGTGTTTGATTTAAGTAATTGAAATTTAAATAAATAATAATAATTTTAATTTTTAATAATGTCAGGTATTATTGGAAAAAAAATCGGAATGACTTCATTGTTTGACGAGTCTGGGAAAAATATTCCTTGTACTGTTATTCAAGCGGGTCCATGTTCGGTTTTACAGGTCAGAACCGTAGAAAAAGATGGCTATGTAGGCTATCAGTTAGGTTTCGATGACAAGAGTGAGAAGAATGTCGGTAAGGCATTAGCTGGTCATTTTAAAAAGGCTGGTTCTACTCCTAAGGCAAAATTACACGAATTCCACCATGGGTTCGATAATTTGCAAGTGGGAGATGAGGTAACTGTTAAGTTGTTTGCGGAAGGGGAGTATGTAGATGTTACAGGTACTTCTAAAGGTAAAGGATTCCAAGGGGTAGTTAAAAGACATGGTTTCGGCGGTGTAATGCAGGCTACTCACGGGCAGCACAACAGATTGAGAGCTCCAGGTTCTATTGGTGCGGGTTCAGACCCATCAAGAGTATTCAAGGGCTTAAGAATGGCTGGTAGAATGGGAGGTAAGCAGGTGACTGTTCAGAACCTTCAGGTGTTAAAAGTAGATGAAGAACAAAATCTTTTAGTGGTAAAAGGTGCTGTTCCGGGAGCTAAAAATTCTTATGTAATTATCAGAAGATGGAACTAGTAGTATTAAATATTCAAGGGAAAGAAACCGGAAGAAAAGTGTCTTTAGATGAGGCTATCTTCGGAATAGAGCCAAATCAGCACGCGGTTTACTTAGAGATAAAGCAGTATCTTGCTGCACAGCGTCAAGGAACTCATAAGGCTAAGGAAAGAAGCGAAATTACAGCTTCTACTAAAAAGCTTAAGAAGCAAAAAGGTTCTGGTTCTGCTAGATACGGGGATATCAAGTCTCCAGTATTCAAAGGTGGAGGTAGAGTTTTTGGTCCTAAGCCAAGAGATTATAGATTTAAGTTAAATAAAGCACTTAAGAGATTGGCTAAAAAATCTGTTCTTTCTCAAAAAATGAGAGATAACAGTGTTAAAGTATTAGAAGATTTTTCTTTTGAAACTCCTAAAACTAAAGAGTTTATCAGTGTGGTAAATGCATTAGGATTAGAAGGTAAGAAGTCTTTATTTGTACTAGGAGAGGCTAACAAGAATGTGTACTTGTCTTCAAGAAATTTACCTAAGGCTAAAGTAATGAATTTCAATGAAATTTCTTCTTATGACTTAGTAAATGCAGGAGAAGTAATATTCTTAGAAGGTGCAGTAGAAAAGTTTCAAGAAAATTTAAGAAAATAAATCATGTCAGTAATCATAAAACCAATTATTTCAGAAAAGGCTTCTAATTTGTCTGATTTGAGAGGCGTTTACAGTTTCTTAGTAGATACTAAAGCGAATAAAATCCAAATCAAACAAGCTGTAGAGAAGGCTTATAGTGTAAAGGTAGCAGATGTAAGAACAATGATTTATGCTCCTAAAGTTTCTGCTAAGTACACTAAAAAAGGACTTCAAGTTGGGAAAACCAACAAATTGAAAAAAGCAATGGTTCAGCTTGTAGAAGGTGAATTTATTGATGTGTTTGCAACTAATTAATAATTTATAAATAATAGTAATGTCTGTTAGAAAATTAAAACCTATCACCCCAGGACAGAGATTCAGAATTGTAAACAATTTTGAAGAGATTACTACCAACAAACCTGAGAAAAGCCTTACTGTAGGTCTTTCAAAGAAAGGCGGTCGTAACAATACTGGTAAGATGACCATGCGTTACACTGGAGGTGGACACAAAAGAAAATACAGAATTATTGACTTCAAAAGAAACAAATTTGATGTTAAGGCAACTGTAAAAACTGTGGAATACGATCCAAACAGAACTGCGTTCATCGCTTTGTTAGAGTATGCTGATGGAGAAAAGAGATACATGATTGCTCCTAACGGTATCAAAGTAGGGCAAACTGTAGTTTCTGGACAAACAGCTACACCTGATGTAGGTAATGCAATGAAATTAAAAGATATTCCTCTAGGTACAGTAATCTCTTGTATAGAGCTTAGACCTGGACAAGGGGCTATCTTAGCAAGAAGTGCAGGTTCTTCTGCACAGCTTACTTCTAGAGATGGTAAGTTTGCTATCGTTAAATTGCCTTCAGGAGAATCTAGAATGATTCTAGTAGAATGTATGGCTATGATTGGTTCTGTGTCTAACTCAGACCACCAGCTTACAGTATCTGGTAAAGCAGGTAGAAGCAGATGGTTAGGTAGAAGACCAAGAACTAGAGCTGTAGCAATGAACCCAGTAGATCACCCAATGGGTGGTGGTGAAGGTAGATCTTCAGGAGGTCACCCTAGATCTAGAAACGGTAAACCAGCTAAAGGTTACAAGACTAGAAAGAAAAATAAAGTGTCTAACCGTTACATCGTATCCAAAAGAAAATAATTATGGCAAGATCACTTAAAAAAGGACCTTTCATTCACCATTCATTAGAGAAGAAGGTTCAAGCGAATATAGAATCAGGAAAGAAAACGGTAATTAAAACATGGTCTAGAGCATCTATGATTTCTCCAGACATGGTAGGTCAAACTATAGCAGTACATAATGGTAAGTCTTTCATACCTGTTTATGTAACTGAAAATATGGTAGGACATAAGTTAGGTGAATTTTCTCCAACGAGATCTTTTAGAGGTCACTCAGGTAATAAAAATAAAGGTAGCAGATAATCATTATGGGAAAAAGAAAACAAGATAGTGCGATAGCACGTAAAGCAGCAAATCAAGATGTGGTAAAAGCACGTCTTAATGATTGCCCTTCTTCTCCAAGAAAAATGAGACTCGTTGCTGATATCATTAGAGGAGAAAATGTAGATAAAGCTCTATATATCCTTAGATATTCTAAAAAAGAAGCTTCTAATAAATTAGAAAAACTTCTTCTTTCTGCAATTGCTAACTGGCAAAACAAAAACGAAGGAGCTGATATAGAAGAAGCTAACCTTTTCATTAAGGAAATATATGTAGATAGTGCAAGACAATTGAAAAGATTGCGTCCTGCACCACAAGGTAGAGGTTACAGAATTAGAAAAAGATCTAACCATGTAACATTAGTATTAGGTTCAAAAACAGATAATCAATAATCAAGATATGGGACAGAAAACAAATCCAATTGGTAATAGACTAGGTATCATCAGAGGATGGGATTCTAACTGGTTTGGAGGAAACGATTATGGAGACAGAATCGCAGAAGACTACAAAATCAGAAGATATCTTGAAGCAAGATTATCTAAAGGTGGTATTTCAAGAATTTATATTGATAGAACCCTTAAGTTAGTTACTGTAACTATTACTACTGCTAGACCAGGACTTATCATCGGTAAAGGTGGTCAGGAAGTAGATAAACTAAAAGAAGAGTTAAAGAAACTTACTGGTAAAGATGTTCAAATCAATATCTTTGAAATTAAAAGACCTGAGTTAGATGCTGTATTAGTAGCAGATAGCGTAGCTAAGCAAATTGAAAACAGAATTTCTTACAGAAGAGCTGTTAAAATGGCTATCGCGGGAGCTATGAGAATGGGAGCAGAGGGGATTAAAATCCAAATTTCAGGAAGATTAAACGGTGCTGAAATGGCAAGAAGTGAGTCTTTCAAAGAAGGAAGAATTCCGTTATCTACTTTCAGAGCTGATATAGATTACCATATCGCAGAAGCACACACTACTTATGGTAGATTAGGTGTTAAGGTATGGATAATGAAAGGAGAAGTATATGGTAAGAGAGAACTTTCTCCATTAGTAGGTACTCAGAAAAAATCTTCTGGTAATAAAAGAAGAGAAAGAAAATAATTTAATTAGAGTTAGAAGATAGAAATTAGAAATTAGATCTTCCGTTACAAGAGCTGAATTTAATTTTTTTCAATCTAACATCTAACATCTAACATCTAATATATAAAATTATGTTACAACCAAGAAGAACCAAATTCCGTAAGGTTCATAAAATGAAAATGAAAGGCAATGCCAACAGAGGACATAGGCTTGCTTACGGAACATTCGGTATTAAAGCTACAGAAGGTGCTTGGATTACTGCAAGACAAATAGAGGCAGCTCGTATCGCTGCAACTAGATATATGAAGAGAGAAGGACAGCTGTGGATTAAAATATTCCCAGATAAGCCAGTTACTAAAAAACCTGCAGAGGTGCGTATGGGTAAAGGTAAAGGTGCTGTAGAATATTGGGTAGCTGTAGTGAAGCCAGGTAAAATTATGTTTG
Organism: Riemerella anatipestifer; assembly: GCF_009663465.1. Lineage (GTDB taxonomy): Bacteria > Bacteroidota > Bacteroidia > Flavobacteriales > Weeksellaceae > Riemerella > Riemerella anatipestifer_C. The sequence goes on from NZ_QXHU01000004.1 coordinate 215,061, forward strand.
AAGTAGGAGGTGTTCCTTACGAAGTAGCTAAGGAGGCTTTAAGACTTGCAGCTCAGAAACTTCCTGTAGTTACTAAGTTTGTAGTAGCAAACGATTTTGTTAAACCTCAATAAATCTTTTAGAAATGAAAAAAGCTGAAATTAAAAATCTAAGCGTAGAGGATTTAAAAAATAAATTGGTAGAAGTGAAAGCTACTTACGGGAAACTTAAATTAGCTCACAGAATTAGCCCAATTGAAAATCCTATCCAAATCAGAGATTTGAGGAAAACTATCGCAAGACTTGAAACTGAACTAACTAACAAACAATAAGAATTTCATTTTATTATGGAAAGAAATTTAAGAAAAGAAAGAATCGGAGTAGTTTCGAGCAATAAAATGGAAAAGACCATTGTTGTTAGTGAGACTATGAAAATGAAGCACCCAATGTACGGTAAGTTCGTTTTGAAAACGAAAAAATATACCGCACACGATGAAAACAACGAGTGTAACGAAGGCGATACTGTTCTTATCCAAGAAACAAGACCTTTGAGCAAAAATAAAAGATGGAGATTAGTAAGAATCATAGAAAGAGCTAAGTAATGTTACAAACAGAATCAAGATTAAAAGTAGCTGATAATACTGGTGCTAAAGAAGTATTAGTAATCAGAGTTTTGGGAGGTACCAAAAGAAGATATGCATCTGTGGGTGATAAAATCGTAGTGACTATCAAAGATTCTACTCCTACAGGAAATGCTAAAAAAGGACAAGTATCTAAAGCAGTAGTAGTGAGAACTAAAAAAGCAGTTAGAAGAAAAGATGGATCTTACATCTCTTTTGATGATAATGCTTGCGTTCTTTTAAATGCTGCTGGAGAGATGAGAGGAACTCGTGTTTTCGGACCAGTTGCTCGTGAATTAAGAGATAAGGAATATATGAAGATTATTTCATTAGCTCCTGAAGTACTTTAATTTTAAAAATTTTAAAACAATGACAAAAGTTAAAATTAAAAGAGGTGATAATGTTATCGTTACCACTGGAAAAAATAAAGGAAGCAAAGGAGAAGTTCTTGAGGTAATCAGAAAAGAAGGTAAAGATCCTAGAGTGCTAGTAGCAGGTGTAAATATTGTTAAAAAACATACTAAACCTTCAGCTGCAAACCCTCAAGGTGGTATCGTAGAGAAAGAAGCTTCTCTCCATATATCTAATGTAGCTTTGATGGATGAAAACGGAAAAGCTACTAGAGTGGGATATAAAATGGAAGGAGATAAGAAAGTAAGAGTAGCTAAAACTACTGGTAAAACTTTATAATAAAGAACGATGGAATATATAGCAAGACCTAAAAAATTATATAAAGAGAAAATTGTTCCTGCAATGATGGAAGAGTTTGGGTATAAGTCTGTAATGCAAGTACCTAAATTAGAGAAAATCGTTGTATCCCAAGGTTTAGGAGCTGCTACTGCGGATAAAAAAATCGTAGATTATGCAGTGGAAGAATTAACGGCAATTACCGGACAAAAAGCTGTAGGTACTCTTTCTAAGAAAGATGAAGCTTCTTTCAAACTAAGAAAAGGTATGCCTATTGGTGCAAAGGTAACGCTAAGAGCAGATAAAATGTACGAGTTTTTAGATAGACTTACATCTTCTGCTCTACCTAGAATTAGAGATTTTAACGGAATCAAAGCTGATGGTTTTGACGGTAGAGGGAACTATAACTTAGGTATTACTGAGCAAATTATCTTCCCTGAGATTGTTATTGATAAAGTGAAAAAAATCCAAGGTATGGATATCACTTTCGTAACAAGTGCTAGAACAGATAAAGAGGCTAAAGCCTTATTAACTCATTTCGGTTTACCATTTAAAAAGAACTAAGAAGAATGGCTAAAGAATCAATGAAAGCGCGTGAGCGCAAAAGAGAAGCACTAGTTGCTAAATATGCTGCTAAAAGAAAAGCTCTAAAAGAAGCTGGAGATTATGAAGCATTACAAAAATTACCTAAAAATGCTTCGCCAGTAAGATTACACAACCGTTGCAAGCTTACAGGAAGACCTAGAGGATACATGAGAACTTTCGGTATCTCTAGAGTAACTTTTAGAGAAATGGCTAACCAAGGTTTAATACCTGGAGTTAAAAAAGCAAGTTGGTAATAATTTTTAACAAATCAAGATAATTAAGTTTGAGGGCTTTGAAGATATTTAGCTTTTGCCTTTAACTTTAAAGCCTTCAAATACTGATTATCATAAACCAATAATTTTAAAAAACGAAAAATGGTAACAGATCCAATTTCAGATTTCCTAACTAGAGTAAGGAACGCACAAAGCGCAGGCCACAAAGTGGTGGAAATTCCTGCATCGAAAATCAAAAAGGAGATTACTAAAATCTTATTTGATCAAGGTTATATCTTGAACTACAAGTTTGAAGACAATGCAGTTCAAGGAACTATTAAAATCGCTTTAAAGTACGATAAACAAACTGGTAAACCAGCAATTAAGTCTATCCAAAGAGCTTCTAGACCTGGTTTAAGACAGTACAAAGGTTCTGCAGAACTTCCAAGAGTACTTAATGGCTTAGGTGTAGCTATTATATCTACTTCTAAAGGAGTAATGACTGACAAAAAAGCGAGATTAGAGAAAGTAGGTGGAGAGGTAATCTGCTATGTATATTAATTTTTAATAAAAGGAAAATGTCAAGAATTGGTAAAGCAATTATAACAATTCCTTCTGGAGTTACTGTCACTGAGAAAGACGGTGTGGTAACTGTAAAAGGTCCTAAAGGAGAACTTACTCAGGAACTTACAGGAGGTATTACTATAGAACAAAATGACGGTGTACTTACAGTAAACAGACCGTCTGAGTCTAAACAACATAGAGCTCTACACGGGCTTTATAGAGCGTTAATCAACAACATGGTAGTCGGAACTTCTGAAGGTTTTACTAAGAAGTTAGAGCTTGTGGGAGTTGGTTATAGAGCATCTAATCAAGGACAAAGATTAGAATTAGCTCTTGGTTTCTCTCATGGTATAGTACTAGAGCTTCCTTCTGAAGTTCAGGTAGAGACTGTAACAGAAAAAGGTAAGAACCCTATCATTACTTTATCATCTTATGATAAGCAATTATTGGGTATGGTAGCTGCAAAAATTAGATCTTTCAGAAAACCTGAGCCATACAAAGGTAAAGGGGTTAGATTTGTAGGAGAACAAATTAGAAGAAAGGCTGGTAAATCTGCTTAAAATTTAAGAAAATGGCACTAAGTAAAGAACAGAAAAGATTAAGAATAAAGAGAAGAGTTAGAGGAAAAGTTTCCGGAACTCAAGCAGCACCAAGATTATCTGTATTCAAAAGTAATAAAGAAATCTATGCTCAGCTTATTGATGATAAAGAAGGTAAAACTTTAGTACAAGCTTCTTCAAGAGAGAAAGGTTTTGATGCTAAAGGAACAAAAGTAGAAATTTCAACGGCTGTTGGTAAAGCTATCGCTCAGAAAGCTATTGCTGCAGGGTATGAGAAAGTAGTATTTGATAGAAATGGTTTTGTGTATCACGGTAGAGTAAAAGCTCTTGCTGATGGTGCTAGAGAAGGAGGTTTGAAATTTTAAAAGTTAAAAAATTATGTTAGGATTAGATAATATAGAAAGAGTAAAACCTGGGGGTTTAGAATTAGTAGATCGTTTAGTGGCTGTTAATAGAGTTACTAAGGTTACTAAAGGAGGTAGAGCTTTCGGCTTCTCAGCAATCGTGGTGGTAGGAAATGAAGATGGTGTTATAGGTTACGGATTAGGAAAATCTAAAGAGGTAGCTTCTGCAATTTCCAAAGCAGTAGAAGATGCTAAGAAAAACCTAGTAAAAGTTCCTGTTGTAAACCATACAATTCCGCACGAAACTACAGCTAGATATGGTGGAGCTAATATCTTCTTGAGACCTGCTTCTCACGGTACAGGGCTTATCGCAGGTGGTGCGGTAAGAGCAGTGCTAGAATCAGCTGGTGTACACGACATTCTTTCAAAGTCAAAAGGTTCTTCTAACCCGCACAATGTGGTAAAAGCAACTTTCAAAGCTTTGTTAGATATCAGAAGACCAGAAGAAATCGCAAGAATGAGAGGTGTAACATTGAGTAAAGTATTTAACGGTTAATTTTGAAAAAATGGCAACAATTAAAGTAAAACAAGTAAGAAGTGCTATTGGTAGAACTAAAACTCAAAAGAGAACCCTTGAAGCTTTAGGTCTTAGAAAGTTACATCAAGTAGTAGAGCACGAAGCTACACCTGCTATATTAGGTATGGTAGCGGCTGTACAGCACTTAGTAGAAGTTCAAAAATAGAAATTTAGATAATAAACAGGAGGTTTTATGATTAGAGTGAAACCTCCTAGTTTTGAATCTTCAATCTTAAATTTAAAACAAATGAATTTAAATAACATAAAACCAGCTAAAGGTTCTACACATAATTCTAAGAGAATTGGTAGAGGACAAGGAAGTGGAAAAGGAGGTACCTCTACAAAAGGACATAAAGGACAAAAGTCTCGTTCAGGGTACTCTATGAAAATAGGATTTGAAGGAGGACAAATGCCTTTACAAAGAAGACTTCCTAAATTTGGATTTAATAACATTAGCAGAAAAGACTACAGAGGTATCAATCTAGATACTATCCAAACTCTTATAGATACTAAAGGAATCAAAGGTGATATCACTAAAGAAGTTTTAGTAGAAAATGGTTTGGCTTCTAAAAATGATTTAATCAAAATCATGGGAAGAGGAGAGCTTAAATCTGCAGTGTCTATCTCTGCAAATAAGTTTACTAAATCTGCAGAAGAACTAATCAATAAAGCAGGAGGTAAAGTAGTTACCCTTTAATTATTACAATGAAAGAATTTATACAAACACTTAAAAACATTTGGAGCCTTAAAGAGTTAAAAGATAAAATTCTTTTTACTTTAGGGATGATATTGGTGTATAGATTCGCATCCTATATATCTCTACCAGCTATCAACATGACAGAGGTAGGAACTCTTTTAGAGCAATACCAAAATCAAGGTGGTAGTAAACAGGGAGCGGGATTGTTAGGTTTACTATCGTCATTTACTGGAGGTGCGTTTAGCCGTGCTTCCATTATGGCGTTAGGTATTATGCCTTATATTTCGGCTTCCATTATTGTTCAGCTGATGGGGATGGCTATTCCATATTTACAGAAATTACAGAAAGATGGTGAGTCGGGTAGAAATACTCTTAACCAAATTACGCGTTGGTTAACAATAGCAGTATGTTTGGTTCAGGCACCTTCTTATCTGGGTTCTATTACGGGATTATTTTTGCCTTACTCTCAGTTTGCATCAGCTTACTATGTAGATCCTTCATCTATTATGTTTTGGTTACCTAGTATTGTAATTTTGGTTGCAGGTTCTGTATTTGCAATGTGGTTAGGAGAGAAAATTACAGATAAAGGTATAGGTAATGGTATATCAATACTTATTATGGTAGGGATTTTAGCCGATTTACCTATGGCTTTTATACAGGAGGTAACAGCTCAAACAGGTAAAGGAGGTATGGGAACTATCATGATACTGATAGAGGTTTTATTCTGGTTAGTTGTGATTCTATTGGCTATTATACTTTCTGTTGCAGTAAGAAAGATACCTATTCAGTATGTGAGTAGAGCTCAAGCAAGAGGAGGAAATACAAGAAACCTTATGCAGGGAGCAAGACAATGGATTCCGTTAAAAGTTAATGCTTCTGGAGTAATGCCAATTATCTTTGCACAAGCACTGATGTTTGTACCTGGACTTTTAACTAAAGTAGATGAAACGAATACTTTCCTAGCTGGATTTAAAAATGTATTTAGTTGGCAATACAACTTATTGTTTGCTATACTTATCATTATCTTCTCGTTCTTTTATACAGCTATAACAATTCCAGTAAATCAGATGGCTGATGACCTTAAAAGAAATGGAGGTTTAATTCCAAAGGTAAGACCTGGACAAGAGACCGCAGACTACTTAGATGATATTTTATCTAAAATTACTTTGCCAGGTGCAATTTTTTTAGCTATCTTTGCAGTCCTTCCAGCTTTAGTGTATGGAAGTTTGGTTCAGACAGATAGGTTTGCTCTATTTTTTGGTGGTACCTCGCTACTTATTATGGTGGGAGTTATCCTAGATACAGTACAGCAAATCAATACTTATTTGTTGAATCACCATTATGATGGTTTAATGCAGTCTAAATTGTCTAGAACATCTAACCAATAGGAAAGAAGTATTATGGCTAAACAGAAACATATAGAACAAGATGGCGTGATAGTGGAAGCACTATCTAACGCCATGTTTAGAGTAGAGCTGGAAAATGGGCATATTTTGATAGCTCATATTTCTGGTAAAATGAGGATGCATTATATAAAACTTCTTCCAGGTGATAAAGTTAAATTGGAGCTTTCTCCGTATGACTTATCTAAAGGAAGAATTACATTTAGATATTAATTTAAGAGCTTATATAGCTAGAGGCTATAGCATAAAGAAAACATTATGAAAGTAAGAGCATCAATTAAGAAGAGAAGTGCAGACTGCAAAATCGTAAGAAGAAAAGGCAGATTGTACATTATTAACAAAAAGAACCCTAAATTTAAACAAAGACAAGGCTAATTTAGCAAAATTAAATTATGGCGAGAATTGCAGGTATTGATTTACCAAAAAACAAAAGAGGCGTAATAGGGCTTACCTATATCTACGGAATTGGAAAGAGCACTGCGTCAGAAATTTTGAAGAACGCTGGAATCAGCGAAGACAAGAAAGTCAACGAATGGAATGACGATGAATTGGCAGCAATCAGAAACTACATCTCTGACAATATTAAAGTAGAAGGAGAGTTGCGTTCTGAAGTGCAATTGAACATCAAGAGATTGATGGACATAGGATGCCAACGAGGAATACGTCACAGACTGGGATTACCTTTAAGAGGCCAAAGAACGAAAAACAATTCTAGAACCCGTAAAGGAAAAAGAAAAACTGTTGCTAACAAGAAGAAGGCAAGTAAATAATCGTTAGAATTATGGCAAAACAAACTAAAGTAACTAAAAAGAGAAAAGTAAAAGTTGAAGCGATTGGCGAGGCCCATATCCAAGCCACTTTCAATAATATCATTATTTCTTTAACTAACAAAAACGGCGAGGTTATTTCTTGGTCTTCTGCCGGTAAGATGGGTTTTAGAGGTTCTAAGAAAAATACTCCTTTCGCTGCACAAATGGCCGCAGAAAACTGTGCTCAGGTAGCTCACGAAGCTGGTCTTAGAAGAGTTAAAGTTTTTGTAAAAGGACCAGGTGCAGGTAGAGAGTCTGCTATAAGAACTATTCACAACTCTGGAATAGAGGTAAGTGAAATCGTTGATGTAACTCCTATGCCACACAACGGATGTAGACCACCGAAAAGAAGAAGAGTATAACCCGAAATTTTAAAAAATAATGGCAAGATATATTGGACCTAAAACAAAGATTGCTAGAAAGTTTGGTGCAGCAATCTATGGAGATGATAAAAACTTCGAGAAGAGAAGAAACCAGCCGCCAGGACAGCATGGGCCTAACAAAAGAAGAGGTGCTAAAAAATCTGAATATGCAGTACAGCTAGCTGAAAAACAGAAAGCTAAGTATACTTACGGTATTTTAGAAAGACAGTTCTCTAATTTGTTTAAAAAAGCACACGCTAGTAAAGGTGTAACTGGTGAAGTTCTTCTTCAACTTTGCGAATCTAGATTAGATAATGTAGTTTACAGATTAGGATTTGCTAAAACTAGAGCTGCGGCAAGACAGTTAGTATCTCACAGACATATCACTGTAAATGGAGAGGTGGTTAACATACCTTCTTACTCTTTAAAACCAGGTGATAAAGTGGCTGTAAGACAAAAGTCTAAATCTCTTGAAGTAATAGAGACTGCACTTTCTGCAAAAGCTAATTATGACTGGTTGCAGTTCAATGATGAAACTAAGGAAGGGACTTTCGTAGGAGTACCTGAGAGAATCCAAATTCCTGAAGACATCAAGGAACAGCTAATCGTCGAACTATACTCTAAATAATCATCAAATTTTTGCTCAACCCAAAACTATGGCAATTTTAAATTTTATAAAACCCGATAAAGTAATCCTACTTAACTCCACAGAGTTTCAAGGTCAGTTTGAATTTAGACCTTTGGAGCCAGGTTATGGATTAACTGTCGGTCATGCTTTAAGAAGAGTGTTACTCTCTTCTTTAGAAGGTTATGCTATTACATCTATCAAAATAGAAGGCGTAGAGCACGAATTTTCCACCATTCCAGGAGTTATAGAAGATGTAACAGAAATTATTTTAAACTTAAAACAACTTCGCTTAAAGGCTAAGTCCGAGAATGCTCCATCTGAGCAAGTTACAGCTAAGATAGCTAACTTAGAACAGCTTACAGCAGGAGATTTAGGTAAGTTTATTTCTGGTTTTGAAGTTTTAAATCCTGAATTGGTGATTTGTAATCTTACAAAAGATGTAAATTTAGAAATGAATTTTAGCATCAATAAAGGTAGAGGTTATGTTCCTTCAGAACAAAATAAATCAAATAATGCTCCTATCGGTACTATCGCTATTGATTCTATTTATACTCCAATAAAGAAAGTTAAGTATAGCGTAGAAAACTATCGTGTAGAGCAAAAAACGGATTACGAAAAATTAATTCTAGATATAGAGACTGATGGTTCTATCTCTCCTCAAAATGCTTTAATAGAAGCTTCTAAAATTCTTATATACCACTTTATGTTGTTCTCTGATGAGAGAATTACATTGGAAACAGAAGCGGTAAAGGCATCTATTCAGTATGATGAAGAAACATTACACACTAGACAATTACTTAAGTCTAAACTAGCAGAGATGGATCTTTCTGTTAGAGCTCTTAACTGCTTGAAAGCAGCTGAAGTAGAGACTCTAGGTGAACTAGTTTCTTATAGTAAATCTGATTTGATGAAATTTAGAAACTTCGGAAAGAAATCATTAACCGAACTTGAAGAGCTTGTTCATTCTAAGGGACTTAACTTCGGTTTTGATGTAAGTAAATATAAGTTAGACGCTGATAAATAATCCTTAAAATGAGACACGGAAAAAAATTCAATCATTTAGGTAGAACTGCCTCTCACAGAAAAGCTATGCTTTCTAATATGGCTTGTTCCCTAATTGAACATAAAAGAATAAATACTACAGTAGCTAAAGCTAAGGCTTTGAGAGTGTATGTAGAGCCTATCCTTACTAAATCTAAAGAAGATACTACACATAACAGAAGAGTAGTTTTCTCTTATTTACAAAACAAATATGCTGTTAGTGAGCTTTTTAGAACTATTGCTCCTAAAATTGCAGAGAGAAACGGTGGTTATTGTAGAATCATCAAAACTGGATTCAGACAGGGAGATTCTGCTGATATGGCAATGATTGAGCTTGTAGATTTCAATGAGCTTTACAATCCTAATGAGGCAGAAAAGAAAACTACTAGAAGAAGTCGTAGAAAATCTGCTCCTTCTACTAAAAAAGAAGAAGTTGTAGTTGCTCAAGAAGAGGCTCCTGCTAGTGAGGAAAAAGTAGAAGAATAAGAATTTGTTCATCTAAAATAAAAAGCGCTTTCAATTTTTGGAAGCGCTTTTTTGATTTATCTATTTTTATGATTTAAAAAGTAATAATTACTCCCTTACAAGAGGCATGGTAGAACATCTTAATAGCCCTCCCATTTTAGAAATTTCTCTGTAAGGAATTTCTTCTACTGTGAGGCCCCACTCGTCACGAAGATGGTTATTCATTCTAGTAAAAGCTTTATCAGAAACCACTACTTCTGGAGATATAGAGAAAATATTAGGGAACATAGCAAACATTTCTTCAGAGGTTACCTCAAAACAATTTTCTTTTCCAAAGATGTCTAAGATTAGATGATAATCGCTCTTGTCTACAAACCCATCTTTGTAAATAATGCATTTGTCTTTTCCTACAGGGTTAAAGGTACAATCTAAGTGGAGGATACCTTGGTATGGTACTCTGTCGTTTTTCTTTAAATCAAAGTCTAAAATTCTTTTTTTAGGAAAGTATTCTTTGAGGGTTTCTATAGCATACTCGTTAGTTCTGGCGGTTTTAAAGTTTCTATAATCTTCGCTGAAACAAGTTCCTATGAAAATAAAATCATTCCACACAATTACATCGCCACCTTCTATGTGAGCTGTGTCTGGAAGATTGATGATTTTACGCCATTCCACCTTTTCAAATATTTTACGATAGGCTTCCTGTTCGTCTGCTCTATCAGGAATTACATTAGAAATAATCATTCTGTCTTCTATTACAAAGGCAACATCTCTGGCAAAAACTTGATTGTAATCTTGAATAATCTCTGGACGGAAAACCTCCACATCATATTTTTTTAAAACCGATTCGAAGGCGTTCATTTCGTTAATAATATCTTCTTCTTTAGGATAAATATTATTTTCTATGGAGTGGTAAGATTTGGCGTCATAACTTTCTTCTAACGTTGGAATAGGACCATTAGAATGTGGTTGCCCTAAAACAACTGATTTTAATTTACCCGTTTCGTTTTTTATATTTAATTTCATATAGAATTATTTTTTTTAATTTTGAGTATTTTTTATGCAATATTATAAGTTATCATTGCTTATTGTTTTATAAATTTGCTCTGATAAATCTTCATAAAACCCATCAAATTTTTTAATTAATATCCCTTTAGGATTAAAAAGATAGAATGTTGGTGTTCCAAAAACTTTATATTTTGCATAAGTGTCACTAAGTCTTCCCTTTTTATCCCAAATCATCTTCCAGTCTTTACCGTGTTTGTCAAGTAGTCCATTAAATCCTTTTTGACTTTCGTCTACATAAAATGTTACAATTTCTAATTTTTCATATTGAGATTTTTTGATTTTCTCAAGTTCGGGAATTGCTTGTTGGCAAAATCCACAAAATAAGGTAGAAAAATCTAGTAAAATATATTTTCCATCAAAAAAATCTGAAAATTTCACTTTTTTATTTTTTGAATTTATGGCTGAAAAGTCGTAAAACTTATCGCCAATTTTTAAATCAGGATTTTTAATATAAGTGCTAATTGATTTTACATAAATTGTGTTTCTGAAAGAAGGCTTTATTTTTTTTACAAGATTTGAAAGTTCAACTTTAGAATATTGAGTTTTTGATTCTTCTAAAAGACGAAGAGCATAATAAGAATTTAAGTTTTTTGTAATAAATTCTCTTTGAATTTTATCCAATTCTTGGTCAATTTTTGTGATTTTCCCTAAAGGTTCGGTGTTTCTCCAATATGCACTTTGTAAACTATCATTCCATTTATTTTGTTCTCTAAGTTTGACGATTTCTTTTAAATATTCATTTCTTTGGAAATTCAATTTTTTTCCAAGAGTGATGAATTCGTATCTCAAATCATCGTACTTTGAGCCTTCAACCCTTACATTATACGGAAAATTTTTAATTTCAGCATTGATGGTAATGTTTTCATTTCCGATGAAAAACGAGCTGTAAACCCATTCTTCCCCATTTTTAATAGTTAAAAAAACTAAAGATGGTGATTGTTTAAGGCTACCCTTAAGTTTGAAATTTCCGTCTTTGAGATAGCAACTATCCAAAGCGATATTTTCTCTATCAATTTTTACAAGAGCATTTTCCTTAAATCCTTTGAGTTTTCCCGAAATTTTAAAACTATTTTGAGAATTTGCTAATGAACAAAGCAACACCAGTATTAGAGTTAATATTTTATTCATACATCTTTTAGCTTTAAAACAAGAAAATCCCTTTAAAGCAACTAATTTAAGTAAAAAAGTTGAATTGAAAAAACTTTGTGTAACCTCAAATATTTATGATTAGTTATTTTATAAAAAATCTTTCCTTTTCGCAAAAAAGGAAAGATTTTAAAAGTATGAGGTATTATTTGCTATCTTTGGTTCAGTGGCGTGTAATCCCTTTTTCCAGCACCTTGGTAAACTTGTCTAGGTCTTCCGATAGGGTCTCCCATAAGTCTCATTTCTTTCCATTGAGAAATCCAGCCTGGTAGTCTTCCTAAAGCGAACATTACAGTAAACATTTCAGTAGGAATTCCTAAAGCTCTGTATATGATACCAGAATAGAAGTCTACATTTGGATAAAGTTTTCTTTCTACAAAATAATCGTCTTCTAGCGCTACTTTCTCAAGTTGCATTGCAATATCTAGGGCCTTATCGTGTATACCTAACTTATTAAGAATATCATCTGCCGCTTTCTTGATAATCTTCGCTCTAGGGTCAAAGTTTTTGTAAACTCTGTGTCCAAAGCCCATTAGACGGAAGCTATCCTCTTTATCCTTCGCTTTCTTTACATATTTCTCTACGTCCCCACCATCTTTTTCTATCATCTCTAGCATTTCTATCACAGCTTGGTTAGCACCACCGTGAAGTGGTCCCCAAAGAGCAGAAACTCCAGCAGATATAGAAGCAAATAAACCTGTGTGTGCAGACCCCACCATTCTTACTGTGGAAGTAGAACAATTCTGTTCGTGGTCTGCGTGAAGAATAAGAAGTTTGTCTAGTGCATCTACAATAACGGGATCTATCTCAAACTCTTGGTTTGGCATACGGAAACACATTTTGTAGAAGTTTTCTACATAGTTTAATTTATTATCTCCGTGATTAAGAGGTAGTCCTTGTTTTTTTCTGTAAGTCCAAGCAACTAGGTGAGAAAACTTAGCGATAAGCATCACCGCAGCGTGGTCTAAATCTTCCTTAGATTTAACATCTACTGCTCTAGGATTAAATGCTGTAAGGGCAGAAGTAAGAGAAGACAAAACTCCCATAGGGTGTGCCGAACGAGGGAATGCGTCCATCAATTTTTTCATTTCTTCTGCTACCCAGTTGTAGTTTTTGATACTATTTTCAAAGTTTTTAAACTGCTCTTCGGTAGGAAGTTCTCCGTGAAGCAATAGGTACATTACTTCTGTAAAGTTAGATTTTTCTGCGATTTGCTCAATAGGATAACCTCTATAGAATAATTCTCCCTGATCTCCATCTAGGAAAGTAATTTCACTAATAGTGGCACCTGTATTTTTGTAGCCTTTATCTAGGGTTATAAGTCCTGTTTCATCTCTTAATTTAGAAATATCAATCCCTCTATCTCCTAAAACACTATCTACGATAGGATATTCATACTCCTTTCCATCGTACTTTAATAAAACTTTATTGTCAGACATAATCTAATTATTTTATATTTTTTCTTAAATTTTGCGATAAAGATAATAAAAAAATAGCACTTATCACAAAAGATAAATGCTATAATAATGATTGTTTTTATGTATTATCTTTTTACTTTAAAGGCATCAAGACCTGGGAATATTGCTGTTTCTCCAAGAGCTTCTTCTATCCTCAAAAGTTGGTTATACTTAGCCATTCTATCAGAACGAGAAGCTGAACCTGTTTTTATTTGTCCGCAGTTACAAGCTACTGCTAAGTCCGCAATAGTAGCGTCTTCAGTTTCTCCTGAACGGTGAGACATTACAGAAGTGTATTTATTGTGTTGTGCCATTTGTACCGCTGCTAAAGTTTCGGATAAAGAACCGATTTGGTTTACTTTTACTAAAATAGAATTAGCCACCTCTTCTTTAATACCTCTAGAAAGTCTTTCTACATTGGTTACAAATAAATCATCACCTACTAATTGTACTCTATCTCCGATTTTATCTGTAAGCATTTTCCAACCTTGCCAGTCGTCTTCATGCATACCGTCTTCTATAGAGATGATAGGGTATTTTTGAGTTAATTCAGCAAGGTAAGACACTTGTTCTTCTCTGCTTCTGTGCGCCCCTTTGTCTCCCTCAAATTTTCTGTAATCATAAGTTTCATCTACATAAAACTCTGAAGAAGCACAGTCTAGTGCAAGCATAATGTCATCACCTGGTTTGTACCCTGCTTTTTCTATTGCTTGTAGAAGGGTGTCAAGAGCATCTTCTGTACCGTTGAATGTAGGTGCAAAACCACCTTCGTCTCCTACTGCTGTAGACAATCCTCTTCCTTTAAGGATAGATTTTAAGCTATGGAATATTTCAGTTCCTTTTCTTAGAGCGTGAGAGAAAGAATCTGCTTTTGCAGGCATAATCATAAACTCTTGGAATGCAATAGGAGCGTCAGAGTGAGAACCACCATTGATAACATTCATCATAGGAACAGGTAGTGTATTTGCGTTTACACCACCGATGTATTTATAAAGAGGCATTCTAAGCTCGGTAGCGGCAGCTTTTGCAGCTGCAAGAGAAACTCCTAGTATAGCATTAGCGCCTAGTTTACCTTTATTAGCAGTGCCGTCTAAATCTATCATCACTTGGTCTATCAAGTTTTGGTCAAAAACAGGAAGACCTATAAGTTCAGGAGCGATAACTTCCCTTACATTTTCTACAGCCTTTAGAACACCTTTTCCAACATATTCTGAACCACCATCACGAAGTTCTACGGCTTCGTGCTCTCCTGTAGAGGCTCCAGAAGGAACAGCCGCTCTACCCATAGCACCATTTTCTGTGAATACATCTACCTCTACAGTAGGATTACCACGAGAATCTAAAATTTGTCTTGCTTCAATGTAAGAAATGTAACTCATTGTATTATATTTTTAAAAATAACTCTACAAATTTAGCTAATTCTGAGTAAAAAAGCGAAGATAAATTCGATTATTTTTATGGATTTAGAGGAGGTTAAGGCTAGTTTTTAGTTTGTGTTAGTTCTACGCTTCTTTTTGCCTTTGTTATAAATTACTTCTACTATTTTTCCTCCTAACCAAGAGAATGGAAAGAATACTAGAAATATAGTTATCTTATAAAAAGTAGGGTGGTATGGAAAGATAATGATGTCTAGCATCGCTAGAAATAAAAGAATAAAGCCTATTAGAATGGCGTAAGCCACTTTGGCATATTTTACAACAATAGCTGTGGTTACACCACCTATGGTGGCAGCTAAACCAGAGGAGAAAAGCAATGCAATAAAAAATCCGTTTTTATTTTTTACAGAATATAGTACCTTTTCCCATTGTTCAAAGGGAGAAAAAGTGCTATAATTTATCCACGAAGGATTCAGCCTAACTCCTAGTGTGATGATAAGCCCTGCGGCGGTTAGACCTAATAAAACTCCTATGGTATTTCTAACAAAGTCCATTTAAAATTGGTGTGCAATCATAGAAATTTCTACATTCACGTCTTTAGGTAATTTACTCACCTGTACAGTTTCTCTAGCAGGGAGCTGTGTGCTGTCTAGATAAGATGCATAGATATCATTAACGAGGCCAAAATCATCCATATTTTTCAAGAAAATAGTGGATTTTACGACATTAGAGAAAGACATTCCTGCCTCTTTTAGTATGGCTTCCAAGTTTTTCATTACTTGATGAGCCTCATTCTCTATTCCTGTAACCAACTCGCCATTACTAGGATTGATGGGGATTTGCCCTGAAATATACAAAACCCCATTTACCATATTAGCCTGTGAGTAAGGACCTATGGCAGCAGGAGCGTTATTGGTTGATATAATTGTTTTCATGATATTTATGATGTTTGGTATTAGTTTAAATTTTGAGAGAGCAAATATAAAAGTTTTTTTCTTGGTGTTAAAAGAAGTGTTTAAAAAATTAAAAATCGCTTTGTTGTGGGAAACTACGTTCTCTGTATTTTACTGCGTCTCTTAATATGTTGGCTTTGATGCCGATGAAGAAATCATAGACCTTAAACCTTCCGAAAGGTACCCAGTTAAAGTTGATAGTAAAACTCCTTTGGTCTCTAGAGAAGCCTAATCTTCCGTAAGCTAACTCTTTGCTAATTAAATCGTAATGGGTACTACCACTGATAGTCCAAAATGGAGTTAATTTTATGTTACCATCTAGTCCTATGGAAGCTACTTTAGTGCCAAATCTTGTTTGAACCTTTGAGTAGTTGTAATTAGCATTGATGTTTAGTGTCCAAGGCTGTTCAAAATGGGCATAGTTATCATCATCAAAAGAATATTTCTCTTGCATTATACTGCCTTTGGTTTTATACTTTGCTTGGTTGTCCTTGTCTTTACTTGCGAATAAAGCACTACTTAGAGGATAAGATAGTTGAACATTAAAATTTTGAAGGTTAAAATATCCAAACTTATCCACTCGTTCTCCTATGTTGGAGTCTGAACTGAACACTATTTTATAAGGGTCTAATGAAAGGCTAGAGTTTATATTCAGCTTATTATTAAAGAGTGAGTTTTGAGAGCTGATATTGAAAGCTGACCATTTGAATTTTTCAGCCGCAAAGTTATAGCCTCCAGAAATATTGATATTTTCAAATATTTTAATCTTTTTAACTCCAGTAGAGTCTGTCTTAGACCGAACTTTCATTTCAATATTATTATTGATGTTAAAGCTGATAGTTTGAGATAGCCCACGGGAGGGTGTTCCAAAAATACTTCCTTCAAATATAGAATAAGAATTTATAGAACCATCTGCACCGTAAAAGTTTCGGTAATATCCCCAATTAGATTTACCAAAGTCAGGTGTATAAGAAAAGCTCACACTAGGAGAAACCATATGTCTTATGGCTTGTATCCTTGCTCCTTTCCTAAAATTGGCTTGCCCATAAATTACGGTCTGTAAACCAGCAGAAGTAGAAAAAGTAGAGTACCCAGCAATATTATTTTGATAGGTATTTACTGTGGTGTTACTTATAGGGTCGTAGCTTTTGTTTAGAGTTTTTGTAGTTAATACATTATTGAAGTTTGCGCCCAAAGAGAGTGTAAAATACTTCATTACAGATGTATTGGTAGTTAATGATACGGGGATTTTTATACCAGTTTGCATATTACTCCACATATCTTTTGTGAAGGCTTGCTTTTGAGAGGTATTTACATAGTTATCCAATGATAGCCCTGTGTTTACATAAATGTTTTCTAGTAGACCAGTTCTTACGCCTGTTTTAGGCTTGAATAGGTAGAATTGGTTTATCATTACATTGAGCTGAGGAAGTCTGATATTAACATCTCCTGTGGCGAAATTTTGAGAGTAAGTGGCACTTCCTGTGATGCTTATAGGTAGATTGAGAAATCTTTTGGTAATGCTAATGGCGGAGTTCTGTTGTGTTCTAAGAACATCTTGATTGAAGATATAATTGTTATTGATTGTATTGTTGTAAAAACGATTACTAACCATATCTACAGAGGCAGAAAAGTTAAAAAATGGATTAGCTTTAGCATCTTGAGTATGTCGCCAAGTAATACGATAAGTACTAGATTTAGAGTAAGTACTGAGTCCTTTTATACCGTGCACTGTAGTACCTACATCTGCAGAGAAGACACCATTATACTTGTAGTTTTTCTTATAACCTAGCTCGGGACGAATGTTCCAACTTCCTTTGGTATAAAAATCTAAGAAGACTTTTAAATCAAAGTGTTCACCTATAGGTTGGTAATAACCAAAGTTATTCAGGAAAAAACCTACATCTTGTCTTTCTCCAAAACTCGGAATTAAGATGCCTGCGGTTCTTTTATCAGAAAAGGGGAGTATTGCAAATGGCATTACTAGAGGGGTAGGGACTTGCTCTATGTACATTTGTATAGGTCCTGTAATTACCCTTGAGGCATTTTTCCCTTTAATCAATTTGATATTAGGTGCTGCTAAATGATAGTCTGCAAGACTGTCTTTTTTCTTTAAAAAATATTCATCAGTAGTGTAAACTCCGTTTCGCATAAAGAAAACAGAGTCGTTTACCTTTTTTGTTTTTTGAGCTACAATAACGCCTTCCTGTTCTTCGGTTCTAGCATTGTAGGCAATAGCCTTTTTATTTTTAAAGTTAAACTTAACCTCGTTATATTCGTATTTTTTACCTGCTTGAGTAGAGGAAGCGGGAGTTATAATTTTCCCATTTTCGTCTTGCTCCCCTCTTGCGAAAATATCTCCATTTTCCCAGTTTATGGATATGTAATCTGCCTCTATAGTCATATCCAAATACTGTACTTTGGCCTTTTTGTTAAGGTAAGTCATTTTCTTTTGAACATCATTCCTTTGGTTTTCGGATTGCATTTTCACGGTACCCTCGAGGGATTCTTTACGAGGGGATAGGCTGTCCTTTTTTACAGATTTATCCTCAATATTTTTAGCATTTGTACGAGGGGTGTTTTGTGCTAAAAAATTGTTAAAAATTAGGATAATTAAAATAAGTAAAGTATTTTTGGAGCTGTTTTTTGCCAATGCTTTATATTGAAAATTTGGCTCCAAAATTAGTAAAATTTATCAAAAATGAACACGATTAAACACATATTTCCTATAAAAAAATATTTAGCCCTTTTTTTTAGTGTTTTATTTGTAACTATAGCGGCTCAAAAAAAATTCACTATCGTTCTTGATGCTGGACATGGAGGAAGTGATCACGGTGCTTACAGAAATTATAGTGATTTGGGGATAGTGAGGGAAAAAGATGTTACTCTTTCAGTAGTATTGAAGTTAGGTGAGATGCTAGAAAAAAATAAAGATCTCAGAATAATTTATACAAGAAAGGAAGATACATATCCTAATTTAACTTATAGAACTAATTTAGCTAACCGTTCTAAGGCCGATTTGTTTATTTCTATACATTGTAATGCAGCAAAAAGTAGTGCCTATGGTACAGAAACTTTTGTGCAAGGACCAGATCAAAATGCGGCAAACTTAGAAGTAGCGAAGTCTGAAAATGATGTTATTTTTCTAGATGAAGAGGATAAACAGACATTTGCATCTTATGATCCTAAATCACCAGAATCATTGATTGCATTGAAACTTCAACAACAAAAATATTTAGAACGGAGCCTTATTTTCGGAAGTTTTGTGGAGGATAACTTTGTAAATAAAGATAAAAGATTTTCTAGAGGAGTTAAGCAAAAGAATCTTCATGTACTAAGGTTGAATGCTATGCCTTCGGTACTTATAGAGATGGGGTTCATTAGTAATTATGATGAGGCGGCTTATTTATCTTCAGATTCTGGACAAAAAGCTGTGGTTCAAAGTATATATAACGCAGTGATAGCATACAAGAAACTTCATGATAAAACAAGTGGGAGGCCTAGTTTTAATGATGTGCCAGAGAAGCCTAAGGAGCAGCCCCTAAAAAATGATTTTAGAGTTCTGCTGATGAGTTCTGCTGATAAATTTAATGACGGTGATCCCGCATTGAAAGGACTAAACTATATTTTTACAATGAAAGAAGGTAACTTCTATAAATATTATTATGGGACTACAAATTATGCTTCTATAAAAGATGCTAATGTGAAAACAGCAAAA
Source organism: Riemerella anatipestifer (assembly GCF_009663465.1). GTDB lineage: Bacteria > Bacteroidota > Bacteroidia > Flavobacteriales > Weeksellaceae > Riemerella > Riemerella anatipestifer_C. The sequence continues at coordinate 234,308 of NZ_QXHU01000004.1, forward strand.
GATGCTGGTTTTAGAAATGCTGTAGCCATAGGTTTTGTACCTAATCAGAAGTTAGCGCAGGGGTATTATACTTTAGAAGTAGCTGTTACAGATAAAAAGTTAGGGAATGATTCTTATATACTTAAAACATTGAATAATAATGTTGAAAGAAACCGAAATGGTGGTAAATTTTACTATACCTATGGTAAATTCTCTACTTTAGAAGAAGCTATTTCTGAAATGAAATCTATTGAAAATAAAGGTATTAAAAATATTGTTGTAGAAAAAGTTATAAAATAGTTGGTAAAAATTTTGTAATTTCAAAAAAAGCTGTATTTTTGCAGTCCAAAACTGAAATGGCCTATTCGTCTAGTGGTTAGGACTCAAGATTTTCATTCTTGCAACAGGGGTTCGATTCCCCTATAGGCTACTAAATTTAATTTTTTTTTAAAATAGTTTTGGTAATTTAAAAAAAAAAAAGTATTTTTGCAACCAAGTTTTTAGTAAAGTTATGGCAAATCATAAATCAGCACTTAAGAGAATAAGACAGAATGAAGTTAGAAGGCTTCGTAACAGATACTATCACAAGACTACTAGGACAGCTGTGAAAGTATTAAGAAATGAAGAAGATAAAAAAGTTGCGTTAGAGCAATTGCCTAAGGTAGTTTCTTTGATAGATAAGCTTGCTAAAAGAAATATAATTCACAAAAATAAAGCGGCTAATTTGAAGAGTAAGTTAACTAAGCATGTTAACAGATTAGCTTAATAATTGTAATGGCCCGTTCGTCTATCGGTTAGGACTCAAGATTTTCATTCTTGCAAGAGGGGTTCGATTCCCCTACGGGCTACTTTAAGCCTCTCTGGTTACAGGGAGGCTTTTTTATTTCAAAGCTAAATGTATTCGGTAATAGACATAGAGAGTAATGGTGGTGTATTCCGAGAGGAGTGTATTATAGAGGTCGCTATCTATCGTTATGATGGACACAAAATTGTGGATCAATTTATCTCTATGGTAAATCCAGAAGCCGATATTTCTCATTTTGTGCAAAAACTGACGGGCATCACGCCTAAAATGGTTAAAACTGCTCCTAAATTTCACGAAATTGCTAAAAGAATTATAGAAATCACCGAGGGAAGCACCTTAGTAGGGCATAATGTAGATTTTGATTATAGAATGTTGAGGCAGTCTTTTAAGAGGTTGGGTTATCATTTCAGTATAGAAACATTAGACACCATACCTTTAGCCAAAAAACTCATTCCTAATGAAGAAAGTTATTCTTTGGGGAAATTGGTAAAGTCTTTAGGAATACCTTTAGCAGAACATCACAGGGCAAGTAGTGATGCTAGAGCAACGCTAGACCTTTTTAAACTGCTGATGACTAAGGATAAAGATAACGAGATTATTCAATCCCATTTTGAGGAAGCTAATGCAAAAACCTACCTCAATAAAGTTAAAACACTTACCCAAGATTTACCAGCAAAACGAGGGATTATTTATTTCCAAGACGCTGGAGGAAAGGTTATTTTATCCGAGGCTACAGATGGTATTTACAAGTTTGCGAAGAAGGTATTTAATGCTAAATCGAAAAAGTGGCAAAAAATACAAAACGAAGTAGAACAGATTTCCTATGAACTAGTGGCGTCAGAGTTGTTTGCAAAGCTGATAATGAAGACTAAAGGTCTTGCCAAAACGACACATTTGCCGTATGGACTTTTTTTTGAAAATGATGAATGGTTAGTCAAACGAGTGCGTAGAGATATATCGTTATCACCTATGATTAAATTTAAAACCTATTCGCAGGGTAGAAAAGTGCTTAATTTTATTAAAAATCACGAAGTTTTAAACCACAAAGAAGCTATTGAACAGTTTTTAAGTTTTAAAGATAAAAATATCCTTCTTACAGGACAGGGTAGGACGAGAGGCGAAAAATCGTTTTTGTTGATAGAAAAAGGACAGGTATCAGGCTATGGATTTTACGATTGGTATCACCAGATAAGCACTTATGATAAACTCTTGAAGTTAAAAATAAAAGTAGATAAAGTTTCTTCCGATTTGAAAAACGAAATAAAGTTAGCTTTGCTCAGAAATGAGTTTAAAATACAGGAGATACCTAGCTAATATTTTCTTTCAGAGCTGAAAGTTAAATTCGTATTTTTGTGCTTATGCTAAATAAAATTTACATACAAAATTTTGCCCTTATAGATAAATTGAGTTTAAATCTTAATGAGGGTTTGCAGGTCATTACAGGAGAAACAGGAGCTGGTAAATCTATTATTTTGGGAGCTTTAAGACTAATACTTGGTGAGAGAGCCGACCTAAAAGCCGTGGCAGATACAGAACAAAAAAGTGTTGTAGAGGCTGAGTTTGAAGTTTCCAACGATTTAAAATCCTTTTTTAATGAGAATGATTTAGACTTTGAAAACCCCACCATCATTAGACGAGAAATCCTCCCAAGTGGCAAGTCTAGGGCTTTTGTGAACGATGTTCCTGTAACATTAGATGTTCTTAAAAATTTGTCATCTAAGTTGGTGGATATACATTCGCAGTTTGAAACTTCGTTGTTGTTTACCGAGGCTTATCAATTTAAGATTATAGATGGCATTGCACAAAATCAGTCTATTTTAGCAGAATATCAAAAGACTTTTTCGGCTTATCAGAATTTAAAGAAGGATTTAGAAGAAGCTCAAAATCAGTTATCAGAAGGACTTAAAGAGCGAGATTATAAATCTTTTCTACTCCAAGAATTAGAAGAATTGGCCTTAGATAAAATAGATTTTGAAGAGGTTAAAAACCAGTTGAACACACAAGAAAACGCAGAATTTATATCGGAGAATTTAGCTGCGGTGATTGCTCGTTTTCATCAAGAGGAAATTGGGGTGTTAGATGCTTTGGCGGACGCTAAAACGAAACTGTATAGAGTATCGGAGGCTTCCTCTCAGTTTGATGAGGTGAGTCAGCGTTTAGAATCTGTATTTGAGGAGTTTAAAGATATTGTAAGCGAAGTAGAAAATCAGGCGGAAAAAATAGAAATGAATCCTCATTTGCTGTCTGAACTTACAACGATAGTTAATAAAATCAATACACTGTTTGTAAAGCATCAAGTAGATACAGTGGAGGATTTACTAGCTATTAAAAATAAACTGTCTGAAGAGCAAAACAGCTTTGATACATTAGAGCAGAAGATAGATGATATTACTAAAAAGTTGGAACAATCTTTAGCTCAGCTAGAAACTTTGTCAAAAGAATTGTCTTCAACTAGGATTAAAGCCAGTCTTGTGTTCAAAGATAAAATAGAGCAACTTCTGAAACAGTTAGGTCTAGAGAAAGCCAAGATAGAAGTTAGTTTTTTGGAAGCGGAAACATTTAATTCTTTTGGGAAAGAAAACATCAATATCTTATTTCAAGCCAATACAGGATTTCCGCTTAAACCTATACAGACGGCGATTTCTGGCGGAGAGCGTTCTAGAGTGATGCTAAGTGTTAAGAAAATAATGGCGGAAACAACAGCTTTACCAACTTTAATTCTTGACGAAATAGATACTGGCGTTTCTGGAAGGGTGGCAGAAGAAATAGGGAAGGTGATGAAAGAAATGGCTAAAGATATGCAACTGATAGTGATTACTCATTTGGCACAGGTGGCGGCTAAAGGACATCATAATTACAAAGTGGTTAAAAGCGAGGTGGAAGGCAGAACGCAGTCTAGAATTATTTCGTTATCAGAAGATGAAAAGCTACACGAAATAGCTCAAATCTTGTCAGGTGCTAAGATTACAGATGCTGCCTTAGAACAGGCTAAGGAGCTGATGAAATAAAAAACAGGTGTTTTAGTAAATTATGTTGTAACAAATTTAATGATTTTGCTACTTATTGTTTAGAATAAAATTTTAATTATGAAAAAAATAAATCTTTTAGTGTTACTTCTTTTAGCAGGGTTGTTTTCTGCACAGGAGGTTAATCGTTTCTTTTATGAAATGACTTTTAAGCCAAGCAAAGATTCTGCTAACAAGGTGGAAAAAGAACTTACGGTATTAGATGTGTGGAAAGACAAATCGGTTTATAGAGATTATATGGCGGTTTCTCAAGATTCGCTGATGAAGGCTTTTATGGAACAAGCTAAGAGAACAGGTAATATGTTCGACCAAGAAAAATTTGGATTAAAACAAGGTAAATTTACCTATTCTATAGTAAAGCCTTACCCAATTAAAGAGGTAGCTTATGAAGATTTTATTTTAGAGAAAAAGTTCGTATATAAAGAGCCTGTAAAGCTGGATTGGAAAATAGAATCAGATAAAGCTACGATAGAAAATTATTCTACACAAAAAGCAACCACTTCTTTTGGTGGAAGGAATTGGGTAGCTTGGTTTACTACGGATATTCCTTTTGCTGATGGTCCGTATAAATTTTATGGTTTACCAGGGCTTATTGTTAAAATAGAAGATACTCAAAACCATTATCAGTGGGTGCTTAAAGGGAATGAGAAACTTTCTGAAGAAAAAGCAACACCATATATGGATAAAATGATGAAAGAATTTGGTGCGGGGAATGGGATAGAGGTAACTCGTGAGAAGTTTGATAAAGTTTATCAAAACTATAAGCAAGATCCATTTGCTTCTATTAAAACACATTTTAATAATCCAGCAATGAAAGAATATAAACTTCCAGATGGTTCTTATTTTGTAGATAAAATAAAAGAAGCAGAAGTAAAACTGAAAAAGTTTTTAAACGAAAATAATAATCCTATTGAACGAAAATAAAATTATTGAAAGAAGGTTAACTTAAGTTAACCTTCTTTTTCGTTATAACACTATTAGGAAATCCAGCAACTCCACCACTTACAGCAAATTTCATGGCATCAGCAGCGTTGATATTTTCTAATAATTTTACATTTTTACTTTCTACTAAAACTACCCAGCCAGAGACTGCATAAGAATGCGGAAGATAGACCGATACATGCTCCTGAAGTCCCATGATAGAAACATCTTTTTGAGTAAGAAAGCCTACTCTCCAAACTTCTGGAGAATCATTAGTTTTGATGAGTACAGGTATGTTAAATTTCTTTTTGTCTCCAACAAAAGAAGACATTACATCTTTTAAAGAAGTGTAAATAAATTTGATACCTGGCGTATGCTCAAGTAGATAATCCATACTATCTACTAAAATTCTTCCTAATAAAAATTTATTACCAAGCCAGCCTATAAGTGCGGTACTGCTGATTACCAATATAAAGATAAGCCCTGGAAATTTCTCTGCAATAGAGGGGATAATATTGTCTATACTAGACACAATATACCAAATAATCCATACCGTTGCTGCAACGGGACCAATAATAACTAATCCTTGCAAAAAAGAACGAAGGAAGAGCCCAAGGTAATCGTTTATATTTTTATTCATTATCTTTTAGAAAGTTACTAGATTTTCTTTTCTCTTCGTTTCTTGGGATTTTATGATTAGGCCTCGTCCATTTAGGGTTTTCTCCTAGAGCAGTGTATCGGCTATTTTCTTTATCCACTACCTCTCTTTTGGCGTGTTTTTCAAAAGGCTGTTGAGGTTTTATTCCTAATAGGTTAAATAAGGTTTTGTCTTCGTTAATATCAGGGTTAGGGGTGGTTAATAGTTTATCTCCTGCAAAAATAGAATTGGCACCTGCAAAGAAACAAAGGGTTTGTCCTTCCTTAGAGAACTCGGTTCTTCCTGCGGAAAGTCTTACTTGAGTTTTAGGCAAAACAATTCTAGCAGTAGCTACCATTCTTACAAACTCAAAAATGTTTACAGGTTCTTGGTCTTCCATAGGTGTTCCTTCTACGGCAACCAAAGCATTGATTGGAACACTTTCGGGCTGCGGCATCATATTGGCTAAAACTTTTAGCATTCCACAGCGGTCTTCCACACTTTCTCCCATACCAATAATCCCTCCAGAACAAAGGGTGATAGAGGTTTTTCTTACATTATTGATGGTTTCTAATCGGTCTTCAAAAGCACGAGTAGAAATCACTTCTTTATAATATTCTTCGGAACTGTCTATATTATGGTTATAGGCGTATAGCCCAGCTTCTTCTAGTCTTTTAGCTTGATTTTCGGTAAGCATTCCTAGGGTGCAACATACTTCCATATCTAGTTTAGTTACCTCTCTTACCATATCTAATACATGGTCAAAGTCAGGACCGTCTTTTACGTTTCTCCACGCTGCCCCTAGACACACTCTAGAAATACCATTTTGCTTGGCTCTTAAGGCTTGAGCTTTCACTTGGTTTACAGGTAACATCTCGTGGATTTTAACCTCTGTGTGGTATCTTGCTGCTTGAGGGCAATAACCACAATCTTCTGGACACCCTCCTGTTTTTACAGAAATGAGTGAGGATACTTGTATTTTATTAGGGTCGTGGTATTGGCGATGAATAGTAGCCGCTTTATAGATAAGCTCCAAAAAAGGAAGATTGTATATGTCTAATATTTCCTGAGTGGTCCAGTTTTGTTTAATCATTTTTATTATAGATTTTGGTTCAAATTAGAGGTTGTAAATTTACTTATTTTTTCTTTAACGAAAGATGAAAAACGAGAATTACAAAGTGTTTTTTATTTAATTAGATATATTTTATAAAAAACTTTTGGATATTTAGACGAAAGTTTTATCTTGGCAAAAAATTGAAGATTATAATGAAACAAATAGAGAATATAGTAATATTTTTAGGCTTAATTTTCTCCACATTATTATTAGCTCAAAAGAATGATGAAAATACGCTGGAAGTAGAATTTGCCTATCTTTTAAAGGCGAAATTGGATAAAACTAATTCTTTCGTAGATGAGGAAGTTTTTCTTTTGCAGGTTTTAAAGGACAAGGCTTTCTTTTTTAGTGAAAATATGGCGAAAAATGACTCTGCAAGACAAAGTGATATTTACAGAGCTTTTGCCGCCACACCAAAAGGACGACCTATTAATGTTGCAATGTCTGATAGATTGAAAAACAAATATGATTATAGCGTTTTACAAACCAGCCAAGAAAATCATTATTTTGAGGGAAATGGAAGTAGTTCATATACTTATAAAGAGCCAGTTATCAAAGATTGGAAATTGATAAATGAAAGTGAAACCATCAATACTTTCAGTTGCAAAAAAGCAACGTTACACTACAAGGGTAGAGATTGGGTGGCTTGGTATGCCCCAGAGATTCCGTTGCCTTACGGACCTTATAAATTTACAGGCTTGCCAGGTTTGGTGGTGAAAATAGAAAGTGAAGATGGCGAGTTTAGTTTTGAATTGGTAAAATCTACATTCAAAGATAACCTCAACGGCAAAGCACTTTCTTTACAAGACTCGCGATACAAAAAGGCTACCCCAGCCACCTTTTCAGAAATACGAAAAATGAAGAAAAGCAATATAGAAAGGCTTGTGGCAGAGGCTATCAGTATGGGGATTGATACTTCTGCGGAAAATGTGAGAAATTTATTGGAAAGACAAAAACGAAAACTTCATAATTTTGAAAATGAAAATCTGATAGAAAAAACAGAACATTGATTGTTCAAAAAAAGGCTTATACGGAAAAAAGTATAAGCCTTATTCTTTATGAAAAATATTTACTTTGAAAGGAGTGCGTCCCAGCCTTGTGCAGTGAGTGGCGTGAGCTGTTCGCTTCCTCTTAGTACCAAATAATTGCCTTGTTCTAGCTCCGTAGCATGACCAATAATAGTAAAATCTGGGTGGTTTCTTATCTTTTCATAATCGTTTGGAGAAATGGTGAATAAGAGTTCATAGTCTTCGCCACCGTTAAGGGCTGCCATTGCAGGGTTTAGATTAAACTCATCTGCGGTAGTTATAGTAAGAGTATCCATAGGGATTTTCTCTTCGTACAATCTAAAACCTACTTTGCTTTGGTCAGACAAGTGCAGAATCTCCGAAGCTAATCCGTCAGAAATATCTATCATTGAGGTTGGAGTGATGTCCAATTCGGTTAAAGTCTTTTTGATGTCCGTTCTTGCTTCGGGTTTTAGTTGGCGTTCTAGGATATAGTCGTAGCCTTCCATTTCTGGTTGCATATTAGGATTGGTTAAGTACACCGAATGCTCTCGTTCTAGAATTTGCAGCCCCATATATGCACCACCTAAATCTCCTGTAACTACTAATAGGTCGTTAGGTTTAGCGCCGCTTCGTTTGGCTAATTCATTTTCGTTTGCGAGTCCTATGGCTGTAATGTTCAATATAAGTCCTGCTTGGGAGCTGGTAGTATCACCACCTACAAGGTCTACATTGTAGCGTTCGCAAGCTAAAGCGATACCTGCATAAATTTCGTCAAAAGCCTCTACAGGAAAACGGTTGGAAGCCGCTACAGAAACCAATATTTGTGTAGGTGTGGCATTCATAGCTGCAATATCACTTAGATTGACTACAACAGCCTTATACCCTAGGTGCTTTAGCGGAACATAACCTAAATTAAAATGTACGCCCTCTGCCAAAACATCGGTAGAAACAACTACTTTTTTGTTTTCTGGATTGATGATGGTAGCATCATCTCCTATGCCTAGTTCCGAAGAGGTGTTTTTTAAACTGAATTTGTCGGTTAAGTGTTTTATCAGTCCAAACTCTCCTAATTGAGAAACTGGAGTAAGTGCCATTTTCTTTTCTTCTAACATAATGAAGTTTAAAAATTAAGATTGAAAAACAGAAGGGTTTATATTTTCTGGTCTGAAAGGAAGATTTTTGATGTCTTCTCTACTTAGTGTTTTGGTGTTTTCTGTTTTATAGGGTGCCAGACTTACCAAAATATCATCAGGTGGCGTGGTGGTTTTTCTTAGCATAGTGTCTATCCATACGCCCATTACTTCTGAAGTGGCACAGTGAGTACCATCAGGTAGATAAAACTTGTGAGTAAAAGCATAGATGCTGGCATCTTCTGACACGCCCGAAACCTCCAAAGAAACATAAACCGTTTGGTCTGCATAAATTTCTTTAAAAAACGAATACTTTTCGTGAAGAAGTACAGGACCAATTCCCCAACGATTAAGCTGTGCAAGTCCCATTTTATGTTGGTTCATAAAAGCCATTCTTGTTTGGGCACAATACTGCACATAGGCAGAGTTGGCAAGGTGTCTGTTGGCGTCTATATCGCTCCAACGAACTTCAAATTTATGGTAGAATACTGACATTTTTAATTTTTTAAGGTCAAAGGTAAGAAAATTTAAAGTAAAACGGTTTTTAGCAATACTTCGTATAAAGGTATTTTATAGTACAACTACTGTTGTATTTGCTTTAAAGCTTTTGAATTGTAACAAGCTTTATATTCGCATAGGTTACTTCTTCCTTTTCAACATTATAATCAATACGGTTAATGTATATCGTTATACGGTAGCCCTCAAGGTTTTTTGTGAACGCCATTTCTTCTACTTCGCCCATAGGGGTGTTTTTAGCAAATTCAGTAATATCTGGTGCAAAATTTACTTCTTTATTATCTAGGCTTATGAGTAGGTTACTATTTATCTTTAACGATTTGTTTTCTATTGTTAGTTCGGTATTATTATCATATTCAGTACTTAGAATCCAACCTTTGCCGTCAAAAGGTATCGCTTGTGTTCTAGCTGTTAAACTGAAATATTTATATTCACTACCTCTTTCAGTAATGCTTCCTGTTTCATCATTTATAGTGGTAAAATCGTCATATTCTACAAAATAAGGGAACTCTTTGTTTAGGTTTTTAAAATGTTTTTCATCAAGATATTGGGCGAGTTCATCTTTTGCATTTCGGTTAATTAAGTATCTTCCTGTATCACTAATTTCATAAAAAACAGAACGCTTTATCGTTTTATTAAAATTGATTTTGCCATTCACGAGTAGTCCATTTTCGGACAATAGTTGATGCAAACGGTTTAGCTGACTTCTCTTAGATACAGAAAATGCATTAAAGTAAGGGAAAATTAACGCAAAGATTAAAAATGCCATCAAACTTTTAGGAATAAACGATATGGAAGTCTTCTTTCTAAAAATGAAATAGAAGGTGCACAAGGTAATCCATATCGCCATTAAAAGGACAAAGTATCTAGACTCGGTAACTCCGTAATCGAACAAACGAGTGAAAATCGCCACAAATAGCAATACTAACATTGGTACAAGCGAGAAGTAAAATATTTTGGAGAACCATTTAACCCAAGATTTACTGTTTTCATTTTTTAGTGGGTGTACCAAAAGCAATGCGAATATCCCTACTAAGGAATAACTAATCACGGTGATAGATACCAAGCCTTTAGGGAGTTCCCACAAGAAAATAATCTTGGTGGCATACAAGTACATAATCACTAAATAGATGAATAGAAGTGGAATAAGTATGTATTGGGTGAAGAATTTGAGTGCGATAGGGAACTCTGTTATAGTACTAGTGCGTTCTTCTTCTCTGCTTCTTTCTTCAAAAAGGAGGAAAATAATGGTGTTCCCCAAAATGGATATGCCAGAAAATAAGATAGGGTATATTTTATAATTATCATTGATGCCGAATAAACTATTAAAGATGTTGATAGCTAAAAGAATTCCTACCGTTAGAGCACTACTGAATAGAGAGGACAGTACGAAGTTAACAAACAAGTTTTTGTTATAGTTCCAGAAGGAGTATTCGTTTTTAACCTTTGGTAAAAAGGGAGCTACCGAAATAAATAAATGGATAATCGCAGTGATAGGAATGATTATAAAAGTGAAATTTTCAAACTGAGAGCTGAATTTGTTTTCATCATTGGGAAAAATAGCGTAATATCCCACTAATAGCACTACACCCACGATATTAAGAAACCATTTTTTGCCAATAACATCACTTAGCTTTTTTAGAGAAAAGAATAAGCCTATCCCCGTGGCAGAAACAAAGGCAATAACCGCCATATTATAAACAAAATCGAGCTTTGTATCCCGTATAATAACCGTAACGATGGCAATATAAGAAATGAGTGCCGAAAGTAGTACCATTGGGTAGTTGTCAACTATTTTCTTTAAATTTTTGAGAGCGTTGTTAAGTAGTTTCATAATTAGATTAAATGAGATAGCAAATGTATTGTTTTTGTTTGTAGTGGCAAAGTCTGATAATTCACAGGTTTGTTACTGCCGAATTTAATCTGTATTTTTGAGCAAAATTCACAGAAGATGTTATTTACAGGGCAAGTACTCAAGATGTCTGCACAGCTGGCAGAACCTATCCAATATTACCTTAGTTTATCTAATGATTTACTGCACATCAACGCTTTGTTTAACCGTAGGTTGAGTATAAAGCATATAGGATTTCAGTGTGTGGAATGTGGGAGCGATGAGCCTGTGTACCAGATGGGGTTTTGTAAAAAATGCTTTTTTGAAAGCCCTTACGCTAGTGAAACTATCCTAAAGCCCGAACTTTCTAAAGCCCACCTAGATATAGAAGAAAGAGATATAGAAGTGGAACGGAAAATACAGTTGCAACCACATTTAGTTTATTTGGCTTATACGGGAGAGGTTAAAGTTGGAGTTACCAGACAAACACAAGTGCCTACCAGATGGATAGACCAAGGAGCAACAAAGGCTCTTCCCATAGCGAAGACCGAAAACCGCTACGAAGCTGGAGTTATAGAAGTGGCTCTTAAAAACCATTTATCCGATAAAACCAACTGGCGAAAAATGCTCTCTGATGATGGGACTAGCGAGGTAGATTTGTTTGCGTTAAGAGAGGAAGTAGTTGGTTTATTCCCAAAGGAAAGTCAAAAGTTTGTGGTAGAGTCCGAACTTTATAGTTTAAAATATCCTTATACACCCTTAGAAAAAATTACTTCTATAAATCTAAGTAAGACAAAAGAATATCAAGGGATTTTAAAAGGAGTTAAAGGGCAGTACTTAGCATTTGAAGATGGTGGTGTAATGAATGTCCGCTCCCACGAGGGCTATGTGGTAGAACTTGAAATAAAAGATTAAACTTATAAAATAGGTAGAAGTTTCTTTTTTACAAAAACTAGCCTTGCTTTTGGGTAAAGTGAGGCTTTCTTTTATACTATATATATTATAAGCACTCCTCTCCCAAAGACCATTTTAAAACTACTTTAAATGATAACCATTTAGCCATTATCACCGCTCCATTCTCCGACCTAAGGAAACGGAGGCGTTAAGAAAATGTGTTGTCCATTCGTTAAAAAAGCCCTATTGTTTGAACAAGCGTCGGACTTAGCCTTGGCGTGAGTTCTAGGGCTTTTAGAATGGAAGACTCATTTTTAGCCGTAGTTTTCTAGTATTGACTTTTTGGTCCTTTTGGCTCCGCTGAACCACTTCGTTAGGTTTGGGTCAAGCCAAAAGGACAAGCATATATATTTATCTCCCTTCTTTTGCCTTGAAGCAAAAGAAGCAAAAATTCAAGACTGTAACCCCTCTGGCTAAACCTCATTACTAAAGGCTAAAATCCCCAAAACTCGCTCCAACGCTCCTGCCCACACCAATGCTCAAACAATGGGTATTTTTTAACGCCTTTAGTAACGAGGTTCTTAACGCCGTCGGGCTTAGAGGTCAGATATACTATATATATTATAAGCACTCCTCTCCCAAAGACCATTTTAAAACCACCTTTAATTATAGTTGCTTAGCTATTATCAACGCTCTGCCGAGCAAAGGTAAGTTTAGGGAATGACCCCGTAGCGGTATTGGGAGCGGTAGCTTCCAAATAGCAGGGGGCTGTCCCGTGCCGTAGGCAAGCCTAACCTTTGCTCTTGACCTTTTGGTACTTTTGGCTTCGCCGAACCACTCCGCTAGGTTTGTTTCAAGACAAAAGGACAAGCCTACTATCACCAAAGACCGTTTAAAGCAATACTAAATTATCACCGCTCCATTCTCCGACCTAAGGAAACGGAGGCGTTAAGAAAATGGGGCGTCCATTCGTTAAAAAAGACCTATTGTTTGAACAAGCGTCGGACTTAGCCTTGGCGTGAGTTCTAGGGCTTTTAGAATGGACGCCCCATTTTTAGCCGTAGTTTTCTAGTCTTGAACTTTTGGTCCTTTTGTTTCAAGACAAAAGGACATACATATTTATTTAAAGCAATGCTAAATTATCACCACTTAGCCATTATCAACGCTCTGCCGAGCAAAGGTAAGTTTAGGGACTGCCCCCGTAGCGGTATTGGGAGCGATAGCTTCCAAATAGCAGGGGGCAGTCCCGTGCCGTAGGCAAACCTAACGGAGTGGTTCGGCGGAGCCAAACCTAACCTTTGCTCTTGAACTTTTGGTCCTTTTGGCTTCGCCGAACCACTCCGTTAGGTTTGTTTCAAGACAAAAGGACAAGCGTATATATTTATCGCCCTTCTTTTGTTTTGAAACAAACCTAACGCAGTTCTGTACCCCCTATGAATAAAGGCTTTCCGAAGATAAGCTAGGTAGGCTAAAAAACCTGCGCAGGTTTCACTAAAAACTACCGCAGGTTTTATACAAAACTACCGCAGGTTTCTCTTGAAACCTGCGGTAGTTTTTTAAGGCGCATAGATAGGACGGTTTACTTCACTTTTTCAAAGCCTGCCGCCTTCATACTATCTAAGATGCGTTTACCGGGGCGATAGTTTACACCTACCGATTTAATAAGGCTTTGGGTAAAATCTTTCTCCGTGGCGGCTCCGCCGCTGCTTAGGGTAGGATACAGTGTCCCCAATTTCTCTAAACGGACAATTTTGCTATCCGACAAAGCATTTTGTATCACATTCTCTAAAGCGATGATAACGCCTTTAATATCGGCCTCACTGAGGGCAGAAAACTTCTCAATTTGTTTTACGAGCTCGTCTATACCTACCTCGCCGTCTGTGGCTGCACTGGCATACCATTTTTTGTTACCGCCGTCGCTTACACCCGGCTGACCTCTTTCTACTACTTTAAATTTAATTGACATAATTTATTAAGTTTATATTGTGGTTTATTTTTAATTATTAAGCAGTACCCAACCTGTGGACTTACAGCCGTAGAAGTTATCATTCTCAAATTTGATAGATCCATAATTACTCTCATTACAAGGCATTGTGCCAGATGTATCATAAGTGCCATAAGTTGTCGTAGTAGAGTTGCTACCTATTTTTATAGCCCCATTTACTTGTAGTTTGGCATCAGAAGTAGTATTCTCAAAATAATTTATATCTATCCCCACTTTAGCATTACGCAAAATAGTAAAGGCATCGGAATTACTATTAAAACCGTTACCTACCACAAATAGGCGTCTTTTATGGTCAGTTATACCTGTTGCGATCTCGCTTAATTCATTATTGTCACGTGATTCTCGAGTAGCTCGTAACCCGAAAATAGTAACAAATTTTGACACACCAGAATTTTCACCGCCCCCAACTAAAGAACCAGTAGCTTCAGCAACGTTACCACTTCCTCCTAAAACTATGGAGTTACTTCCTATTGCAAAATTATTATATCCTCCAACAGCTGTAGAAAATAGCCCAACAGAGTATGTGTTTACTCCACCTAAAGAACTAGAACCTAAATTACCAGCCATTGCGTATGTCCCTAAAGCTACTGATAAGTCTCCAAAAGCCCCCCTTTTATAACGAAAAGGATGGGGAACCGTTGTATCTGACCACAGTCTATCAAAAGTAAGTGTTTGACGAACTGTAGGGGTATCAAAAGAATTGCTATAGTCGTAAACATTAAATTCTTCTGTATTAGAAATCTCTGGGCTATAAGATAAATCAACAGCTCTTTTTCCCGTCTTTAGTCTTGCGTCAGAATTTTGTCCAATCAGTCTCCAACCTGTTTTTCCGTTTTCGGTTACTTCTTCTAGCCCTGTGCGAGAGAACTCTGTATTATTGAGTTTCATCCCTTTTCCAGCGGTGTAAACTCCAGTTCCTATTTTTCTCCATCGGGAGTTTTCTGGGGTAGCGGTATTATGGTCATAGTAGTAGTAGCCTGTGGCATCTATAAGCTCATATTTGCCTACTTTGTCTGTATCTGGTGTCGCAAAGCCTTCGGTAATATATACCATCATAGAGTTTTGGTTTTCTCCTACATTACCATTGTCGGTCATTGTTTTTACTTCCGTAGCCGTTAAACGAGGGATAATGAGTCCTTTGGATTCATTATTCCCTTCTTTACTAATTTCTAGAGTTGCGTTGGGGCTACTGGTGTTAATGCCCACTCTGCCACTGTAATCATCTTGTGCCTGTAATGCCATCGGCAGAAACATCGCACAGAATAAAATCTTTTTCATAATGTTAAAGTTTATAGATGTTAAGTTGTTAAATTGTTAATTGATGATGGTTAAGTTGTTAGGTTGTTAAATTGTTAAATTGTGAAGTTGTAAAAAAGTTTAAAGTTCAAGGAGCTGAAGCTGTTCAAGGTTCTATGTTTAAGGTTTAAGGGATATGTACGCTTATTCAACCTTGAATATTTGAACTTTAAA
>NZ_QXHU01000004.1:249655-290853 GCF_009663465.1 Riemerella anatipestifer
ATTGAACCAATAAGAAAACGCCTTTCCCCTCTAAACACACACAAAACGAGAGGAAAGGCTAAGACAGAGAGAATAGAGTATCCTCTCTGTACGCTAGAAGCCCCTAACCCAAACCACCCATTCAGCTGATGAAAAAGACGGACTTCTAGCAGATATTTATGAAAACAAAACTTAGCGTATGCCAAACGCCAAATGCCCCCAACGAAGATTGGCGGAACATTATTTATGATTGATGATAAAAATCTAAAGAATTTTTTATATAATACGACGCGTACGCGGGTAACTAGTCTGTGTGTGTGTGTGTGTGTGTGTGTGTGTGTTTACGAAATTATTTGAGATAGCCAAATAATTTTGCAACTTTTTTTCACTTTGTTGTATGTAGCTGGTATCGTGTCGCATAAACTGGAGGCAAATGTATAAGCATTTTTTTAGATATGCAAATTTTTTTAGACATTAAACGCCTCATACCTATTTGTGCAACGAAATCACCACAACAATATAATTAGCTCCAAAAAACTTCAATAATATTAGAAACTTGCGTTTACATTCTGTAAATTTGTTGCCTTAAAAAAGAATTATCAGAATATGGAAAAGGTACGCGTTCGTTTTGCACCAAGTCCTACGGGAGCTTTACATTTGGGAGGTGTAAGAACGGCATTATACGACTATTTGTTTGCAAAACATCACGGAGGCGATTTTGTCCTTAGAATAGAAGATACCGACTCTGCTAGATATGTAGAAGGTGCAGAAGAGTACATTATGGAGGCACTAGAGTGGTGTGGCATCGTCCCTGATGAAAGCCCTAAACATGGTGGTCCTTATGCTCCATACCGACAGTCGGAACGAAGAGCCATCTACGACCAATATACCAACCAAATACTAAAAACAGATTATGCCTACATCGCTTTTGATACTCCAGAAGAGCTAGACGCTATCCGAAAAGAGTTTGAAAGCAGAGGCGAAGTTTTTGCGTACAATTACAGAACTCGTGGCAGACTTAGAAATAGCATCAGCCTTCCTAAAGAAGAGGTAGAGCAACTACTTGCCGAAAATACGCCTTATGTGGTAAGGTTTAAAATGCCTGTGGACAGAATTGTAAGCCTTAAAGATATCATCAGAGGGGACTTTAGCGTAAATACCAACGACCTAGACGACAAAGTTTTAGTTAAAAATGATGGAATGCCAACCTATCATTTCGCTAATATTATTGATGACCACGAAATGAAAATTACTCACGTAATTAGGGGAGAAGAATGGTTGCCATCTATGGCGTTGCACGTACTCCTATATGAAGCTATGGGTTGGGACGCTCCAGAGTTCGCTCATTTATCATTGATATTAAAGCCTGAAGGCAAAGGTAAACTAAGTAAAAGAGATGGAGCTAAGTTTGGGTTCCCTGTTTTCCCATTAGATTTCCAAGACCCCGAAAGCGGAGAAGTTTGGAAAGGGTACAGAGAATCTGGCTATTTCCCAGAGGCGTTTATAAATATGGTAGCCCTCCTCGGCTGGACTCCAGCAGACGATAAAGAAATTTTATCTATGGAAGAGATGGTTCAGGAGTTTGACCTCTACAAAGTACACAAAGCAGGTGCTAGATTTAGTTTAGACAAAGCGAAGTGGTTCAACCATCAATATCTACAACAAAAATCTAACGACCAACTTTTGGAAGAATTAAAACAAATAGAAGGCGTTAATTCTGAACAAATTTCTGATGAGGTACTTCTGAAAATAGTTTCTCTAATGAAAGAAAGAGCCACTTTTGTAAAGGATATCTACGAGGAAGGAAAGTTCTTTTTTGAAGCCCCTCAATCTTTTGATGAGAAAGCCGTTAAAAAAGCTTGGAAGGAAGACACTCACGGAGTAATGTCTGCTCTAACAACTGTACTAGAAGCTATTTCTTTCGATGCAGAAACCATCAAAAATGCCATTCACGATTTTGCAACAGAACATTCTTTAGGTATGGGTAAAGTAATGATGCCTTTGCGTTTGGCACTCGTTGGGGAGCTAAAAGGTCCCGATGTACCAGATTTGATGGCAATCATTGGCAAAGAAGAAAGCCTTAACAGATTAAAAAAGGCGTTGGAGGTTTTAAAGTAAAATCTCTTTTATTAAAAAATTATTAAATTTGAACGGTAAATTATCTCATCAATATGGAATATTTAGATTTTGAAACCCCTATAAAAGAACTTATGGAGCAGTACGAAAAGTGCTCTCTAGTAGGCGAAGAAAGTGGCGTGGATATGAAAACGGCGTGTAGCCAAATAGAAGATAAAATCAACAAGAAAAAGAAAGAGATATACGGTAATCTTACGCCTTGGCAAAGGGTACAGTTATCTCGCCACCCTAACAGACCTTACACTTTAGACTACATCAAAGGAATTGCAGACGAAGGCAGCTTTGTAGAAATGCACGGTGATAGAAACTTCGCAGATGATACCGCGATGGTGGGTGGTTTAGCCAAAATTGAAGGACAGTCTGTAATGTTTATAGGCACTCAAAAAGGACGAACGACCAAAGAAAGACAACACAGAAGATTCGGAATGAGTAACCCTGAAGGCTACCGAAAAGCTCTTAGACTAATGAAATTGGCAGAGAAATTCAATATTCCTGTCGTTACTTTTATAGATACTCCAGGGGCTTATCCTGGTCTAGAAGCAGAAGAAAGAGGTCAAGGCGAGGCTATTGCAAGAAACATCTACGAAATGTGTCAACTTAAAACCCCTATTTTCTGCTATGTAATCGGCGAAGGTGCTAGTGGCGGGGCTTTAGGTATAGGTGTGGGTAACAAAGTTTATATGATGGAGAACTCTTGGTACTCTGTAATTTCTCCTGAAAACTGCTCTGCTATATTGTGGAGAAACTGGGAGCATAAAGAAGAGGCAGCCTCTACTATGAAACTAACAGCACAAGACTCTCTCAAAGAAAAAATTATAGATGGTATTATAGAAGAACCTCTAGGAGGAGCCCACTACGACCCAAGTGTAGCTTACCAAAATGTGAAAAACTCTATCTTAAATAACATCAAAGCCTTTAAGAAATTCTCGGCTAAGGAGCTAGAATCTCAAAGACAAGATAAATTTATTTCAATGGGCAGATTTAAAGGGTAACAAAAAAGAGGTTGTTTTTATCAACCTCTTTTTTATTTATATCTAGTTCCCTAGAATCATTTCCATATCATCAGTTACCTTTTTAGAAGTGTTAAATTGAGCATTGCATATTGTAGAAGAAAACTGGTAAGTCCCTTTTTGCAATAAAGTCGCATTTCTACCTAAAGCTGGGATATTTAGTTCTAATGTCCTTCTACCATCACTAATTTTAAGGATAATTGGACATTTGGACTTATTTCTTACAGAAAAATAAGCCTCATTTTTGTTAGGTGTATCGCCTAAAAGATGGTTAATCATATCGGCAGCTTTCTCATTTTCTGTCTTAGAAGAAGTGCCTTTAGTATTATTATTAGTCTTAGACGATGATTTTTTTTCCACTACTGGAGCAGATGCCGTCTTATTCTTGGGAGTACTTGATGTATTACCATTGAGAATATTATAAAGTTTGGCTTTAAATTTTGGGGTATCGGGGTGGTCTGGATTATACTTTATAAAATTAGCAATTACCTTAATATCATCAGAAGCCTCCACCTGTTGCGGCGTATATTTTGACTGTGCTTTAGCCAAAACACACATACCCAATAGCAGTCCCCATACTGTTAGTACTTTAAATGTTATTTTCATCTCGTTTATATTTAAACACCTTACTTATTATCCAAAACTACGCAAAAACTCTATTTTTAGTTTATGTTAAAATTATTATCTTTGCACGGGTTTATTTAGAAGCCCAAATATAGGGATTAAAAAATAACTAAAAATATTATTATTATGTATTCACCAGCTGCAGCAGATGTTGCAAAACTAAGAAACACTACAGGGGCAGGAATGATGGACTGCAAAAAGGCTTTAGTAGAAGCTGAAGGAGATTTTGATAAAGCAATAGAAATCCTTAGAAAAAAAGGACAAAAGGTAGCTGCTAATAGAGCTGACAGAGAGTCTGCAGAAGGAGCTGTTATTGCTAAAGTAAATGCAGACAACACTGCAGGTGCTATCATCGCTCTTAATTGTGAAACTGACTTCGTGGCTAAAAACGAAGACTTCGTAGCACTCGCTCACAAATTAGCTGAACAAGCAATTAACTACTCTAGCAAAGAAGAGTTTTTAGCTTCTGACTTTGGAGGAATGACCGTAGCTGATAAACTTATCGAGCAAACGGGAGTTATCGGAGAGAAAATTGAAATCGGAGCGTTTGAAACTATCAAAGGAGCTTATCTAGGAGCTTATATCCACGTAGGAAATAAAATCGCTGCTATTACAGCTCTTTCTAAAAACTTCGACCAAGCGGCAGATTTAGCTAAAGATGTATCTATGCAGGTAGCTTCTATGGGAGCTGAAACGCTTTCTTACAAAGATTTTGATCCAGCTTACATCGCTAGCGAAACTGAAGCTCGTATTGCTGTAATACAAAAAGAAAACGAAGAGTTAGTTCGTTTAGGTAAGCCGTTAAAGAATGTACCTAAATACATCTCTTATGCACAACTTACTGAAGAAGTTCTAAAACAAGCTGAAGAAGATGCTAAAGCAGAACTAAAAGCAGAAGGCAAGCCTGAACAAATTTGGGATAAAATTATTCCTGGTAAAATCCAAAGATTCATCAGCGATAACACAACTCTAGACCAAGAGAAAGCGTTACTAGACCAAAACTTCATTAAAGATGACAGCAAAAAAGTAGCTGAATATGTGAAGTCTTTCGGTGATGATGTAGAAATCGTAGGATTTAGAAGAGTAAGTCTTTAATTTTATGAAGTTATAACAAAACTTCTTGATATAATAAAGTGAAAGCCCCTAATTTTAGGGGTTTTTGTTTTGAATAGAGGTAAGAAAAAATTATTCCTTCTTCTTTTCAAAAAGCATTTTGGTAATAAAATCTTTATCGCCTTTACCTCTAGCGGGAGAGTATTCTCTACCATAGAAAATAATTTGCAGATGTAAGCTATTCCATTTGTCTTTTGGAAAAATCTTTTTGGCGTCTTTTTCAGTTTCGGTTACATTTTTTCCAGAAGTGAGTTTCCATTGAGTCATCAGCCTATGGATATGGGTGTCCACAGGAAACGCAGGAACGCCAAAGGCTTGGCTCATCACCACTGAAGCCGTCTTGTGTCCCACACCAGGTAAGGCTTCCAACTCTTCAAAAGATTGGGGTACTACGCCTTGGTGTCGCTCTACCAACAGCTCCGCCATTGCTTTAAGGTTTTTAGCTTTGGTGTTTGATAGACCTATTTCTTTGATTAAATTTTTAATTTCATCAACTTCCAACTCTTTCATCTTGAAAGGTGTATCTGCTACGGCAAATAGTTGGGGGGTTACTTCATTCACTTTCTTGTCGGTAGTTTGTGCCGAAAGAGCCACGGCAACCAGCAAGGTGTATGGGTCTTTGTGGTCTAGAGGGATAGGCGTCTCGGGATATAGGCGTTCTAACTCTTGTATGATGATTTCGACTCTTTGTTTTTTGGTCATTTTAAACTAAATTTGGGACAAAAATAAACATTATGATAAACATAGGTGGTAGCCTTCCTGCTTTTACGGTAAAAAATCAAGACGGAAAAGAGGTGAGTGCATCAGACTTTAAGGGTAAAAAATTAGTGATATTCTTTTATCCTAAAGCCAACACGCCAGGGTGCACAGCAGAGGCGTGTAATTTAAGTGAGAACTACGAGGCTCTACAAAAACAAGGCTATACTCTTTTGGGTGTGAGTGCCGATTCTGTGGAAAAACAAAAGAAATTTCACGATAAATTTAACTTTCCTTATGACCTTCTAGCCGATGAAGAAAGACAAATCATAGAGGCTTTTGGGGTATGGCAACTTAAAAAGTTTATGGGGAAGGAGTTTATGGGTATTGTTCGTACCACCTTTATTTTTGATGAAAATGGCGTGTGTACGAGGATTATAGATAAAGTAAAAACAAAGGAGCATTCGGCTCAAATATTAGAATCTTAAATTATTAGTTATGAAGTTTAAACATTTGTATTTAGGAGTAGCTGCTGTGGCGTTGGCGTCTTGTAGCACTCAACAAAAAACCGCTAAAATGAATTATCCTGAAACTAAAAAAGTAAACCATACCGACACTTACTTTGGTACACAAGTACAAGACCCTTACCGTTGGTTGGAGGACGACCGTGCGGAGGATACCAAAGATTGGGTAAAGAGACAAGTGGCTTTTACACAGAACTATCTAGACCAAATCACTTTCCGTAACGAAATTAAAGACCAACTGAAAGAAATCTGGAACTACGAAAAAATTTCAGCCCCTTTTAAAGAAGGCGATTATACCTATTTCTATAAAAATGATGGGCTACAAGCTCAATCGGTGTTGTATAGAAAAGATAAGAATGGCAATACAGAGGTCTTCTTAGACCCTAATCAGTTTTCTAAAGATGGGACTACCTCTTTGGCGGGTATTTCTTTTAATAAGAAGGGAAACTTAGTCGCGTATAAAATTTCGGAAGGTGGTAGCGATTGGAATAAAATCATCATTCTAGATGCCATTACTAAAAAACCAATAGACGAAACTTTAGTAGATGTTAAATTTAGTGGGATTTCTTGGCTAGGAGACGAAGGCTTTTTCTACTCTAGTTACGATAAACCAGACGGAAGTGTACTTTCGGCTAAGACCGATATGCACAAGGTGTATTTCCATAAGTTAGGGACTAAGCAGTCTCAAGACCAACTCATCATAGGGGGCGAAAATTTCAAAAGGAGATATATGAGTGCTGGCGTTTCCGAAGACCAGCGTTATCTTATCCTTTCTGCAGCTAATGCGACTAATGGCAATGAGCTTTATATTAAAGATTTAAAAAACAACACCGATTTTATCCCAGTTCAGAAAGGCTACGATTATAATACAGATGTGGTAGATACCAAAGGCGATTTTATCTATGCTCTTACGGATAAAGGTGCTCCTAATATGAGGTTGGTGAAGTTTGATATTAAGAATCCTAGTGTTTGGACAGATGTGATTCCTGAAACGGAAAATGTACTAAGAGTATCCACAGGAGGAGGCTATATCTTTGCTAATTATATGAAAGATGCCGTAACATTAGTACAGCAGATGGATTACAACGGAAAGAAAGTGAGAGATATTACTCTTCCTAGTAAAGGCACTGCAGGAGGATTCTCTGGTAAAGATTCCGAAAAAGAATTGTACTATGCTTTCACGAGCTACATTACACCCAATACCATCTACAAACTTAATGTGGAAACGGGAGCGTCTTCGGTGTATCAAAAGCCAAAGGTTAAGTTTAACCCAGATGATTTTGTTTCGGAGCAAGTGTTCTACACTTCTAAAGATGGCACTAAAGTTCCAATGACCATCAATTATAAGAAGGGGCTTAAGCTAGACGGTAAAAACCCTACCATTCTTTATTCTTATGGAGGGTTTAATATCAGTTTAACGCCTTCGTTCTCTGTGGTAAATGCGGTGTGGATGGAAAACGGAGGCATCTACGCTGTGCCTAACATTAGAGGTGGGGGCGAGTATGGTAAAAAATGGCACGATGCAGGAACCAAAATGCAAAAGAAAAATGTATTCAACGATTTTATAGCGGCTGGCGAATACTTACAATCTAAAGGTTATACTTCTCCTGAATTTATGGCACTTTCTGGGCGTTCTAACGGAGGGCTACTTGTGGGGGCTACAATGACGATGCGTCCCGACCTTGCCAAAGTGGCTTTCCCTGGGGTGGGCGTTTTGGATATGTTGAGGTATCACACCTTTACTGCAGGAGCAGGGTGGGCGTACGATTATGGTACGGCACAAGACGACAAAGCGATGTTTGAATATCTAAAATCTTACTCTCCTGTACACAATGTTAAGAAAGGCGTTTGCTACCCTTCTACTATGATTATTACTAGCGACCACGACGATAGGGTAGTCCCTGCACACTCATTTAAGTTTGGAGCGGAGCTGCAAGAAAAACAGACTTGCTCTAATCCAGCACTTGTTAGAATAGAAATGAATGCAGGACACGGAGCAGGACGCTCTACCGACCAAGTGATAGGCGAAAATGCCGACTTAATGAGCTTTGCTCTTTATGAGATGGGCATCAGAAGTCTTAAAAAGTAAGGTGTAATACATGCTTTCAAAATAAAAATCCAACACGATAAGAGTGTTGGATTTTTTATTTCAAGTAATCTTCCACAATGTGCCATAGTGGAGTGTTGTAACTTCTAAAAAAGTTGATGTGTCCGATATTGTTTTTAGGAGAAAGTTCAGCTTTTATGATATGATATTCAGGTTTAAGATTGTGATAAGTGTCCATTAAACTTTTAACGCCTTTTTCTGTGAGCCAGCTGTCATCATCGGCGTAGAGAACCAAAGTATCCTGATGAAGATGCTCTGTATGGTTATAAGACATTTCTAGTAGTTTAAGAGTAGATTTTTTGTTGAGAATAAGCCTTCTCCAATCGTAAGCTACACCCTTTGGAAGAGATTCTCCTAGACCAAGAATAGAGGCAGGGAAATACCCTAATATTTCGGTAAGTATAGGTTGCAGTATGCCAAAACCTAAGTAAGCAGCCCATCTGGTTTTAGAATCTAAGTGCTTTACATAAGCGTTTTGAGCTCCTATGAATATTATCTTTTTAAAAAGATTAGTGTCTGGGTTCATTCCTGCAATCAAAGCTCCTACGGAATGCCCCATAATATATTTCTCGTAATGAGGGAAATGGGTTTTGATGTAGTTGGTCAACGTTTTATAGTCTTCGGTTCCCCATAGCCTCATACTGGCTTTAAAGCCTTTCATTTTAGTGGGTTTAGAAGATGCGATGCCTCTATAATCGTAAGTAATTACCGTGTAGCCTTTCGCCATTAGGTATTTGGCAAAATTGTAATAGACATATTGTTTTACTCCTGTTGCTGAATTGATGAGTAATAATTTACCATTAGTGTTCTCTACTTCTGGTTTAAAGAGGCTTACCGCAAGAGGGTAGCCATCGGAAGTGGTGAGGGTAAAATCACTCATAAGTTGCCTAGGTATTTAAGCTGAAATTGAGCCCCATCAAAAACACCATAAGAATAGTAGGAAATCCAATCGCCTAGATTCACATAAGAGGCTCCTGCTCCCACCTCCAAAATCATCGGGAGGTGTCTATGCCCAAATACGAAATAGTCTATATGCTCTGCCTTTAGTTTTTCTTTGGAATAGCGTATTAAAAACTCTCGGTCTTCGCCCAAAAATTCTTTGTCTTCCTCGCCACTTATCATTTTGTTTTTCTGGGAAAGGTACAGGGCAAGCCTCATTGAAATATCGGGGTGAAGCCATTTGAACAGCCACTGGGCTAGAGGGTTGGTAAAGACCTTTTTCATTCTTTTGTAGCCCTTATCGCCAGGACCTAAACCATCGCCGTGGGCAAGGAGAAACCTTTTACCATTGATGGTGGCGTACCTTTTCTCAAAAAAAACGGGTATTCCGAGCTCTTTCTCAAAGTAGTCTTTCATCCACAGGTCGTGGTTGCCTACAAAAAAGTAGAGGTCTATGCCTTGGTCTTTAAGTTCGGCTAGTTTGCCAAGCACCCTCACGAAGCCTTTAGGAACTACAAACTGCCACTCGTGCCAAAAATCAAACAAATCTCCCATAAGAAACAGCACTTGGGCATCGTGCCGAATGTCTTCTAGCCATTGTACAAACTTTTGTTCCCTAAGTTTACTGGCTTCTGGAGTGGGAGCGCCGAAGTGCTGGTCGGAGGCGAAGTAGATTTTTTTTCCGTCTTCTAAGGTAATCGTCATAGCGTGGGTAACTTCTGTTTTAAAAGGCTAATTTTCTTCTGCCAACCATTCTCCGTAGGAGTTTTCGGTTTCGTGGAGCTTTAGGTAGGCGAGTTGCACAGACTTGGGAAGTCTGTTTTTGATTTTAGTGGCAATGTCGTAAAGCATATTTTCGCAAGTAGGCTGGTAGTTGCAGAATATTACTTTGTGCCCTTTTTCTTCTAACTCTTTTCCTAGGCTGATGTGCGGTGAGCTGGCGTTGAGCAAGACGGCGTGGTCCCATACATCTACAATCTCTTCTTTCACTATCTTTTTGATGTCCCCAAAATCTACTACCATTCCGTTTTTGGGGTGGTCTAAATCATTGATAGGGACGCCCTTCACGGTAACAAAGAGTTTGTACGAATGTCCGTGCATATTCTTGCATTTACCATCGTAGTTATAGAGGACGTGGGCGGTTTCAAATGAGAAAATCTTAGTAATTCTAATCATAGGGCAAAGATACTAAATAATCGGTGATGTGGTTTTATCGCTGGCGAAAAAGCCGCAACTAAGGCTAGGGTATAGCCCACGCAAAAGCCCCACGGCTCTGTGGCGGTGAGGCTTTTGTGGCTTACTTTTACGCCAAGTCTTTGTTTTGTTTTAGGCTGTGGCGTTTGAGGGGGCTTTACTTCTCTTGTTCAAATTTCATATCGCTAAGGGTCTTCTTAAACTCGGTACTAGGGGTAAATAAGACTTTAATCCCTTTGATTTTGTCCGTAGTAAAGGCTTGCTCTGTATCTGCCCCTTCGCTAGAAAACGAAATTCTAAAGGTCCCAAAATCGCCCAGCTGTACGCTGTTGCCTTCTACAAGTTTGGACGGTAGGATATCCAACAGGTTTTGGATGACATTATTAACATCTCCTGCCGTAAGGGAAGACCGCCCCGAAATTTCTTTCGCAAGGCTTTTCTGATTTACACTGCCCGATTTTACAGGGTTGGCATACCATTTCTTTGGAGCTTCGGCATCTCCTGGTTTTCCTTTTTGAACGAGTTTGTACTTCATAATGTTGATTTTTAAAAATGATTAGCTTCTCAAAGCTAAAAAAAATCTCGCACTGGGACAAACTTTTTTCCATCGGGCAGGAATTTTTTTTCCGTCAGCCTCGCGTAAAATTTCCTGCCCGATGGAAATTTTACGCGAGACCGATGGAAGTGAAGACCGCTCCCAGAGGCTTTTGCCAAGGGGTGGGTTGGTAGGACTAAAAACCCCCTTTTTGCGTTCTAGATTCTTAGCAATAGAGGGGGCTATGGATTGGCTTTGCTACCGCACGATAGACGAGGGGTAAGGGTTCCGTTTGGCGTACTGCCCTTTTATTAGATAGCCTTGATAAAGGAGGGCTTCGGTTTACCTTTCTCCAAATGTAAAGGTGGCAGATAGCCCAGCTCTAATGGTGGATAGTGGGAATGCCGTGGAGATTTTGTACTTCGTCATCAGTTGGTCGTAGAAGAAACGAATGTTGAGGTTCTGGGACATATTGTAATCCGCCGATACTTTAATGCCTAGCATACGCTGCCCTCCCGTTACTTGGGCATCATCTTTTAATATATTGATGATGGACGTCTTGTTGTCCCTCAACGAGAAATCGGCACGGATGTTAAGGTCGCTCTTAATATCTTTAGTTTTGCCTTTGTACCTTAGCTTTAGTTTTAAATCTTTTAAAATGTATCCAAAACCTAGTACATACTCGGAGCCAGAGTCTTCGGTTAGGGTATGGTTTACTAAGCCTAGCAAGAACATACGGTTTCTGTTGTAGTGGGCTCTAAACTGCATATGGTTTCTCATCGTAACATCAGCCCCTACAAAAGGTGCAAACTCCTCTACAAACATAGCTTGAGAAAATACATAAGGGTTGAGCCTGTTGCCTCTTACATCTCGTGCGTTGGGGTTGTTGTGATAGTCTATATTAGACTGTATCCCCGTGGCGGTATAGGTAGAGGTGTAGGCGTGTTGTATATCAAACTTTTCAAACTGGCTGCTGATAAACGGGATATTTTTAAGTCCAGAATAGGTAACTCGCCAGTTGGGTAGTGGGAAGTTCGGGCGGGTAGGGTTCTTCATAGAAACCGATTTCCCTGCCAAAGCAGCACGGAATGCTGGTACTAAAACATAGGTATTGGCAATATCATAGCCTTCTACAAAGCCGTCAGCCATCAAGGCTCCATTATTCAGCCTAGAAAATGCTCTGGCTCTCTCCTTAATGGCGTTGAATATCTCTGTGCTGCTTTTTAGAGTAGTACCTAGCAGAAACTCCGTGTTGGAGTAGCTTATCATCTCGTTAGCAAAAGAGAACTGTATGCCATTGGCACGGTTGCCGTCCAAATCTATATTAAAGCCACCGTGGGTAAGCGTCTTGTTGTAAGTTTGGAGGAAATTAACATCTACCCTCAAATCCTTTATAGGCTCTATAACGACATTAGCGGTAACGTTTCTATTGCTCATTTGGGTATAAGGCTCATTGAGGTACTCCGACTGGGATACCCAGTTGTTCTCTACGGCTATCCTCCTAATATCGGCTTGAGACCCTAGCAAGAAGCCCTTAGTAGGTCCTCCAAATCCGCCTCGTCCCAGCCCGAAGAAGTTAGGTTCCGAAAGTAGTCCAGGCAGCACCGTACCGTTGTTTTCATTAAAGTTGAAGTTGGCTTGTTTAATAGAGGTTAAAGCCGACATTACCTTTTGCGTTAAAGATAGCCGGTGCTTGAAGCGGTAGGGCTTAAACTGGAATCTTCTACGGCTGTTTTTATTGGCAAAAGCCTTTTCGTACACCTGATTAAGCGAGTCTATCTCTCTGTTTCGTCCTTGTCGGATAGAGTCTAACTTTTTAAAGTAATTGAATTTGCCCAACAACAAAGGAATATCTACCGAAGCAGTAGCTACCTTATTATTGGTATTTTGAGCTACATTTCCTAAGTTTCCACTCGCACTATTGAGGAGAACGGTAGACCTTGCATTCCAGTTGTATTGCAACCCATAGCCCAGCTCCGCATTCACAAAATCTAGGTAAGGGAAGTGCTCAAAAGGCAAACGGTAATTAAACTGTATTCTGTGGTTGTAGAGTACAGGTCGTCCCACTTTAAAAGGGTTTTGGAAGATAGACTTGGTGTCCATCGTATTCACCATCCAATCATCGTTAAGAGTTCTAGTGGCAGAGAATATTTCGGCTTTGAAAGATTTAGTGAAATTAAATCCTAAGTTATATTGCCAACCAAAGAAGAAATTTCGGTTTTTAAGGACATCAAAGTTTTGGGAGCCATTGCCATTGAGTAGGGCTTCAATGTTTCTAAATTCCAATTCGCTATAATCTCTATCCAATTCGGTTCGGAAAGAGAAACGAGTAGGGATAGGGTTGAGGTTAAACTCTTTAACCCATTTTACATAAGGGGCTATTTTAGCCGTGTCGCTTATCAGTTTATTAAACGGCTTTAGAACCCAAGGTTTAAAGTTGTAGTTGTAGTCTATGTAAGCCTTTAGGTTTTGTCGGTAGTTTTTCTTGGTGTAGATATCTCTGTAATAGTCGTCGTGATAAACTGCTGTAAGGGCTAAGTTTTCTACATCGTAGAACTTAGGTTTCTTCTTGGAGTTTACTCTTTCTTTTCTCATATTTACCACCCCGAAACTTCTTTGCTGGGTGTAAGTTCTCACCACTTGTTTAAGTTGGTCTTTTTTAGGGTCTTCATTAAAGAGTACATCGTCATTGAGAGGGTTGTACTTGGGGTCTTCAATGGTTTGAGCGTAGGAGTAATTAACTGGGATTTTCAGCCCTGTTTTTTCAGGAAGGAATTTATCCACATTCACGGTAGTGTTGATAGAGAAGGCGGAGTTTTGTGTCTGTTGTCTTTGGACCGGTTTCTGGTCTATAGAGCCAAAGCCTATGGTAGAAATGGCGGCATTGGCATTTACATTCGCAAAATCGCCTAAGTTAAAGTTGAGGTTGGCATTAGCTGCATAGCCCCCTTTGTTTTCTATCCCAGAAAGGCGAATTTCATTCACCCAAAGTACTAAATCTTTAGAATCAGCACCCGTGTTTCTTACCCCAATCACGATGGTAGAAATGTTTCCTAAACTAGGGCGACCTTTAGTAAAGATGGCTTTATGTGCATCGCCATACTCTTGGTCTTTGTACCTTTGGTCTAGGTTTATCCCTGCGGTTTCTCTCCTTAGTTTGGCATTGATGAACTCTTTTAGATTAAAGTTGATGCTATTCTCTGCAGGCCAAATGTCTAGTGGAGAGGTTGCATTTTTGGCAGTGTATTTTAGTGAAGACTCGTATTCGTAATAGTTGTCTATGGCATCACTTCCTAGACGGATAAAGAATTTAGCGTTCGGGTCTAGCTTGTTAGAAGTAACGTCTTTAAGGTCTTCGGCGTGTACGAAAAGCTCCAGTTTTTCATAGCGGCGCATATCCAATGCTACGTTTTTAAACACGCCTCTAGAAGCGTGGGACGTTTTGGAAAGGTGGGTTGCCTTTAAGTAAAGAGAAGCCTCATTTTGTCTTTGAGCTCCAGTGGTTCCGCTTAGCACTTGTCTGTCTATACCGGGAGGGATAACATAAGGCGGCGTACCTCTAGAGTTTTCTTCCAAATTTACACTACCTACTTCAAAGTTAGAATTATCTATATTGTAGTTGCCTTCGTCTGATTCGTTGATAACCGCAATGTTTTTAGTGAATTTTCTCCAGTCTGACCTCACCAAATCAAAAGTACCAAATCTTAGTGTTGAGGTTTCGTCAAACCCTTTAAGAATCATTCTTGCAAATCTCACATTATTTAGGATAGCTTCGCTGGCTTCTCCTGCATCGGTGTCAAACTGTTTCACAGGAATACGGAATAAAAACCATTTGTTTTTGCCTACTTGTCCGTTTTGGAATTTGGCTTCGGTTTCCTTTTCATCTACGATAAAGTTTTTTCCTAAAACTAAATTGGCTTTATCTAGACTGATGGTGTATTGGTTGTAGCTTTCGCTTTGGTCTAGGTTAAAATCGCCATTGAGGTCTTCTGCATCTGGCATTTGAGAGGCTACCTCCATTGAGTTGGCTTTGGAGTTTCCGTCTGGGTTTCGGAAATATCTATAACGCTCCACTACCGAAGAGGCTAATGCACCCTGAAATTGTGTAGAAAGGTAAAATACGAAGTCGTCTGCGGCAGGGTCAGTAAGATTAGTCACAGGATTGATGAAAGTAGTGCCAAATTTGGCGGCTTCCTGAACATTATCTAAACCATCATAACCCACATCTTGTGCCGTTCTATTAGCCCCTTCTGATGAGAAGGCATAGAGTATAGGCTGCTGGTCTGGCTGAGTTCCCCAGTTGCTTTCAGAAGTTCTTGTAGGAGTATCAGGCGTGGGCAATCCATTCTCGTATTGTAGTTTGCCATCTTTCAGAATATCTTCTGATATATTTCCTAAATGAAGTAGTAGCTTAGGACTGCTCCCCAATATTTTTCCATCGGCGTAGGGGTCCATTAGCCAAAATTCTACATACTCGATATTGGCGTTGGTAAAGTTAGAGACAGAGATAGGTCTCATCATACCTGCCCATCTTTCCGCAGTAGACTCGTTGGCTGGGTTTAAGTTGTACGGACCTCTTTCGGTAGGGTAGTAGGTAACGTCTAAGGTATTGGTATAGGTTTGGTCACCAGCAACGAAATCTCTACTGTTGTAAAGTTCGTTCATTCTCACACGGCGTGAGGCGTGGTTGGACAACGCATCAGCAGTGATGCCATTAGGGGCTTTACCTCCTACACCGTAGAATCTAGGGTCTATGTAATACCAAGATAATAGCCCTCTACCGTATCCATTTTTAACATCATTGTCTAATGCCGAGTTTCTAAAAATAATATCATTAGGGTTTTTCTCTGGTTTAGATGCTAAAGCCCAAAGAGCAGGTTCTTTCAGTGATATTTTTGAGGTGGTTTGGTCAAAATCATCTACATAGGCTTGGTCGTTAATATCCTTATTTTGTCCTGGTATAAGATAGGCGGCTTCTGCCTTAAAATTAAGATGAGACGGTGCTTCGGTATTGATGAGCGGAATCTTATCGGTAAGCCTTGTGAGGAAAGGTAACTCGTTATTATACATAAGATTCATACCCAACATTGTGTTATTAACTGCTTCTTGCCCCATCTGAACTTTTTGGGTGAGTGGTCTTTCGGCATAATTCATTGCAGTAGCCCCAATGATAAATTTATCACTGATTTTTCTTTCCAAATTCAATCCCCAAAATCTTCGTCTTTGGGTATTAAAGGTCATTTGGTTTTCTAAAGAGATATTGATGGCTTGTCCCGATTGTTTAAGAGCTTCGTTGATGATGGTAACTTGCCCTAGCATATAATCTACGGTATAATCTACTCCTTCTGTAAGTTGAGCTCCGTTGGCAGTTACTCGTACGGAGCCTTTAGGCACATTTATCGCCCCTAGAGAAATGCCTTGCCCTTGCCCACCTTGGTAGCGTCCTTCTATGGTATATCTTTGCGCCAGAGGGTTTTGTGTAGCTACTTGCTTTTGTTGTTGGTACAACTCCGAGAATACGAATTGAGGGTCGTTACTCCCTAAAGTACTTGCCATAAAACTACCAAAAGGCTGAGCTTTGGTAAAGATAAGTTTTCCATTGGCAGGGTCTATGGTAATGCCATTAACAAAGTCAAATAAACCGTCTCCTAAAGTACTTCCGTTGGATTGTAAGTCATTATTGAGATTGAGCCTGTCCCAATTTAGGAGTTTTAAAAGGTTGGTATCTTGTACAGGTGTGTTAGGTAGATAGTTAACTTTCCCGTTTTTAGGGTCTCTATAATATACATTGAGGAAGAACTTATCCGAAGTTACCCCGTTAGCATTAAGGCTATAGATGTTTTTCATCATCAAGTTCCACATAGGAGAAGTGGTTTTTACTAAAACATTGGGCTTTAGTAATTTGGTTACAAGAACCGAACTTTCCTCCGAAAACTCTCCCACTTTGTAAACTTGGTTAGAACCATTAACGGTGTAAGAGTAAGAAACTGCTAAGAGTTGGTTGTCATTAAGCCTTTGGTTTAAGGATATATACCCTAGTTGCGGGTGAAATGTAAATTCATTTTGATTAAGCCTTCTCGCTCTTCTGTTAAAAATGAACTGTTCACCGTCTGTATAAGTTTCAAGAGTACCTGAAGCGTTGGGAAATGATTGCTGATTGATAGTAGAATAGGCTGTATTAGCATCTCTGATACCAGCTAAGGCACTAATGCTTTGGTAGAGATTGTTTTGTGTGTTATTTGGATATTGTGCAGAACCTTCCCCTAAATCTCTTACGGCTACTATACTTTTTTGATTTTGTAGGTTACTTGCTGTTTGGTCAAGAACCCAAACTTCTATACGCGTAATATTGATTTTGGAATTGATTTGAGGATAATTCGCTAAGGCATTGTCGTAATTTTGGAAGAAGTATTGCCCTAAATAATAGTGCTGATTGTCCTCGTAATCTATGGCGTTTATTTTAAAGGTATTGAGTACACCTCCACCTTGTGCGGTTACGGTTCTTGCTTCGCCTTGTTGTTGAGAAAGGACTAATGTACCGTAAGTTTTACCAAGCTGAAACTCGGTTTTTAAACCAAATAATGATTGTGAACCTCGCATAAGACTAGTAGATAGAGGCATATTAACATTACCAAATTCTACATTCTTGATGATTTTATCTTCGCCTGTTCTTTTGCTTTCTCCTAATGTTTTGGATTGTAGGTCTTTCCAAGTGCCTTTTGCTCGCCAGGCTAGATTAAGTCTATTTTCAAAAGCGAAACCACTTTGGGTATCGTAGTTGGCTTTTAGTTGTAAGTTTTCGCCTACCTTACCGAGTATGCCTAGCTGTATTCTCTGCTGAATATTAAATGCGAAATTCTTTCTGTTTTGTGGTAAAATAAGCGGGTTGTCAATTCTTTGGTAAAGTCCACCTAAATCAAAAGAAGCGAATCCTTGTGGGATAAGTTCTATCTTGTTACCTCCAAAAATAGTTTCAAATAATTTGTGCTTTATGTTGATGCTAGGAAGAAGTCTTTTTTTCTCTGCATCTTTTGGCTCTTTTAGATTATTAGCCAAATCGTATTGGAGTGATTTTTCTTGGTAATAATTTCTTAGTCCAATAGACTTTACATAAGCACCATATTCCGAAGGTGTCATTACGATAGGTGTGCCTGTAACCACGTTTCCTATCTTAGGATAAAGGAAATAAACGCCTTCTTTTACATCGTAAAAAGCCTCATATCGAACAGGATTTGGAAGGCTAAGTTGAGGTTGAGAATTTGGAGTGTCTTTTTCTGTTTGGGAGTAGGTAAGGTTACTAAAAAATACAAACCCTAAAACCCATAATAATTTATGTAAGGTGTAATTATAATGATGTGGCTTCACTTATTTTAAATATTTTTCAAAATTTGTTTTACTAAATCTTCCGTTTGAATTTCTGGATTTTGTTTCAAAATTTTGTCTGCTAATTTTTCTGACATTTTTTTAGGAATTCCTAAAACTTCTAATGCAGATAACGATTCTTCTTTCACTTTATTATCAATAACGGTAGAAATATCAGATTCATCTGCTCCAAAATGTAGTACTTTATCCTTTAAATCAATGATAATTCGTTGTGCAGTTTTAGTGCCTATACCCTTTACTTTTTGTAATACAGCACTATTGCTAGAGAGTATGGCTTGTGCTATTTCTCTTAATTCTAGTGAGGAAAGCATAATCATAGCGGAGGCTGGTCCTACACCATTTACAGAAATAAGTAGGTTAAACATTTCTTTCTCTTTGAGCTCCGAAAAACCGTATAACAAGTGAGCGTCTTCTCGAATGATTTGTTGTGTGTAGATTAAAGATTCTTTCCCAATGGAAAAGTGTTTAGAAGTGTTTACACTAACGCTTACAAAGTAGCCTACACCACCAGTTTCTATAATTAAATGGGTTGGGCTAAGCTCCTGAACGATACCTCGTAGAGAGTAAATCATATACTGCTAATTTTGAGGTTGCTAAATTAAAGTTTTTTTAGGACTAAATCTTTCTTTTGCTATTAAAAGAATGATGTTTTTTAATTTTAATATAAAATAATAAGAGAGCCTTTCTATAAAGACTCTCTTATTTCGGGTTAATATGAAGTGAAAATGAAAAAACTTATTATCTGTCTTTGTTTATATCAGAAGGGACGAAAGGATTAGCGTCTATCTCTTGCTGAGGATATTGGTAAATGATTTTAGTGTCATTCACTCCAAAAGATAATGGAACTTGGTGCCATGAAGATCTCTTTAAAGTACGAGATAATCTTCTAGCATCGTAGAGCTCTACACCTATTTCACCATAAAGTTCTTTTCTTCTTTCTATAAGAATTTCTTCAAAAAGTTCTTCTCCTGTATTAGCAGATTTTACGGCTTTAGGGTCTCTATTTTGTTGTAATTGGAATAATAAATCCTTAGCTTGGCTTTCTTGTCCTAGTCTGTATCTTGCTTCGGCTTCTATTAAAATCATTTCTGAAGTTCTGATATAAGGACACGCTGATGCATCTTTATTGAAAGTAAACTTATAAGTACTATATTTAGTATGGTTATTTACAGAAGGATTTACATCAAATAGTTTTCTTACATCTGTATCAGAGAACAAGTCATATAGAGATTTGCTGACATAGGTATTACTGTAACCATCATTCTCAAAAGATAAATCTGTAAAAGAATGCGGTGCTTGAGACCATGTGATAGACTGTCCTGCTTGTTGCCCATAACCTAGTATCCATTCTTGTGAGTCTAATTTTTTGAAACCTTCGGCGTATTCTGCAGCATTAAGTGCAGAGCTGACGGTTCCTCCATAAGCTAATTTTGCATATTCTGCTGCTTTTTGCCAGTTCTCTTTTACTTGATACACTCTAGCGGCGATAGCATAAGCAACCTGTTTGTTTACAAAAGCTTTGGATATTCTACTATATGAAAGATCTGGTAAAGCTGTTTCTAAATCGTTAGTAATGAAATTATAAACTTCTCCAGTAGTACTTAGAGGTTGAGCTTTTGTACTATAGCTGCTATAGATAGGAACCGCAGGGAGGTCTTTCGCATACTTGTATCCCAACTGAAAGTCTTGCACAACTTCAAAATAAGATAAAGCACGGAGTACCTTTGCTCTAGCAACAAGAGATTTTTTCTGAGCATCAGTTATGTTAGAACTACTGTTAACACGGTCCATAAATTCGTTGCATTGGCGAATGATTTTGTAAAAATATTCCCATGTGAATTTAGTTCTATAGTAGGTACCTAGTCTGTTGATGTTTTGATAATCTGAAGCAAACCAGTTGCTAGGAACGATGAAATCCTCTCCTCTAACCGTTCGTGCAAAGTAAACACTTCCTAGGTTAGTAGCATCTACGGATATATAAACTATGTTTGTACTACCTCCTCCTCTTAGAAGGCTTGTGATTCCTGTAAGGTTGCCTTCTGCATTTTCTGCACTTTCAAAAACTAGACTTGGGGCAACTTCATCAGTAGGCTGAGGTTCGTCTAGATATCTCTGACAAGAGACGCTTCCTAGTAGTAGAGAAGCTAGAGCTAAAGTTTTTAATTTATTTAGTTTCATTTGTTTTAAATTTTTAAAGTTCAAGTTTAAGTCCGAATGATATGGTTTTTAAATTAGAAGTTCTGTTGTTAGTAAGACCAGTTAGAGCTTGTTCTGGGTCTATATTCTTACGGGTTTGCCACGTAAATAAGTTATCTGCTTGTAAGAATAATCTTAAGCTCTTTAATCCTATTTTTTCGCTGTCTTCTTTATTAAAATTATAACCTATGTTTAGAGCTTTTAATCTTACATAGTCATTTTTAAATAAGAATCTAGAAGATAGTTGATTTTCTTGTAATGTGGTATAGCTCAATCTAGGAACATCTGTAACATCACCTGGTTTCTGCCATCTTCTTTCCAAATCTACACTCTTAGAATATCCATCAAATTTTCCACTCATTAGTCTAGCGTAGTCCCCATCATAGATATAAGAACCAAAGCTGAAGTTAACGAGTGCATTTAGATCAAAATTTTTGTATTTGAGATAGTTGTTTAAACCTCCTATTACAAAAGGTAAAGAACTACGATTGTAATAGCGTGTCGCTTCGGAATAACTTTCTGTAGTTACTTTGGTTACCTTTCCGTTAGCGTCGGTTACATCTTTATACCATAGTGGGTTACCATTGTCAGGGTTTACCCCAGCATATTCTTGTATGTAGAAATCGTAGAGAGATCTACCGACTTCCCATCTTTTGGTGCCTACGGTTTGAGGTCTATTATCGTCACTTAACGCAAGGACTTTATTTCTGTCAAAAGAGAAGTTTAATCCAGTATCCCATCTGAAGTTAGCCGTCCGTACATTTTTTGTGTTGATACTAAATTCCCAACCATAGTTTTTTAACTTACCTATGTTAGTAGTTATAGAGGTTGCACCAGTAGAACCTGCCGTTACGAGAGGACCAACTAAATCTACAGAACGCTTGTCATAATAATCTACATTAAGGTTAACTCTATTTTGGAATAATCCTAATTCTACTCCTGCATTAAAAGATGCTGTTTTTTCCCATGTAATCAAGGCATCTTTAGGTGAAGATAATACTACGCCTATATTAGAGCCTATGGAGTAGCCGTTAAGATAGGAGTTTAGATATGGGAAATAGTCTAGTGCCCCTTGTGAATCTGTAAAATCATTATTACCTAGCTCTCCGTAAGATGATTTTAGCTTTAAGAAACTAATGGTTTTGTTTCCTTTAAGGAAGTTTTCTTCACTTACGACATAAGCACCACCTACCGAGAAGAAGTTACCCCATCTGGTTTCTTTACTAAATACGCTAGAACCATCTCTACGGAAAGACCCTTCTACGAAATATTTTTCTTTGTAATTGTAGTTCGCTCTTCCAAGTAACCCAACCAATCTCTGTTGAAGTGGGTGACCAGAAACCGAATTAGGACTGGTAGTTCCACTAAGTGTTTCTATTCCAGAGAATAACCCTACTCCCATAGCACTCATATAGTCGTATGTTCTGTCAAAAGTTTCTACAATAGCGTCAGCTGTTAGATTGTGGTTTCCTAATTGCTTGTTGTAGTTAAGGGAATTCACGAAGTTTTTAGTACTTGCAATAGTTCTACTAGCCATTACAGCTCCTCCTTGTGCGGCATAGTCCCCAAATCTATTATTTCTGTAATTGTGGTTGTTGTTGTTGTTCTGTTCTAAAGAGTAATTAGAACGGAACGATAAGTCTTTGGAGAAATCTATTTTTACAAAACCGTTTAGAGTAAGGGTGTTTACTCTGTAAAGGTAGGTGTTATCGTAAAGATACCCAAGAGGGTTTACATTTCTACTAAAAGGTCTTTGAGAGTTAAGCACACGTGGGCTTCCTCCACCATAGTCATAGCTAAGATTACCTTTGTTATCATATACAAGGTTACCATTAGCATCTCTTCGGTATACTGGATAAACCGAAGATAAGGTGTATATACTATTCATAGGAGAACCATAACCTGTCCCTGATTGATCTGGAATATTTCTTCTATGAGATACATAGGCAGTATTTAGCCCCGCTGTTAACCACGGTTTTATCTTGGTTTCTAGGTTCAACCTAGTTGAGAACCTTTCAAAATCAGTAGTCTTAACAGAACCCTCTTGTTTTAGGTAGTTTACACTAAGGAAATAGTTGCTTTGGTCTGTTCCCCCAGAAACGGTAGCACTAGTTTCACTTCTTTCTGCAGAACGATTGAGTAGATAATCAGCCCAATTGGTGTTCCATAAAAGTTGAGCACCTGGTACTAGCTGTCCGTTAGCATCTATAGGAGTTTTTACATTGTATGGGTTGTATTTTAATAATGGGATAACTTCAGCAGAGGCTTGAGCTCCTGCTAAATCTGCAGATACTCCGTTTGCTACTTTAGAATTTCTTAACGCTTCCCAAGTGTAATTTAGGTATCTATTATTGTCTATCAATGGGTAAAGCTGATTAACTGGAGCTGCGTATCCTAAAGAAGATTGCACTGTAACTCTAGGAGCTCCTTTTCTCCCTTTTTTTGTAGTTACTAATATAACACCATTAGCACCTCTGGAACCATATAATGAGGTTGCAGAACCATCTTTCAGTACATTGATGCTCTCTATTTCCTCTTGAGATATGTTAGATAAACTCCCCGAATATTGAGCACCATCTACAATGATTAGTGGGTCTGAACTTGCATTGATAGAACCAATACCTCTCACTCGTATAGTAGGTGTGGAACCAGGTGTAGAAGAGCCGATGATATTAACTCCAGGTACACTCCCTTGTATCGCTGTGGCAATATTAGACGTTTGTTGAGTGGACAATACATCTTTCCCTACACTAGACACAGAGCCTACTATAGCTTTGGCTTTTTGTTTACCATAGGCTACTATTACCACTTCTTCGATAGCTCTCGTTTTTGTGCTATCTTTTACCTTTACTTGTGCTTGTATATTATTTCCAAGCACTAAAAACAGACCTAATGCTCCTGCATTTAGTAGTTTCCTTTTCATAAGTTGTATAATTTTTATTTTTTTTTAAAACTTTAAAATAAAAGGCCTTAAACATTGTGTTTAAAGCCTTCCGTCGGAACTGAAATATTATCAACTAAAAACTTCTCACACAAATAATGCCGTTTGTTTTCTCTTCATCATGGTCATGATAAAAAGAAATAGGTGATGGTTTTTATTGATAGTGTTGTATAACATTATTGTAACTGATTATTTACACTGCAAAATTATATTATATCGAAATAAAAAACCTAATTATTGTTCAATAAAAGATATTAAATTTGTTTTTATTATATTTTTTAGTTTATTTTTCTTTTACTTTGTATATTTGCTGAATAAAACCGAAAAAAATAATGAAGTTAGATCAAGTTGATTTTAGTATCCTTAGGGAATTGGTTAAAGATAGTAGCCAAAGTGTGAAAGAAATAGCGGCTAAAGTAAGTTTGTCGGTAACACCTGTGCATGATAGGATAAGAAAGATGGAGGCTAGTGGCTACATCAAAGGATACACTGCTATAGTAGATGCCGAAAAGTTGGGGTATGGTTTTACTACCTATCTACAGATTAAACTCATAAAACATCAGGAAGAAATATTTGAAAAGTTTAAGACAGAGATTTTATCTTTTGAAGAAGTTACAGAAGTGGCTTTTGTTTCGGGAGATTATGATGCCATTGTAAAACTTTTGTTGAAAGACCTGCATCATTACGAAGAATTTATACTTAAAAAAATATCAAAGTTAGATGTAATAGATAATGTTAAAAGTAGTTTTATTTTCAAGTACATTAAGAATGATAATCGAGTGATGAATGTTGAGAGTATTAAATAAAATTAACCATAATCTAAAGTTTATTTCTATGAGAGTAATTTTGCTGTTAGTTTTATTGAGAATTACTTTAATAAACGCTCAAAGTATAAAAGGTTACATTAAGGATTTTCGAGAAACCCCATTGTCAGGGGCTGTGATTTATATAGATGGAACTCAATATAAAACGCAATCTAATCAAGATGGGAAATTTTACTTGTCAGATGTGAAGGCGAAGACAGGAAACCTTATCGTTGAAAAAAAAGGGTTTTCCTCAAAAATAATACCGATTGAAGGATTATATAGCCAAGCATTAGAAATTAAATTAGAAAAAGAAACGGAAATTCCGGAGGTCAAACTATTGGCATACACAGATAAGGCGTACAAGCGTTATATCGAAAAGTTTCTTAATACTCTCTTGGGGTATGATAGGGCGATGGTTTATGTTAAAAACCCGAAGGATATACAATTGGCATACGATAGAGAGGAGCATATCCTTAAGGCTCGTGCAAAAGCACCTC
Organism: Riemerella anatipestifer; assembly: GCF_009663465.1. Taxonomy (GTDB): domain Bacteria; phylum Bacteroidota; class Bacteroidia; order Flavobacteriales; family Weeksellaceae; genus Riemerella; species Riemerella anatipestifer_C. The sequence goes on from NZ_QXHU01000004.1 coordinate 274,336, forward strand.
TTATTATTAGTAACGAAAAATTGGGATATGTTGTAAATTATAACTTGTTGGAATTTGAACTGAACCTTTCCGATAATAGTCTGAAGTATCTTGGAACTTCTTTTTTTAGTCCTATGAAAGGCTCTTCTCATAAGCAATTAAAGTGGCAAACAGAAAGGCTTAATGCTTACTATGGTAGTTCCTTACATTTTTTCAGAGCTCTTTATCAAGACAGATTATCTGAAGAGGGTTTTTCTGTGGATTGGATTATAAGGAAGCGTAATGAAAAATATCCATCGTTGGAAGAACTGAAAGTTTATCGCACTTATATTGATGATTTTAGGAAAAAGATTTCCAAAGATTCAGTCATTGTATTTAATAAATACCCTCCTCATATAGAAGATATTGCAAGAAGGAAGGAAGAAGAACCTATGTTCTACTCTGCTATAATAGAAAGAAATATATTATCAGATAAATTTAGGAAAAATAGTGAAAATAGAGTTTTTTTGGAGTTTAAGGATTTACTTGGAGTTAATTATAAAAAGTATTTCTATACAGTGCACAAAAAACAAATACAAAAAACAGAAATGCCTGTATCCAAAAATAACATATTAGATTGTAGAGGGCTTAGCTTTGAAGTTTATTCAGATGGTAATTATTCCAATCCTAGTGAACTTGTATTTGAGGAAGGGTGGGCAAGAAGTAATCTTTCGGAGCTTTTACCATTGGATTTTGAACCATAGATTTTAATCTGTATTTTTACCCTGTGAAAGTGGAGAAGATTATACTGGGTATAGACCCTGGTACTAGTGTAATGGGTTTTGGTATTATTTCTGTGTTAAATCAGAAGATGGAATTGGTTTCCATTAACGAGTTGATTTTAAAAAAATACCCTAACCACGAAACTAAATTGAAGTATATTTTTGAGAGAACTCTATCGCTTATAGACGAGTTTCATCCAGACGAAGTGGCACTAGAAGCTCCTTTCTACGGGAAAAATGTGCAGAGTATGCTGAAGTTGGGGCGGGCACAAGGGGTGGCTATGGCGGCAAGTCTATATAGAGATATTCCTATTACTGAGTATTCTCCCAAAAAAATAAAAATGGCGATTACAGGCAATGGTAACGCAAGCAAAGAACAAGTGGCAGGAATGTTGCAAAATTTACTTAAACTTAAGGAGTTTCCTACCAAATATTTAGATGCGTCTGATGGACTAGCAGTGGCGGTTTGTCATCATTTTAATTCAGGCAAATTGGCAACGAGTAAAAATTATTCAGGGTGGGAGAGTTTTATAAAACAAAATCCAGATAGGGTAAAATAGATTATCTTTTATGAAAACACTAGAAAATCGTCAGGATATAGAAGTATTGGTCAATCGTTTTTATGATAAGGTTGAGAAAGACGCTACCATAGGCTTTTTCTTTAACGAGGTTGCAAAAGTAAACTGGAACGAGCATTTGCCAAAAATGTATGCCTTTTGGGAGACACTATTGTTTAGCAAAGTATCCTATAAAGGAAATCCAATGGGTGCCCACTTTCCCATCAATGATTTGGTTCCTATGGAAAAACATCACTTTGAACATTGGTTAAAACTTTGGACAGAAACTATTGATGAACTCTACGAAGGTTCTATGGCAGAAACAGCCAAATACAAAGCGGCTAATATTGCCAATTTAATGGCTTACAAGATGGAAATGGCAAGGCGATAGTTATGGTAAATGCAGAAGAAATTTTATATTCTATTGCTTTACGGCGAAGTCCATTGGTGGGAGATGTTACATTTGCAAATTTAGTGGGCGAAGTTGGTTCTGCTAAGGAGGTTTGGAGTTTGTCTCAATCGGAACTAAGAAAAATATCGGGGATAGGTAAACAAATAGCCTCAAGTATTGGAGATAAGAATCTTTTAAAACTTGCCGAAAAGGAAATTGAGTTCTGCATTAAAAATGAGATAAAAATCCACTTACGACATCTTAATCAGCTTCCTCGTCTTTTAGGTGAATGTTATGATGCTCCTGCTATTCTTTTTCAAAAAGGAGATTATGACGATACCGCTAATAATATTAGTATCGTTGGGACGAGAAATGCTACTGCTTACGGTAAGTCGTTTTTGGAGGATTTAATTGTTCAGTTTAAAGATAAAAATATTCAAGTCATTAGTGGTTTAGCTTTAGGTACAGACGGAATAGCTCATCAAGAGGCTTTAAAAAACAATATAAAAACTTCAGCGGTTTTAGCACACGGTTTACACATTGTTTATCCTTCTAAACATAAAATTCTTGCCGAAGAAATATTAAGAGATGGGGGAGCTTTGTTTTCTGAATTCTGCTCTGATGAAAAGCCAGATAGAGAACATTTTTTGCAAAGAAATCGTATTGTGGCAGGGCTTTCGGCTAATACGATTGTGGTAGAGTCTGCTTATGCAGGAGGCTCTATTAGCACGGCGAGTTTTGCTAATCAGTATAATAGAGAAGTGTATGCTCTTGCGGGGCGTCTTACTGATAAGTATAGCCAAGGCTGCAATCATCTTATTTTTCAAAATAAAGCTAAAATCATATCTTCTATTAAAGGTTTGCTAAAAGACCTAGATTTGGATAATACTTCTAAAGTTTTGGAGTTTTTTCCTTTAGTTGATGTTGCTTTAACTCCTGTTCAAAAACCTATTTATGATGCTATTAAAGGAGGTAATGATATTTCTTTAGATGACTTGTCAGAAAAATTAAATCAACCCATTTCTAAAGTGTTTCCAGTTTTGTTAGAATTAGAATTATTGGGGTTGATAAGAGCAAATTCTGGGAGGAAATATTCTGTCATTTAGTTGAAAAATTACTTTTTTAAAATTGATATTTTGGGCATAATCGTGTCGTTTTTTTAATTAAAATTGATTTTAATTGATATTTTGATGCTAATGTCTTTGGTTTATGTAGGTTTTAATAAAAATAAAAATCGGATTTGTGTAATATCAAAAAAAAGTTATCTTTGTTGGCATCAATTAAACGCTATGGAACAATATAATGTAGAACAAAAAATTCAAGAATTTATAGCAAATGTAGAGGCTAAAAATCCTAATGAGCCAGAATTTTTACAAGCTGTGAAAGAGGTGGCTGTTACTGTAATCCCATTCATCGCTACCAAAGAAGAATATAGAGGTAAAAAACTTCTGGAAAGAATGGTAGAGCCAGAAAGGACAATTATCTTTAGAGTTCCTTGGGTAGATGACAAAGGAGAAATACAGGTAAATAGAGGGTTTAGGATTCAAATGAATTCTGCTATCGGACCTTATAAAGGAGGAATTAGATTTCACCCAACGGTAAATCTTTCAGTACTTAAATTTTTAGCGTTTGAACAAGTGTTCAAAAACTCTTTAACCACACTTCCTATGGGTGGAGGTAAAGGAGGTTCTGATTTTGACCCGCAAGGGAAGTCGGATATGGAAATTATGAGATTCTGCCAAGCATTTATGACAGAGCTTTGTAAACATATTGGGCCTCAAACCGATGTTCCTGCGGGAGATATAGGTGTGGGAGCTCGTGAGATAGGTTACCTTTTCGGTCAATATAAAAAGATAAGAAACGAATTTACAGGAGTACTTACTGGTAAAGGATTAGCTTATGGTGGTTCTTTAATTCGTCCAGAGGCTACAGGGTATGGAGTGGTTTACTTTGCAGAGCAAATGCTAAGAACGATAGGTGAGGAAGTTAAAGGTAAAACATTTACGGTTTCAGGATTTGGAAATGTGGCTTGGGGAGTAATTAAGAAAATTGACCAACTAGGAGGTAAGGCGGTTACTATTTCTGGTCCAGATGGATATGTTTATGATAAAGACGGTATCACTGGTGAAAAAATAGATTTCTTACTAGAACTTAGAGCGAGCGGAAACAACCGTGCAGAGGATTATGTTAAAAAATATCCAGAGGCGGAGTTCCACGCAGGTAAGCGTCCTTGGGAGGTGAAATGCGATGTGGCTATTCCTTCTGCTACTCAGAACGAGTTAGATTTGGAAGATGCTAAAAAATTAGTAGAAAATGGTTGTATTTGTGTTACTGAAGCAGCTAATATGCCTTCTACATTAGATGCGATTAATCACTTTATAGATAATAAAGTTCTTTTCTCTCCAGGTAAAGCGTCTAACGCTGGTGGTGTGGCTACTTCTGGATTAGAGATGACTCAAAACTCTATCCGTCTTAATTGGACTTCTGAAGAAGTAGACGCTAGATTAAAAGAAATTATGATAGGTATACATAAAGTATGTAGAGATTACGGAAAAGAGGAAAATGGTTATGTAAACTATGTGAAAGGAGCAAACATCGCTGGGTTTGTTAAAGTAGCAGAAGCTATGTTAGCACAAGGTGTTGTTTAATACAATAAACCTTCTCGTGGGGTAATACGAGTAAAAAGTAAAATGAAAGAAAGAAGTTCCTCTATTTAAAATGAGGAACTTTTTGTTTTCTTTATGAGTAAATCAGCTACGAATAAATTTATAATAATATAATGAGTACACTTATTGACAATGCAAAGGAATTTGTAAAAAATAAATTAGAAGGAGCAGAGGCTGGACACGATTGGTTTCATATAGAAAGAGTTTGGAAACTTTCCCAAAAAATTTTAAGTACCGAAAAAGAGGCGAATGAAGAGGTAGTAAATCTTGCGGCTTTGTTGCATGATATAGCTGACCCTAAATTCTACAATGGAGACGAAACTTTAGCGCTGCAAATATCAAGAGATTTTTTAACTAAGGAAGGTGTTTCGGAAGAAATCATTGATGAAGTTTTATTTATTATCAAACATCTTTCCTTTAAAAATAAAGAAAATCAGCCGAAAGAATTACCTATAGAGTTTAAAATTGTGCAAGATGCAGATAGGCTAGATGCTATCGGAGCGATAGGTGTGGCAAGAGCGTTCAATTTTGGAGGGTATAAAAATAACCTAATGTACAACCCTGAGTTATTACCTGAAAAAATCTTTGATAAGGAGAAATATAAAAAATCGGAAGGAACTACAATTAACCATTTTTATGAAAAATTATTACTTCTAAAAGATTTAATGCAAACTGCTGAAGGCAAAAGGATTGCAGAAAAAAGACATCAGTTTATGCTAAACTTTTTAGAAACTTTCTATCGCGAGTGGAATTTATTGGAATAATTAAGAATTCATATATTTGTCCGTTAAAGATTTTTATTAAATGTTTGGTTGATGGAAACACTGTCGTTTGTTCTTTTTATACTGTTGTTGATTTCTTTGGTGAGGATAAATAGGTTAAAGATATATCGAAAAATAATTACTGTTGTAGGAGTACTTTTTTTTGGATACTGGATTTTTAATAAAATTTATCCTAATCCTGTTGGAGGAAGTATTGCTATTCAGTTGGTTAATAAACATCCACAAACACTAGATTTCTATAGTTTGGAAGTTTTGGATAAGGGGTATAATATTGCGCATTTAGAAGATATTCGTTCTGAGCATTATCGTGTGTGCCATTTGGGAATGAAGGATACAGATGAATTTTGGTTGGTTGCGTTTTCTGGAAAAAAAATGGTTTATTTTACACAACATATAGTGGGAAATAAAAATGAAGACCTTTATATCGAAGCTAATAATTACCTTAACCAAAGCGCTAAACTTTCCAATATTGCAGAAAAACAAATCAGGCTTTATAAGAGAGAAGGGCTAAGAGATGCAGTTTGGGTTACTTTTTGTTTTTTAATATTATTCATAAATATTGTGTCTTTAATAAAGAAAAAAATAGAAAAAATTTTTAGATAAATTTCTTGGTTATATAAAAAAATACCTATATTTGCACACCATAAAAAATGGTTCCGTGGCCGAGCGGCTAGGCAGAGGTCTGCAAAACCTTGTACAGCGGTTCGAATCCGCTCGGAACCTCTGAGTGAAATCTCATAGCATTGCTATGAGATTTTTTTTGTTGAGTATATTTAGGTAAGTATTATATTTGTGGTATTAAGCTAGGAACTATGTTTTTAGATTTTTTTCTACCAAATAGATGCCTAAAGTGTAATCTTATTATTCCTTCTGAGGAAATCGTGTGCTGGGCTTGTAAATCTCATATCAATTTTACGTACAATGATTTTGGAGGGAAAGGGAGTTTTTATCAAAAAGTTATTCTTAAATTTCCAGTAAATAAGGCTTTTAGTTTGATGAAATATGAGAAAAAAGAGCTTTCTCAAGATATTATACATTCCTTAAAATATCATTCTATGGAGCGAGTGGGTAAGGTGTTAGCCCATTGGGTTTCTGAAAATATAGATTTGTCTTATCAAGGGATAGATATATTAACCAGCATACCGCTTCATTCTAAAAAGCAAAGAGAAAGAGGTTACAATCAGTTGCATTTGTTTACAAAGACGCTATCTCAGCTACAGGGGATATTTTATTCTCACCATCTTCTTAAGAGAAACTTCTATTCTAAGCCTCAGGCTCTAAAACAAAAGTTGGATAGGGAGAAAATACAAAATATGTTTTCTGTAGATGAGAAAGTAGAAGGTAAACATATCTTGCTTATAGATGATGTATATACCACAGGAAACACAATGAGTAAAGCAGTTTGGGAGCTACTAAAAGGAAGGGATAATCAGATAAGTATTTTGGTTTTAGGTTTAGATGATTAGAGAGCGTTTAGTTTTAATTATTTTGTTAATAAAGGTTTTGTTTAAGATGTTTAATTTTGACAGTCTTATTACTCATTTTATCCTCATCTATAGGAGTATAAGGGATTGTGGAAAACTTATATGATTAGAATCCAAAAGATTAAATAATCTATCCATATTTCGTTTCATTTTTAGGCTTTCATTTTCTATTTTTGTAGAAAGGACTTTGTTAAGTCTTTGTGTAATCAATATATTGATTTTTAGATTGTTATATAATTCTATTCTTTGTTAGAAATAACTAAGAGTTAAAAAAACTGAATAAACAATTATTATGGGGATTTTTGAGAAAAGAATAAACTACAAACCTTTTGAGTATCCAGAAGTAATGCAGTATATAGAGGCGATTAATAAGTCTTTTTGGGTACATTCAGAGGTAGATTTTACGGCGGATATACAAGACTTTCATTCGCAGCTAGAGCCTCATGAGAAAAATGCAGTTAAGAATGCTTTGTTAGCAATTGCTCAGATTGAGGTGTCTGTAAAGACCTTTTGGGGTAATCTTTATAATCATCTCCCTAAGCCTGAGTTTAACGGATTAGGAGCAACCTTTGCGGAGTGTGAATTTAGACATTCTGAAGCGTATTCAAGGCTGCTTGAAGTTTTAGGATATAATAATGAGTTTCTTAATGTAATCGAAAATCCTGCTATTAGAAAAAGGATAGATTTTCTGACCGATGTGTTGAGGAACTCAAATTCTTCAACGCCTAAAGAATATGTATCTTCTTTGTTGTTATTCAGTATTTTAATAGAAAATGTATCATTGTTCTCTCAATTCGCCATTATTCTCTCCTTTACGAGGTTTAAGGGGTATATGAAAAATGTGTCCAACATTATTGCGTGGACTTCTGTAGATGAGCAAATTCATGCCAATGCGGGGATTTATATCATCAACAAAATAAGAGAAGAACAGCCTGAGCTTCTTCAAGAGGAAGATATAGAGGCTATTTATAATATTGTTAGAACTTCGGTGGAACTAGAGTCAGAAATATTAGATTGGATTTTTGAGATGGGAGATTTAGACCATTTATCAAAAAAACAACTTTTAAGTTTTATGAAATATCGTATAGACGATAGTTTGAAAAGAATTGGTATGGCTTCTATGTTTAATATTACAGAGGAAGAGTATAAGCCAATGGTATGGTTTGAGGAAGAGGTTTTTGCTAATTCGTTAGACGATTTCTTTGCCAAAAGACCTGTGGACTATACAAAACACGATAAGAGTATTACCGCTAATGACTTGTTTTAGAAAAGTTTTTATAATCTAAAACAAAATAAAATATAAACAAGAAAAACAAAATGGAAGAATTACAAGATATATGGTGGCTGAATGAGGAGTCTGAACAAATGCTCAATAGAGGTTATCTTCTGAAAGGAGAAACGGTGCATGGAGCTATTAAAAGGATTACCACAGCCGCAGCTAAAAGACTTTATAAGCCAGAGTTGCAACCAGCCTTTGAGGAAATGATTGTAAAAGGTTGGATTAGCTTTTCGTCTCCTGTATGGGCAAATATGGGGACACAGAGAGGTCTTCCAATTTCTTGTTTCAATGTTCATATTCCAGATAGTATTGAGGGGATTACCCACAAAATGGGAGAAGTTATTATGCAAACCAAAATAGGTGGTGGTACTTCTGGTTATTTTGGGGAGCTTCGTCATAGAGGGACGGCGGTTACGGATAACGGTAAGTCATCTGGGGCGGTTTCTTTTATGAAGTTGTTTGATACGGCTATGGATGTGGTTTCTCAAGGAGGTGTAAGAAGAGGGGCTTTTGCAGCTTATTTGGATATAGACCACGGAGATATAGAGGAGTTTTTAACGATAAAAGACATTGGCAGTCCTATTCAAAACCTATTTACGGGAGTTTGCGTACCAGATTATTGGATGCAAGATATGATAGATGGAGACATTGATAAGAGGAAGATTTGGGCTAAAGTTTTAGAAAGTAGGCAACAGAAAGGTTTGCCGTATATTTTCTTTACCGATAATGTCAACAGAAATAAACCTCAAGTTTATAAAGATAAGGGGTTGTTGGTTAATGCGAGTAACCTTTGTTCAGAAATTATGTTGCCATCTACACAAGATGAATCATTTATATGTTGTCTTTCTTCTATGAATTTGGAACTTTATGATGAGTGGAAGGATACTAATGCGGTTAAGTTGGCAATTTATTTCTTAGATGCAGTATTGTCTGAATTTATAGAAAAAACGGAAGGTAACTATTATCTACAAGGAGCTAGAAATTTTGCAATGAAACACAGGGCTTTGGGGCTAGGTGTTTTAGGATATCATTCATATTTGCAGAAAAATATGATTCCTTTTGAGAGTTTTGAAGCAACTCAATTCAATGCTAGAGCGTTCAAACACATCAGAGAGCAAGCGGAAGCAGCTTCTAAAGAATTGGCTAATATTTATGGCGAACCAGAATTGCTTAAAGGTTACGGTATGAGAAATACCACGCTGATGGCAATCGCACCTACGACTTCTAGTTCGGCTATTTTAGGACAAACTTCTCCAGGGATAGAGCCTTTTGCATCAAATTATTATAAAGCAGGTTTGGCTAAAGGTAATTTTATGAGAAAAAATAAATACCTTAAAAAACTGCTGGAAGAGAAAGGTCTAGAAAACGAGGAAACATGGAGAAACATTATGCTTAATCATGGTTCTGTACAACATTTAGATGGGCTTACGGAAGAGGAAAAAGCTGTTTTCAAGACTTTCAAAGAAATTTCTCCTATGGAAATTATCAGTCAAGCGGCTCAAAGACAGCAGTATATAGACCAAGCTCAATCTTTGAACTTGCAAATTCCGTCCACAATGCCAGTAAAAGATGTTAACTTCTTGATGATAGAGGCGTGGAAGAAAGGCATTAAAACTCTTTACTATCAGAGAAGTTCGTCCGTATCCAAAGAATTGATGGTAAACTTTGTAACTTGTTCTAGTTGCGAAGCATAGATAAATATAGAGTGTAATAATTAAAGTTGAGGAAGATAAAACCGTAGTCTTAGGGCTATGGTTTTTCTTTTTAATTAAAGGTTTTCTATATTTGTTCAAAGTATCAATAGTATGTGGAGAATTATATTTATTGCCCTGATTTTATTTTTTGAAAGTTTTTTAGCTCAAAATTTAGAAGGACAGGCGGATAGTATTATGACAAAATACGATATTCCCGAAATGGCGTTCGCTGTTGTAACGAAAGATACTATATTGGTGCAAAAAGTAAGGGGGCATCACAGAGTTACTGAAAAGAAAGGAAAACCCAATGCTTCCTTTGAAGATTTATTTCATCTAGGTTCTAATACTAAAGCTATTACGGGGTTTATTTCTGCATATTTGGTAGAACAAGGTAAAATAAAATGGAAAACCAAGTTTTTTGATTTATTTCCAAAGTTTAAAAAGAGTTCAAATGTCAAGTATCACAGTATAACTTTAGAAGATTTATTATGCCATAGAGCTAATGTTCAGCCTTTTACTAGTGGAGAGGAGTATAGTAAACTTCCTAAATTTAAAGGAACTAAACAACAGAAAAGAACCAAATTTGGAGAATATGTTTTAAGGCTCTCTCCGATAGAAAACAAAAATACTTACAATTACTCAAACGCAGGGTATAGTATTGCGGCAATGATGCTTGAAAAAGTTTCTGGAAAGTCTTGGGAACAACTGATAGAAGAAGTGTTAAAAACAAAATTAGAGATAGATTTTCGGTTGGGTTGGCCTAGTAGAAATGCTAAAAATCAACCTTTAGGGCATTGGTTAGAAGGTGGAAACCAAGTTGAAGTTTTACCAAATGTCGATTATGATTTGAGTTTAGCAGAACCTGCGGGAGATTTAAGTATGAATATTCACAATTATTCCAAGTTTATACAATTAAATATAAAGGGACTTTCTGGGGAAAGAAATATTTTAACTCCTGAAACTTATCAATACTTACACACTTCCAAAAAAGACTATTCTATAGGTTGGAGTAATTATCAAGATAAAACTCAAGAAATTTCAGAACATTCAGGTTCAGATGGCACGTTTTTTTCCTATGCTCAAATTGATAGAAAAAAGCATTTAGGTTATATTATATTGGTAAACACAGACCCTTACGGAAAAGGTTGGATTATAAAACTAGAAATTTCAGAAGGCGTAGATCAGTCTGAGTTATTGTCTTCTGAACAATACCTAGAAGTCATTGGTTAAAAAATACCATCATATTGTAAAAATAGTAATGCCCATTTATTGGGCATTACTTACTTATGTTCTTCTCAAACCTGTGGGAGAACACAAGGACTATTGGTTCCTATTTCAAGGGATAGATAAAGTAGTTCATTTTAGTATGTTTTTTGTGTTAGGCTTTTTATTTCGTTGGGCATATCCCAAAGCTAGTGTGTATGCCTACTATTTTATCCTTGTTGCTTACGCTATTCTTACCGAAATTTTTCAGCAAGTTATGGCACTTGGGCGTTCTGCTGAGTGGCTAGACCTTTTAGCAGATACTATAGGCTTGGTGCTAGCTTATTATGTATATACTAAAGTGTTGTTGCTTTTTGCAAGAAAGTAAAATTTTAAATTTATAAATAGGATAAACTCTTTTGAGCTCGGTGAGGTGGTCATCGGGCTTTTTTTGAACGATTAAAAAAGGATTTGTACTTAAAATAAAAAACAAAACGACATATTTTGACGATATAAAGTAGTAATATTGCAGATATATAGGATTTTAGCCTGCGTATATAGGTCTGTTTTAAAATAAATATTATCTTTGTTGTGAAAACATAAGATAATTATGAAAAGATAATAATTAAAACGATATATAGAGCATAAGGTGCTTACCATTATTTCATTCGGTTAAATCTGGTACATTTAAACAAAAGATGAAGTATAATGGGCGAAGGCGTGATTGCTCCCTTTTATAGGGACGCAGGCTGTTTTTTCCTATTTTCATCTCAGGTTTACCAGAACCCAACCGAATAATATGGACAAAAGCAAGTGCTGTGTCCTTTTTGTTTTCAGCAAAACCAATAAAAAAATAAGATTATGGCAGTATTATGGCGTGTTACAGTAAAGAAAAAGTATGGAACCGTAGCCTCGGGTATGTGGATAGAGTTGCTCTTCCAAAACAATAGCCAAATCCCGATGCAGGAAGATATCAGAAATGCACTGAATGCAAAGTATGGTAAAAACACTCTAAACGGAACTATACCTAAAGAGTTTTTGGAAATTGTGAAATTGTAAAAAAATAAATAAACCAACTTTTAAAATAAAATAATTATGTCAACACATTTATGGAATGTTATCGCAAAGCGTGATGTTAACAAAATTGCAAAGGGAATGAGTGTGGAAATCGTCATTCGTAATGCATCTAGAAAACCCAATCAAAAAGAGGTAATAGAAGCATTTAATGCCAAATATGGTGCTGGTACAGCACTCAGTGGACTCAGTATTTCTGTTAACTTTGAAATTGTGGAGGTGAAGTAATAAAAATCTAACTATAATTGCTAACAAAAATGATGGAGTTATTAAGTTAAGTGAAATTGGAAAGGAACTTAACTTATTTATGAAGAACAATAAATCTGAGATAAAAACTTTTCTTAAAGAAGCAAAAAATTATTATAAAAATAATAAAGAATTGTTTAAATTACCAGAAAAGGATAAGGAAAAATTAGCTAAAAATATTTGTAAATTTAAAAATATATAACATATATGAATAATAATTTACTTTCAAAACAAGATGAAGGGCAGGAGGTACAGCCTTCTAACTCTATGCTTCCTAAAGAAATAGAAACGATAGAGGAAATGGAAAGTTTTCTTTATGATTTACAGAGAGAAGCATCAGGGTCTTTGTCGGCAGCATTAAATGCTCAACTTCAGGTAATTCGTTATGTGAGTTCACCTACACTTGTGGATAGTTCTTTTGACCTATTGTTTAAAAATATAAAAGATTCTGTGAGTCTTGCTGTCAATGAACAGGAGAAGAATAAAATACTTCAACAGGCTCATCTTATGATTCATAATTATGTTTTCTTTTTGGATGCTAGGTTAGAATATGCAATACAGAATAATAGAAAAGAAGGAGAAAGACTCTTAGAGTTAGCAGCAAAAGAATTAGCAAATACAGCAGCTGAATTCGCTATTGCTTACACTGCCGCTGGTGCAGGTAAGGGAGCACAACTTGCACGCAGATCTTTTAATACAAGAAAAATAGCATATAGTATTGTGCAAAAAGGACACAACTCAGGTTTTTTCCAAAAAGTAATAGATTGGTTTTTGAAGAGTAAAAAAAATAAAAAGGAAAAACAGAGGTTTTTTAGTTCATTGGAAAAACTTTTTGATAAGTTTGAAAGATATCAGAATCTAATAGGGAAATCGGATTTGATAGGAGGGCTTATTGAAAGGTGGAGTGTTGAAATAAGTGAAAATAAACATATGATATTGAAGAAAAAGATTGATAAAAAAACATCGGCTGGATGGTTTGCTGGATTAATATTTTCTTTATCTCTGTTGTTTGGAATAGGAATGTTTAGCTCTATTATCACGATACTGATGGATTTAATTCCCTATTTTGAAAATCCTTTTAAATCAGGTTCTAATACATTTTCTCTTTGGCAACATATCAAAGATTACAGTTTATTTATATTCATATTTTTTGTTTGTATTACATTGGTTGATATGTGCTATACATATGTTTTAAAATGGATTTATGAAAAGAGAGTTTCAAATGATTATTTAAAATATAAAAGTTTAGCTGATGAATTTTATGAATAAAAAATATCCTAGATAAGAATCTTAAAAGAAAATCTTTAAATTTATAGTCTTTCCTATAAAGGAGGGTATTTCTTGTAGGAAAGACTTAATACTTTAAACTATGAGCTCCAAAAACAACATCACTTCCGCCATAATTATCAATGTTATAGTATTTTTTGTACTTTTAATTGTTACCAAACTTGTAAAGTTAGAAGAGCTGCCCACCCAAACGATAGGGGTGTTATTTGGTGGTGTAATAACCGCTTTAATAACATATTTTTTACTTATTGGGCAAACCCAAGCCGAAGAACATAAAGAAAGAAATGTAAAAGTTTTTGAGGAAAAATCCCAAAGATTTAACACTTTTATCAATAAACTTTGGGAAATATGGGACGATAGAACGGTGGAGTTGGAGGAACTCAATGAACTCATTAAATTAGTTTCACGAGATGTTGTGCTGTATACGAAGCCCGAAACGGTGGATATTATACTCAGTAATCTTATAGATATTGCAGAGCACGCAAAACCAGATAAAACCAATAGCAGAGATGCGGAGGTTACAAAACTAATCCAGCAGAAGATTTTCAATATAATCAATGAACTAGCGCTTAGGTGGAGAAATAAAACCACAGATTAGGAGTAAGCTAAATCTTCTTGAAGAAAAAGTAATCCCTTATTTAATTCAAAAAGACTTTAAACAGTCATTTTTGGAGCATTTTAAAAACACTATATTTAACAATGACGATAATAGTATTACAAAGATTGATTACAAAAAACAGGGCGACAAACTATATATAGAATGTAGAATAAAAGAGTCTAATGTTTATTTAAAAATAGGTCCTTTAGATAGAGAGCCTAACCAAGATATTTTATTTACCTTCTTTGTGGAGTTTTACCAAAACAGGCAATACCAAATCTACCGAGATGCCACTAAGGGTTGGCGTAAAGATTGCCTAAAAGGCTCTATTCAGTGGGAAAAAGGTTCTAACTATATTAACTTCTCAGACTCTAAACAATTAAAAGAAGAGTATCAAATTATCAATCATTCCGATTATTCTAATAGCTTAGCAGAAAGAGCATTAGATTTATATCAACATTGGAGTTTCAATGGTAAAAATATTGAAGATATTATCCAAGAAGTTGAGAAAAATAATTTATAACATTTTCATATACGCCTTTAGTTCCTCATACTTTTCATTAGTATTTTTAGGTTGGCTACTTGGGTGTGGCACTACAAAAATGGGATAATCGTACTCATAAGATAATAAGTGGAGATTACCTTTTTTATAGTAAGCCTTTTTAGGAAAATTATTCCATAAGCGGTGTCCCCAGAATATAATCAGATGAGGTTGTAGTTTCTTTAATACCTCTTTAAAAGCAGGCTCACTTTTTATAAACTCTTCTGTGGTTGGGGCTTCACGAGGACCGCCCATAGGGAACTGCACGAAATTATAAAACGCTAAATTTTGCCATACTTCCACAGTCTCCAAATCATCAAGCTTCTTCCCAGATAACAGGTTAGAAAATCTAGTAAAAGTATTCATCCAAGTTTCAAACGAGCCACTACCGTTTTTATAGGCTATAAATCGCTGCACCACCTCTTGGGTTACACCACCGATTTTAGAAGTATTCCCTTCATTAAACGCTTTTAAATCTTCATCGCCAAAATAGTGGCTTTCTCCTAAAACTAAAATTTTAAACGGGTTTTTATGATAAGACTTGCCAACAAATGGCTGAAACTTTATTTCGTTTTTCATAATATAATTTTTAGCAAAGGTAAATATTCGTTAAGACAATTGATGACCGTCACACCATTAAAATATCACTATGCCGTATTTTGTCGTAGTAAAAGTATATTTTTGTAAAAAACAACTATGGTAATTGAGCAAATATTTAGACTAAAGCATATAGAAGAATTTTTGAAAAGACGAAAAAATAGAGGAGCTTCTTACCAAGAAATTTTTGAATACTTATCCGAGCGCTTTGTTAATGAAGATTTAGAACTAAGTTTTACCAATCGTACTTTCCTCAGAGATAAAAAACTAATTGAAAAATTGTCAGGAATAAATATTATCTATGATAAAAATAAAAAAGTCTATATTATTTCTGATGAAGAACCAGAAGAATATTTTGAATCGTTGTTATTGTTAAATGCGTACCGCTCCTCAAAAAAGAATGCGGATATTTTGCTCTTCGAAAATCGTACACCTAGAGGTATTACCGAAAATCTTGAAGATTTACTAAATGCAATTAACAAGCACAAAATCATCAGTTTTAAACATTATAGCTTATGGAATAATGATGAAATTCCCAAACTGAAAAAAATAAAACCTTACGCTCTTAAAGAATTTAGATATCGTTGGTATGTCTTAGGACAAGCCTATAACGATGGTAAAACTTCCAAAGAAATTACGGCATATGGCTTAGATAGGATAAGTGATTTAGAAGTATCCTCCTCCTCATTTGTTCCTGAAATTATAGACATAGAAAATCTTTATAAAGATTCCTTCGGTATTGTGTTGCCTAATGGAATGCCTCCCGAGAAAATAATTCTTTCTTTTGATAAGCAACAAGGTAGTTATATTAAAAAACTACCTATACATCATTCTCAAAAAGTGGAAAAGGAAACGGATACAGAAACCGTCATCAGTGTATTTCTAGTTCCTACTTACGATTTTTGGCAAGAAATTTTATCATATGGTAGAAGGGTAAAAGTACTACAACCAAAATCTTTTGTAGATATTATCAAAAGCGAATTGAAAGAATCATTGGCAAACTATACTCAGTCTTAGTTTTAATAACATAGGACTGAAATTACAATAGAGAAGCTTAAAAAGTAGTCACTACCATGTATGTGAAATAGATGTATAGTCCAAATTATTTTAGTCTAAAACATATTCCAAAATTTTTCAATTTGTATATCAGTCGATTATATAGAATAGGTAAAAAAAGGGTATAAAATATTTGGAGAATAAGTTTATGCATATGTATTTTTGCAGCCTCGATAAGAGAGAGTAGGAGTAAGATTGATTGAGGGGGGCTTAAATGCTTATGTAGTAATAAACCTAAGGATAAAGAGGTGCGTTGCGAGGGGTATTTAGCGATGTTGAGAAAAATATTTAAAAATTTTTTCAAAAACATTTGGTCAATTAAA
>NZ_QXHU01000005.1:0-91228 GCF_009663465.1 Riemerella anatipestifer
AAGGGGTAAGGGGTATGTACGCTTATTCAACTTTAAACATTGAATACTTGAACCTTGAACTAAAGCTCTTTGAACTAAATGAAAAAACGCCTTCCGCAAACGCCCTATACAAAGGCGTTCGCGAGGCACCCCAAAAACACACGTGTTTTTGGAGAAAAACACGTGTGCGGATTTTTTTTTCACGCGTGTTTTTTCCTCCAAACACGCTACATTTTTTCATACTTCAGCGTAGCCAACATTTTTTTGAGGTCTGTACCTGGGGTAAAAAGCACTTTGGCATTTTTAATTGCCGAAGCGGTTACTTCTTCCTCCGTGGCTTTACCCTCGCTACTGATGCTTACCCGCATACTGCCCATTTCGCCCAGCCTTACTACTTGCCCCTCCGCTAGAGAAGTCTGCATTACATCTACCAAAGCATACAACACCGCCCTGATGTCAGCACCGCTTACTGTGGAAATTTTCTCGATGTCCTTGGTAAGTCCTGCTAAAGTTTTCTCGCTTACCGTGTTTGCAGAAGCGTAATATTTCTTCTCGCCTCCACCGGCAACCCCAGGTTGCCCTTTCTGAATCACTTTGTACTTGATTGGCATAAGATTTAGATTTTAATTGTTAGTTGTTAAGTCGTTAAATTGTTAAGTTGTTAATTGCTAGTTGTTGGTTGTGAAATTGTGAAGTTGTAAAATTGCTAATGGTTAAGTTGTTAGTGGATATTAGAGGTTGGAGGTTCAGCTGTTCAAAGTTCAAGGAGCTGAAGCTGTTCAAGGTTCTATGTTTAAGGTTTAAGGGATATGTACGCTTATTCAACCTTGAACTCTTGAACCTTGAATATTTGAACTTTAAACCTTGAACTCTTGAACCAATGAGAAAACGCCTCCCCCCTCTCAACACACACAAAACGAGGAGGAAGGCTAAAACAGAACGAGCAAAATACCCCTTCTGTAGGCTAGAAGCCCCTAACCAAAACAACCCATTCAGCTTATGAAAAAGACTAACTTCTAGCGGATATTTATGAAAACAAAACTTAGCGTGTGCTAAATGCCAAATGCCTCTAACGGAAGCTAGAGGAATATAATTGATAATTGATGATAAAAATCTAGATAAAAAGTGGTATAATACGCGTACGCACGCAACTATTCTGTGTGTGTGTGTGTGTGTGTGTGTGTGTGTTTACACAATTATTTGGAACTACCAAATTTTTGTGTAAGTTTTTTTTACTTTTTTGTATATCGTTGGTATTGCGTATCATAAAAACTATGGCAAACATATTATCTTTTGCGGAAGTATGCAAGTTTTTAGTAATTTTTTACTTAAAAAAACCTTTAAAAGTTTAAGTCTAGTCTATAAATAAAAGACTCCTATCGGAATTAAAAAACAAGAAGTAATAAAAAACTCTAATCTTTATTGTAATACGGATTTTACTCTCTATCCATTTTTGCGAGTTTTCTTTCCACCCATATTGTTGCAAACGGAAAGAATGCCGCCAGTAGAGCAAATACGAAATCCTCATCGTCCCATTTAAAAATTCTTCTAGCAGGAAGACAGAGCAATAAATATAAAGTAAAAAACAAACCGTGTATATTACCTGCAATGATGATGAATATCGTAGGAAGAAGACCTTCGGTGTCGTAGCGTTTCCAAATCATAGCGATGCCGTAGAGTAAGAAGCAAGAAATGGCTTCTGCAACGCAGATTTGTTTAAACCATTTTATGAGTTTATTTTCAGGGTATTTGCTGAAAAATTTATCAATTATATTCATAATTCTATGTAAGCTGTAAAGTTTATTTATAAAAATGGCTTCCGTCTAAATACTCAAATACTTCAATAGGAAGCATAGGACGAGTATTTTTCCCATTCTTAATCATATTTCTAATTTCCGTAGAAGAAAGCTCTATAATAGGAGCATTGATTTGGTGAATGTTAGGGTGATTCTTGTAAGGATATTCCTCCTCTGGGTGTTCAAAAATTCTAGGGTAAACTATAATTTGGTGCTGTTCTACCAACCTATCGGCATTCTTCCATTTGTGTAGAGACGCTAGGTTGTCTTCACCCATGATAAGACTGAAACTATGGTCAGGATATTTCTCATGAAGATAGGTTAAGGTATCTATGGTATAGCTAGGTTGTGGGAGCGAAAACTCTATATTAGAGGCTCTCATTTTAGGGTAGTTTTTAATGGCAAGCTCTACCATTTCCAAACGGTTGTGGTCTGCTAGTAAAGATTTTTTTTCCTTAAACGGATTTTGAGGGCTTACCACGAACCAAAGCTCGTCCATATCGGAGTGTTCCAAAATGTAATTAGCCAAGATAAGATGCCCAATATGTATGGGGTTAAATGAACCGAAAAACAGGCTTACTTTCTTCATTGGTTGATATTAAGAGAATTTAACGCCTTTGATGTTGAGGTAATAAGTTACATTGCCTTTCCAGTGGTTTTCTTCTACGGTAAAGGCTAAATCAAAGGTTTTATTACGGAACTCGTCTGCGAAATGACCTAGTTTAAATCCTACACATTCTATATTCCGTTTATTGTTAGGGTTTTGAATATAAAACTTAATGTGGCTATTATCCTTACCCATTTGCTTTACATGCCCACTGATATTAAGATTTTTAAGGACTAAAATAGGCTTCATATTATGAGGACCAAACGGAGCTAGTTTTCTATGGAAATTATAGAAATCCTTATTTAAGTCGTCTATATCTACTACGGTATCAATAGTGATGCTAGGTTCTTTTTGATGTTCTTTGATATTCTTTGCAACTGTTTTTTCAAACTTTTCTTTAAAGAGTTCAAACTTTTCTTTTTCCATAGAAAGTCCAGCAGCAGCAGGGTGTCCTCCGAATTTTAGAAATAAATCCGAACATTCCTCCAAAGCCGCATGAACATCGAAATCTGATACCGACCTTGCCGAAGCTACAATCTCCCCATTATTACCATCGGTAAATACAACGGTAGGTTTATAATAAGTTTCGGTGAGCCTCGAGGCTACAATTCCTATAACGCCCTTGTTCCAATCGGAGCCATAAACTACGGTGGTGGCGTTTTGAGTTTGTTGGGTGTCTATTACTTGCTGGAGTGCAGCGGTGGTAGAACTCATATCCATTTCTCTCCTGTGGTCGTTGAGGTTTAGGATATTTTCTACAATCTGTGTGGCGTGCTTTAAGTTATCTGAAACCATGAGTTCCACAGCCGCTTTACCGTGTGAAATTCTTCCCGCGGCATTTATTTTTGGAGCAATTTCAAAGACGATATTAGAAATGTCAAAAGTCGCTAGTTTTTCTTTTGGGATTAAAAGCCTTATACCTAAATTTCTAGTTTTTCTCAAGGTTTTAAGTCCTAACTTTGCGAGTACACGGTTTTCGCCCGTCATAGAGACAATATCCGCTGCGATAGAAATGGCTAATAAGTCCGTAAGTTCATACAGCTCCTCATCAGGTATTTTATAAATGTTGTTGAGCCCTTGGCATAGTTTAAACCCTACACCACAACCCGAAAGCTCCTTGAAAGGATAACGGCAATCGGTTCTTTTAGGGTCTAGCACCGCCACTGCTTTAGGAATGTTTTCTCCTGGTAAGTGGTGGTCGCATATAATAAAGTCTATCCCCAACTCTTTAGCGTAGCCTATCTTATCAATAGCTTTTATGCCACAATCTAAAGCAATAATTAGCGAAAAGCCGTTTTCTTTAGCGAAATCTATCCCTTCTTTGGAAATACCATAACCTTCTGTATTTCGGTCAGGAATGTAGAAATCTAGATATTTCTTCTCTACAATTTTACTAAGGTATAGGTACATTAGTGCTACAGCAGTGGTGCCATCTACATCATAATCTCCATAGACTAATATTTTTTCTCCGTTCTCTATAGCGGTAGCAATGCGTTCTACGGCGTTTTGCATATCTGCCATTAAGAATGGGTTGTGTATATCTTCAAAATTGGGTTTAAAGAATTCTCTTGCTTTCTGATAATTGTCTATCTCGCGAAGGACGAGTATTTTAGACTCTAGTGTGCCATAGCCTATAGATGAAATAAGGGCATCTACTACTTCCTCACTAGGTTCTGGTTTGTAAATCCATTTTTGATTCATAGACCACAAAAGTAACGAAAAAAGGATAAATATAAAATTAGGATGATGGCAGTCTTGCTGATAAAACTTTCTAAGTTTGCCCCAGTTTATGCAGTACACTATCAACCACATACAAGAAAATGCAAAAAAGTTCCAAATAATTGTGTAAACACACAACAAGTAGTTTCGTGGGTATGTGCCCGACTATTTAGAAAATTACTTAGACTTTTATCGTTAAAACAAAGTATTATTCCGCCAACATTTGTTGGGGGCTTTTAGCATTCATCAATATTTGCTAAAAGCCCCATTGTTTTGTCTTAAAACTTGGTCGTTTTTGTTGGGAGAAAAATTAGCGGTTATAAAATAATTAACATTGGAAATTCTTTTTTAACATTTTTTAACAACCTTTTAAAATCGTTTTAAATAAAGGTTTTTAGAAAAAACTTAACATTTTATTAATGAAAAGTTAACTATTATTAACATATAAATATGGTGAGTAAAGAGACTAAGTATAAATTTGCTCCTATAAAACAAATAAAAATTCAAAATGATGAAAAGAACCATTCTCGTAATCATAATGATTATTTCTTTTGTAGGAATTTATTCGTTTAAAAGTAATAATGGTGAAACAGGCAGTGGCTACGCTTCTTATTACCACGACAAATTTAATGGAAGAAAAACAGCAAGTGGCGAAATTTTTAACAATAATGACCTCACTGCCGCTCATAAGAAATTACCATTCGGAACACTGGTAGAAATAACTAACCTTAGAACTGGTAAAAGTGTAGTAGTAAGAGTAAATGATAGAGGTCCTTATGTTAAAGGACGCTCTTTTGACCTCAGCAAAGCTGCTTATAATGCCATAGGAGACCACAGAAGAGGTACAATGCCTATCACTTATAAAGTTCTAAGTGAAGACGAGATTTAATTAAACATAAAAAGAAAACAAAAACTCATCTTATCTAAAGATGAGTTTTTTCTATTCTTAATGTTTGAAATAAAATAATAGATAGTAATCTCATAAACCATTTATACCAAAAATGGTTTATGCAAAAAGTGAAAATAAAAACAAATTTTAAACTCGCAAAAAATTCCTAAATTTGCGTCTTTAAGTTATTACAACCCTTATGGAAGAAAAGAAATCACTCAATTTTATTGAACAAATTATAGAAAAAGATTTAGAAAACGGACTACCTAAAGAAAAATTAAGATTTCGGTTTCCACCAGAGCCTAACGGCTATTTACACATTGGGCATACCAAAGCCATCTGCATCAATTTTGGTTTAGGCGAAAAATATAACGCTCCCGTAAACCTAAGATTTGATGATACCAACCCAGAGAAAGAAGAGCAAGAATTTGTAGACTCTATAAAGAAAGATGTAGAATGGCTAGGCTTTAAATGGGATAAAGAACTGTATGCGTCTGACTACTTCCAACAACTCTACGAATGGGCAGTAGAAATGATAAAACAAGGCAAGGCTTATGTAGACGAACAATCTTCAGAGGAAATTACCGCTCAAAGAAAAACTCCTTTTGAAGATGGAGTAGAATCTCCTTACAGAAATAGACCAATAGAAGAGTCTTTAGACTTATTTGAAAAGATGAAAAACGGAGAATTTCCAGAAGGTAGTATGAGTCTTCGTGCTAAAATAGATATGACTTCTCCAAATATGAATATGAGAGACCCTGTGATGTACCGTATCTTGAAAAGACCACACCACAGAACAGGCGAACAGTGGAAAATCTACCCTATGTATGACTGGGCTCACGGCGAAAGTGATTATTTGGAGCAAATCTCTCACTCACTATGTTCATTAGAGTTTGAAAATCATCGTCCGTTGTATGAATGGTACTTATCTAACGTCTATGAGGAAGGAAAAAATGCTCCTAAGCAAAGAGAATTTGCTAGAATGAATGTTTCTTATATGATTACTTCCAAAAGGAAATTACAGCGTCTAGTAGCCGAAAAAGTAGTTACTGGTTGGGACGACCCTAGAATGCCTACCATCTCTGGTATGAGACGATTAGGCTATCCGCCTATTGCTATTAAAAACTTTATTGAGCGAGTAGGCGTTACCAAAAGAGAAAATTTAATTGATGTACAGCTACTAGAATTTTTTGTAAGAGAAGAACTCAACAAAAAAGCCAAAAGAGTGATGGCAGTGGTAGATCCTGTAAAACTTATTATAGAAAACTACCCCGAAAACGAGGAAGAATGGCTAGAAACGGAAAATAACCCTGAAGATGAAACTGCAGGAACTAGAACTATCCCTTTCGCTAGAGAGCTTTACATAGAGAGAGAGGACTTCAAAGAAGAAGCTAATAAGAAGTTCTTTAGACTAAAATTAGGGGGCGAGGTTCGTTTAAAATCGGCTTACATAATTAAAGCAGAGCGTGTAGAGAAAGATGAAAATGGGGAAATTACTACGATATATGCTACTTACGACCCTAAATCAAAGTCTGGAAGCGGTACAGAAGAAAGTCTTAGAAAGGTAAAAGGGACTCTGCATTGGGTTTCAGCAAAGCACGCTTTGCCTATAGAGGTGAGAATTTACGACCGCTTATTTACTACGGCACAGCCAGATGCAGAAAAAGAAACCGATTTCTTAGAATACCTTAATCCTGACTCTCTAAAAGTAGTACAAGGCTATGGTGAACCATCACTAAAAGAAGTAGATACGGAAGCTCCACTTCAGTTCCAAAGGATAGGATATTTCACTAAAGACCAAGATTCCACAGAGGAGAAACTAGTTTTCAATAGAACCGTTACTCTTAAAGACTCTTACAAACCTGAATAAAATAAATATTTTTAAATCATAAAAAAGGTCAAATGCATGGAACGGTATTTGACCTTTTTTATTTTCCATCCTAAAAGACTGTTACAGATAGACTTAAGACTAGGAAACTATATTAAATAAACAAAAATAGCGATTATAAAAAAGATATTCTTAAATTGTTATACTCAATTAATTATATTAAAAAATATATCAAATTAACAATAACGTTTTATTATATATTGCCACATCATTATTTTTTGCGTAACGATATTTTAGGACTAGACATTAAAAGCACAAAAAAGACTACCCCCATAAAAGGAGGTAGTTTTTTTATTACATTACTTATTTGTAGAAAAAGTAATCCTTACATATAGTTCTCTATAGGTGCACAAGTACACACTAAGTTTCTGTCTCCATAAGCCTCATCTACTCTAGATACAGATGCAAAGAATTTATGCTCTCGTACCCAATCTAAAGGATAAGCTGCCTTCTCTCTAGAGTAAGGTTTGTCCCAAGAGTCAGAAAGTACCACTTGCTCTGTATGTGGTGCATTTTTAAGCACATTATTTTGAGCATCAGCTTGTCCGTTAGCTATTTCTTCTATCTCTTTCTTAATAGAAATAAGAGCTTCTGCAAAACGGTCTAGTTCAGCCTTACTTTCAGATTCGGTTGGCTCTATCATCAGCGTACCTGCCACAGGGAAACTTACCGTAGGTGCGTGGAAACCGTAGTCCATCAATCGTTTAGCAACATCGGCTACCTCTATCCCTAGTGTCTTAAACTGACGGAAGTCCACAATACACTCGTGTGCTACTCTGCCCTGAGCATTAGTATAAAGAATAGGGAAATGCTCCTTTAAAACATCTTTTAAATAGTTGGCATTAAGTATGGCATGCTCCGTAGCCTTTTTAAGACCTTGAGCTCCTAACATCTTGATATAAGCATAAGAGATATTAAGCACTAATGACGACCCATAAGGTGCAGAAGAAATTGCCTGAATTGCCTGTGAACCCCCTACCCCAATATTAGGATTAGACGGTAAAAACGGAACTAAATGCTCTGCCACACAGATAGGTCCTACCCCTGGACCACCTCCACCGTGAGGGATTGCAAATGTTTTATGAAGATTAAGGTGGCACACATCTGCCCCAATAAGCCCTGGACTTGTAAAGCCTACTTGAGCGTTCATATTTGCCCCGTCCATATAAACTTGTCCGCCGTATTGGTGTACTAAGCTGGTAATTTGTCTGATATTAGCGTCAAAGAAGCCGTAAGTAGAAGGATAGGTAATCATTACCGCAGAAAGGTTTTCGCGGTGTTCTTCTGCCTTAGCTTTAAAGTCTTCAAAATCTATTTCTCCGTTTTCTAGGTTTTTCACTACAACCACTTTCATACCTGCCATTACTGCCGATGCTGGGTTGGTACCGTGAGCAGACTGAGGAATCAACACTATATTTCTATGTCCTTCTCCTCTAGATTTATGATATTCTCGAATGACCATAAGCCCCGCATACTCGCCTTGAGCTCCAGAGTTAGGCTGTAAAGAAGTTCCTGCAAAACCTGTAATTTCTGCTAAATCTTTTTCTAATTCTTTAATCAATAACTGATAACCACCTGCTTGTTCCGTAGGTACAAATGGGTGAACACTACCCCACTCTGCCCAAGATAATGGCAACATTTCTGTGGCAGCATTCAGTTTCATTGTACAAGAACCTAGCGAAATCATAGAGTGAGTTAGAGATAAATCCTTTCTCTCTAATCTCTTGACGTAGCGCATCAGCTCCGTTTCTGTATGATACTTATTAAATACTTCATCTTTCAAGATTTCGTCCGTTCTTAATAAGTCTTTAGGTAAAGTACACGCTTCTTTTATATTGATTTTGAAACTTTGCTTCGCTTTAAAGTTCGCAAAAGCATCTAATAATTTTTGTAACTTATCTTCAGTACAAGCCTCATTGAGTGCGATACTTACGATGCCTTCGGTAAAGTAGTTTAGGTTGATACTCTGACCTCTCATTAGCATCATCAAGTTGAGTTTTTCTTCCTCTGAAAGTGCTATTTTAACGGTATCAAAACTAGCTTCCTCCACCACTTGATAGCCTAATATCTTTAAAGACTCCGCAAGTGCATTCGCTTTATAGTGAATTTGATCTGCAATAAACTCTAGACCTTTAGGTCCGTGATATACACAGTACATTCCTGCCATTACTGCTAAAAGAACTTGTGCTGTACAAATGTTAGAAGTCGCTTTTTCTCTTTTGATATGCTGTTCTCTAGTCTGTAATGCCATTCTTAGCGCTCTCTTACCATACATATCTTGAGAAACCCCTATAATTCTACCAGGTATATCTCTCTTGTAAGATTCTTGACAAGCAAAAAATGCTGCGTGTGGACCACCATATCCCATAGGAATACCAAACCTCTGTGTAGTACCTACCGCACAATCCGCCCCCATAGAGGCAGGAGATTTCAGCTTAACCAATGCCATTGGGTCGCAAGCCACCGCTACTTGTAGATTGTTTTCTTTATACTTAGCGATAGACTCTGTATAGTCTAATACCACTCCGTTTTTACCTGGATACTGAAGTAGCACACCAAAAAAGCCTTCGCTTAGATTTTCTTTTTCGTGGCAACCCACTACGATTTCTATTCCTAGTCCATCTGCTTTAGTTTGAAGTACAGCTACCGTCTGCGGTAATACTAACTCTGACACAAAAAAACGATTAGCTTCTGCTTTTTTCTGCTCTCTAGTTCGGTTTTCAAAGAACATATGCATAGCCTCTGCCGCTGCTGTACCTTCGTCTAGTAGAGAAGCATTGGCTAAAGGAAAGCCCGTTAACGAAGACACCACTGTCTGGAAGTTAAGCAACGCTTCTAGCCTACCTTGTGCTATCTCTGCCTGATATGGCGTATAAGCCGTGTACCAACTAGGATTTTCTAAAATATTTCTCTGAATTACCGACGGCAATATAACATTGTGATAGCCAAACCCAATGTAATTATCAAAAAGATAATTCTTAGAGGCTAACTCCTTAGAATGAGAAAGCATTTCGTACTCCGATAAGGGTTCTGAAATGCTTAAATCTTTATCCGCTCTAATATCTGCTGGTATGGTTTGAGAAATGAGTTCCTCTATTGAAGATACTCCTATCTTAGAAAGCATCGCCTGTGTGTCTTGCTCGTTAAGACTAATGTGACGATTAACAAAGGCTTGTGTATTCATAAATTTTCTATTGTTTTTTTATTAGATTACAGAGCGTAAATTTATTACTTTTTAGTTTTCTATACAAAGATTTTGTTCACTTATACACCAATCTTTTGTATTTGCACTACACTAATAGCCCCGATAGAAGCGGATACCCCACAGCGAAGAGGCGAAGTGAAGCGGAGCCTCTGAGCGAGGAGTATAAGCGGATAGCGGGAAGTAGCTCCTAAATAAAATCTGATAAATATCAGCTAATTTATAAATTTATTTTTATTTGTATTTAATCCAAATTAGACTATATTTGCAACATGAATACAGCAGTAATTCCTTTTAAAGTACCTGTGCTTACGCCAGCATTTTCGGCTGAACAAGAGATGTTTTGCAGCAAAAAGAAATGTTGTAAAAAGTTTAAAAAGGGCAAAAGGTGCAAAAAATGCCCTGGCAGATTGAAAATGGCTTAACGAAAAAGCAATAGCAAAAGTATAATTGCTAATAGTAAAGCTATGATATACGGAAGTTTGCTAGATTGGTTGGCAATACTCTGTTCTGTATTGGTAAAATGAGTTTCAGGGAGAGGTGTTTCTACCTCTTGTATTTCTTTTATAGTAATGCCTTTGGCAACGGTTTTTTGCAATAGTGTGTTGGTGGCGTTCAGTAAAATTCGGCACTCTCCGTTCGCATCAAATTGTGTGATTTTCACCTTTTTTTCTCCATAGTTTTTTACTAGACCAAAAGGGATTATTTTTATTACATCAGCGTTTTGTGTCTGCCAATTCAGGATAATTTCTTCGCCCTTTTTTACTCGGAGTTTATTTGCGTGGAAAGTCTTGATATAAGGCGGTTGGTCGGATTTGATGTTTTGTTGTATTTGTGCTAGTTTTTGGTCGTGTAAACTTCTACTACTTGAGTTGATAAGCACCTCGTAAGCCTCCTGAACTTCTCTGAAACGCTCCACAAAAAATGAATCGTTTTCGTTTTTATCAGGGTGATATTTAAGCGATAACTTTCGGTAAGCCTTCTTGATGTCTTCCGATGTAGCCTCTTCCGAAATTCCTAAAAAGTAATAGTAATTTTTCACCTCAAACCAATTCCAAAATTTGTTTTAGTTCTAAAATATGAGTGCCTGTTTTGTACCTTTCCACCGATTTTACCATTGCTCTACTTAAATCTTTCACTGATATAGGCTGATATTTTTTCAACAATCCTACTTTATTAAAAGTATTTAATATAGGTAGTGAAATACGCTCTCCCAATCTCTTGGTTTCAGGGCGTATAAGTAAACTTGGTCTTAAAATAAGAAGGCTAGGGAAATTAAGCTCTGTAATAGCCTCCTCTAGTTTACCCTTCATTTTAGAATAGAAAATTGGCGAATTTTTATCTGCTCCCATAGAAGATATTAAAACCAATGTAGAAACACCGTTTTCTTTAGCTATTTTAGCAAATGTGTATTGGTAATCATAATCCACACGCCACTGAGCGTCTTGACTTCCTGCGTCTTTAAGTGTAGTTCCTAAACAAGAAAATGCAACATCTCCGCTAATAATAGCCGAACTTTGTTCTAAATGATTAAAATCTACTTTACAAACCTCCACTTTTGGTAACGACAAAGCACCCTCTCTCCTAGATAACGCCACCATCGACTGATACGACAAATCGTTAGAAAGTGTATCTAATAGAGCCTTACCCGTAGCTCCCGTCCCACCAATAACTACTGCTTTTTTCATCTCATTAAAATACAAAAAGGGAGAGCCTACATTAGTTCTCCCTTCAAAAAGATTTATTTTAAGCTCGCTAAAGCGGCTTCGTAGTTAGGCTCGTTAGTAATTTCGGATACTTGTTCTGTGTAAATCACTTTATCATTTTCATCAGTGATGATAACCGCTCTACTCAACAATCCTTTAAGTGGTGAGTCTGCTAAAGTAACGCCAAATTCTTCACCAAAATTACTTCTGAAATCAGATAATGTTTCTACATTATTTAAACCTTCCGCAGCACAAAAACGCCCCAATGCAAATGGTAAATCTCTAGAAATGTTTATTACTACCGTGTTTTCTAATTTAGATGCCTCTTCATTAAATTTTCTCGCTGAAGCCGCACATACTCCCGTGTCTATACTAGGGAAAATGTTAAGTACTTTTCTTTTTCCTAAAAAGTCATTTTTAGTTTTTTCGCTTAAATCTGAAGCTACTAGATTAAAGTCTTTTATCGTTTCTCCTAGTTTAGGAAGTTCTCCTACACTACTAATTTCATTACCTTTTAATGTTAGTTTTGCCATTTTAAATGTTTTAATATTTATCAAAAATAAATATAAATTTCTTACAAACCTATTTATTAAGTCATTATAATTTATTGTATTATAGAACATGGATTGATTTTCGTAAATAAAGTAAGACTCTAGACTAGCAACTAGTTAAAATTTAGTAGTTTCCATAATTCTTTTTCCATATCCTTTGACTCTTTTCTCCATCTCCACTCATACTCTTTATAAATAGAGTACAAAAGT
This sequence comes from Riemerella anatipestifer, assembly GCF_009663465.1. Lineage (GTDB taxonomy): Bacteria > Bacteroidota > Bacteroidia > Flavobacteriales > Weeksellaceae > Riemerella > Riemerella anatipestifer_C. Next base: position 12,548 of record NZ_QXHU01000005.1, read on the forward strand.
AGATTTCACCCCATTAAATTTTGTTCATCTTCGCTTGGTAAAACTCCAAAAACTTTCTATTCCATTAATATGAACACCATTCTGATTTGAAAAACTTTTACTCTTATCAATTCTAAAATGCTTCTTGTATCCCATATCTAAAAGTCCACTATAACCTCGCCAAACATCTGTAAACGAAATACTTTCCAATGAAACTTTTCCTCGAATAACTTTTTTTAACGTTTCACTTTTTGCATTTGGAATCAGTTCGGTATAAAACGTCTTTTCTTTCAAAAACGTCAAAAACAGATTGTTTCCAAGTTCCTCTTCCTCGTTTTTGTGGTCTGTTAGTCCCTCGTAATCGCCTTGCTCCAAAATAAACCTCATCTAATTCAACTTCTCCAAAAAAAATAAATTTAAATCTTCTTGTTGTTTTTTCAAAAATTACTTCCCGAAAGATCCTAAAATATCGGTTAATGGTGTTTCTATTGAGCTCTAAAATTTCTGCTATTTTCGCTGCATCAATATTGCTACAAAACACTTGATTATTTTTTACTTTAATAATGCATTGAATAGAATTATTGTTATTCCTGTTTAATTTATTGGTTACTAGATATAAAAAATCCTCGCTTTATATAAAAGCGAGGATTTTAAAAATATATTAAATTACAAGGGTAATATTAACCTTGTACTTCTTTTAAGAAATCATCATGAGAGATTTTACTTTCCTTTTTAGAAGCTTTCTCTAAGATAACATCTTTTAGTTTAGCCATAGCTACCTCTGAAGATATTTGTCTTACTTGCTCTTGGTTTTTAAGCATTTCTACAGCGTACTTTTGGATTTCCTCATCAGAAAGATGGTGGATGCCGTAAATAGCTAACTGATTTCTCACTAATTGCTCAGCTTGAGCTAAAACATCAGCATAATCTATCTTAACATCATTGTCAGACATTAGCTTACCTTCAATAACTTGATATTTAATTTGGTTCTTTTCCGCTTCAAATATCTCCTTAGCTTGCTCTTCTGTTGCAATATTTGGATTAGAGAACATTAACCACTTGATTAAGAATGTTTCTGGAAGTTTTACTTCTTCCTTTTCGGTGATTTGCTCCAATACCTTATTTACAAAGTGTACATCTGCATTCTGTTGGAAATATTCGTCTAATTCAGATTTTACTTTAGCTTTAAGCTCTTCTTCAGACTTTACAGTATCTTTACCGTAAACAGAGTCAAATAACTCTTGGTTTAGTTCAGCTAAGTTCAGTTTGTAAATATCTTTTACAGTTACTTCAACTTCATTGTGATGTAGTTGCTCCGCTTCTTCTTTAGCAAATCCTAAAAACTTAGCTAAATCCTCATCTTTAGTAAGGTCTTCTTTAGAAACTTTTACAGACTCCTCTTTTTTAAGTTTTTTAACCAATTCAAAAGCAACTTTGTTTTCAGCATTGATAACCACATGCTTAGGCGCGTGGTGGTGCTCACCTTCTGCATCTTCTTCTACCACTTGAGAAACTTCTAGAGAGATGTAAGAATCTTTAGTTATTTTTTCTTGAGCTTCTCTTTCGGCAAATCTCTTTTGCATATTCTCTATGCTTTGCCCTACTTCTTTATCAGAAGCCTCTATCTTGTAGTGAGGAGCTTCATATTTTGCTAAATCAATGTTGAAACTTGGTTCGAAACCTACTTCAAAAGAAAGTTCTAATTGCTCCTGATTAGTGTCTAGTTCTTCTACTGGAACTGGTACAGGCTGTCCTAATAGTCTTAGTTTATTTTCGTTGATATAGTTATTAAGACCTTCTGAAACTTGCTTGTTGATTTCCTCGTAAGTTAATCCAGCTTCGTACTGTCTTTTAATCATTCCTAGTGGAGCTTTACCTTTTCTAAAACCAGGAATAGTAGCGTTTTTAGCGTAGTTAATTAACTGTTTTTCAACTTTGTCTTTGTAATCTTTTTTATCCAAAGTTACTGTAAGCAAAGCGCTTACTTCATCGTGATTTTTACTCGTAACCTTCATTAATTGAAATTTTTATAGTGGCAAAAATAATAAAAATAACTGGCTTTTGGGCAATATTAGTATGAAAAAATCAGCTTCAAATTTTCGGAGCTGATTTCATTCTTCGTGTATAGTGATAAATAACTATTGTAAAGTGCAATTTTGGTAAATGAAAGCAAAAAATACTAATAATTGCTCATAGTTATATAATTTTATTTAACATTAAATGTAGCATCAATATCCTCTTCTCCACCTGTTACAGTTCCTGCTTCATCTCCATTAGCATCGCTCATTTTCACAGAAGTGGGAAGGTGGTAAAGTCTAATATTGGCTTTAGCTCCTGTTTTTGGAGCAGATGTTACTTGCCACTGTGTTTTTAGCCCTATCTTAGAGCCATCTTTTCTGGTGCTTTCAGCTTCGTCTTTTCTGGTAATTTTAACGTCTACATTAGAGAAATTGTAAGTGAAAAAATGTTCTTCCTTTAGTTCTATGATTTCACCAGTTACATCGTGGGTATGGTTATCATGAGGAGCCACTAAAGATAGTTGAACGTTATAAGTATTGTTTTCTTTTAAAATTAACTCTTTATCAGCGCCTTCTGCACTAAATGTAGCCGTCTGAGTACTGTTGTCAGCAGTATTGGTAAGTGTAACGGTGAGGTATTGTACTTCATCGTGGTTATGCACTTCTACAGGCACTTCATTATTGTCTCTACAAGAGTTGAGTGCTAAAATACTTATTACAGATAATACTACAGTTTTTAAAAGTGAATGTTTCATAATGTTTTAAAATTGTTTAAATTAAAAATGTTAATAGTTAAAAATTAAATTGACAAGTGAAAATAATATTTCGTCCCAAAGCATCAGAGAAAAATCTCAACCGATTAAGATATTCTCTGTAAGTTGTGTTGAATATATTATTAACACTCAAATTAAGCTGAATGTTTCTAGTGAGCTTTGCTCCAGCATTGAAGTTCCAAATCTGATAACCTGTGGGCGGTGTGCTAATGTCTAGCCACTCTTTGGTTATTGTATTGTTCTCATATACATCGTAGGATAAAAGTCTCATAGGAAATCTTTTCTGCTTAAATACCACTAGGTTTTCTATTTGTATATGCCACGGTTTTTTATCTTTGCTATCATATCTTAGGGCGTTTTTAATCTGCATTGGAGGCATAAGTATCAGAGGTTCTTTGTGAGTTAAATCTTGTCCGTACACATAGCTCATCGCTCCATTCCATTGTAATTTTGGGGTAATGTTAAGCTCCAAATCTATGTCTATTCCATACATTTTGGCTTTAATCTGTTGATATTGCCATACAGGAAAATTCCCACGAATGGTACTTTCCACTCCGTTAGGCGTTTGGTTAATAAAACTATCGGAGGTGAAATAGTATGGATTAAGATTAAGTTTAAAACCATTAAGAACGGAGGCTTTTATACCAATGCTTAGGTGGGCTTGGTAGGTTTCCTCGTTTTTGATGCTCATACTTCCCTTTTCAATGATGGCGGCAGCGTGGTGTAGTCCATCAGCGAATAATTCTGCGATATTAGGACTTCGGCTATTTCTTATCAAATTAAGTTTGGTAGTAAGAAAGCGAGTGGGCTGATATTCCATACCCAACGATGCTGATATATTGTGATAATAAAGTTTCGGACGCACCAATGTTTTCACACCTTTGCTTTCAATTACAAACTTCTGAAATGCTTGGGTGTAAGCTACCCAATCTTTATTAAGATAATATTTATAAACATCATAGAAATTCATATCATACCTTAAAGCCGCTTCCCATTTCCAAAGATTTTTTTGATACTTGAAAATAGAAAAAGCACCAGTATCATACCTGTGGTAATCTGGTATTAAACGAGAACGCTCCGTTTTTGGGTCGGGAAAATTAACTTGATAATTTCCTGATAAGCCTGTTTCCCACTGCCAGTTGGGTCTTTCTAATAGATGATAAAGAGCCAAACTTTGGGTGGTTAGTAATAGGTCGGTAGCAGGTTTATCGTTGTACGCTCCTCTACGAATATCATATTCAAATCTATGATTTTGCTGAAAGGCATACTCTAAAGTAAATTTTCCTAGTTTTCCTAACCTTTTGTAAGCCTCCAATTTAGCAATATGATGGCTGACTTCTTGTTTAGGATTCTCTATTTTATAACCAAAATTACCTGTAAAGTAGGATTGTCCGTTATTGATGGCATCGGCAAAGTTTCGTGCATTACTGATATGAGCTCCTTTATAAATTCCAAAATTTTGGTTGATGAAAGAATATTTAGCCGTGATTCCGTATTCGTATTCCCTTTTTTGTAGAGAAAAATGGAAGGCGTTTTCATCTGTACCTGTATTTTGTAAACTATAATGAGGCGTTTCCAAATCTCCTAGTTTCTTGGCAGAACCTTGCGTCCGCAAAGCCCAACCGTTTTGCCAAGTCTTTGTAATGTCCATATTCAGAGCTAAGCCTTTACCATTGCTGATGCCCGATAAAGCTACTTTGCCCATAAGGGTGTCTTTTTTAGGGTATTTGGGACTTTCTAATAGTATAACGCCACCTATGGCATCTCCACCGTACTTTAGTGCAGACGCTCCCTTTACAACATCTATATGGTCAAAAGTGTTGGGGTCCACGCTAGGAGCGTGTTCTATGCCCCACTCTTGTTCTGCCATTTTGATGCTGTTGTTCATCACTAATACTCTACTGCCGTAAAGTCCTTGTATGACGGGTTTAGAAATGTTATTCCCTGTTTTGATACTATTTACCCCAGAAATTTCAGACAATATATTGCCTAGATTTTCGGTAGTTTTTTGTGCTAAAAAAGACTGTTCTAATGTTTTGATAACCGCTGTCCCTGACTTTTTATGAATACCGTGTACTACTACCGTTTCTATTTCATTAGTATGATGTTCAAGGAAGATATTGATTTTAATATTACTATTAAGCGTTATCTTTCTAGTAAAAGATTCACAATCTAAGTGAGTTACTAAAAGATGATAAGTTCCTTTTTTGTAAGAAAAATTAAAATTTCCTTGAGTGTCAGAAGTGGTGATGAGTTTTCCGTTAATACTTATTTTAGCATTAGCTAAAGGTGTATTGTCGTGCAAATCTCTTACCTGCCCTTCTATGAGATAAAGCTGTGCATTTAGAACAGTGCTGAAAAACAGCATCATTCCAATCCAAATTGATTTCATTTAAAGATATGAAAATTAAAAGGTTAAAACCGTGTTCTAACAATGGTAGAACACCTAGTGAAAACGATGTTATTTCTATTAAATGGAAGGCGGTCCTCTAAGTAAGAAATAAATAGTCTGATTTTGAAGGGTATTTAGCATTTTGTAGCCTACGATAAGAATCGTAATTACTGATACTAAAACTTCAAAGTTTACCTTTTCGGGAAGTAGAGAATGTCCTGAAATGAAAAAATGACAGATAGAACAATCATCTCCCTTTAAATTGATTATCTTGTGATTCTGTTTTTGGGAAGAACTATAATTCCTATTGAAAGTTTCTTGGTGCGAGTGGAATACACTAGCCATCAGTAAAACCAATGTGTAAACCCACGCTAGACTTATACTTGTGATTTTTCTAAAAAAAGGCTTTCCAAAAAACATTCTGCAAAGGTAAAAAACTTTTATTTAACCTATTGTACATTTAGAACAAATTGATTTTTTAAGTTACTCAAACCTCTCTTGAAAGCAAAAAAATAAGATATTGAATCATTGTGAAAAATATGAATTTCGATACTATCCTTAGTACTAAATACTAAAAGATTTTCACAAAGTTGAGTCGAGGGAAAATTACCTACATAATTGAGCAATATTAGTTTCTATTCTCTTTTTTATTTTCATTTCTTATTTTCAATTTTGTTTTGGAAAATTTAACAAAGTAATATCCGTTTTCCACATCGGAACCGAAAGATTTATCCTAGCATAATTGAATAAATCTACCTGCAATGCTTTACTGATGTATCCTATGCCTCCGATTAGCAAACAATTTTTTAAGTTTTCTTTAATATTGCGAAGGTTATTCACATCGTGAACATTTGTAGATGAAAAATCGAAAGAGTGGAAGATTCCCTTCTTGTCACAAACAGCGTGAAATTTATAGCCTAAATATTTCGACTTTTATGCAGCGACAGGTTTAATCTCATCCGTTGAACAAATTGAAAAACAGTTTGCACAGTTAATTTTACCTATTTGAATCGGTATCGAATCTACAATGAAAATACCAATAAAATCTAAAAACTTGTGACTCAAAGTTTCCCTGATTTTTTCAAGCTTTCTTTTCCTTTTATATAACGCTTCATTCAATTTTTTCTTCCAAATCAGTTCTGAAATACATCTAACACAACTTTTATAGGCATATTATTGAGTACCATAACTTCCAAATCAGACAACCAAGAGGTCTAATCCGTCTGTTTGGAAGTCTTATGTCGAACCACTCGTTAGGTTTATTTTAGAATAAATCTGTAATTTTAGACGAGAACGCTTATACATTTAATGCACTTATAATTAAATATACTATTCTTATCATAGATAATCTTTTCTCTCTTTTAATTCCTAAACAGCGGGGAGTTAAAGCTGTTTGTGCCCTCTAGTCCTTGCGGTGGCTTGGGCTCGGTCTTCGGGCAGTCGCTATCTTATAAAATCCAAAGGTTAATTCCTTTTATTTTTTATAAGATGAGCTCCCACAATGCCCTTCGCCCTCACGCACGGTCTGGATATTATAGAGATATTTCTCTATCTTTGCCATAATTGTTATCAATCTACCTTAGATGAATTATACAACTGTACAAAAAGACTTCTATCGAGAGAGCGGAAAGTGGCTTTCGGGGATACAGATATTGAAAAAATGTTTTAGCCCTAATCTTCATTATATTTATTGGTTTCGTAAAGCCCAAAAATACAAAAGTACCCCTTTTTTAGGGACTATTGTACGATTTATTCTTAGGCATTATCAAATAAAATACGGTTTTCAGATTTATCCCGAAACTCAAATAGGAGAAGGCTTTTATTTGGGGCATTGGGGGGTGGTAGTCATCAATCCGAAAACTATTATTGGTAAAAATTGCAATATAGCGCAAGGGGTTACTATAGGTCAGCAGAACCGAGGTAAAAAACAAGGAGTACCTACTATTGGAGATGAAGTTTGGATTGGAGCTAACGCAGTAATTGTGGGTGGAGTAACCATAGGGAATAATGTGCTCATTGCTCCTAATGCATATGTGAATACCGATGTGCCTAGTGGTTCCGTAGTTATGGGAAATCCAGCACAAATTATCCCCAATGACCAAGCAACAGAAGGGTACATCAATCATAAAGTTTAATTATAAAAAGTGTTAAAAAGCACTTTAATTCATTCAAAAACATTATATTTGCACGATTTTTGATACCCTAGGGTGTTGACGGTAGTTTGAAAATTATTTAAAACGAGGAGACTAATTTTAAATTTTATATATTATGCCAAATTCGTATGAAGTAATTTTCGAAAACAACAAAAAGTGGGTAGAAAGTAAGCTAGGAGAAGATGTTGATTTTTTCAAAAACTTAGCTAAAAATCAAACACCAGATTTTCTTTATATTGGATGTTCGGATAGTAGGGCTACAGCAGAGGAGTTAATGGGGGCTCAGCCGGGCGAAGTGTTTGTTCACAGAAACATAGCTAATGTGGTGAATACTTTGGATATGAGTTCTACAGCCGTTATACAATATGCGGTAGAGCATCTCAAAGTAAAACATATTGTAGTCTGTGGACACTATAACTGTGGAGGTGTAAAAGCGGCAATGTCTTCTCAAGATTTAGGATTGCTTAATCCTTGGTTGAGAACCATTAGAGATGTTTACAGATTACACCAAGCAGAGCTAGATGCTATCGAGGACGAACATAAACGTTTTGATAGATTAGTGGAACTTAATGTTCAGGAGCAATGCATCAATGTAATTAAAATGGCGTGTGTGCAAGAAAGATACATTTTAGAAGAGTTTCCTATTGTACACGGTTGGGTATTTGATTTAAGGACTGGGAAGTTGATAGATTTGAATCTTGATTTTGCTAAGATGCTTAAAGATATTCAAAAAATCTATAACCTAACAGATTCTGATTGGGTAATGAGTAGAAGAAATAACAAAAATCTAAATCCTTAAAAGTTTTTTAGATGAGGTTTAAAAGTATTTTATTATTGATGATTTTCCTAAACTTTATGGCGTTACCGAGTATTGCCAAGGTGTTTGGTGAGGATATTTCGTCAGTTACTTTTACAATCTCTGAAGAAGAAACATCATCTGGAGAAGCCTCGTTGTTTTCGGAAAAGATGATTTCAGAAGCTATGAGTTTGCAGGGCTTTTCTTCGTTATCTAGCTACGAATACATCAGTCAAGTATTTGTAAGTATTGATGATGTAGCTTACCTTTCTCCGTTCTTATCGGTACACTACACGCCTCCAGAGGCTTAACATTACTTAATTATCTCTTCTTTGTTTTTTAAGAAGTTTTATTAGATATTTTATCAATTTTAGTCGTTTGAAATAATGGTGAGCCTTCTTGAGAGGAAGGTTTGCAGGTTATGTAAAAACGAAAGTTCTACTTAATTCAATATTTAAAATGAAAAAGACATCTTTATTAGGAGGTTTTAAAGAAAACTTTCCTTCAGGACTTGTTGTGTTCTTGGTAGCATTACCATTGTGTTTAGGAATTGCATTAGCATCTGGAGCACCACCACTTTCTGGTATTATTTCTGGTATCATAGGTGGGATTGTGGTAGGTTATATTAGTAATTCACATATATCCGTATCAGGACCTGCTGCTGGTTTAACAGCTATTATCCTTACGGCTATCACAGATTTAGGAGCGTTTGAGCTTTTCCTTTGTGCTGGTATTATAGCAGGTGTGATACAGTTGATTTTAGGGTTTGTGCGTGCAGGTAGTATTTCTAATTATTTCCCTACTAATGTGATAGAAGGTATGCTTGCTGGTATTGGAGTTATCATTATTATGAAACAAATCCCGCACGCTTTAGGGTATGATAGCGATTTTGAAGGAAATGAAACCATTTTTGATAACGGCTATAATCTTGATTCTATATCTAGCTATCTTCAAAATCTTAGCTCATCAGTTCATATGGGTGCAATTATAGTAACATTAGTTTCTCTTGCAATTCTTTTGTTATGGGACAATCTGGTAGCACTTAGAAAGCTTAAAATGTTACCAGGAGCATTAGTAGCGGTAGCGGTAGGTATTTTATTAAATGAATTTTTCAAGGCTAGTGGAAGTTCTTTAGCAATAAATGAAGAACATTTGGTTAATTTACCTGTACCTCAATCTGCTGAAGATTTTAAAAATATGATTGTATTACCTGATTTTTCAGGCTTTACTAATCCCCAAATTTGGGTAGTGGGGGCTACTATAGCTATTGTAGCTTCTATAGAAACATTATTGTGTATTGAAGCAGCAGATAGATTAGATAATAAAAGAAGAATTACAGATACCAACTTAGAACTTAGAGCTCAAGGGATAGGTAATATGGTGAGTGCCTTTATTGGGGGACTTCCAATGACTTCGGTAGTAGTTCGTTCTTCAGCTAATGCCAATGCGGGAGCTACATCTAAAGTTTCGGCTATTATACATGGGGTATTGTTATTAGTTTGTGCAGTATCTATACCTATTATCCTTAATAAGATACCTTTGGCTACTTTAGCAGCAGTACTTCTTTTGGTAGGATATAAATTAGCAAAACCATCTACAATTGCTCATTTTTGGCATAAAGGGAAGTATCAATTCATTCCTTTCATCGCTACGGTAGTAGCAGTTGTGGCTACAGACTTACTGAAAGGAGTGGGTGTAGGTATGGCGATTTCTATATTCTATATTTTACAAGGGAATATGAAAAGAGCGTACTATTTTAGCCGTGAAGAGTTAGACGAAGCTGATGAGGTTACTATAAGATTAGCAGAAGAGGTGTCGTTCCTGAACAAAGCGGCTATAAAGAAGACTTTAAAAAATATAAAATCTAATTCTAAAGTAACTATAGATGCGAGAAATACCTCTTATATTACTACAGATGTATTAGAATTGATACAAGATTTTGCTAATGTAAGAGCTAAGGAGGAAGATATAGAAGTTATTTTATTAGGGTTTAAAACCTCTTATAAAGACTACGAAGACGACCAGCATTCTCATATAGAACTTGGTCACGGTAAAGCAATTTAATTTCATTTTATAAGTTTTTCACTAGGAGTTGGGCGTCAGTTTATAAAGCTGAAGCCCAACTTTTATTTTTAATTGCCCTTAAACATAAATCTTGTATCTTTGGGGGCTTTTTTATCTATGAAGAAAATATTAGAGAGAGTTTCGTTGTGTTGGTTTAGTTTAACCTTTTATATGATGGTTACGCTAGTATTGGTGTTGCTGGTAAAACCCGATGGCTTTTTTCTTATGCCAATATTAGAAGGGAGATTTTATTTTTTTGCAGTGTTTTTAGGGGCTTTATTTTTTGATAATCAACTGAAAAATTACCCAAAGATAAAAATGCTGGTAAGCTGGTTGTTGGCTTATGCCCTTTTAGGTATGGTTTATAAGGAGACAGCACAACTCAATCTTATGTTTTTTGATAAAATAGATAGTTGGCTGATTAAAGCAGACAATCTCTTGTTTGGCTTTCAGCCCTCGTTAGAGTTTTCTAAGGTTTTTGATTATCCTTGGTTTAGTGAGCTAATGTTCTTAGGGTACTTCTTCTATTACCTAATGCCTCCCATTGTGATGGGAATGCTTTTCAAGTACAAGCCTCATCTACTGGAGTTTTTTGGTTCTTTATTGATAACTGCTTTTGTTATCTATTACACTATTTTTATTTTTGTTCCAGCAGAAGGACCGCAGTTTTATTTCCCATATCCTAGCAATACGGTAGAAGCCTATGGTCTTTTTGGAATGGCAGTAAAACAAATCCAGTTGATGGGCGAAGCTCCTACAGCGGCATTTCCGAGTTCTCATGTGGGCGTGAGTGTAGTCGTTCTGATTTGGCTATTTAAACATTACAGAAAATTATTTTTCTTAATATTGCCATTTACATTTATTCTTGTTTTCTCTACGGTGTATATCAAAGCACATTATGCGGTAGATGTTTTAGTGGGAGGAGTTACAGGAGTATTGGTTTACTTGCTTAGTTCAAGTATGACTTTATTTTTTATAAAAAAACGAAAACAATGGAAATCATTATAAAACAAGTAGAAGGTGCTAAAGAACTTAATACTTTTATCTACCTTCCAGAGAAGATACACCATAATCATCAGGAGTGGCTACCGCCTCTCTACATAGATGAAGAGAAGTTTTTTAATCCTAAGAGAAACCCCGCATTTCAGCATAACGACACCATTCTATTATTAGCTTACCAAAATGGAAAAGCGGTGGGTAGAATTATGGGGATTATACCACATGAGTATAACAAAAAACAAAACCTTAAAACAGCAAGATTTAGCTATTTTGAATGTTATGAAGACGAAGCTGTATTCTCGGCGTTACTAAAAGAGGTAGAGCAATGGGCGAAGTCTAAAGGTTGCGAAGAGCTTATCGGACCGATGGGATTTTCCGACAAAGAGCCTCAAGGGTTTCTTACCAAAGGATTCTCTGAACCTACGATGATGATTACCAATTCTAGTTTTGAGTATATGTCTAGAATGATTTTGGCTTCGGGGTATAGTTCTTTTGTGGAGTTGTGCCAATATGATGTTCCACTAACTTCTAAAATTACCGAACGCTACGAGGCTTTTACAGAAAGAATACAAAGCAGAATGAACATCACGGTGCATCAGTTCACTTCAACGAAACAGGTAAAGCCTTTTGTGAGGTCGGTGTTTAACCTTATCAATGCTACTTATCAAGAAATCTATGGTTTTACTTCTATTTCTGAGGAAGAAATGGATGAGTTTGCCAACCGTTTTCTCCCATTATTAAATCCTAAGTTAATTAAAATTATTAGTGATGGTTCGGGGAGAGTAGTGGCGTTTGTAATAGCGATGGCAGACCTAAGCCAAGGGATTAAAAAGGCTAAAGGTAGACTGTTGCCATTGGGTTGGTTCCATATATTAAGAGCGTCTAAAATATCTAAACGATTGGTGCTATTGTTAGGAGGCATTGCACCAGATTATCAAAACAAAGGTCTAGATGCGGTTTTGGCGACGCACCTTTTTGGTTCTGCGATTAAGCTAGGCTTTAAATCGGTAGATAGCCACCTGATTATGAGAGAAAACCATAAGATGCGTGCAGAGATAGAGCGTTTGCCTAACCACAGAATGTACAAGGAGTACACTATTTATAAAAAGGAAATTTAGCGAAGCGGATTACTTTCCATTAAAGCCCGTCATCGCATTTTGGATACCTGCAAATACAAAAGCTAAAGAAGCCTTAGTAAATTGTTCTAGGCGTTCTGGGAGTTTGCTTTGTTCCTCTTCAGTCCATTTGCCGAGTACATAGTCCACTTGCTTACCTTCGGAGAAATTGGCAGAAATACCAAACCTTAATCTTGGGTAGTTTTGCGTTTGTAGGAGTTCTTGGATATTCTTTAGTCCGTTATGTCCTGCATCTGAGCCTTTCATTTTCATTCTAAGCGTACCGAAAGGCAAGGCTAAATCATCAGTGATGACAAGCAAATTTTCTAGCGGAATGTTCTCTTTTTTTAGCCAAAACTTCACGGCGTTACCGCTTAAATTCATATAGGTGTCGGGTTTTAGTAATATTACTTTTCTGCCCTTATATTTACCCTCTGCTACCCAGCCAAAGTTAGCTGTTTTAAAAGGAGCCTCTATGCTTTCTGCAATTTTTTCTACAACTTTAAAGCCTACATTGTGGCGAGTCTCTGTGTACTCGTCTCCTTTGTTGCCAAGCCCTACGATAAGGTATTTCATGGTTTTACTTTATTTTTAATGCGGTGCAAATTTAGAGTAATAATTGGTTTTAAAAAAGTTTTACTATCTAAGAAAGCCTTTATGAGAAGCAACAAAAAATCCCTCCAGTAGATTTGGAGGGATGGGTTTATCAAAATTTACTCAACCTGAATTCAGGTTAAATAAAACGATAAAAGCTCCCGCTCTCCCCTTTTCATTACATACAAAATGTAGTTTGAAGCTGTAAAACCACCTCATAGAAGACTTTCCTCGTTCGGCCAATCCCTTGAATATCTTGTGGACTTTAATGTAGTGTTGTCCATAAAACTGATTCCTATATATTTTCCTAAACACCTTTCTTTTGAGAATAAAGAAAAAACAACGAAACTTCTCTGCTTTAATTCCAAAATCTTATATCCTTATTCTGAGTTCAGGTGATTTACATAAATTTATGACAATTTATTTTGATTTAACTATATCTAATAAATACCAATAAAAAAGCATAAACTCCGAAAAGTTTATGCTCTCTATATCAACTAATTGATTTCTGTTTTATTTCTTAATAAAGTCTAAATTGCATAGCAAATAAATCTGGATACACTCCCATCGCTACCAACAACAACACAAGTACTACCGCCACAATGTTATAAGTAATGCTTACTTTTTCACTAGTTTTAAATGTACTTTCTTGATAGAAGAACATCGCTATAATCAATCTTAAATAATAAGCGATACTCAAGGCAGACCCTAAAATAGCTATAATGACCAACAGAGTAGCATTGCCCGAAATAGCTTGACTAAAAACATTAAACTTACCTATAAACCCTGCTGTAAGCGGAATACCAGCCATTGACAACAAAGATACAGAAGCTACAACAGCCAACAAAGGTTCTGTTTTTGCCAAACCGTTAAATGCCTCAAAAGAAGTTTCTCTTTTAATTTTTTCTACCCATATTAAACACATAAATACACCCACCGTTGCTAAAGAATAAGCAAATAGATAAAAAGCTAAATTATATACATAGAGAGCTAAGTTATTATATGCAGAAAGACCAATCTCTCCAAAAAAAATTAGTGCAATATACCCTGCATGAGAAATACTAGAGTAAGCCAACATTCTCTTGGCATTGGTTTGTGCCAATCCCATAATATTAGACAAGATGAGCGTTAATATAATAAGCACAGCCACAATGTTAATCCACATAGAAAAACCTCCGATAAACGCTAAAGTCATCACTTTGAAAAATGCATAAAATCCTGCTATCTTAACCACCGATGCCATAAAGCCTGTGATGAGAGATGGTGCTCCTTGATACACATCTGGACTCCACATATGGAATGGTGCTAAAGAGACTTTAAATGCCATAGCTACCAACATCATTACAATTCCTAACAAAAACATCTTGCTTGTAGCTCCGTGTGCTCCTATAGTTGCTAAATCAAAACTTCCTGTACTACCATAAATTAAAGCGATACCGAAAAGCAAAAAGCCCGTTGCAAAAGCACCCATCAAAAAGTATTTCATAGACGCTTCTACAGAACGAAGATTGGTTTTAGCACTACCCGCCATAACATAAAGCGGTATAGACAGTATCTCTATCCCTAAAAATAGAGTAACCATATTTTGGAATCCAAACAAAATAATACCTCCACAAAGAGAAAATAGCATTAAAGCATAAAGCTCCGACTGGTGACTTCTATGATTACTAAATGCAAAACCTGCAATAAAAAATAATAAAAGAGTTACCACCAAAGATATTTTGGTAAATAATGCTGTATTAGCACTATAGCTAAACATTGCATTGTATTTTTCAAAAAAAGTACAATCAGGAAGGAAACTAACATATAACGCAATTCCCAAACCAAGAATTCCTACATACCTAGCATATTTACCCTGATTAAAAACACCTGTAAACAAAGCAATAATTGCTGTGATAAATATAGTAATTAAAACACTCATCTTTTTAAAATATCATTTTTGTTAACCTAATTTCTTCATAGAAGTTTCGTAAATAAACTTTAACGAACTTTGCACCATCTCTATAATGAGGTTAGGATATACTCCCAACACTATTACAAAAACAGATAACCCTGCCAATACCGAAAATTCTACCGCCGAAAGGTCTTTAACTTGTGATAAAACAGTTTCATCTCCTTCTCCAAACATTGCTTTACCATAAAGTCTTAACATATATACCGCTACTAAGATTACTGTTAGCCCAGAAACTATCACCGCTAGTGTATTGTAGCTAAATACGGCTTTTAGTAACATAAATTCTCCGATAAATCCATTAGTCAACGGAACTGCCATAGAACCTAATAAAATAATCATAAACAGAACTGCAAACTTAGGTGCTACTCTAGCTAATCCACCCATCTGACGAAGGTCTCTTGTCCCAAATCTTTTGATAAGAATATCAGCACAGTAGAATAATCCTACTACATTTATACCGTGTGCAAAAGTTTGTACCATAGCACCCTCAGCACCCTCATAAGTAAATGTTACATTAAGTGTAACAATAGCAGAAGCAAAAATTCCTGCTACCATAAGTCCCACATGCGATAGAGATGAATAAGCGATAATTCTCTTAACATCATTATTCACAATGGCTATCAACGCTCCATAGATGATACCCACTATTGCCATTACCATTATTATTTTTCCAGAAAGACCTAGTACAGCCTCTGGAGCTATTGGTAATAGATATCTTAGCACTCCATAAACTGCCATTTTAAGCATAATCCCCGACAAAAGCATAGAGCCTTGCGTTGGTGCATAAGTATAAGTATCTGGCTGCCAAGTATGGAAAGGAAACAACGGCAACTTAACCGCAAATGCCATCATAATTAACCAGAAAACAAAGGTCTGCTGTTCAGCATTTAAAGCTGCATTATACAAATCTATCAAAGCAAAAGAGTCTGAATGATTGTATAAATAAACTAAACCTACCAACATAAATAAAGACCCAAAGAAAGTATAAACAAAGAACTTAGTAGTTGTTTTGATTCTTTGGTCCTCTTGCCCCCAAATTCCGCATATAAACCATATCGGAATAAGGGTAACTTCCCAAAATATATAGAATAATAGACCGTCTAACGCAGTGAAAACGCCTAAAAGACCAAACTGCATCAATAAGATAAGTCCATAAAAAGTATTTCTATAAGATGTCTGTTGATTAAACGAAGACAGAATGATAAAAGGCACTAAAATATTGGTAAGCAATATCATTAGCATTCCCATACCATCTACACCGAAGCTTAAGCTACTTCTTATCAAATAACTCCAATCGTATTGTATTTGGTACTGCATTTCCCCACCTACAGAATCTGCGTAGTTGAAATTAAACAACATCACAAATGCCAGTAACAGCTGGACTAAAGCTATACCAAATGCCAAATACCTACTCTGAGAGCTCTTCCAAGCAAAAACCAATCCTGAACCTACAAGAGGTAATAGTAATAATGATAATAACATCTATTATAGAACTAAAAAGTTAATAATTAAAATAATACCTATCGCCAAAGACATAATCAAAATATAGTTTTCTACATTTCCATTCTGAACTTTTTTGAATACTCTACCTGAACCTATCGAACCTAAACCTACAAGCGTTACTAAACGGTCTAAAATTCCTTTATCAAACATAGAAGCCAATTTACCCAAACCTTCTACTGGTTTTACTACAGCAGCATTGTAAATTTCGTCTATATATAATTTTTGAGCAGACAGTTTTTCCCAACCTGTGTATTCAGCTTTAGGTTGTTTATTTTTAGTAACATATAAGTATCTTACTGCAAACCAAACTACCAAGAACATTAGTATTGTAAGCCCTAGTAAAATCATTTCTGTATTAAATGGTACTTCCACCATTTCCTTTTTGTAAACATACAAGCCCTCTAACCAATGGTATAAAGTTTGGTATTTTCCGTGAGCTATAAAATGAGGTAAATTCAAGAAACCACCCAACAAAGACAGCACTGATAAAACCATCAATGGTAAAGTCATATTAATTGGGCTTTCGTGAAGGTGATGTTTTTGCTCCTCCGTTCCTCTGAAAGAACCGTGGAAAGTAAGGTAATACAACCTAAACATATAAGTAGCCGTCATAGCTGCTATTATGAAAAGAATTACCCAGAATATTGGATTTTTAGCATACGCAGACACCAATATTTCATCTTTAGAAATCATACCTGAAAATAACGGCATTCCTGATATAGCCAATGTCCCTATAAGAAAAGTAGCGTGAGTTATAGGAATATACTTTTTAAGTCCTCCCATAAATCTCATATCTTGCTCTCCACTCATTGCGTGGATTACAGAACCTGAACCTAAGAACAGTAATGCCTTGAAGAAAGCGTGTGTCATCAAATGGAACATCGCCGCTGTATAAGCTCCTACTCCTAAAGCTACAAACATAAACCCTAACTGGGACACCGTAGAGTAAGCTAATACCTTTTTAATATCGTTTTGTCTTAATGCCATAAACGCTGCTAAAGCCGCTGTAAGCAATGCTATATACAAGATAATATCTAATGTTGTAGGTGCTAAAGAATATAGAAAGTTAGAACGAACTACCAAATAAATCCCCGCTGTAACCATCGTAGCTGCGTGGATAAGTGCAGACACTGGAGTAGGTCCCGCCATAGCATCTGGTAACCACGTGAATAATGGCAACTGTGCCGATTTACCTACCGCTCCTACAAATAAACTCAATGTTATAAAGATAACCACAGGGCTATCAATAGCGAACGTAGATGAGTTTTGAGCTACACTTAGATAATCTACCGCATTTACTTTAGAAGCTAACATAAAAATACCTATCAACAAACCTAAATCCCCTATACGGTTCATAATGAAAGCCTTTCTAGCCGCCTTACCATATTCTTGATTTTTATACCAAAAACCAATCAATAAATAAGAACAAAGACCAACACCTTCCCAACCGATAAACAGAATCAAATAGTTACTTCCCATTACTAGAAGTAACATAGAGAATATAAACAGATTGAGATAAGTAAAGAATTTATAGAAGCCTTCGTCATGGCTCATATATCCAATAGAATACAAGTGGATTAAAGAACCAATTCCTGTAATGATCATCATCATCATTAAAGAAAGCTGGTCTACCTGAAACCCAAAATTAACCTGCATACCATTAACACGGAACCATTCAAAAGCCTTTACCACTAAAGCTGGGCTATCCGAATTGAACTGTGTAAAGATATAAACCGAAAGTAAAAATGAAACAAATACCACCGCAGTAGCCAAACCGCCTACTACAATTTTAGGTAATCTTTTCCCTAATAATCCGTTGATTAAAAAGCCTAATAAAGGAAAAAGAACAATTGCATAAACTATATTTTCCATATTTCTTTTATCCTTTTAATTTATTTAAAATACTAATATCTACTGATTTTATATTTCGGTACATCATAGTAATAATAGCCAGTCCCACAGCTACTTCTGCCGCAGCTACCACCATAATGAAAAATACCAACATCTGCCCATGAGCATCTCCGTAATAGGTAGAAAATGCTACTAATAATAGATTTACAGAATTAAGCATAAGCTCTACGCATCCCAAAATAACAATGGCATTTTTTCTTAACAAAACACCCAAAACACCCAAACAGAATAGAAATGTAGATAAAACTACATAATAATCCAAAGGAATGTTCTGTACAAAAGAATTCATTTCCATAATATTTTATAAATCTTTTTTACCAATTAGCACCGCTCCTACAATCCCCGAAAGAATTAAAATTGAAGCCAACTCAAACGGCAATACATATTCATTAAACAATAATCTTCCCAAATTTTTGGTAAGCCCTACACCTTCTGTAATCTCAGTTACAGGTAATTCATTTCCTACATAACCTCTTAAAGCTCCTACAAAACCTACTAAAAGAAGTCCTGCAGAGAAAATTCCTGCAAATTTCATTAGGTTATTCTTTTTGCCTTCGTCTTTCTCCTTTAGATTGAGCATCATAAGCACATATAAGAATAAAACCATAATAGCTCCTGCATATACTATAATCTGCACAATTCCCAAAAATTGAGCGTTAAGTAATATATACAATCCTGCTATAGAAAAAAATGTAATTACTAAAGACAATATACTATATAACGGATTTTTAGCTGCTACAAAATAGATAGCACTAATAACCGCTAAACCTGAAATAATATAAAAAACAATCTGCTCCATTACTTAATAAGATTTCTTTTGTCTTTCACTAATATCTATTCTATTGTTCATATCCTCCACTAGTTTGTCTTTTCCATAGACAAAAGAACCACGGTTAGACTCTACATCTACTAATCTATCTGTAAGATAAATCGCCGATTTAGGACAAGCCTCCTCACACAATCCACAGAAAATACATCTCAACATATTAATTTCGTAAGTAGAAGCATATTTTTCCTCTCTATAAAGATGTTTTTCTTCCTTAGTTCTTTCAGCCGAAGTCATCGTAATGGCTTCCGCAGGGCAAGCAACTGCACAAAGCCCGCAAGCGGTACATCTTTCTCTACCTTCATCATCTCTTTTAAGAACATGTCTCCCACGCCATACTTTAGCCCTTGGCTTTTCTTGTTCTGGATATTGTATCGTACTATCTTTCTTAAAAAAATGCTTTAGTGTAATGCTCATACCCTTAACTATAGCAGGGAGATAAGCCTTTTCCGCCAAAGTCATCTTTTTATTAGAAACTACTTTTGATCTATTTGTTAATTTCATTATCTATTAGATATTAGATGTTAGACATTATTTAATTGTCTTTATCTTGTATTTCAATTTTATAAATTTGGTATTAACTTCCAAACGCTAATATTACCGCTCCTGTTATCAATAAATTAACCAATGCTAATGGGATTAAAGTCTTCCAACCAAGATGCATCAGTTGGTCGTAACGGAAACGAGGAAGCGTCCATCTAATCCACATAAACAAGAAGATACCAAAGAATGTTTTACTCAAAAACGCAACAATACTTAAAATTCCTGCTACATTTTCGCCATAGGTAGTCGTTACCCATTCTATCCCTGGATAGTTGTAACCACCAAAGAATAAAACAACCATTAAGGCATTTGAAATGAACATATTAACATACTCTCCAAACATATATAATCCCAGCTTCATTGCAGAATATTCTGTCATAAAACCAGCCACGAGCTCAGCCTCACACTCTGGTAAATCAAACGGATGTCGGTTACACTCTGCCAAAGCAGCCACCAAGAAAACTAAAAACGCTACAGGCTGATAAAAAATATTCCAATTCATTCCAGAGCCTACAGGAATTACGCCCCATAGTTTGCCTGTACCTTGTACTTCTGTGATTACTCTTAAATCTAATGAACCTGCCATCATAATGATAGACAACAATGCTAATCCCATAGCCAATTCATAAGATATCATCTGAGAAGAGGCACGAATAGCACCTATAAGCGAATATTTATTATTAGATGCCCAACCACCTATCATAATACCATAAACTCCCACAGATACCATACCTATAAGGTAAAGCACCCCAACATCTATGTTAGCTACTTGTAAACTAAACGATTCTCCACCGATGTTAAGGCTTTTCCCCCAAGGGATAACTGCTCCTGTAATAAGTGATATAAACATCACTAAACCAGGACCTAAAATAAATAAAAATTTCTCTGAATTTTTAGGAATAAAATCTTCCTTAAAGAAAAATTTACCACCGTCAGCCAAAGGCTGTAATAACCCCAATGGACCAGTCCTATTAGGACCAATGCGGTCTTGCATCAACGCAGCCACCTTTCTTTCTGCCCAAGTAGAATAAGCTGCTACCGTAAGAGACAGAATAAAAAGAGAGAGTACTAATATCGTTTTAAAAATCAATAAATCCATAACTTATTTTTCTTCTTCTTGATTTCTATTTTCTGTAGAATTTTCTATTTCCTTCGCTGTATTATCCTCCAAAAGTTCATAAGCATTCGTTGAGTCTTCGTAATGATTAGCAGAAATTACAGAATGTCTGCTTATATGTCTCGGACCTTCAACATTCCAATACTTAACATCTTTCTTATGAAAACGGCAATTGTTACAAATAAATTCTTCTACTTCGCCGTATTCGTCTTTTCTAGCCGTTACTCTGATAACCTCATCACCCTTCATCCACAATACCGCTTTACCACTACATTTTTCGCACTTACAAGTTGCGTTCATCGGTTTTGTAAACCATACTCTACTCGCAAAACGAGAGGTATTATCCGTTAAAGCACCTACAGGACAAACATCAATCACATTTCCTATAAAATCATTCTCCAGTGCTTTATTGAGGTAAGTAGATATTTCGGCGTGATCTCCTCTAAATAATATCCCATGCTCTCTCTCTTTCGTAAGCTGATTAGCAGCTAAGACACATCTAGCACATAGGATACAACGGTTCATATTAAGTTTAATATAAGGACCTATATCTTCTGGCTCAAAAGTTCGTCTTTCAAACTCCGTTCTTGTATTTTCTACTCCATGCTCATAGCCTAAGTCTTGAAGATGACACTCTCCTGCTTGGTCACAAATTGGACAATCCAAAGGGTGATTGACAAGGAGGAACTCAGTAACTGCCTTTCTGGCCTCCTGAGTTTTCTCAGAAGTTAAATTTTTTACCTCCATACCGTCCATCACTGTTGTACGACAACTTGCCACAAGTTTAGGCATTGGTCTTGGGTCAGCATCAGAGCCTTTAGAAACCTCTACCAAGCAAGTACGACATCTCCCCCCACTAGTTTCCAATTTACTATAATAGCACATTGCAGGCGGCACAGATTTTCCCCCGATTTGTCTAGCAGCCTCTAAGATACTAGTACCAGGAGCAACCTCTGTAGTCTGCCCATCTATAGTTACTTTAAACTTTTTAACTTCCTCACTCATAATATTATACGATTGGTTTATTTGAAGCATCAAATAAAACCTATTTGGTTAATTATTTTTAGTATTAAATGTATATCCTATCCCAAAATTAACTTGACCAAACATAAAATCTTGCCAAGCTCTATCTGTATTGTTTAAGGTCGTCTTTATATCAAACATATTTATGTATCCATACTTCACTTCAAGTCTAGCCAAAAAATGCTTCCATAATACTAAATTCAAATTTACTCTGGCGTCAGCTCCAAAACCTGCCAAATGAAATCTATCACTTCTTTCATTTCCAAACAATTTAGCATTAGTCTTAGGATATAAACCACCTATTCCTCCACCATAAGCCCAATAAATATCTACATTTTTAGTATTGACTAAAGAATTATATTTTTCTAGACCAAGATTAACATAGTTAAGCCCATCTGTATGCTCAAAAGTCAAAAACTGTTCATCACTCAAATCCACTTTACTATCTTTAACATAATAGGCATATGGATTTTTGATTTCACCACTAAAATCAACTACTTGATTTTGCTCCATTACATACTTCATATGGTCAATAGCAAAAACTAATGCCAAATTATCTTTAACGAAGTAAGCTACTCTTGCATTAGTTTGGGGTATTGTAATCTTAGTAGGTCCAAAATAAACTCCTAAATCAAAATCTGTGGGTCTATCCGCTGCTTTTACATTGTGAAGCATAAACTTATATCTAGAACCACTGAAACCTATGTCAGAGTTTGAATACCAAGCCCTATTCCACCCCCAAAAAAGAAACATAGCACCTTTTTTAAAAGGTCTATTATCCCTAACTTGAGAGCTAACAGAACTCCAAGCAAATAAGAGCAAAAATATGTATATATACTTAGTTTTCATTCTAATTACTTTCTTCCACTTTTAAAGGAATAGGATCTGCATAGCTCCCTAAACCATAGTTTTGAGTTAATGCCAGCTCTGGATTTTTAACATACCATTCAAACTCATCACGGAAATGGCGAATAGCTGCTGCCACAGGCCACGCCGCCGCATCTCCTAACGGACAAATGGTATTACCCTCTATTTTTCTTTGAATATCCCAAAGTAAATCTATATCTGACATTTCTCCTTTACCTTCTACAATCTTTTTCAGGATACGATACATCCATCCTGTTCCTTCTCTACAAGGTGTACATTGCCCACAACTTTCGTGGTTATAAAAACGAGCTAAAGTCATCGTATGTTTCACTACAGATTGGTCTTCATCTAAAACGATGAAACCTCCTGACCCCATCATCGTCCCCGTAGCAAATCCTCCCTCCGAAAGAGATTCGTAATTCATATATCTTGGTTTGCCATCTATGGTTCTCAGCAATAAATTAGCTGGTACAATAGGCACAGAACTTCCTCCAGGAATACACGCCTTAAGACGCTTTCCGTTAGGTATTCCACCACAATATTCATCAGAATATATAAATTCTTCTACGGTAATGGTCATATCAATCTCATAAACCCCTGGTTTATTGATATTACCACACGCTGAAATTAGCTTAGTTCCTGTAGAACGCCCAACTCCAATTTTAGCATATTCTGCTCCAGAAATATTGATAATAGGCACTACTGCGGCAATAGACTCCACATTATTAACTACCGTAGGTCTTTCCCAAAGCCCTTTAACCGCTGGGAATGGAGGTTTTAGTCTAGGATTACCTCTTCTTCCTTCTAATGATTCTAGAAGAGCGGTTTCCTCTCCACAAATATAAGCTCCACCTCCTCTCTGGACATAAATTTCCAAATCAAAACCAGAACCTAATATATTTTTACCTAAAAATCCTGCTTTTTTAGCCTCCTCGATAGCTTCCTCTAAAATATCAGGAATCCAAGAATATTCTCCTCTAATGTAGATGTAAGAAGCATTAGAACCTAAACAATAAGACGAAATTAACATTCCCTCAATTAAAAGATGAGGAATAAACTCCATCAAATATCTGTCCTTGAAAGTACCTGGCTCTGACTCATCGGCATTCACTACCAAGTGTCTAGGCACTCCTTCTGGCTTAGCTAAAAAGCTCCACTTAAGCCCCGTAGGGAAACCTGCTCCCCCACGACCTCTAAGTCCAGAAGTTTTTACTTCTTCTAAAATTTCTTCAGGAGTCATCTTAAGCGCTTTTTCTGCCGCTTGATAACCTCCCTGTTTGCGGTAAACATCAAAATAACGAATACCCTCTATATGTGCATCTTTAAGTAAAAGTTTTTTACTCATTTTTTCTTTTTATTTAATCCAAAGCAATGGCTCCTTGTCTGCATAGCTCAAGGATTTCATCTACTTTCTCTTTAGTTAAATGTTCATGATAAAATTTCCCTAACTGCATCATTGGTGCGTAGCCACAAGCCCCTAAACATTCCGCTGGTTTTAATGTAAACAAACCATCTTCCGTAGTCTCTCCATCCTTAATGTTAAGTGTTTTACGAATATGATCTAAAATATCATCACTCCCATTGAGCATACAAGGTCCTGTTCTACACACTTCTAGCACATATTTACCTACCGGCTTCATATTAAACATCGTGTAGAAGGTAGCCACTTCGTACACCTCTATTGGCAATATGTTAAGCACCTCCGCCACATAGTCCATCACGGGAACACTAAGCCACCCTCCAAATTCCTTTTGTGCAATATGCAAAACAGGAATAAGTGCCGATTTTTGTTTCCCTTCAGGATATCTAGCGATGATTTTATGAACCTTTTCTAAGGTTTCTGGCTTAAAAGCTATAACTGTCTCGTTCATTTTTTTATCTTGTAAAAGTACTTTGTACTCTAGTCTTTATATTAGTTTTAGCAAAATTTTAGGCATCTAACTCTCCTGCAATTACATTCATACTACTCATAGTTACAATAGCATCAGAAATCATAGAGCCTTTTATCATCTCTGGGAACGCTTGATAGTATATAAAACACGGTCTTCTAAAGTGCAGTCTGTACGGCGTTCTTCCACCATCACTAATAAGATAGAAGCCTAACTCTCCATTTCCACCTTCCACACAATGGTACACCTCTCCTTTAGGAATATCTTGCTCTCCCATAATAATTTTAAAATGATAGATAAGTGCTTCCATTTTGGTGTAAACATCTGCTTTAGCTGGCAAATAAAATTCTGGAGCATCTGCGTGATAATCACCTTCTGGAAGGTTTTCGTAAGCATTTTTAACTAATTTATAACTTTCCCATATCTCCTGCTGACGAACCATAAATCTATCATAAGTATCTCCTGCCGTTCCTACTGGAATGATAAAATCAAAATCATCATAAGATGAGTAAGGTTGTGCTACACGCACATCATAATCTACCCCAGCTGCACGAAGATTTGGTCCTGTAAAGCTATAATTAAGAGCTCTTTCTGCCGAAATAGGTCCTGCCCCGATAGTCCTATCCATAAAGATTCTGTTTCGTTCCATTAGGTTACAAAACTCTTGGAATCTTTTTGGAAAGTTTTTAATAAAATCTTTAATTAATTCGTGAAATTTAGGGCTAAAATCTCTCTCAAAACCACCAATTCTACCAATGTTGGTAGTCATTCTAGCTCCGCAGATTTGCTCGTACATTTCGTAAATACGCTCTCTGTCTTGGAACACATAGGTAAACCCTGTAATGGCTCCTGTATCTACTCCTATTACCCCATTACATACCAAATGGTCTGCAATTCTAGCCAACTCCATAATGATAATACGCATATAATCTACCCTTTTCGGTACTTTACAACCGATGAGTTTTTCCACCGTCATATGCCACCCTAAGTTATTGATTGGAGCTGAACAATAATTAAGACGGTCTGTAAGCGTAGTAATCTGAGCGTAAGGTCTTCTCTCTGATATTTTCTCAAAAGCACGATGAATATAGCCTACCGTCTGCTCTGAGTGAAGTATTTTCTCCCCATCCATCGTTAGTACATTTTGGAATATACCGTGTGTTGCGGGGTGCGTAGGTCCTAAATTGAGGGTATATAATTGTCCATCAATTTGCTCGCTACTTTCGTATTGGTTAAGTATATTAGATAGTTCGTTATCTTTCATAATTCATTTTATTTTAGGTAAAATATCCAATAGCTCTATCTACCAAACATTTTATCATCTTTATCCTCTCTAGTACCATCTTCTAAGCGATACTGTTTAAGCATTGGGTGATAGCCCATATCTGGGTCATTTAAGATAATTCTTAAATCAGGATGCCCCTTAAATCTAATACCGTAAAAATCAAATGTTTCCCTCTCCATCCAGTTAGCTCCTGAATATAAATCTGAAATGGTATCTACCTCTGCTTCTTCTATCGGCATAAACACTTTTAGACGAACTCTAAAATTAGTCTTCATATTATGAAGATGATAAATAACCCCTAACTCTTTAGCCTTATCTTGAGAGTAATGGATACCACATATATCTGTAAGGAAACCTATTTCTAATGAAGAATCTTTTAGATGATGAATAAGTTTTTTTACTTCTTCTTTTTTAACCTCTAATGTTAATAAACCATAAGGCTCAGAAACTGACAATACCGCTTCTGGAAATTCTCTATTTATGGCCTCTAAAACAAATTCGTTGTTCATATCTTTTTATATGATAATTTGACAATGATTTAACTTCTTTAATTTTTTGATAATCTAGCTCTCAATTTCAAATTATCTTAATTATTTAACACCGTAGCTCTCTAACAATGCTTTATATTCTGGCATATCCCTTCTCCTAAGACTTTCACTCTGTGCTAGCGCTTGAACTTGCATAAACCCTTCTAATATTTGTTCTGGTCTAGGCGGACACCCTGGCACGTACACATCTACAGGTATAATCTTGTCTATTCCTTGTAATACCGAGTAAGTATCAAAAATACCACCACTACTTGCACAAGCTCCCACAGCTATCACCCATTTAGGCTCTGCCATTTGAGAGTAAACTTGCTTAAGTACAGGTGCTAATTTTTTAGATATAGTTCCACAAACCAAAAGACAATCTGCTTGTCTTGGAGAGAAAGACATTCTTTCTGCACCAAACCTTGCCATATCATAAGTCGGCATTGCCATTGCCATAAACTCAATACCACAACAAGAAGTTGCAAATGGTAACGGCCATAAAGAATAAGAACGCGCCATCCCTATAAGGCTACTTAATTTTGTGGCAAAGAATCCCTCTCCTGAATACCCTTGAGGAGCTGGTGCATCTGTTTTTATAATAGGTTTATTAGACATCTCGTTTTTCTAATTTTCAAATATAATGGTTACTTAAACATTCTTACTTATCCCAGTCTAAAGCTCCTCTTTTAAGAACATAGAAAAAGCCAATGAAAAATACTGCTACAAATGTAAGGACAGCTAAAAAGCCTTCTAATCCAAAATCTCTAAAGTTGACCGCATAAGGATAGAAAAAAACTATTTCTATATCAAATAAAACAAATAAAATAGCTGTAAGAAAATATTTAACAGAGAATGGTGTCCTCGCATCTCCCTCAATCTCTACCCCACACTCAAAGGCATCATCTTTAACACCGCCATTAAGCCTAGGACCTAAATAATGAGAAGCTACCAAAGAAATCAATACAAACCCCAAACCTACAGCTGCTTGTATTAAAATTGGAACATAATTTTCTGGAATACTCATAATAACTTTAATTCTTGACCTGCAAAGCTAAGAAATTAAACCTTAAAACTAAAAAAGCCACCTCCTTTTTAAAAGCAAAATAACTTAGAATTAGTTAATTTAGAATTATTTTAAATAGATGTTTTATCTATTTTTCATTTTCTTTAGTATCACCCAAGCTATGTAAGCAATATACAAAAACAACACACTTGCAAAGACAATATTAATGATGGTGTCTATCCGCCCATCTTCTACTTTTAAAACCGTATTATATAATATAAATACAATAATTAAAATCGCATAAAGATAAAGTTGTTTTTTCATTGAAAATGCTTTAAATATCTAGTGAATAAGTTCTTCTTCGTTTGTGATTAACCGGATTATAATCCTGCCACAAAAGTTGAATATTTTTATTTTCTTCAAGCTCAGGATTGGTTTCTAAAAACCTCACCCCTTTCTTCTTAAACACTTTATAAATCTCTTCAAAGATAATAGAAGTAACTCCTCTACGCTGGTAATCTGGACGAATGCCTATTAGGTAAAAGTTAGCTCTATCATTCTTCTTACTTGCTTGTAGAAAGTGCCACCACCCAAACGGAAGCAACTTACCTTTAGCCTTTTGCAAAGCTCTAGAATAAGATGGCATTGTGATAGCAAAAGCAATTAAATCATTATGTTCATCAGAAATACAAATGATATAATCTTTGTCTATAAAACCAAAATATTTCTCTTTATAAGTCTTGATTTGCTCATCTGAAATCGGCGTGTAGGTAGATAAGTTTTTATAAGTTTCATCTAGTAGTTTAAACATAGGCTCTACTAAGGGCAATATTTCTTTTTTATGATTAAATCTAAGAACCTTAAGCTTATATTTTTCTTTAATAAGACCACTAAACTTGGTTATTTTTTCTGGTAGTTGCTCTGGAAAATCAATTTCAAACTCTACCCATTCTTTTTCTTTTTTAAGTCCAAGTTGCTCCAAATGTGTTGGATAATAGTCAAAATTATATATCCCTATCATAGTTGCCAACTTGTCAAACCCCATCACCAACATACCTGCTTTATCCAAATTGGTAAACCCCATTGGACCTTCAATTTTAGGAATATTTTTAGATTTAGCCACTTGTACAGCTTTATCCATCAATGCTTTTGAAACTTCTATATCATCTATAAAATCCAACCACC
The DNA here is from genome assembly GCF_009663465.1 of Riemerella anatipestifer. GTDB lineage: Bacteria > Bacteroidota > Bacteroidia > Flavobacteriales > Weeksellaceae > Riemerella > Riemerella anatipestifer_C. The sequence continues at coordinate 41,067 of NZ_QXHU01000005.1, forward strand.
CAAAACGCAACTTTTTAATCCCTAACTCTTTCTCCTCTTTGTAATTAACTATAAGTGCAATACGCCCAACCACTTCACCATTTCTATACGCTAAATATTGTTCTGCATCAGAATAAGATAAAGCAGGGTTTTCTTTAGCATTCCAAATATTCTTTTCGTCGTTGTTAAGTGGTGGCACGTAGTTGGAATTTTCTTTATAAAGATTATTTGGAAATTTTATAAAATCCTTTAATTCTCTGTCATTAGTTACCTTTTTTACTGCTATAGATGCCATATTTGGGGTCATTTTTTACAGCAAATATAACATAAAAGTTTGGCATAATTTTTTCTAAGTAGTGGCTAAAAATTAAATTATATGGGGTATTATATTATTTTAGGAATCATCACTCTAGTAAGTTGGCTTGTTTCGGCGAGGTTAAAATCAAAGTTTAATCACTACTCTAAAGTAATTCTTAGTAACGGACTTTCTGGTAAAGAAGTGGCAGAAAAAATGTTAAGAGACAATGGTATACACGATGTTCAGGTAGTATCTATACCTGGACAACTTACTGACCATTATAATCCTATGAACAAAACAGTAAACTTATCTGAAGCTGTCTATATGCAAAGAAATGCCGCTGCTGCTGCCGTTGCCGCTCATGAATGTGGACACGCTGTACAGCACGCCGTAGAGTATTCTATGTTACAACTTCGTTCTAAGTTAGTTCCTATCGTTAATATCAGTTCTAACTTATTACGATTTATTCTTATAGGCGGTATCGCTGTAATGGCTGCAAGCGGTAACAAAACCTTATTAGCTGTAGGAGTTGGGCTATTTGCCATCACAACACTATTTGCATTCGTTACTCTTCCTGTAGAATACGACGCTAGTAACCGTGCTTTAAAATGGTTGAAAAGCACAGGTACTGTAACTACACAAGAATATGCAGGTGCTGAAGACTCTCTAAAATGGGCTGCTAGAACTTATGTAGTCGCAGCATTGGGCTCATTAGCTCAGCTAATTTACTTTGCTTCTATGCTGATGGAGAGGAGAGATTGAATAAAAATTTAATAAACATAACTCACCCATCTCAAGTTTTTTGAGTTGGGTATTTTTATAGATAATTATTCCTTAATTGAATATTCCCATATAACCAAAATTCATTTCTCATATTCTGTTTTTAGAGTTCTCCAACAATAATAGTTGTATATCAGAGCATAGCTTCCTATATTTTTAATTATCTTTGCCCTAAATCCTTCATAAATGAAATACTACATTATAGCAGGAGAAGCCTCTGGAGATTTGCACGGAAGCAACCTTATGAAAGCTCTAAAACAAAAAGACCCTAACGCTACTTTTAGATTTTGGGGTGGCGATTTAATGGAGCAACAAGGTGGCACTTTGGTAAAGCATTACAGAGATTTGGCATTTATGGGATTTGTAGAAGTTGTCCAAAACTTAGGGACTATACTCAGAAATATTAAATTCTGTAAAGAGGATATTCGTAATTTTCGCCCTGATGTCTTAATTCTTGTAGATTACCCTGGTTTTAATCTTAGAATTGCCAAGTTTGCAAAAAAGCTAGGTATTAAAGTAGTTTATTACATTTCCCCTCAACTCTGGGCGTGGAAGGAAGGTAGAGTAAATACTATAAAAAAATATGTAGATGAGATGCTCGTTATTCTGCCTTTTGAAAAGGATTTTTATAAAAAACATCAAATAGAAGCTCATTTTGTTGGACACCCTCTTTTAGATGCTTTATCTGATTTACCACCGATTGATATTCAGAATTTTAGAAAAGAACATCAACTAAGCGATAAAAAAATCATTGCACTACTACCAGGCTCTAGAGAACAAGAAGTAAAAAAAATGCTTTCAATAATGCTTTCCGTTAGAAGCGAGTTTAAGGACTATCAATTTGTAATCGCTGGAGCACCTAGTTTACCTAAATCCTTCTACGAAAGTTATGTAGATAGGGAGGTTAGCTTTATTTCTAATAAAACCTATGACCTTCTCCGATGCTCCGATGCGGCACTCGTAACCTCTGGTACGGCTACTTTGGAAACTGCCTTATTAGAAGTCCCAGAAGTGGTTTGTTATCGTGGAAGTAAAATCTCCTACGAAATCGCTAAACGCCTCATTAAACATATTAAATACATTTCGCTTGTGAATTTAATTATGGATAAGGAAGTGGTTAAAGAACTCATTCAAAATGAACTCAACACCCCTAACCTCGTTAAAGAACTCAAACTGATACTCAATGAAAATAAAACTAATCTCCTTTCTGACTATAAAATTCTTAAAGAAAAACTAGGAGGAAAAGGAGCTAGCGAGAAAGCAGCAGAAATCATTACTAAAATTTAGTTACTTTTTTCTAAATCTTCAACAGCGTCTTCTATGTTAGGATACTTAAATTTATATCCTGCTTGTTCTATCTTCTGTGAGGAAACTTTAGCACTGGAGGTTAGCATATCCGATAGTTCGCCTAGTATCATTCTAAGTAAGAATTTAGGAACTTTTACAGGCAGGCTATACTTCTTTTTAGATTTTTGAACTTGATTTAAAAATTCATTCTGTGTTACTGGATTAGGTGCCACCGAATTAAAAACACCTTCCAGATCGTTCTCCAATAAATGATGGTAAATAGCACAATGGTCTTTGATATGAATCCAACTCATCACTTGTTTATCACTGCCAAGTAAAGTTTTAACACCATAATTTAAAGGCTGAGTCATTTTAGGATAAGCTCCTCCGTCTGCTCCTAAAACAATGCCTGTTCTTAGAATACACAGCCTTTTCCCTAAATCCTCAACTGGCTTTATAGAGTATTCCCACTTTTGGCATAATTGTGCTAAAAAATCTGCTGCAACGGGCATATCTTCCGTACAAAGCATATCATTAGGAATTTCTAACCCATACCAACCTATTGCAGAAGTACTAATTACCGTCTTAATACGATTATCCACCTCCTTCAGAGCCTTTATTATAGTCTCATTAGCACTAATTCTACTATTGATGAGAATTTCTTTCCTTTAAATAGTCCAGCGTTCATCTGCAATACCTGCTCCTGCAAGATTGATGATAGCATCTGCCATTTCAAAAGGCGTTTTATCAAAGGTTTTTAATTGAGGCTTCCATTCAAAATAACGCAAATTATCCTGTGGATTATGAGGTGGTAGCCTTCTAGTTAAAACAAAAATCTCATATCCCTTTGAGAGAAGATATTCGGTAAGATGTTTCCCTACAAAGCCTGTTCCTCCTGAAATAATGACTTTCATCTTTGCTTCCACTTTTTAATCAAAAAAGCCCTAAGATATTTAATCCTAGAGCCTTTAGATTTAGTTTTTATTATTTTTTAAATGAGCATCAAAATAGTCTGTAACCTTTTGCATCAGATGCACTCTATCTTTACCTATCACATTATGAGCATGACCTGGATAAACAAAATAATCTAACTGAACCCCTTTATCAACCGCTGCTTTCAAGAAATCAATCGTATGTTGCCATACCACTACATCATCTTGAGCTCCGTGTATCAGGAGTAAATTCCCTTTAAGATTTTGCACCTTATCTAGTAGATTAGCTTGTGCATAGCCTTCTGGATTTTGCTGTGGAGTATCCATATAACGCTCTGTATACATAATTTCATACATCTTCCAATCTATCACAGGACCTCCTGCCACGCCTACTTTAAAGACATCTGGATGACGAAGCATTAAACTCGTCGTCATAAATCCTCCGAAACTCCAACCATGAACGCCCATTCTTTCAGAGTCTACAAAAGGTAATGATTTTAAATAATCTACCCCTTTTAGTTGGTCGTTCATTTCCACAGTTCCTAGCTGACGAAATGGTGCCGACTCAAACTTTAGACCTCTATTAGACGAACCTCTACCGTCCATAGTAAAGACTACGTAGTCCCGCTGTGCCAAATACTCATACCAAAGATTCCCACTCGCAGGAAAAGAATTGGTAACTAACTGAAGATGTGGACCATTATATAAATAAACAATAACAGGATATTTTTTATTTGGATTAAATGAAGTCGGCAAAATCAGCTTTCCATAAAGAGGCGTGCCATCATCTGCTTTCAGTGTTACATTTTTAACCTCTGGACGAAGGTATCCCTCCAAAGTATTATCCGCAGACAACAAAGTACTAGATGCCATTGTATTGGTATTGATGACCTCTATTTTTCTTGGCGTAGTTGCGTTAGAATAGCTATCTAACAAGACCGTCCCAGACTGATTAAGCAACCCTCTATGAACACCTGCCGACTTGGAAAGACGCACCATTTTCTTGTTGTGCCAATTAACCTTATATAAGTGCTTTTCTAAAGGTGTTTCTTTAGTTGCCTCTATATAAATTTCATTTTTCTTCGCATTGAATCCTAAAATATTACTTACCAACCAGTCGCCTTCTGTTATTTGACCAACCAAACCTTTAGTCAAATTATAGTGAAACAAATGATTATACCCCGTCCTTTGGCTCTGCCAAATAAAATCTGTATTAGAATTAGGGAAGAATACCAACGAGTGCTGTGGCTCTACATATTTATCACTTTTTTCCTCAAAAAGAGTTTTGATAAACACACCTGTTCTAGCATCATATTGGTTCATTTTGAGGTGATTTTGGTCTCTATTGAGAACACCTACAAAAATATATTTAGCATCTGGACTCCACGAAACCGCCGTTAAATATTGTTCTTTATCTCCTTCTATGTTTAGAAAATGAGTTCTTTTCGATTTTACATCATAAACTCCTAAACTCACTTGGTGAGAAGTACCGCCCGCCATAGGATATTTAATATTATGATTTTTTGCAGGCGTAACCGACCAATCTATCACAGGATAATCATTCACCATCGTTTGGTCCATTCTGTAAAATGCAATCATAGAATTATCGGGAGCAGAGAAAATACCTCCATCTATCCCAAACTCGTTACGATGAACTGATTGTCCGCTAATGATATTTTCGTTCTTTTCATCAGTAATTGCAAACGCTTGTCCATTTTTTTGCCAATAAAGATTATTTTTAACCGTATAAACAAAAGTGGAATTATCTGATAAAAGTGTAATATTATCTGCATCCTCTGGTAAACGCTCCCACTCTTTAATATTCCAGCCATTATCTTTTTTATCCAACAAATAATAAGTATTGTTTTGAGAAAAATAAGCTGTATTATTATTGATAAAATTAAGATTAGGAAAACCAAATAATCTTCTACCCCCTGTTAAATTTTGGTTGATTTGATAAAGAGAAATTAAAGTATCTGACTTCATTGACGGATACTCTGTAATCATATAGGCATTCTTAACTGAATGAATATACCCTGAACCATCTTTTGCCCACCGTAATTGAGGTAAATTCTTAATCGCCAAATTAGAACGAAGCCCATTGACAGCTTCACTCATTGTAAACTTTTGCTTTTGAGCAGGTAATAATCCTACTACTAACAGAGCTAGCCAATAATTTTTATTAAATTTCATAACGATAATTTGTTCTAACCTCAAAGATACTAAAAAATGTTACACTGAAAACAAAACACTTTCTAGCTCCTAGAATTTAAAACAAATCTGTTAAAACGTAATCTAAAAATTTAAGTTAGCAACTACCAACCACCACTAGCTCCACCTCCGCCAAAGCTACCGCCACCACCAAAACCACCAAAACCGCCGCCACTACTAGAACCACCGCCAAAACCACCTCCAGGGAAAGGAAAGAATCCTCCAGAATAAGAGCGTCTCCCTCTTCTTGTAATCATTACATCTTCATCATCATAACCACCTCTCCCATTAGAATCACTACCAGAAAACATAAGTAGAATGAATACTACTATAATAAAAATAATGATACTCTTTACCAATCCGCTATTTGCTTCAGACTTGGGAATAGGTTTAAACTTACCTTGTACAGCTTCTATAATCGCAGTTGTTCCGTAATCTATACCTTCGTACCAAGCACCTGTCTTAAAGCGAGGTACCACAAGATAATCTATAATTTGTCCCGCTGTGGAAGCTGTAAGATACTGCTCTACCGCACGCCCTTGCTGTATAGACACCTTCTTATCTTCCGTAGCTATGAGAAAAACCACCCCATTATCTACCTTTTTTTGCCCTATTTTCCACTGTTGCCCAAACATTGTAGCCACATAGTTAATATCTTCTCCCTTAGTCGTTGGAATAATAATAACCATTATTTCGGTAGAAGTAGAATCTGCAAAGGCTATTAACTTTTGGTTGAGCTGTTGTTTCTCCTGGACAGAAAGTAAGCCTACCTCATCATAAACTGGATAAAGCACACTTGGCTTTTTAGGAATTTGATACTGAGCTGCAAGCCCCCCAAACCAAATAAAAGATAGAAATAAAAATATTTTAAGAGAATGTAATCTCATTCGGTAATTCATTATGATTTTGTCCTTCTATAGGAAAATTTTTTTTGAGTTCTTGACCTGCCTTCAAAATAGCTTCCTTTAACCCTAAATAATATTTACCTTGAGCAAACGAAGCGGTAATTTCATCGTGCAATCCGTCCCAAAATTCTTGTTTCACCTTTTTATGAATGCCCTCATCACCTATAATCGTAAGATATTTATTATCAAAGTTAATATGGAATAACACAGCATTTCTGTGTCTCGTATTTTGCATACCTAACAATTGAAACACCTCAAAAGCTCTCTTAGCGTGATGAAGCTCCGTTTGGGTATCTATATGAACTCTAATCTCCCCCGTGGAGAAACCTTCAGCTATTTTAATGGCTTCCACAAGGGAAGCCTGTTGTTCTTCTGTAAGATAATCTTTAACCATTATTTGAAAACTTCTGGAGCTTTTTCTGCTCCTACTTCGGAGCGGAAATAAGGTTTATCTCTAAAGTTAGTAAAATTAGCTAAAATGTTATTAGGAAAAGTTTTAATCGTATTATTGTAATCCTTCACCGCCTCGTTAAAATAAACCGTTTCTGCTCTAATGCTATTCTCTATTGCTATATATTCTCTTTGGAAATTGGTATATTGCTGGTCTGCCTTCAAATTAGGATACTGCTCTACCACAGCCATTAGACGGCTCAACGCTCCGCTCAATTCCCCTTGTGCCGACTGAAACCTTGCTAAATCAGCCTCCGTCATATTAGTAGGGTCTATAGTTACCGAAGTAGCTTTAGAACGGGCTTCAATCACTCCTGTTAGAGTTTCTTTTTCAAACTGAGCATAAGATTTTACTGTTCTTTCCAAATTAGGGATTAAGTTAGCTCTTTTCTGGTAAACCGTTTCCACATTAGACCATTTAGAGTTTACCTCTTGATCTTTCTCCACAAAAGTATTATAACCTGACTTTCCCCAAAAGAAAAGCCCTACCAAAATAACACCTAGTGCTATAAAAATAGTACTAGCACTCATACATCCTTTATTGTTCATAATTTTAAATTAAATCTGCTCCTAGTATACAAATTATGTGCTAAATTTGTCAGAAAATAGTACAAAATGACTACCATCATAGTAGCAATGGGTAAAAATAACGGAATAGGTGCTAATAATCAGCTTCTTTGGCATTTACCTAAAGATTTAAAACACTTTAAAAATTTAACCTCAGGACACCCTATAATTATGGGGCGGAAAACCTACGAGAGCATCGGGAAACCTCTTCCCAATAGAACCAACATTGTAGTTAGTCAAAAAAATGATTGGTTTGAAGAGGGTATTCTAATTGTTGGCACTTTAAAGGAAGCCATTAAATTCGCAAAAAAAATAGACGAAAACATTTTCATCATTGGTGGCGGTAGCATTTATGAGCAGACCATAGACCAAGCTGACCGACTGGAAGTAACTTTGGTGGATACCACTCTAAAGGCAGATACCTTTTTCCCAAAAATCAACCCAAAAGAATGGCTAAAAACTGATGAAATTTGCCACGAAAAAGATGAACAAAATCCTTATGATTTTTGTTTTCAGACCTATGAAAGAGTACAGAAATAATCAAATACGATTAGACTAATTCCCCGTATAAGTCATATTCCTCTGCAGAAGTGATACGAACATTAGCAAACTCCCCAATAGAAATGTAGGTATTTTCCGCTGACACTAGTACAGTATTATCTACATCGGGAGAGTCAAACTCGGTTCTCCCTACAAAGTAATTACCTTCTTTTCTATCAAAAATACAACGGAATACCTGCCCTACTTTCTCTTGATTTTTCTCCCAAGAAATTTGAGATTGTAACGCCATTATTTCTTCCACTCTAGCTTCCTTAACCACCTGAGGCACATCATCCTCTAACTGATATGCCGTAGTATTTTCTTCGTGAGAATAAGTGAAACAACCTAGCCTATCAAATCTTTGCTCTTTTACCCAATTTTTTAATTCTTGGAAACGCTCTTCCGTCTCTCCTGGATAACCTACAATAAGAGTGGTACGCACCGCCATATTTGGCACTTTTTCTCTAAACTTATTTAAAAGAGTATTGGTTTTTTCGTGCGTTGTCCCTCTTTTCATAGACTTTAGCAAATCAGTATTGATATGCTGCAACGGAATATCAATATAATTACATACTTTAGACTCTTCTCTGATAATATCCAATACCTCCTCTGGAAATCCCGTAGGGAAAGCATAATGTAACCTTATCCACTCAATCCCTTCTACTTTTACCAACTCTTTTAAAAGATCTCCTAAAGCTCTTTTCTTATAAATATCTAAACCATAATAAGTTAAATCTTGTGCAATCAAAATTAGCTCTTTAGTTCCTTTTTTGGCTAATTTTTTCGCTTCCTCTACCAATTTTTCTATCGGTGTAGAAACATGCCCTCCTCTCATCAACGGAATAGCACAGAATGAACACGGTCTATCACAGCCTTCGGATATTTTAAGATAAGCATAATGCTTAGGAGTCGTCGTCAATCTTTCTCCTACTAATTCGTGCTTATAATCTGCTCCTAAATGTTTGAGTAAAATAGGCAAATCCCTCGTCCCAAAATATTGGTCTACATCAGGAATCTCCTTCAACAAATCTGGTTTATATCGCTCCGAAAGGCAGCCTGTTACAAAAACTTGCTCTACTTCGCCCCTATTCTTCGCCTCCACATAATCTAATATTGTATTGATAGATTCTTCTTTCGCATTGTCTATAAATCCACAAGTGTTAATTACCACAATATCTCCACGCTCTTGCTCATGCACCACTTCTTTTCCGTTGGCTTTAAGTTGCCCCATAAGCACCTCCGAGTCGTACAAATTTTTTGAACACCCTAGCGTTACTACATTGATTTTTTTCTTTCCTGTGGATTTAGTTCTCATAACATTATGGATTAAAAGCCTGCAAATTTAGGGATTTTTACACAAATAAAAAGGTACACCTCATAAAGATGTACCCTATTGATATTTATTTGTCTAAGAAATTGTTACAAAATTCTTCTTAAATATTCTCCATAACCACTTTTGCCGTATTTATCCGCTGATTTTAGAAGTTGCTCTTTATTGATGAAGCCTTTTTTATAGGCAATTTCTTCAATACAAGAAATTTTGAACCCTTGTCTCTTTTCTAAAACTTTTACAAACTCCGAAGCCTCATGTAAAGAGTCAAATGTTCCCGTATCTAACCATGCGGTTCCTCGGCTCATTACTCCAACTTCTAACTCGCCCCTTTCTAAGTAAATTTTATTGATATCCGTAATTTCTAACTCGCCTCTTGGTGAAGGCTTTAAATTTTTGGCAAATTCTACCACTTGATTATCGTAGAAATACAATCCTGGCACCGCATAATTCGATTTTGGATTTTTAGGTTTCTCCTCAATGGAAATCGCTTTGTTGTCAGAATCAAACTCTACTACTCCATATCTTTCTGGATCAGAAACTTGATAAGCAAACACACAACCTCCCTTGATTTCAGTCTTACTATTTAGCAACTGCGGTAACCCTGTACCATAGAAAATATTATCGCCCAATACCAGCGCCACCGAATCATCACCGATGAATTCTTCCCCTAAAATAAATGCTTGTGCCAATCCGTCTGGGCTGGGCTGTACTTTGTACTCTATTCTACAACCAATTTGTGAGCCATCACCCAAAAGTTTTTTAAAGCCGTCTTGGTCGTGTGGTGTCGTAATGATAAGGATTTCTCTAATCCCCGCTAACAACAAAGTAGAAAGCGGATAGTAAATCATCGGTTTATCATAAACGGGCATTAGCTGTTTGCTCACCGCAATAGTTAATGGGTAAAGTCTTGTACCAGAACCTCCTGCAAGTATAATTCCTTTCATGGCAATGCTATTTCTTTTGAATTAGATATTAACTGAATTTTGTTTGTATTTAGGTCGTAAATATACAATGGAAAAGATAATGTTCTCTTACCTATTGTAATACCCATATCACTTATATGACACTCTGTTTTAAATCTATTATTCAACCTCTTTCCTAAGAAAGAATACAATGCGTAGTCTGAGGGATTAAAAAACAGAATATTACCACCTTCTAACTTTGACTTTGAGTATAGTTGTAACGCATCACGAACTTCATAATCTGCTTCTAACAAGGATTCGTCTGTAATAAACTCTTTACTTCTTCCTTCTTCCGTTATAACAAGGATTTTTGTATTCTGATCCGCATCAGGGAAAAGGTCATTCAGTCTAACAACTAATCTTCTATTATAATCCGAAGCGGCTATATAACTGTTTTTTTCTGATATTACAGCCACTATATTAAGCAAAAGCACTATAAAAACAATTATCTGTGATAACACAAAATAGCTTTTGTTTTTAGTAAATGTCAAAAATTGATACAAACATAAAGCCACTAACAACCCTGAAGAATACCTCACCCAAATTAGAATTCTATTTTCAAAACCAAATGCAATAGGAGGATAGACAGAAATAAAAAACAATACTAACGTCAATAAGAAAAAAAAGAAAAATATAAATATTTTTTTTAGGGAAACTAATTTTTCGTGTTTTCTAAAATTTCTCACTATCAATGCACTAATAAAAACGCCCAATAGTAGTAGAATAAAATCATACCAATGATAGTTTACCATTTCAATCACTGATTTGCATAAAATATATAAATAATCTAAGGTAAATAACTTCACAAAGGCTCCTATCAAAGCAAAACTCCTTTCTAAACTAAATTCAACCTTTGCTACTCCATAATCAAAGTAATTCGGATGGATTATTTTTAATAACCAAAGCCTAAAAACTGCAAATAATATCAACGGGAAAAATAATGACAAAGAAATCTTGACAACTGCGTTTCTATTAAGCCCAAAGCGGTGTATTGTGAGTAAACCTATCAACGGAGTAAGGAATAGGTTAATCTCGTACAATAAAAACGAAAGAACCATCAATACACCCGCCACCAAATGCCCCCAATTAGATTTTTTATTAATCAATAAAATTGAAAGCAATACAGCAAATACAATGTATTGTATGTGTTGCATCACCACAGAAAACATATTGGCACTGCTCAAAGGAAACAATAGCACACAGACAACTGCTAAAGTAATAAATGTATTATTATCTTCAAAATATAACTTCAATATTTTGTAAAATAGATATATGTTTACGACCGATAAAATTCCCCAAAACAAGTACGCCGATTTCGTTATTGAAAACAAATGCATCAAACTCATCAATAAAACAGACGTCGGTCTTGAATGCCTATTAGGATCTTCAAAATACGAATTAAATAACTCACCAAAACTTATCTCCCCTTCTATAAATTTTTCTTGCAATAATAAATGTCCTATATCATCGGACAAAACAGGCTGATGTAGAGCAAAAAACGTCTGTAATAGAATCCAAAATATTGCCAATAAAAACAATATTGTCCGTTGGTACTTATTGCCTTTCATCACTTTATTGCTCATTCATCAAATTTAATACATAGTTCACTTCCTCATTACTCAACTCATAATACAATGGTAATCTTAATAAACAGTTCTCAAAATAATCCGAATTTTCAAGAACTCTACCATCATGTTTATCTCTATAAAAATCGCTTTTATGTAAAGATAAATAATGAAACACAGCTAAAACATTATTTGATTTCAGTACATTGATCAATCTTGTTCGATGCTCTATACTCTCACAAATCACATAAAACATATGTGCATTATTCGTGGCATAAGAAGGTACTTTTGGTAATAATATTTTATTTTGATTTCTCAACCCTTCGTAATACTGTTTCCAAATAGATTTTCTTTTATTTTGAATATCTTCTAAATTCTCCAACTGAGCCCAAAGAAAAGCAGATATAATTTCACTTGGCAAGAAAGATGAGCCTGTATCTACCCATCCATATTTATTGACCTCTCCTCGGAAAAATTGACTTCTATTCGTTCCTTTTTCCCAAATGATTTCGGCTCTTTCTACAAATCTTTCATCATTAATTCCTAATCCGCCCCCCTCACCAGAGATGATATTCTTGGTCTCGTGGAAAGAGAATGCAGACAAATGCCCTATCGTTCCCAGAGCTTTTTTCTCTCCCGCTTTGTTAGTATAATAGCTATCAATACCTTGTGCAGCATCTTCTATCACAATAAGGTTATACTTTTCAGCTACTTCCATTATGGCATCCATATCACAAGCCATTCCTGCATAATGCACAGGAACAATCGCTTTTGTTTTTGGTGTGATAAGAGTTTCTAATTTTTGTGCATCAAGATTAGGGTGTTCTGCTTCAGAATCCGCAAAAACTATCCTTGCTCCTTGTCTTACGAAGGCTAACGCTGAGGAAACAAAGGTATAGCTCGGGACAATGACTTCATCACCCACTTTTATGTCTGCTAATATTGCACACATCTCCAAAGCATCGGTGCAAGAAGTGGTTAACAAAAACTTCTTAAATCCATATTTGTCTTCAAAAAACGATTGGCATCTTTGAGTAAAAAGACCATTACCTGATATTTTACCTGATTTTACAGCCTCCTCTATGTATTGTGTTTCCTTACCCGTCAAATAGGGCTTGTTAAATGGTATCATTTTTTCCAATAATGTTTTATAACTTGTCTTTCTTTTACCACATAGTCCATTTTAGCATAAAACGCACACGCCTGACTATTTTCTTCTTGTGTAGGAATTTCTAAAGTACTGATATTATTTTCTTGACAATATCGCTCCACCTTCTGCAACATTTTTTTTCCTATTCCCTTTCCTTGATAGTCTGGGCATGTTGCAATAAGTCCTATTTTTCCAATAGTTCCTCTACCTCTCTGTAAAGTTACAAAAGCAATAGGAACATCTTTACCATCAACGACATAGAAAGTCTTGATTGCAAATTTTTTATTCAAACTATTGATTATCCATTGATCATAAAGTTCTTGAAATTTATGCACGCCAAAACGACTATCCAATCTAAAACGACTCATCTTACCGCTCTCATAAGCTAATTTCCTAAACGATTCCCAACCGACATTGGTTTCATCAGTATCAAAAATTTTAATTTGTGTAGCCTGTACCTCTTTCCCTTCCTCTAATTTTTTCTCAAAAATAACTTTCGTCTCCTGAAACGTTTTTTGGAAGCCTTCTATATCCAGGGAAATATCTCGTTTTTGTTTAATTACAAGCACATCAAAAAAACTTAATTCTAACAAATCATTCTTATCATTATCATCGTCAATCGCTCCAACATTAACCCCAAAAAAATCAGTATCCCACTCTAATAGCTTAGCTTTCATAATGTTCTTCTATAATGTACACTGGTCTGTTTTTCATTTGATTATAAGCTTTCCCTAAGTATATTCCCAAGACCCCTATACAAGAGATTAGAACTCCCGACAAAAACCATATGGAAAGTATTAAAGAGGTAAAGCCCGGTTCTACAATATATCCCATTGCAAACTTGTATAGATACCATAGCCCCATAAGAAGTGAAAGCAATGACACCAATCCTCCAAAAGTAACAAATAGCCTTAACGGCTTATCTGAGAAAGAAAATATTACATTAAAAGCTAATGAAACTAATTTTCTAAAATTGTAACTGGACTTTCCTTCTCCCCTTTTTGAATGTTCCACCTCAATACTCGCCGTAGTATACCCTACAAAATTAATAAACAAAGGAAAAAACTTAATATAATCTCCAATAGATTTAACAGCCTCTATAACCTCTCTGTGATATATACCAAAATTAGCCACCTCTCTGTTTATCTTCATCCCTGATAAATAGTTGAACAACCTATAAAAAATATTAGAACTCAATATTTTTAGTAATTTGTCTTTCCTTTGTCTCCTTCTTGCAGTAACGATCTTATAACCTTCTTTTGCTTTTTTGTACAACTTCTCAATCTCCTTAGGCTGGTCTTGCATATCACAATCCATCACGACAACCCAATCTCCTGAAACCCTGCTCAGTCCGGCAAAAATGGTTGCGTGTTGTCCAAAATTTCTGCTTAATCTATACACTTTTAGATTCTCACTTTCCGCAGAAAGTGCTTTCATTACCTCCCAAGAGTTATCAGGACTTCGGTCATCTACCAAAATAATCTCATAAGGCTCTGCAATTTTCTGCATCACCCTATGAATTTCAGCCACCAAAGTAGGCAATATCTTTTCTGCTCTATAAACCGGACTTACTATACTTATCATTAGCTATGAATACTGTTTTTCGTAATATTCTTGATAAGCCCCACTGGTTACATTTTCCAACCAATCTTGATTATTTAAAAACCAATCAATAGTCTTAGCCAAACCTTCTTCAAAAGTAACGCTTGGTTTCCAGCCTAAATTTTTATTGAGTTTCGTAGCATCTATCGCATAGCGTTTGTCGTGCCCAGGACGGTCTTTCACGAAAGTGATTAACTTTTCGGAATATCCTTCTGGACGACCTAACTTGGCATCCATCTGTTTGATAAGTTCTTTAATTAAATCAATATTTTGCCACTCGTTCCAACCGCCAATATTGTAAGTTTCGCCTGTTTTAGCTTCGTGGAAAATTTGGAAAATCGCCTTTGCATGATCTATGACAAACAGCCAATCTCTCGTATATTTACCATCGCCATAAATAGGTAACGGTTTCTCGTTGATAATATTAGATATACAAAGCGGAATTAATTTTTCAGGAAAATGATTTGGACCGTAATTGTTGGAACAATTAGACACAATAAAAGGCATTCCGTAAGTGTTACCATACGCTCTTACCAAATGGTCGGAAGCCGCTTTACTCGCCGAATAAGGTGATTTTGGATCGTAAGGCGTTTCTTCGGTGAAGAACCCTGTTTCGCCCAAAGCCCCATAAACCTCATCAGTAGAAACATGATAAAATAAATTTTGTCTTGGTTCGTTTGGGAAATTCCCGTGTGTATGCTCTGGATTAAGCGTCCAAAACTCACGACAAAGATTTAACAGATTAGCCGTACCCATCACATTGGTATTGATAAAGGCATTAGGGTCGGTAATACTTCTATCCACGTGGCTCTCCGCCGCCAAATGCACCACCGCATCAGGCTGATGTTTTTCAAATACCTTTCTTAACTCTTCTACTTTGGTAATATCTGCCTTTTCAAAAGTGTAGTTGGGTTCGTTTTCAATATCTTTTAAATTCTCTAAATTGCCCGCATAAGTTAGGGCATCTAAATTGATTATTTTGGTATTAGGCAAGTTTTTTACAAACTCTCTTACCACATGAGAGCCAATAAAACCTGCACCTCCCGTTATTATAATTGATTTCATTTCTTTTGTATTTTTTTTAATAATTTTTCTCGGAAAACAAAGCCTGTACTTTATCTTTTTCGGAAAGAATAATGTCTGCCTCCTCCAACTTCCAATCTATCGCTAAATCCACATCATTCCAAAGGATTCCACCTTCAGACTCCTTATTGTAAAAATTATCACATTTATAGGCAAAAACTGCCGTTTCACTCAACACAGCAAAACCGTGGGCAAAGCCTCTCGGTACATAAAACTGTAACTTATTTTCTGCCGTTAATTCCACTCCATACCATTTCCCAAACGAAGGCGAATCTTCCCTTAAATCCACCGCCACATCCCAAACTTTTCCTTCTAAGCAAGATACAAGTTTCGCTTGAGCATGCTCTCCTTTCTGCAAGTGCAACCCTCTAAGAACCCCGTAAGACGATTTAGATATATTATCTTGAACGAAACGACCGTTCATGCCCGTAAGTTCCTCAAATTTTTTCTCGTTAAACTTCTCGTAAAAGTAGCCTCTCTCATCTTCAAAAATGGTAGGCTCTATAATATAGCAGTCTTTTAATGGTGTTTCTTTTATATTCATAATCTTGTATATACTGTACAAAAATAAAGTTTTTTACTTATTAAAAAAAATACCACAAGTTTTTAGTAATATTCTTATATCTTCCTTAAAAGATACTCTTTCTAAATACTCTAAATTTAGTTTGATTTTGTGTGGAAAAATAATCTCGTCGTTATATTTCAATGGGTTCTCTTTTTGATTTAAAAGATACTCTTCGTTTCGGTATTCTAAGCTGGCTTCCGATAAAAGACCAGGCTTTAAAATCAATAATTTTCTATCTTCTCCCTTGAGACTGTCATAATAGCCCGACACATCTGGACGAGGACCGATGAAACTCATCTCACCTTTCAAAATATTAAACAATTGGGGAAGCTCATCCAACTTAGTTTTTCTTAAAAAAGCTCCGACCTTTGATATTTTACGGGAAACCGGACGAATGGTTTTAAACTTATATATCCTAAATAGCTTGCCATACTGCCCCACTCTATCCTGCACAAAAATCCCATAGGAAAATGTATCTACGGATACCAAAATGAACAACATCAAAAGCAACGGAGAGATAACCACAATAACAACCCCCGCTAAAATTATAGCGAGTGTATATTTTATTTTCAGATAGGTGTATGGTTCCCCTTTCATATACTCATTTTTATTTACCCACCGCACCCGCGTAAGGGATAGAGTGGATCCCCCGAAGGGAAGACGCCGCGGAGCGAAGCGGAGCGGCAATGACCGAGGCGTATGAACGATAGCCCGACCCCAGCGATTGGCAATAGCGTTGGAGAGGGATACACCCTAACCTTTCAGTTTATAAACCACTTCTGATATTCTCTGTCTATCCGCATCGGTTAAATTAGACCCCGAAGGCAAACACAATCCGTTTTCAAACAACTGCTCTGCCACCCGACCGCCGTAATACGGAGCATCAGCAAAAACAGGTTGCAAATGCATTGGCTTCCATAATGGACGAGATTCGATATTATCTTCCAAAAATTTCAAGCGTAAATCCTCTCTGGAAAAACCGGACTTTTGAGCATCAATCACCACCGCTGATAGCCAATGGTTGGAAAAATAATCTTCCGATGGCTCTGTGAACACCTCTACACCTTCCATATTTTTGAACAAATCGATATAAAACTGATGATTGGCTCTTCGTTGAGAAATCCTTTCATCTAAAACTTCCATTTGTCCACACCCTATTCCTGCACAAATGTTGCTCATTCTATAATTGTACCCAATTTCTGAATGCTGGTAATGTGGTGCGTTATCTCTTGCCTGGGTAGATAAAAACACGGCTTTATCCTTCTGCTCCGAGGTCTTGCAAATCAACGCTCCGCCCCCCGAAGTGGTGATGATTTTGTTACCATTGAAACTCAAAATACTCATCTCTCCAAAAGTGCCGCATTTCTGTCCTTTATAGCTACTTCCCAATGCCTCTGCTGCATCTTCAATGATTGGAATTTCATATTTAGAAGCAACTGCTGTCAGTTCGTTCATTTTTGCAGGCATTCCGTAAAGGTGGACCACAATAATGGCTTTTGGCTTTTTACCTTTAGACAGTCTATCTTTGATGGCTTCTTCCAAAGCCACAGGACACATATTCCAAGTTTCTTTTTCGCTATCCACAAACACAGGTGTTGCCCCTTGATAAGCAATCGGATTCGCCGATGCCGAAAAAGTCATGCTCTGACAAATGACCTCATCGCCCGCCTTAACCCCTAAAATAATCAAAGCCAAATGTAAGGCGGCAGTGCCTGTATTTAATACAATAGGAAAAATACTTCCTCCAAGCCATACCCTCAATTTATCCTCAAACAACTCTATATTTTGCCCTAAAGTAGAAATATAGTTCTCCTGAAATGCTCTTTTCAAATAAAGCATTTCTGAACCCGACATATGTGGTGAAGATAAAGAAAGTTTTGTTTTCATTTTATTTCACTCTATCCCCTTGACCTTTTCCCCCAACCGTAGCAAATATATAATAAAAGTACTTACTCAATGTTAAAGTTTGATACAGCTGAGCATCTAGCTCTGCCAATTTTTTGGGAGTGGACATATCCACTTCGTTAATTTGAGCCAACCCCGTAATCCCAGGCAAAAAATTATACACACCTAATTTTTCTCGTTCTTCAATCAGTTCAGTTTGATTAAATAAATTAGGTCTCGCTCCTACCAAACTCATATCCCCCTTAAGCACATTAAACAACTGTGGAAGTTCGTCCAGTTTGGTCTTCCTCAAAAACGCACCGAATTTCGTAATTGAGGCCTGACTGGCCAAATGCGAAGCCACTGACTTAGTATCCTTATGCATCGTACGAAATTTGTATAAATTAAAGGGCTTTTTATTTTTACCCACCCGCTCTTGCACAAATATAGGGGAACCTGTGTCAAATAAACCTATCACATACAAAACCAAACCAATAGGCCACAAAAACAACAGCCCAAAAAACGATGCTAAAAAATCTATCAATCTTATCATGAAATTTATTTTTTATTGTGAAAACTCTTTAGGGTCTTTATTAAGCCTTCCTCAGCCGTATAAGGTAACTTTTCTATCCCTAAAGCCGATTTTATTTTTTGGTTAGAGACCACCAAATTCCCCGTCATTTTTCTTAGCCTTTTTGTATTTAAAGGAATAGGAAAAACATCTCCCACCTTTGCTATTACTTGAACTAAAAATTTTGGCAGACTCACTTTCAAGTTCTTCCTATTTGTTACTTTTTCAATTATAGATATAATTTCCTTAGTTGAAACCGCCTCATCATCTGCGATATGATAAATTCCACTTTCCAAGTTTTTACCATTTTCTATAATTTCTTTGATAAAAAAAGTAAAATTATCAATCGAAATAAAAGAACGACGATTATTAAAAGAAGCTAACGGATAAGGAATCCCTTTGCTTATTAGTTTATACAAAAGTCCTAAATTCCCTTTATCGCCCTGCCCATGAACCATCGGTGGGCGAAGAATAATTAGCTTTTTATTTGGTGGTATTTGCTGTTCCAAAAGCCACTCTTCTCCTGCTCTTTTTGATTTTCCATACCAAGAATAAGGATTGCAACAATCGGCTTCTATCAAAGGTTTATTTGATTCAAACTCCTCTATTGCAGCAATGCTACTAACATGAATCATCATTTCCGCATCAGAGTTCAAAAAAACATTGAATATCTCTTTAACCAATTCTAAATTAGCGAAATAAAAATCTTTTTCAGTAGCCTCTCTTTTATGATCGTGAGCCTTACCAACTAAATTTATTACTATACCTGCATCGGACATACATTGTTTCCAATCCTTATCTCTCAAAGAAATACCTTTTGAATTTGAGAAGTTTCTGAGAAGATTTTGACCAATGAAACTAGACGAACCTAAGATTGAAATATTCATTTTCTCAATTTTTGTAGTGTTTGGTTATTAATTTTCTTTCGTTCTTTATCAAAAAACCACCCCCACTTATTAAAATAGTATATTGCCGATTGTATTCCTATTTTTGTCAACCGCCAAGATTTATGTGAACCTTTTTCAAAATGATGATAAATAGAAACGTTCGGATAAAATACGGTTCTGAAACCATTTGCTATTAGTCTTCTACATAAATCTGTTTCTTCTCCATACATAAAAATTTTCTCGTCAAATAACCCTGTTTTTTTGACTGCCTCCAATCTTAAAAACATAAAACAGCCTGACAAATATGGAACATCCATCGTTTTATCATAATTGGTAAATCTTAATTCAAATAATTGGTTTCTTTTTTCAACCATTTTCTTGAAAGGATTAAATCTTCTCCCAATCCAATCGTACGGTGTCGGTAATAACTTACACAAATACTGAATATTTCCATCTGGATAATACACTTTGGGCATTACATTAGCTATAGACACATCAGTTTCCATATAATTTATTATCTCTCGTATTACATCCTCATTAAAATAAACATCAGGATTCAACACCAAATGATATTTAGAGTTTTCATTCATTGCCTTTTTTATTGCAATATTATGAGCTGCACCAAAACCAGGATTAGATGGATTAAAAATATAGACAACATTAGAATGTTCCACTATATCTTTTAAATCATCAGTAGGTGAATTATCCACTAAATATAGAATACTTTTGAAATCCATTTTTGAATTCAAAAAGCTATTGATAGCTTCCTGTAACTTTTTTCTCTCGTTCTTATATAATACAATACTAGCTGTTACAATCATTACAATTATTTTAGAATTTCCGTTTTTATTAAATCTATTATTTGAGATGCACTTTTATTCCAAGAAAACTTAGACAACAACGAAGGAAAACTTTTTTTAATTTCTTCCAGCGATACAAAATTTTCATAAATCTCTTTTATTTTTTCTGCAATATCTTTTTCGGATTGAGGATTTACAAAAATAGCACTATCTCCCAACACCTCTCGCATTACAGGAATATCAGAAACAAGAGACACCGTTCCAAGACTTGCCGCTTCTAAAGGTGGAAAACCAAATCCTTCGTAAAGACTAATATAAATATTACATAGACATTTTTGATAAAGTTTTGCTAACAGATTTTGGGATATAGAATGAATAAATACAACATTTTTTAAATTTAATCTGTCTGATAAATCTACTAACATAGAGCCATATTTATTTTTCTTAGCCACTATAACAAAAAGAGCATCAGTTTCCTCATTTTCTTTAATCGCCTTTAATAATCTTTCTATATTCTTATGATGATAACTTGCCCCTACTGTAAGAAAAAATGTTTTACCTTGAGTTATTTTTCGAAACTCTATCTCATCTTTTTCGCATTCATTATACTCTAAAAAATTGCATCCATTGTAAATAACCTCTATTTTATCCTCCTCTATTTTATAATGCGCCAATACATCTCGCTTCGTAAATTCTGAAATAACGACTACTTTTTTACAAGAAGATAGTATCATTGGCACCAAATATTTAAAATAATAATACTGAAATAAATGCTGTTTTGGATAAGCAAAACAGATCAAATCGTGAATAGTAACAATTTGATTTTTAACAAACGGCGAACCGTGAGTAGAGAAAGAGTAAACAAGGTTTTTTTTGGCTTTAAAAGGAAGTATAAAAAAATTCCAAAAAATTCTGTACAAAGCTAATAACTTGGTTCGTTTTATATACCAAAAGTCTTTTTTTAAATCTTTCTCTATTCTCAAAATTTCATCCCTTAATTTTATAGAATAAATTTCTACCCCATTTGCGCGACCATTCGTCATCGACATATTAAATTTCACTCTCATAACTATAATTTAATACCTTTCAATTTTGGCTGTTCCCCAATAATTTTTTGTTCCTTTTTCTTCAGAAACAATTTTTGCCCCTTTTATTTTCATCGGTAAATCCTGTGGAAGCTGTGTAGAAAAAAATTCTACATTCATTTCCGCATCTGGTGAAAATTCAATGGAAAAAGCATAATCTCTGGGAACAGTTTTATCATAAAAAACTTGTGTGTTTCTTATCGTTATTTTTCCATCTTTTACTTTTCCAAATCGGAAACCATTTCCTGTTCCTCCTAACATAATATTATCAAATATCAAATTGGGTATATGTGTGTAATTTCCAAATCTAAAAGAAGTTGCTATTGCTTTCCCATTGGACTTTATATTATCATTAAGCTGTTCTATCCTCAAATTCTCAAATTTCACATTGACAAAACTATTATATCCCGTTTCATTGGTCGCATATACCCCAAACAGACCTTGACTCCAACTTTGATTTCCCCCAAATAAAATATTAGAAGAAGTGGTATCTTTAAAATAGACTGTTGCCAATCCATACTTACCATTCCAAGAAGTATAATTATTGATGTTTACGAAATCTGCATTTTTATTAAACTTAATGCCTATATCTGAAAGGGTAAATATATTATCAATGTTGATTAGCTCACTACAACCGTCAAAAACAATACCTACATTCGCTTTTTCCATCAGAGATTCATCGGAAACCATTCTATACAATTCTTCATCAGAATTTATGGAAGAATCCGGGGAGTTCATTATAAATTTCACATCTCTAACCACTGCTTTATGGCTTGCTCCTATTACCAATAATGCAGTAGAGTTCACTCGTTTTTTAGGAGTTAATACCAAAGACAACGATTCTAATACATTGGAATCATAAGTACGCTGTGCCACTACTCCACCTATTTCACCTATATGAAATAAATGCTCTCCAGTATTGGCAGTAACAAGTTCTACGAAAGTTCTATCTTGTCCTACTCCCCTTAATCCTTTAAGGGGTATATTTCCAATTTTGGTATAATAAATTCCACTATTTAATTTAATTTCAAAAAAAACTTTATTTAGCTTTTCCATTGAATATTTTAAATCCACAGAATTTATTTCATTGGGAAAAGTACCAAACCACTCAACAAAATTATTACCATTATCAACAAAATGCCCTACTAAATCTACATTATCAAATATTTTAACTGGTTCTGCCAATATCGAAGTATTATCTCCATCTAATGTCCCATTTTTTAATATTACTCCATTGAATTTTAAAGCAAGTCTTTTAGGAATATTGATAGTTTTAGCATTAAGATTGAAAACATAATCTCCACTTAAATTCACAATAGACAGACCATTTTGTGAAAAATATTTTAGTATTGAAATAAAAGCTTGTGAATCATCTGAAATGCCATCTCCCTTCGCTCCAAAATCTATCGGAGATAATAAATGTATATTTTTTCTTTTGTAAAACTTCCCATCCTTTTTTATTACTATACTTTCTAAAACATCCTCATCCGTATAAGGAGTTCCATTACGCTTATGAGTAACCTCTATAAAATCGTTTATTTCTATACTTTGTGCATAATTCATTGCACAAAAACAAAATATAAAAACAAAAATATTTATATGGTTTCTAACAACTCTATCCATTGTTTTTCTATATTTTCCATGCCATACTTTTGGGCTTCCGTTCTCGCATTATTTCCCATTTCTTTTCTTATAGCTTCATTCTCAATAATCAGTTTTATTTTTTCATAAAATTCATCTTCACTATTTACTATAAATCCTGTTTTTTTATTTTGTATGAGGCTTGCTGTACCTTCGCAATAGTAGCCAATGACAGGCAAACCACAATTTTGTGCCTCCAAAATGACCATTGGCATTGCCTCGTTATAGGAAGTTATCAAGTGAAGAGAAGAATTTAGATACTCTTGCTTAATTTCTTTTACTGGCAGATTTATTCTAACATTTTTTAATTGGTTTTCGTCGTATAATCGTTGAATTTCTTCTTTTAAATCTCCATTCCCAAAAATATCTATATTCCACTCTGGAAAATCAACCATTAATCTTTTTGCAATTGGTACTATTCGTTCGTATCCTTTTTCAGAACTGATTCTACCAACCATTATAATTCTTTTAGCCTTGAGATTAGATGGATTTGACACAGAAAATGATAATGAATTAGGAATAATTTCTGTGTTCGCATTCAAATGTTGTATTTTGGCTTGTGCTATTGAAGAAAGCGTCACTATTTTATCCAATTTTGGATAAAGTAATCTAATCATCACTTTAGAAATTATAGGGATAGAATCAAAATCAATATGTTCACAAGCAATGGTTTTCATTCCCTTAGTCTTTACTAAGGGTAAAAATGCACTAATATTATGCCCTTCACCTATGAGTATATCGGGGTTTTCATCTTTTATACATTTTTTCAACAAACTGAAAAGTTGAAAATACCAACCTATTTTTTTTTTCATCGATTGAGGAAACTCACCAGCTCCTAAACAAACCACCTCTACTTTATCGTCTAATAAAAAAAACGGTTGTGCTGAATGCGATAGACTCACGATCTTCACCTTGTGATTTTTTGTCAGTATATTAGCAAGATTAATGGTGGCTCGTTCTGTACCTCCTGCTCTTGATATGTCTGCAATAAAAACTAATATTTTCATATTTTAATATTTTTTTGCTTTCTGTAATTTCCAACCAAATAGGACAATCAAACTACACCAAACAAAATAACGAACAAAATACAAATACTCCGCTCTTACTAAATACACGGCGTAAGATATTAACACACCATATAAAACCAACGAAAACAATGATTTTTGTGCATTAACTCTTGCTCTATTTACAAAATACCCTAAACCTATGAATAAAATAAAAGTCCCTAAAATACCAAAAGCTAAATATACATCTGCGACAATACTTGTTCCTAATCCCCAATCTCCAACATATCCAAAAGTTTCTTTGGTAAATATTAATGCAGATCTCATATCATCTGCATTGATTCCAGTAATATTAATAATAAAAGATTGTGCAAATGGTATTGGAGCGAATAAAGGGGATAGCATTGATATGCCATAAGTAATATCTTCACGCTGCACTATCTCTACGGCTAAAAAAGTGTTTCGGTTATTAACAATTAAATCCATTGCAGAATCTTCTATATGAAAATCTTCTCCTTCTTTAGAACGAATAATTCTTACAAATGCCATCACTACAAAACCTATAACTACCGATGAGATAAATTTTATAAGTCCTAAAGGGCGATATAGTAATGCATAGAATCCTAAAATAATAAGTACAATTTGCAATGGCAATGTCCTACTCCCTATAAGAAGAAACATCAGAAAAACTATGACTGTAATAACCACACCTACTTTATTGATTTTAGAAAATCTTATTTTTTGAGGATTTTCTACTTTTAAATTGTAAAATTCGACAATAATAGCTGATAATAGAAAGGCTGGAAAAAAAACATTGAAATAAACAAAAATTCCCTCTCCTTCAATAATTTCTCCACTCCCTCTTCCTATATATTCACTTACTAATTTTTTATAACCTCCTGTTACCACATAAACTACGAATAACATTATAGAAGTGATATACATCCATGTATTACTTATTTTTTTTCCACTATACGATAAACTATTTTTTATTTTATCTTTTTTCTTCTCGGATACAAGCATTGCCCCAAAAATATATGCTGAAATCCCTAAAAGAGCCAAACCTGAAGAAAGCGGAATTGTATTTTTATCAAATGATAATTGATAAAAAACATACCGGTATGGATCTGTTTCATACATATACATACCATAATATAAGTTTACGAAAAAATAAGTAATGAAAAATAAACAATCAAAATCAAAATAGTTTTTTTTCTTTTTAAGGAGCAAATATGAAAAAATATTGATAAAAAACAGTATAACACAAAGTACCGTATATTCATATTTATAAAAAGACGGTGCCAATAAACACACAACCAATGACACCATTAACAATACAAAAGAATATATTTTATCCATTACCTTCTTATTAATATTAATCTATACAACAACATAAAATTTTCTCTAAAAAACATCAGAAGTTTCATTATTACATCATTTTTGTAAATCTTATTTACCAATGCTGGTACTTCTATCTCAAATTGTTCTAACCGCTTATTTTGTTTATCAAAATTTATAATGTCTTTTCGCCAACTTCCTCTTTCTCTACGAGATACACTTTCATTTTTTCTATACATCGATAAAAGAATGTATTTTGCAAATGAAGAATATCTGCTATCTACTATTTTTCTAAAATAGCTATTGGGGTATTTTTCTAATATTACATTAAAATAATACCTTTCTTTTTTAAGAAATTTTTGCAATTCTGCCACACTATGATGCTTTTTTGAAAGAGAATTTTCTGTCTTTCTATTATAAAAATATGCTGTCTTATCTAAAAAAACAATTTGATTTATATACTGAATGTATTGTAGCGTAAAAATTTTATCTTCTCCATAGCTAAATTCTTCATTGAAAAGAATACAATTTTTCTCTATAATATCTCTCACAAATATTTTATTACAAGCTCCTCCCAAACACCTTTTCTCTTCCAAAATAGCAAGAGCATCTACAATTGCACTTTGTTCGTAAACGGCTTGCGGCAAAGCTTCTACAACATTTCTATCTAAATATTCTGATACAAACCCTTGATATATCAAAGCACTTGGGAATTCTTTCAATATTTCATAATATCCTAAAAGAAAATCATCTCCTATCCTATCATCACTATCTACAAACAAAAGATACTGTCCTTTGGCCTCTTTTATTCCTCTATTTCTTGTAGAAGAAACACCTCCATTTTCCTTATGAATAATTTTTACTCTTCCATCTTTAGCAATATAATCTTCTGCTATCTTGCCACTGTCATCGGTAGAACCATCGTTCACCAATATAAGCTCAAAATCTTTAAAAGACTGCTTCAAAATACTTTCAATACATTGCCGTAAAGTTTTTGAAGCATTATAAACGGGAACTATAATTGAAAACAGACTCATCTCTACAACATTTCATGTTTATAAGTTTTATACTTACAGTATAATATTTCAAATATTCCAGATAACGCAATAGCTCCTCCCAAAATCAAAATATTATTGTAAATTAACAATCCTACTATCGTAAAAAAAATAAAAGTAACTAATGCTATCAGTTGATTTATTGTAATATAATAATTTTTATTATTTGGTATAAACACAAAATTGATATAAGCTCCTACAACTAACCAAGACATTATTGTAATACTTAGTAATATTGCTAAATAATATGCTGCTTCCATTCCTTTACCTCCCATAATTTCTACTACATATTTTCCAAAAACCACAATGGACAAAATAACACCTAACGAAACTATTGTTTCCCAAAATATTATCTTTTTAACTATACTATTCCTAATATTATTGATTAACTTCGGAAATATTGCGGCATTTACACTCATAAATAGGGTACGAGGGACTATCACTATTTTGTTCGCTAAATCGTAAACTGCTACTTCCTTCATTCCAAAAAACAATCCTATGAGAATTGGTGTACTGTATTCCTTAAGTGCTCCAATAATAGAGCTGTAAAAAAAAGGTAATGCTTCTATAAACCAAGCCCTCAGATGATAAGTTTTTTTCAAGCTTACCAATATATTATATCTATACCTAAGCATAAAAAAGGCAATCACTCCACCAAACAAGGATGTACAAGATACAATCAATGTGTATAGTATCAAATCATTATTATCATTTACAAATAGATAAATAAATGGGAGTGATAAAATTTTACATACCAATTGAATCCCTGTTACGACACGCATTTTCTGTATCCCTTGAAAAAACCATTGAGGGAATAATATATGTGAAAAAATCGCTAAATAGCACAAACCAAAAATTTTCCAATTTTCTTGAAATAACGGCACAAAATAAAGCACCAAAGAAAATACTATTGAACTAATCAAAAATAAATAAACTTTTGCCGTAAATATTGATGAAACTGTATCGTTTAAAACATTTTGATTATCTACATTCTGTGCAATCATCTTTGTAGCTGGTAAATCAAATCCGAAATTTACCCAAAAAGTAAAATAAGCCGCAATTGATGTCCCAAAAACAAATACACCATACAAATCCGCTCCAAAAACTCGTATCAAATAAGGGTAAATTAACAAATAAAAGAACGAATTGAGAAGTTGCAAAAAGGTCATAAAAAAATAGTTTTCAATAATTTTTTTATTACCCAAGATAACTTCTTTTATATTCTTAATATCCAACACAATATATTTACATTTATTCTCTTATTGTCTATTGTAATCGTCTTCTACCCTAACAATATCGTCCTCTCCAAAATAAGTTCCATATTGAACTTCAATAAACACTACAGGTTCGGAAGTTTTATTCTCAATTCTGTGTAACATTCCCTGCGGAATTTGAGCGACTTCACCCGCTTTGAAATCCATCACCTCTTCTCCCAGAGTGATGGTTCCTACACCTGAAACTATCGTCCACACTTCGCTTCTTTTATGATGGTATTGCAAAGACAATCTTCCCCCCGGATTTACTTGTATTCTTTTTACCTTATGTGTATCTGCATCTTCCAATACCCAATATTCCCCCCAAGGTCTTATATCATGTTCCATATCACAATCTATTTATAACTTATATTCTGCTTCTTTCAATACTCCTTTCACATCGTAAACGACAGCATTATCTTTCTTCAATGCCTCAATAGACAAGTCCGAAAATTCTTTATGTGCCACCCCTAAAACTACCGCATCAAACTTTTGTACAGGCAAATCCTTGGTACTTTCAATGCCATATTCGTGTTTTACCTCTTCTGGATTTGCCCAAGGGTCATAAGTCGTTACTTTCACCCCAAAATCCTCTAATGCCGCAATCACATCTACAATCTTCGTATTACGGACATCTGGACAGTTCTCCTTAAAAGTTATCCCTAACATAAGTACTTCCGCATTATTTACAGGGATATCTTTTTTAATCATCGCTTTCACCACTTGCTCCGCTACATATTTCCCCATAGAATCATTTAAACGACGACCCGCCAAAATAATTTCTGGGTGATAACCGTACTCTTGGGCTTTTTGAGCTAAATAATAAGGGTCTACCCCTATACAATGTCCTCCGACTAAGCCTGGCTTGAATGGCAAAAAATTCCATTTTGTTCCCGCTGCTGCTAAAACTGCATGGGTATCAATGCCCATTAAATTGAAAATCTTAGCCAATTCGTTTACAAAAGCAATATTGATATCTCTCTGAGAATTTTCAATCACTTTAGCCGCTTCCGCCACTTTTATAGTTGGTGCCAAATGCGTTCCGGCTGTAATGACCGATTTATATAGCCCATCTACTTCTTTTCCAATTTCAGGAGTTGAGCCTGAAGTAACCTTTAATATTTTCTCTACAGTATGCTCCTTGTCCCCTGGATTAATTCGTTCCGGAGAATACCCTGCATAGAAATCCTCATTAAACTTCAAACCAGATACTCGCTCTAATACAGGAATACAGTCTTCTTCAGTCGCTCCCGGATAAACCGTAGATTCATAAATCACAATATCTCCTTTTTTCAAAACTTGCCCTACCGTTTCACTGGCTTTTACTAATGGAGTTAATACAGGACGATTATTTTTATCCACAGGAGTCGGCACCGTGATGATATAAATAGTAGCGTCTTGAATATCTTTCAAATCAGCAGAACAGTATAGCCCTATTTTTTCCGTTGGAAATGGATTTTCTTGAACCAATGCCGCTTGTAAAATATCATCTGCTACTTCTAAAGTGTCATCGTGCCCTTGATTGAGTTTTGCCACACGCTCCTGATTAATATCAAAGCCTACAACTGGATATTTTGTTGCAAATAATCTCGCCAAAGGCAAACCTACATAACCCAAACCTATGATTGCTATTTTCATCAAAGATGAATTGATGAATGGTTTATTAGATGATTCCATAATTATCTTATACCTTATTTTTCAAGTCTTTTTTGTTATTAACTTGATATTTATACAATGAATTTAATTGTCGTACAATTTCATCAATTGACAATCTCATATCTACATAATCTTCTTCATTAATATATTTAAGTTCGTATGATAGATTCAAATGATTAACAACCTCCATCATCGAGGAATATGCTATATTTGTAAATCTTGCCTGATCATAATTTCCAGCCCTTGCTAAACCTTCTGCTAAATTTGAAGGAACACTGTCTATTGCTCTTCTCAATTGATCTGATAATCCAAACCTTTCTTCCATTGGAAACTCAGATATAACTCTTCTAATTTTCAAGCTCAGATTCATAGCTGATGTATATACATCTAACTTTTCAAAAGAATAAACTTTATATTTTGTATTACTCATTTTCAATCTGCTCATCCCTTAATCCTTTCACCCCTCAATTCTATTTACAGCTTAACACTTTTACAAATTCTCCCAATACCAATCCACCGCCTCTTTCAATCCCTCTTCAAAAATATGCGTAGGAGCGTATCCTAAATGTTCCTTTGCTTTGTCTATGGAGGCTAAAGAATGAGGTATATCTCCTATTCTGTTGGGACCGTGCAAAATTTCAACTTCGCCTATTTTCTCATCGTATTTCGATAAATATTCTTTCAGTAATTCTGCCATTTGTTTAATGGTTGTCCTATCTCCTACCGCCGTGTTATAAACGGTATTTACAGCTTCTGGATTATCGGTTAACATTGCTAACTCGTTCATTTGAATCACATTATCAATGTAAGTAAAGTCCCTTGAATAAGTACCATCACCATTGATAACTGGCGACTGATGATTTATCAACTGAATTACAAATTTTGGAATAACCGCTGCATAAGCTCCTTTAGGATCTTGCCTTCTACCAAATACATTAAAATATCTCAATCCTATGCACTCCATACCATAAGTACGACTAAACACATCAGCATAGAGCTCGTTAACATACTTGGTAATCGCATAGGGTGACAGTGGCTTTCCAATAACCTCTTCTACCTTAGGCAACGATTTAGAATCCCCATAAGTGGAAGAACTTGCCGCATACACGAAGCGTTTAACTTTAGCACCTCTTGCTGCTACCAACATATTAAGAAATCCCGAAACATTCACCTCATTACTCGTAACGGGGTCTTCAATAGAACGAGGAACAGAACCCAATGCCGCTTGATGCAAAATATAATCCACGCCTTCACAAGCCTTTCTACAGACCTCTAAATCTCTAATATCTCCTTCAAGTAACTCAAAATTTTCATTTTCCAAAAAGTCCTTTATATTATGTTTATGACCCGTAGAAAAATTATCCAAAACTCTTACTTGATAGTCTTTATTTAAAAAAGATTCCGTTAAGTTAGATCCAATAAAACCTGCTCCTCCTGTGATTAATATCTTGCTCATCTTATCTAATGATTTATAATTTATCCCTTAACTTCTGGAACCATGTCTTTTCATCTGCATGGTAACCATAGCCATACTTGTTACCATAACCAAAGTTACTTTTACTTACATCATTCAATACAAAACCTACATTCTTAATCTTATTTGCATTGATATTTTTATTAGCAAAATCAATCAACTCTTTATCCGTATATTTAGAGCGTGTTACATACACTGTTGCGTCTGCTAAATTAGCAATAAGGAAAGTATCAGTCACCAACAACAGAGGCGCTGTATCTATAATGATATAATCATAATTAGATTTTAGTTGTTCCAAAAGTTCTTCATATCTACCGTTCGCTAAAAGTTCTGTTGGGTTGGGTGGAATACTCCCCGAATAAATCACATCTAAATATGGATTAAATGAGCTTTGATGAATAATACTTTCCAATTTAGTCGTACTATCATACAAAAACTCTGTAAGCCCCACTAATCCTCTTCTAGATTCATTATATCTCTGCAACTGAGGATTTCTGATATCCGAACCTATAATAATTACCTTTTTACTAGGAGTTGCCAATGTTAATGCTAAATTAACAGAGGTAAAAGTTTTTCCCTCACCTTTAATTGTAGAGGTGACCTGGACTACTTTCCCCTTGGCTTTCTTAGGAAGCATAAAGTTCATATTAGTAATCAAAATACGAAACGCTTCTGCCATTGGCGTTAAGTCATTCAACTGTACAATATCCGACTGTCCTTTCGCTATACTAGGAAGTTCTGCTATAACAGGAGTATTAGAAATTCGCTCTATATCGTGCTTAGTTTTAATTTTATTATCAAGAAGTTCTTTTAGGTAAATAAGTGAAAACGGAATAAGCAATCCTGCCACTAACGCAACTAAAAGAACTATCATTTTCTTAGGAGCTACTGGCTTATCAGAAGCATATGCACTATCTATAACTCTAGCCTTATTCCCTGTAAGAGAAAGAGAAATAGCTGTTTCTTCCCTTTTTTGTAATAATAAGAGATATAATTGCTCTTTTATTTGTTGTTGCCTCTCAATTCCTCTAAACATTTTTTCTATGGTAGGAATTTTTGAAATTTTTCCTGATATTTTATTCTGTTCACCTTGCAACTCATTACTTCTTATCTGTAAGCCTGAACGAGTTTTTTGTAAACTTTGTAAAATAGAACCTCTAAGGTTATTAAGCTGTTTAGATAAATTTATTACCGCTGGATGTTCAGGAGTAGCAGATTCTAACAATCTATTTCTCTCCAAAACCAACTCATTATAAGAAGCAATTCCTGAAGATGCTGTAGGATTGTCCAAACCTATTGCAGAAGGTAATACTTGGTAAGAAGCCTGTCTATTTAGATAAGCAATAAGCCCATCTGTAAGCTGAAGTTGAGCATCTACATCGAGCTGTCTTGCTCTAGCTTCTGCAGTAGTTTTTAAGTCAAGCTCTGCTTCTGTCTGAATATCTGTAATTTTATTTTGAGTTTTAAATTGTTCCTTCTGCGTTTCTACATCTCCCAACTCATTAGAAATAACTTTAATTCTGCTTTCTATAAACTTCATAGTCTCCTCGGACTGCGAGTTTTTATCTCCTATTGCATCAGCGTTATAGGCCGTAACCAAATAGTTGATAATATCTTTAGCCTTATCTACATTGGCTGAATTCATGGATAAACCTATTACCGTAACATCTTTATTTACAAGAGCCACATTAAGCTCTTTTTGTAATTGTGTTACTCTACTATCTTTATCAAGTATAGATATCTCCAATTCATCTATATTACCCGCTTTTTTAGAATCGAAGGTTGGGTTTTTACGAATAATAATATTAGCAAACGGTAAACCGATAGTTTTCCCGAACACGGAAATAACTTCTGATGAAAGCTCATCTGATGATAAAGTGATTTTATTATTTTTAACAGATACCTTTATCGGTTTTTTGAAAAAAGGTTCATCTTTTTTTTCTGAAACGATATTAACTATAATTGGAGAGGTTTCTCCGTAAAGTTCTCTCTTGGTAAAACCATCTTTAGCTGTAATGGAAGTCTGCAGATTTTTCGCTTCCACCACAGTAGTCATCAATTTTTTAGACTTAAAAACTTCTATCTCATTATCTATACTATTAGTACTCATTCCTCCCAAACCAGATAAATCTTTCAGCATATCTGCCTCTACACTTCCGCTACTGCTTCCCTTAGAGTCTTTAATGAGAACAGAAGATTCAACTTTATATATAGGTGTGGCAACCTTCAAATAAAAAAATGCCAAGACTAACGCCAAAGCAATAGAAACCACGAACCAAATCCAATTTATTAAATAAGGTTTAATAACCTCACTAATATTGATTTCTTCCCCTTCGCTTGTAGACAGATTGGATATTTTTTTGTCCATTGTATCGTTTTAATTCTTTGATATAACTTATTATTTTCTAATAACTAAAGCCAAAATAGTAACAACAACTGATGCTATTGATATATAAATCCCTGTTTGTGGTCCAAACATTGCTGCCGTCTGACGAGTCTTATTTGGTGCCACCATTACCACATCATTCTGTTTTAAATAATAATACGGAGAGTTGATAAAATCAGACTTTGTTAAGTCTATATAAGCCTTAGTTCTAATGCCGTCTTGCTCACGAACCACTAGCACTCTATCTCTCTTACCATAGATAGTTAAATCTCCAGCTAAACCTAAAGCATCTACTATCCTCGTTTTTCCATCAGGAATTATATATTGACCTGGTCTATTCACTTCCCCTAAAATAGTAACTTTATAATTAGTATATTTTACACTAACTGTGGGGGTTACAATATACCTTTTTAATTTATGTGATAGCTCTTGTTTTAAATCCTCTAGAGTTTTTCCAGTAGTCTCGATTTTTCCTAGCACCGGAAAATCAATATATCCTGTTGCATATACAGTATAAGTAAAACCACTAATAGGTGACTGGTTCCCTGTAGGACTATTTCCTTCTGATAATGAATAGGTCCCAAGTTTATTAGACGGCGTAACCCCTTGATTAAAAGGAGCAACAACCGACATATCTTTAGCCGTTACCAATATGGCTATTTCGTCCCCTGGTTGTATGGTAGTTTTAGCAGCTCTCGTATAAGCATCTTCCGCCTGTTGCTCTATATCTTGCATATACTCTATATCGCTTTTCGTTTTGCATGAAAAAACTAAAAGTAATATTGATAAAGAAGCCAAATAATTCCTAATTCTCATAAACCTTATCTCTTAATTAGTGTATTTGCAAATGTACGAATTTAAAAACTTTCTACTTATCCAAAGACTCATATACTGAATTATTACTTTTAAATTCTTTAACTATTTCCTTTAAGATTCTCACAACCTCCACCTTATCTCTTGCTCTAGCTTTGTTATATATCTTTGAGGTTAATTCATCTATTTCAGCATACAACATTACCGAATCCTTAGATATCATAATTTTTTCGTGGTGAGTAGGTAGCGTTTTGGTGCCATCGCTTAAAAGTTCTTCGTAAAGTTTCTCTCCTGACCTCAACCCTGTGTAAATAATCTTTATATCAACATCTGGCTCTAAACCAGAAAGTTTAATCATTCTTCTTGCCAAATTAAGTATTTTTACAGGTTCTCCCATATCAAACACAAATATTTCTCCTCCTTTACCCATAGTTCCTGCTTGCAGAACAAGTTCACACGCTTCAGGAATAGTCATAAAATATCTCACTATTTCGGGGTGTGTAATTGTAATTGGACCTCCCTTTTCTATTTGTTTTCTAAAATGAGGAATTACAGAACCATTAGACCCCAACACATTACCAAATCTGGTAGTAATAAACTTCGTCTGATTATCTGGTTCATTTTGTAATGCTTGGACAAAAAGTTCTGCTGCTCTCTTAGATGCTCCCATCACATTGGTAGGATTAACCGCCTTATCCGTAGAAATCATTACAAACCTATTAACCTTAAATTTACTAGATAAAAGCGCTAAAT
Source organism: Riemerella anatipestifer (assembly GCF_009663465.1). Taxonomy (GTDB): domain Bacteria; phylum Bacteroidota; class Bacteroidia; order Flavobacteriales; family Weeksellaceae; genus Riemerella; species Riemerella anatipestifer_C. Next base: position 75,876 of record NZ_QXHU01000005.1, read on the forward strand.
TTTTGCTCCCTTGTATATTGACTAAAACGGCTTCGTGTGGATTATTTTCTATCAATGGGACGTGCTTGTAAGCAGCGGCATGATATACCATAGAAAAATCATACTCCTTAAAGATAGACTCTAGTCTTTCCTTATTGGTTATATCTGCCAATATAAACTCAAACTTAATATTAGGATAATTTTCCTGTGTTTCCAAGTGTATCTCATGAAGAGGAGTTTCTGCTTGGTCTAAAACCACTATCAGCGAAGGCTCAAATTGTGCTACCTGCCTCACAATTTCACTACCTATAGAGCCTGCTCCCCCTGTTACTAAAACCGACTTTTGGTAGTGTCTCTTTTTAACTTCCTCATTCTCTATAACGATAGGCTTTCTACTAAGTAAGTCTTCTATTTGAAAATTTTTAATATCACTCCCATTATTATTTCTCAACTTCTGTACCGTTGGCGATTTAAAAACCTTTAAATCCTTCTCTAAGAACAAATTCACCCATTCTGCAATCTCCTCCATTGAGGCTGTATTACTACCGATTAAAATACCATCTATACCTAAATTTTCTTTAGTCGTTTTTTCTAAAAAATCTCTTGTGTAAATTCTTTTCCCTAAGAGTTTTGCTTTTCTTGAATCCTTTCGAGCAGTAATAAACCCTACTACCTCGTATGGCAAAAAAGGATTACCTATCACCGCTTTTGCAATAGCAACCGACTCTTCCCCTATTCCTAATAGTAATATCTTTTTCCTTAAGTAGCTTCTCCTATATTCTTTTGCCCATTGAAAAATTTCCTTCACTACCAACCTAAAAACAAAAAGAACCGTAAAAGAAATACAGAAATATATCAAAAGAACGGGAAACAGTAGTAATTTTTGTTTAAAAAAGAAATAATACGTGTAAGTAACTGTGCCTAAGGTAAAAACTGTGCAAAAACTAGCCAACAAAATTTTAGATAAATCTACAAAGGTGGAATGTCTAATAATCCCTGAATAAGTACGAAACAAGAACATAAAAAAGATATTTACACCCACGACAACCACATACTTCTGGTAAATACTAAGTACATAGGGATAACTTACAGAAGATAATTTACCCACCACTCCATAGGATAACATAAGCGAAACTACCAAAAACAAAACATCTATAAGAAGTACCATCCATCTAGGCAAATACCTAACATTGGAAAGACTAATCATATTATCCCCTCCGTAGATTTTATTTTTCAGTTCACTAAAATTCATTTTTCAATCATATCAATATGTCGTACAAAAGTAATAAATCTAACGACTTCTATAGGTATTAAAAGTCAGTTTTCATTTATTTATTTTTATTATAAAGAATTACCCCCCCCGTTAAAATACTGATTTACAACTACTTGTACAACTTCATATTCATATCCCTTTCCTAACAAATACTTAACAACTCGTTGCTTTCTGTCAAAATCAATGCCACTTTTTGAATTCTTGATATATTTTTCAGTTAATTTATTTAGCACCTCAAGATAATCCTCCTCATCAATTTCTGCCATTGCCATAGTTATCAGCTTTTCAGACACTCCTTTAAATTTGAGATGACTTGCTATTTTCTTTCGCCCCCAACTTTTATGATAGAACTTACCTCTTACATAACTTCTTGCGAAGCGTTCCTCATTGAGAAAATCCTCCCTCATAAGATAAAGTAAGATTTCATCTTTAGCTTCAGGGATAAGCATAAATTCTCGCATTTTTTGCTCTACTTCTTGATGGCAACGGTCTTGATAAATACAATAATTTACCATCTTTAGTTTAATTTCGTCAAAAGTGAACAATTTTTTATCCATAAACTCCTAAACAAAAAAAATTCCGAGGGCGAAAATAGTACACCCTCGAAACTTTGATTACTTAATCACTAAATAAAATCAATGCTGAAATAATGGTCTTCCTGACATCAAATCATTCACTTCTTTTTTAACTTCCTCTAAAACAGAATCATTGTTAAGATTAGAAACCACTTTAGAAATTAGTTCAGCCACAGAGTCCATATCACTTTCTTTAAGTCCTCTAGTGGTAATTGCAGGAGTTCCCAATCTGATACCTGAAGTAATGAACGCCGACTTATCATCAAACGGTACCATATTCTTATTACAAGTAATATCGGCTTTTACTAAGGCTTTTTCTATTTCTTTACCGTTAACACCTTTATTACGGAGATCCACCAACATAAGATGATTATCTGTTCCTCCACCCACAATTTCAAATCCTCTATCTATCAAAGATTTAGACAATGCTCTTGCGTTAGCTACCACTTGTTTAGCATAGGTTTCAAATTTACCATCTATCGCCTCCCCAAAAGCTACTGCTTTAGCTGCTATCACGTGCTCTAATGGACCTCCTTGTATACCTGGAAACACCGCACTATCCAATACAGCACTCATCATTTTGGTTTCTCCTTTAGGCGTTTTATGACCATAAGGGTTTTCAAAATCTTTACCTAGCATTATCAAACCTCCTCTAGGACCTCTTAAAGTTTTGTGTGTCGTAGTAGTTACCACGTCGCAGTAAGGAAACGGAGAATTTAATAAACCTTTAGCCACCAAACCAGCGGGGTGTGCAATATCTGCCCAAAGTGTAGCACCAACCTCATCAGCTACTTCACGAAATTTAGCATAATCTAAATCACGAGAATATGCCGAATATCCTGCTATAATAAGTTTTGGCTTTACCTCTAAGGCTTTCTGACGCATAGCTTCGTAATCTATCAGCCCTGTTTCTCTTTCTACACCGTAGAACTGTGCATTGTACTGTATTCCAGAAAAATTAACAAAAGAACCGTGTGTCAAATGTCCTCCCATTGATAAATCTAGCCCCAATATTGTATCTCCAGGTTTAAGACACGCCAAATAGATAGCTGCATTAGCTTGAGAACCAGAATGTGGCTGAACATTAGCATATTCTACTCCAAACAATTGTTTTGCTCTATCTATCGCTAGTTTTTCTACTTCGTCTACCACTTCACAGCCACCATAATAGCGTCTTCCTGGATAGCCTTCTGCATATTTATTCGTGAGAACACTTCCCATTGCTTTCATTACTTCGTCAGACACGAAGTTTTCAGAAGCAATCAGCTCTATACCGTGCACTTGGCGTGTTCTTTCTTGCTCTATCAAATCAAAAATTACATCTCTCATATTTTATCTTTTTATGTCTAAACTTACAAAGTCCCAAATTTAATAAAATCCAAACATTCTCACGGCATACTTTACAAAATATTTTTTACAGTGCTATTTTTTCTACATCAACACCCTTAGAAAAAAGCGACAAATCAATCTATATTTTCTTAAATTTGCAAGAATTAAATTGACATGATATGTTACCTAAAATAAATCCCACACATACTACCTCTTGGCAAAAATTAACTTCTCATTTTGACCAAAACGACTTTGACCTTCGAGAATTATTCAACAATCCTAATAGATTTAATGAGTTTTCTATCAAAAAAGAGAATTTTCTATTCGATTATTCCAAAAATCTCATTAACGAAGAAACCAAGAAATTGCTTATCAATCTAGCTAAGGAGGTCAAGCTCAAGGAAGCGATAGATAGTATGTTTTCTGGAGAAAAAATCAACGAAACCGAACAAAGAGCTGTTCTGCATACTGCCTTGAGGGATTTTTCTGACAAAGAAATAATAGTAGATGGAGAAAACATTAAACCAAAAATACAGAAAGTACTACAGCAGATGAAACACTTTTCAGAAGCTGTAATTTCAGGGAAACACAAAGGGTTTTCGGATAAAGAAATTACCGATGTAGTAAATATTGGCATCGGAGGTTCAGACCTTGGACCTGTAATGGTTTGTTCTGCCCTTAAGCATTTTAAAACAAGGCTTAATGTTCACTTCGTTTCTAATGTGGACGGAAATCATTTAGCTGAAACTTTAAAAAAACTCAATCCCGAAACTACTCTTTTCATCATTGCTTCTAAAACTTTCACTACACAAGAGACCATGACCAATGCACTTTCTGCAAAGGAATGGTTCTTAAAAGCAGGAACAAAAGAAGAGGTGTCTAAACATTTCGTGGCATTATCTACCAATATTGAAGCGGTTAAAAGTTTTGGTATTTCAGAAGAAAATATTTTTGAATTTTGGGACTGGGTTGGTGGCAGATACTCTTTGTGGAGTGCTATTGGTCTTAGCATTACGCTATCCATTGGCTATGATAATTTTGAAGCCTTATTAAAAGGAGCTTACGACACCGACACTCACTTTAAAAACACTGAATTTGAATACAATATCCCTGTGATTATGGGATTACTTGGGATTTGGTATCGCAACTTCTATGCTTCTACCAGCTATGCTGTACTACCTTATTCACAGTATCTAGACCGTTTTCCTGCTTATCTACAACAAGGAGATATGGAAAGTAACGGAAAGTCTGTGGACAGAAATGGAGATTTTGTGGAGTATCAAACTGGTCCTATTATATGGGGAGAACCAGGTACTAATGGACAACACGCCTTCTACCAGCTCATTCATCAAGGTACAGAACTTATTCCGTCGGATTTTATTGCTTACACTCAATCTTGTAATAAAGTAGCCGACCATCAAGAAAAACTCTTAGCTAACTTTTTTGCCCAGACCGAAGCCCTTGCTTTCGGTAAAACCGAGGAAGAAGCTAAAGCCGAACTAGAACAACAAGGGAAAAGTAAGGACGAAATTAAAGCACTTCTTAATCACAAAATATTCTTAGGAAATATCCCTACCAATTCTTTATTATTTAAAGAACTTACACCATTCTCTTTAGGGCAACTAATTGCTTTGTACGAGCATAAGATTTTCGTTCAAGGCGTTATTTGGAATATCTTTAGTTTTGACCAATTCGGTGTGGAACTCGGTAAAGTTTTGGCAGGAAATATTTTAACGGAACTGAAATCATCAGAAATTACCCAGTTTCACGACAGTTCCACCAATGGTTTAATCAATTATTTTAAAGACAACCGATAATCTTCAATACATAATAAATCTAATAAAAATATATACCAATGGCTCAAATTTTAGACGGATTAAAAATATCCAAAGAAATCAAAGCAGAAATTAAAGCAGATGTAGAGAAAATCAAAGCATCTGGAAAGCGTTTACCTCATCTTTCCGCTATATTGGTGGGAAATAATGGGGCAAGTAAGGCTTATGTTAATTCTAAAATTAAAGACTGTGCAGAAGTTGGCTTTCAGTCGTCTTTACACAAGTTTCCTAGTACGGCATCAGAAGCCGAAGTTTTGGAAAAAATAAAAGAACTCAACGAAAATCCAGATGTAGATGGCTTTATTGTTCAACTACCACTTCCAAAACAGATGGATCAAGAGAAAATCATTATGGCGATAGACCCAAGAAAAGATGTAGATGGTTTTCACCCAGAAAACTTTGGAAGAATGGCTCTGGAAATGGATACCTTCTTACCAGCAACGCCTTTCGGAATCCTTACCCTTCTAGAACGCTATCAAATAGAAACCAAAGGAAAACATTGCGTTATCATTGGTAGAAGTCGTATTGTAGGACGTCCTATGAGTATTCTAATGGGAAGAAAAGATTTCCCAGGTAATTCTACCGTAACACTTACCCACTCTTACACTCCTCATATAGAAGATTTTACAAGAAATGCAGATATTGTAATTACCGCTTTGGGCGACCCTTATTTCTTAAAAGGAGATATGATAAAGAAAGGAGCTATCGTGATAGATGTAGGCATTACCAGAGTAGATGACGATAGTGAAAAAGGCTATAAATTAGCAGGTGATGTAGATTTTGATAGCTGTGCTGAAAAAGCCTCATGGATTACTCCTGTACCAGGGGGCGTAGGTCCTATGACTAGAGCGATGCTAATGAAAAACACACTATTAGCCTACAAACACACCATATACAAAGACTAACCATTTGGAAAAGGAACACTTCTTAAATCATATCAGAGAAATCATCTCTCTTTCGGGGGAGGAGTTTGATGAAATTTGGGAATACTTTAGTATTAAAAACATCAGAAAAAAACAGTTCCTCGTACAAGAATACCAAACTTGTAACGAAATTTATTGGGTAGCCTCAGGGATTTTCAAATCTAGTTTCTTTGATACAGATGGTAAAGAACATATTCTCCAGTTTGCCTCTAGTGGGTGGTGGACTGGAGATTTTTCTGCGTTTTACAGGCAACAAAAGACTCAACTTTCCATAGAATGTTTAGAAAATGGTAGTGTACTTGCCATTACTCAGCAAAATATGGACATTCTTTGCCAAAAGTTTCCTCTATTAGAAAGATTTTTCAGAATCAAAACTAATTTCGGATACATTGCTTTACAAGAACGCATCATTTCCCTTATGACCCAATCTGCCAAACAACGCTACCAAAATTTCCTAAAACAATATCCTCATTTAGTACAAAAACTACCTAAACAAACCATCGCTAGTTATCTAGGCGTTTCTAGAGAAACTCTTAGCAGACTTTCTTTAGGCGAATAGTAAGCCTCCTCTAACCTACTATAAAAATTACTCTTGTGATTTACCTCACACTTTTTTTGTGATTTATATCCTTAGACCTCTAAGCACATCCGTCTATCTTTGCACAAGAAATTAATGTTAAACACTAAAAAAATTAAAAAGATGTCACAAGAATTAAGTAATCAACCTGTATTTGACGGTATAGGCTACGAGCCTTCTCCACTATCATTATCTATGTTTGTTGCTCCAAAAACCGACTACGATTTTGCCCAATATCCTAATGCCAACACCGATAGAAACAAAAAGGTGCTAGTAGTGTGTACCGAAGAAAAATATATGACCATGCAAAATGGCAAAAAATTCTCCACAGGTAACCACCCTGTAGAAACCTTAGTACCAATGTTACATTTAGATACAGCAGGTTTTGAGGCAGAAATATTTACTCCTACAGGTGCTCCAGCTGTTTTAGAAATGTGGGCAATGCCTTCCGAAGACGAAGCCGTAAAAGGTGTTTTTGAAAAGTATAAAACCCAATTTGAAACACCTAAAAGTTTAAAAGATTTTGTAGAAGGAGATATGGCTTCCGAAACTGAATATGTAGCCGTATTTTTACCCGGTGGACACGGTGCTATGCTAGGACTACCAACAAATGATGATTTAAAAAAGACAATCCATTGGGCTCACCAACAAGAGAAATTTGTATTTGCTATTTGCCATGGTCCAGCAGCATTATTAGCAGCAGCACATGATGAACCTGCGGAAAACTTCCCTTATAAAGGCTACAAAATAAAATCTTTCCCTGACATTATAGACACGCAAACGCCTGCTATTGGCTATGTACCAGGAGAAATGCCTTGGTTCTACGGGGAAAAACTAAAGGCTCTAGGCATAGAAATTCTTAATGAGGACATTTCTGGAGCGTGCTACACGGACAGAAAATTAGTAACAGGCGATAGCCCACTAGCAGCCAACAATTTCGGCAAAATGAGCGCTGAAGCTCTACTAGGATAACTTTTTTCTATTTTCATATCTTTCATACAAAACCATTTCTTAAGAAATGGTTTTTTGATTAAATCCTCCCAAAGTCTAATCCATTTGATTATACTTTCTCATCAGTTTTTCGTAGAAGTTTTGTGGCAGTAGCCATTTTAGAGGTACGCCTATCTTCTGCCCTAACTTACCAAAGTAATAGTGGGCTCTCCATTGTTTTTTAGCCAAAAGATTTTCTATATATTCGGCTACTTTTATAGGTTCTGTACCGTCGTCCACATGGGCGTTCATCACTTGGTAAACTTTATTGAACGTATTTTTATATGGCTCTGATACTTGAGATTGTACTCTGTGGTTGGCAATATTAGTCTTGATGTCGCCTAAATGCAAAGAACACACTTTGACATTCCATTCGGAAACTTCGTACCTCATCGCTTCCGTTACTTTATCCAAGGCAGATTTTGAGGCAGAATAAAATCCCCTAAAAGGCAAGCCCATCTCACTCCCTATACTAGAAATATTGATGATAGCACCACCCTTTTGTTCCCTCATACTTGGCATTACTGCAGTCATCATCTGAACGGCTCCTACCAAATTAAGATTAAAGAGTTTATGTATATCTTCTTTAGACGCATCTTCTACCGTTCCTACCATACCCATACCCGCATTATTGATGAGAATATCTATCGCTTTTTCTTTTGATAAGATGTGATTTATAGCTGATTTAACTTGTTCGTTTTCGGTAATGTCTGTGGCAATGGAAGTAAAATAAGGACTCTCTACTGTTTTTCTACTCAATCCGTAAACGGCATAGCCTTTCTTGCCAAAATATTCTGCTAAACAGAACCCTATCCCAGTAGAAGTTCCTGTAATTACCATAACTCTATGCTTCGCCATACTTTTATTTTTCTTTTGATAATGTTTTAAAATCTTCCCAAAAACAAGGATACGACTTTTCTACTACACTTGGGTCTTCTATCTTTATATCTCCCACCAACGCATATGGTGCAAAACTCATCGCCATACGGTGGTCGTGGTAGGTTTTAATACAAGGGATTTCTTCCACTTGGAAAAACCTCACGCTTTTGATGGTGTCTTCAGTGATTTCGGTTTCTAAGCCTATCTTTAGAAGTTCGTTTTTAAGAGCGACTAGCCTATCCGTTTCCTTCACTTTAAGCGTAGCTAAACCTTCTATTTGAAAATGAACGCCTAATACCGCTGCCGTTACACAAACGGTTTGAGCAATATCGGGGCAGTCATTCATATCCAAATTAATTTTTAGAGGCTGTTTAAAATCTTTTATAGGTGTTAAAACTAAGCGTTCTCCATTTTGAAATTGAGTTTCTACCCCAAAGAAGTCCCTATAAATCTTTACTAAAGCCTTATCGCCCTGCATAGAGGTTTCCTTAAAACTTTCTAAAGCCACCTGCTTCTTCCCAATAGCCACCAGTGAATAAAAATAAGACGCCGAACTCCAATCGCTTTCTACTGTATATTCTTTGTTGTCTATTGCAAGTTCTTTTTTTAATGGTTTAACCTCAATAGTTTGCCCTTTAAATTCAGTTTCAATGCCTAAATCGGAAAGCATTTTTAAAGTCATTTCTAAATAAGGACGAGAAGTGATGTGCCCAACTAAAGCTATTTTCAACCCATTTTCCAGAAAACCAGCCACCAATAATAACGAACTGATAAACTGAGACGAAACCTCCGCCGAAATAGAAACTTCATTCTTATATAGTTTCTTCCCTACAATTTTTAATGGTGGACAGCCTTCCTGTTCAAGATAAGTAATTTCTGCTCCCAAACTCTTTAAAGCCTCCACAAGTGGAGCGATGGGGCGCTGTTTCATTCTCTTCGAGCCTGTCAATATCGTAGTTCTCCCTTCCTGGATAGCAAAGTAAGAGGTTAAAAAACGCATTGCCGTCCCCGCGTGATGAATATCTATTACCTCATCATTAGAATATAAAGCCTTTTGTAAAAGTTGTGTATCTTGGGCGTTGGAGAGGTTGTTAATCTGTAAATCTCCCAATAATCCTTGTAATATCAAAAGTCGGTTAGATTCGCTTTTAGAACCTGATATACTAATGGTTTGGTGATCTAAAAGCTCCGATTGTTTTAAATAAAGGTGCTCCATTCTATTTTTTCAGCTTTTCATTATTGGCGTGTCTTTCGGCATCTCGTTCGGTTTTTAGTTTCATCTTCTTGTCAAATGCCGACTGCAAGTCTACTCCCGTTTGGTTAGCTAAACAAAGCGTTACAAAAAGTACATCTGCCAATTCTTCGCCCAAATCTTTAGTTTTGTCCGTTTCTTTTTCGCTTTGTTCGCCATATCGTCTTGCGATAATCCTTGCCACTTCGCCCACCTCTTCGGATAAGATAGCCATATTCGTTAATTCATTAAAATAACGAACACCCACAGTCTTTATCCATTTATCTACTTGATTTTGTAATTGTTGAATTTCAGCCATTTTGAAAATTAATTATTGATATGCCCCTATACTTGGGTTGTTAGTTCTTGACACTTGTGTAATATCTTTTGGTGCTTTCTGAGCCGAAGTGAGATTGGCATTGCCTTTTGCAGGTGATTTATCTTGCAGTCTTAAATTCATTTTTGAGGTGAAATAATTTACAAAAAGAGGGTCTTCATTCTTTATAGAATTAACCACCGATGCGTTACCGTCCCAAGTATAACCCGAATCCGAGCCATATTTAACTAGCGAATTTTGGAAAGAATAATCAAAAACTTGCCCTATGCTAGGCTTTAAAACGATGGCATTATTTGACTTTCCGTAAACAATAGTATTTTTGAGTTGAAGATTTAGTGGTGCATATACTTTTTGACCGTTTGCGTCCGTCCATTCATTGTAAGCCTCTATGCCCAAGGGTGTGTAAACAGATTTTAATGAGAAATAATTAGCCAATGTTGCGTGTAGCAAATCATAAGTTCCGCCTTTAAAAATGCCTATATTAGCCGAGCCACAGTTGTTAATCACTAAGTTTTCTGCACTCACTGTAGCGTTAATCCCTTTAATCCCATAATCTTGGAAAGTATGGATAATGGTATTTTTTAAATTCGCTTCGGCGTGATTGGCTTCAATCCCTGTATTCCCACCGAATATTTTAGCGTAGTTTACATTAGCTCTTGCTCCTTGTTCTAGCACTATGCCGTCCCAATTTGCAGGAATGGTATCATATCTCGCCTCATTCCTATGCCCTCTCATAATGACCTCCTTTTGGAAAGCTCCATTGATGTTCAGCTCGGAATTTTTAGCAATCTTTAGACCCGAGTTTTTATAAAAATAGACTTTAGTCCCTTCTTCTATCGTGAGCGTTTTACCTTCTGCAAGTTGTAAAGTTCCGTAAATAATTTTAGCCTTAGTAGAGTTCCAAGTTGTGTTTTCTGTAATTATTTTAGGATTATCTTTAGTTGAAACAAAAAACTCTGCGTCTTGCACCACGGAAAGTAGTGTTACCTTTTGATTATCATTCTTACCAAACAAAATTTGGTCTTCCACCACCATTTCTGTGGTAGTTGCCACTGGAGCTATCTCTACGAAGATATAAAGACTGTCTTTTCTACGAAGCACCACATCTGCAAAATCAGTCCCTGCCTTGCCATCTACATTGATACGGTATGGAGAAGCACTGCCCTTCTCTAAATGGATTCTAGGTATTTTAATATCTTTATCTTCATCGTTATAGACCTTTATAGCATAGGTTTCTGAACGAGTGTTATGGTAAACGGTATCTAAAACCAAGGTATCCTTAGAAAATCTCAACGGTAAAGAAGGTTCTTCAAAAGCAATCTCTTGCCTACAAGAAACTAAAAACAAACTCATTAACAGAACAATACCTACTAGGATTGATTTCATTTCGTTTTATATTTAAGCCTTTCAAAGATAGAAATTTTTATTCTAAAAAAGTTTTTGCAGAATTAAAAAAAAACTCTATTTTTGCAGTCTAAAATTTATAGTAAAAAAGCGACGCCATTACACCGCTTAGTTATTAAAATTAAATTAAAAAGTTAAAAAATCATCACAATGAAAAAAGGAATCCACCCTGAAAACTATAGATTAGTTGTTTTCAAAGATATGAGTAACGATGAAATGTTTCTTTGCAAATCTACTGCAGAAACTAAGGACACTATCGAGTACGAAGGTCAAGAATATCCACTAATCAAAATGGAAATTTCTTCTACTTCTCACCCATTCTACACTGGTAAAGTAAAATTAGTAGATACTGCTGGTAGAGTAGATAAGTTTATGAACAAATACAAAAAATTCGCTAAAAACTAATTTTTTGTCAAAACATATTTTAAAACCTTCCTAGATTTGATTTAGGAAGGTTTTTTAATTAAATTAGCCCATCATTAAAATTTTAACTCTATGCAAATTGTATTTTCTGACGCTCAATACTGGGGAAATTTCCTCCCACTTACCTTTACTAGACCCATCGCTGAAATGAGGTGCGGCATACTTACCTTTTCTGAAAGATGGCAAAAGCTACTTGACATTCAACACACCGCTTATATTACAGAAGACTATTTACAAAATAAATTCCCAAAGCCACAGGCTGAAGAGAGTCTTTTTTTAGTTTCTAACTTTATCCCTACAGAAAATGTACTGAACCAAATTAAAGACCTTAAACTTGGTGAGGCTCTCGTTTACGAAGATGAACTAATAGCAGCAAGAGTAAATATGAAAGATTTTTCTCTACAACAAATAGAGAAAATGACGGATATTACAGAACCTCTTACCTTTTTTAAAAGACCGTCTGATTTGTTTGCATTCAATGATAAAGCGATAGATTTTGATTTTGAACTCATCACCAAAGGAAGAACCTCTCAACCTCTTTCTGAAACCAATGGCTTTTTAGGCGACCCAGAAAATCTTTTTATAGAAGAAGGTGCGAGTATAGAATACGCTACCATCAACTGCCAAAAAGGGAAAATATACATCGGAAAGAATGCAGAAGTAATGGAAGGCTGTAATCTAAGAGGTCCTATTGCTTTGTGTAATAATGCTATTTTCAACCTAGGTGCTAAAATCTATGGTGCTACTACTATCGGACCTTATTGTAAAATAGGTGGTGAGGTAAACAACATTATTTTCTTTGGATATTCTAATAAAGGACACGATGGTTTCTTAGGCAATTCTGTAGTGGGAGAATGGTGTAATTTTGGAGCGGATACCAACTCCTCTAACTTAAAAAACAACTACGCTACTGTAAAACTTTGGAACTACCAGTCTAAGAAATTTGAAGATAGCGGACTACAATTCTGTGGGCTGATTATGGGCGACCACTCAAAAACGGCTATCAATACCCAGCTTAACACTGGGACTATTGTGGGCGTGGCGGCTAACATTTTCAAAAGTGGATTTCCGCCTAACTTGGTAGAAAACTTTAGTTGGGGCGGACAAAGAGGAGATGAAAAGTTTAACCTAAAAAAAGCCTATGAAGTTGCCGAGAAAGTAATGCAAAGACGAAATGTAACCTTCTCCGAAGACGACCAAAATATCCTTAAATGGATTTATGAAAATTACTAAGCAGACAATCTAACATCTATTTTATATAAAATGAAAATCACTTGAAGAATGTATCTTCAAGTGATTTTTTGATTAAAGTAAATACTTCTAGAGTTAAAACTTATTTAGCTAATAGGTCTTTTACTAAAGATTTAAGCTCTGTAATCTCTGCTTTGAGTGCTTTTACCTCTTTGTCCTTTTCTAACAGGTGTAAGTAAAGCTCCTCAATCTTCTCCACATTGGTAAGCTGGGTAGCCATAAGGTCTATATAACCTTGCTTTTTGATAGCTTCTGCAGATTGATACCCTGGCAAATGCCCATTAGTCTTTACAAAATCTTCTACTTGGCTTAGCGTTTTAAAATTATAGTCTGCCTTTAGGCTAGAAGTACCTGTGTAATACTTTTGAAACACATAATCTGGGAAGATAGTAGCACCACTAGCTCCCGTAAAACCTGTGGCTTTTACAGTACCTGCTACTTCTAGCTTTTCTGTAGGAGCGTCTACACCAATACCTACATTATCTCCAAAACGAACTTTTCCTAGACCTGTATAGATTGCATAGTTATTTGTTGCATTTCTTATATCATAAATATATAAGCCATAATTACTAGTTACATTATTAGTTGTTGGAACTTCGTTTTTTAATGAAATTCCAAATAACTTCGTAACTTCTGTGGAACCAACATTTGATAATAAATTAAGTGCAGCTCCTTCATTGACTTTTAAATTTTGAATGGACAAAGCTGAGTGTGTACCATACGCTTTTGAAACCTCTCCCGCATTTTGAGCAACCTGTACAGTATTAGATCCTCCTGCTAACATATTAGCTGTCCCCGTTGAGTTAAAATAATTTTCTCCTCTTAACGCAATGGCAATATTTGTAATATTAGCACCCCCTCGGTAATTAACTGCACCCCAAACCCCAATAGGCATTCTATGATTTCCGCTAGTTGCGTAGGATTCAAAACTAAACACCCCGTTTCTTAATGTCCTATAATCACCTGTCCTATTTCTCTCTAAAATCATTCTATTATTATTCATCTCTCTTGAATCTGCTACTCCTCCAACATCATCAGCATCTACAATAAAATATCTGCTATATAGCATCTTATTATAAAGTCCTGGAAAAGCAAAATACTCACTTCTGTCTAATTTAGAAGCGTTAATAATATAGTTCTCTTTTGCGACTAGGCTAGGAGTATATGTACTAACATTAGTACCATTATAAAGTTCAAAAGAATCCCTGTCTTTACTTACAAAATTTCCCTTTTGGTCAAAATACACTTCATTTTCAAAAGGCGTTGTGCCACTTCTCTTTAAGTTAATTCTGTTAGTTGTAGCATCATATACCCACTCTTGGTCTAGGTTTCCTGCGGCACTCTTTACCCACTCCGTACCATTGTAATAGTAATAACCTTTTTCTGTAATTTTAGCGACCTTAGGGTCTACACCTGTGTAGGCATTTATAGTCCCATTGACCTTAGTAACGTCATCTATTACATACACCAAAGTCCCTTCTACAGGAGCCTCAATACTTGCCACACGAATTTTACTTAATTTCGGAGCTAAAATCCCTTCGTTGGTCTTAGCATCATCTTCGCTATTGGTTGCATTGGGCTGAACATCTAAAGTAGCTCTAGGTGAGGAGATATTAATCCCTACTTTTCCACTTTGTCCATAAACCGCTAATCCTAAGCCTAAAAAAGCTAACACACTTAATTTGGTTGTTGTTGTTTTCATAAAATTTAATTTTAAAGTTGTTAATGATTTCGTTTAATTTTTTCTTTGTCATTCTTTGGGTTAAAAATTCCCTAGCGTGGCGTTTAGAATTTCCTAACTAGGGAATTAAGATTTCCTAGCTAGGAAAATTTTTTTTCACGGCAGGAAATTCTGAACTTCTCCTTAGGTGTTTTTTTATACACACCTGCTTCTGAAAAACCGCAGGCGTCTCGTTTAAATTTTCACGCCTGTGGTTGCCCAACCGCACGCCTGCGGATTTTTTTTTCACGCGTGCCGTTTTATCGCCCTCTGCTAGAGCTTTTCGTAGCTTAGCGTGGCCAGCATCTTTCTCAGGTCAGAACCTGGGGTAAAGACCACCTTGGCATTTTTAATGGCTGCAGGGGTTACTTCCTCTTCTTTAGATTTTCCCTCGCTACTGATGCTCACCCTCATACTACCGAGTTCGCCTAAGCGGATAATCTGTCCTTCGGCTAGAGAAGACTGCATCACATCTACCAAAGCGTAAAGCACCGCTCTGATGTCTGCTCCGCTTACGGTGGAAATTTTCTCAATGTCCCTAGTCAGACCTGCTAAAGTTTTTTCGCTGACTACATTGGCAGAAGCGTAGTATTTTTTCTCGCCTCCACCGGCAACTCCTGGTTGCCC
>NZ_QXHU01000005.1:91253-145532 GCF_009663465.1 Riemerella anatipestifer
GTTGTTAATTGTTAAATGGTTGGTGGCTATTAGAGCTTGGAGGTTCAGCGGTTCAAAGTTTAAAGTTCTGGGGGTGTAGTTCAATAGCTCCGATGATTCCTTGAATATTTGAACTTTAAACCTTAAACTAAAGCTCTTTGAACTCATAAGAAAACGCCTTTCCCCTCTAAACACACACAAAACGAGAGGAAAGGCTAAGGCAGAAAGACAGCAAAAACTCCCTTTCTGAACGCTAAAAGCACCCAACAAGAACGACCAAGTTGTAAGACAAAACAATGGTGCTTTTAGCAAATATTGATGAAAACTAAAATTAGAATAGGATAAACACGAAAAGCCCCCAACAAAAATTGGCGGAACATTTATAATTAACGATAAAAATCTAGATAAAAAGTAGTATAATACGCGTACGCACGTAACTATTCTGTGTGTGTGTTTGCACAATTATTTGGAACTACCAAATTTTTGTGTAAGTTTTTTTCAGTTTCTTGTATGTGGTTGATAGTGTACTGCATAAACTGGGGCAAACTTATAACCTTTTGTTAAAGTACACAAGTTTTTAGAGAGATTTTATTCTCTAAAAATTTACCACATCTCAAGTTAAAGCCTCACTACTCCCCTAAAGTATCCCAGCTACGGATAGTTTTTATCTATATAAAAATCACTAAATTTGCAGACTTAATTTTTGTCATGAGTGCTAATTCTAAAACAGCGGCTTACCATACTTTAGGCTGTAAACTTAATTTCGCTGAAACTTCCACCATCGCCAGACAACTGTCTGATGCGGGTTATCAGAAAGTAAGCTTTGATGACAGAGCCGATGTCTATGTAATCAATACCTGTTCGGTAACAGAAAATGCCGACCGTGAGTGCAAAATACATGTAAAAAGAGCTATGAAAGCCAACCCCGAAGGATTGGTAGTGATTGTCGGTTGTTATGCTCAGCTAAAACCCGAAGAAATTTCTAAAATAGAGGGCGTGGATTTGGTATTGGGAGCTAAAGAGAAATTTAATATACTAAGCTACTTAGAAGATTTAGAAAAAGCTCACAACGAGGGTATCGTTCATTCTTGCGAAATAGAGGAAGCTGATTTTTTCATTGGTTCTTATTCCATAGGAGACCGCACGAGAGCCTTTTTAAAGGTGCAAGACGGCTGCGACTATAAGTGTACTTACTGCACCATACCTCTAGCACGAGGTATTTCTAGGTCTGACACTATAGAGAATGTGATTAAAAACGCTCAAGAAATCGCTGCTAAAGACATCAAGGAAATTGTTTTAACAGGAGTGAATATCGGTGATTATGGCAAAGGGGAATTTGGTAATAAGAAACACGAACATACTTTTCTAGACCTCATCACAGAGTTGGACAAAGTAGAGGGGATTGAACGCATTAGAATTTCGTCTATAGAGCCTAACTTATTGAAAAATGAAAGTATAGAACTGGTTGCCCAAAGCAAAAGGTTTGTACCTCACTTTCATATCCCGTTGCAATCTGGTAGTGATGAACTCCTCAAAAGAATGAAACGCCGCTACCTCACTAAGCTGTATAGAGATAGAGTAGACACCATAAAATCTGTAATGCCTAACGCTGCCATTGGGGTAGATGTAATTGTGGGCTTCCCTGGAGAAACGGAAGAGCGTTTTTTAGAAACCTACCATTTCCTAAATGAATTGCCTATCTCTTACCTCCATATCTTTACTTATTCTGAAAGGGAGAATACCGAAGCCGTGGCAATGGACGGCGTAGTACCTATCTCCGAAAGAAAAAAGAGGAACAAAATGCTTAGGATTCTGTCCGAGAAGAAAAAGATGGCTTTTTATCAGTCTCAACTTGGGAAAACATTGCCTATCCTTTGGGAACACGAAAATAAAGACGGTATGATGTTCGGCTTTACGGAAAATTATGTAAGGGTAAAGAAGCCTTTTGACCAAAGTTCCGTTAATCAAATAGAAACATTAAAACTCAACAAAATAGAAGCAGACGGCACAGTATCGGTCAGTTCTTCTTTTGAACAATTTTTAGAAAATGCCTAAAAAACAAAAGCCTCACAAATTTGTGAGGCTTTATTGTTGGTTTTAATTCTAATTTACATTCTGTTTACCACACCAATGCCTAGTAATTCTAGGCCTCTCTTAATGGTTTTTGCTGTAAGAGCAGACAATTTCAGACGCAAGTTTTTAACCGCTGCATCTTCCTGATTAAGGATAGGATTGTTCTGATAAAAAGAATTGTACGACTTTACTAAATCATAAATATAATTAGCCAATTGTGCTGGACTAAGCGTCTCTGCCGCCTTAGAAACTACCGTTTTAAAGTTGCCCAAATGTGTTATAAGCTCTTTTTCATAAGCATTGATTTCTATATCCTCGGCTAAATCCTGTGGTTCATAACCAGCTTTCTCTAACAACGATTGGATTCTCGCATAAGTATATTGGATAAATGGTCCTGTGTTACCATTAAAGTCTATACTCTCCTCCGGATTAAACAACATCTTTTTCTTAGGATCTACTTTAAGCATATAGTATTTAAGTGCTCCCTGCCCAACAATCTCGTAAGAACGCTCCTTATCTTCTTCTGGCAAATGTTCTAGTTTCCCTAGCTCTTGAGCTTTTTCTTTAGCCGTGAGGTACATTTCCTGCATCAAATCGTCTGCATCTACCACTGTTCCCTCTCTTGATTTCATCTTTCCGTGCGGCAACTCCACCATTCCATAAGAAAGGTGATACAGATGCTCTGCCCAATCGTAGCCTAGTTTTTTCAAGATTTTAAATAGCACTTGGAAGTGATAATCTTGTTCGTTTCCTACGGTGTAAATCAGTTTTTGTATATCGTTTTGTTTGAAGCGTTCCACCGCTGTTCCTAAATCCTGTGTCATATAAACGGAAGTACCATCACTACGCAATAACAACTTTTGATCTAAGCCCTCATCGGATAAATCACACCACACTGAGCCGTCCTCTTTCTGATATAATACTCCTTTAGAAAGCCCTTCTTGTATTAAATCTTTCCCTAATATATAGGTATTACTCTCGTATTGGATTTGGTCAAAATCAACACCTAATCTTTTATAAGTTTCTCCAAAGCCATCGTAAACCCATTGATTCATCTTCTGCCACAATTCACGCACCTGAGGATTTTCTTGCTCCCAATCTAGAAGCATCTTTTGTGCTTCCACAAAAATTGGAGCTTGCTTTTTAGCTTCGTCCTCTCCTAAGCCATTTTCTACAAGATGTTGGATTTCTTTCTTGTATTCTTGGTCAAATTTAACATAGTAATTTCCTACTAGTTTATCTCCCTTCAGCCCTGAATCAGCAGGGGTTTCACCATTACCAAACTTTTCCCACGCCAACATAGACTTACAAATATGGATTCCTCTATCATTAACAATTTGAGTTTTGATAACATCGTACCCTGCTTCTTTCAGTATTTGAGCAACTGAATAACCCAAAAGAATATTTCTAATATGCCCTAAATGGAGTGGTTTATTAGTATTAGGAGAAGAATACTCTACCATTACGGTTTGGTTCTTAGGTGTAACTGTTCCAAAATTTCGCTCTTCTGCTTTAAAACTTTCTATGAAATATTTATTTTTAACTTTAAGATTGAGAAAACCTTTAACTACATTAAAGCCTTCTACAAAATCACTAGAATTTATTAAAGCCTCGCCTATCTCTTGCCCCAACGCATCTGGGCTCTTCTTAAGTTGTTTCACCAAAGGAAATATTACCACCGTAAAATCTCCTTCAAAATCTGTTTTATTTTCTTGTACCTCCAAAGTTATATTTTGAAGCCCATATACAGACTCCACAACTTGAGCAATACTTTCTCTTATATATTCTTTAATATCCATTAACCATTTTGTTTTAACTCTGCAAATATACGCAAATAAAAAACCACCCCGAAAGGTGGTTTGATTACTTTATTTTAACCAAAATGGTGAAAACTGATTAATTGTAAATGCATCTTCAACAGTCATTTTGGGTACATTGGCAGAGTTAGATGTGTATTCAGAAGCTGGATACACCAGTCTATACGGTTTATTTGCTCTTTGAGCATTTTCTGCTAAAGGTGTCCTAGGATAGCCTGTTTTAATATAATTAATATATGTTTCTATGCCATGATAATTAGTTAATGCAATCCATCTTTGATATTGAATTGCCTCTAACTTATCGCTTGAGCCAGCCCACCCCATACCAGATTTACTATCAATAGCAACTATATATCCAGCAGCTCTATCACCAACACCATGAAATTGAAAAGATGCCTCAATACCCTTATAAAAATGCTGTTGAGCATTAGAAAAATAGGAAGGATATGCTATTGCAGCATCAGCCTGTAAAAATTCACTTTCACTATTTAGCATTAAATATCCATCCATGGAAGAGCCCTCATTCGCATCTTTCATAAAATTCCCTCCTATCCACGAGAAAGTTGATTCCTTTTTAGTAGCATCTTTGGGAGAACCTTGTACTACACCAACAACTTTCCCACTCCTAAGACTGAATAGGGAAGAAGCACGAGGATCCTCCACTCCAGAATCAGTACCATTCAGTTTGTTTGCTATATGCGCAGATGCCTTATATAATCTCCATCCATATGTATTCACTGTTCCATCTACTTGTCTAATACCAATTGCACTATACAACGGATTTTGGTTACTAGAAGTTGCTGCACTATATCCTGGATTAATCGTTACATCAAAATCTATAAATGATGCCCCTACTAGTGTCGGAAGCTGACTCATAACAAATGCCCTAGCAGCAGCATCGGTAGTCTTAGACTGCCTCACTAAGTATCTAAGTTTTACAGTATTAGCAAACTTTTTCCATTTCCCCATATCTCCCCCCATAATCACATCTTCATCTGGGTTTACTTTATTAGCATCTGTAGGGGAAGTAGAGTCAATAAGATTCAGAGCTTCGTTAATTTCTAAAACCAAAGCCTTATATACATCTTGAGCTTTATCATATTTAGCAGCAACATTAGATTGACCTTTAAATGCTTCTGAATAAGGAACATCATTGTATAAATCAACAATGTACTGCATATAATGAGCTTTAAGAATTTTAGCTATAGCTCTATGATATGGCAAAGATTTTGAGGATTCAGAATCTATAATACTTTGTAATCTTGCTACAGAAATATAAGTATTATTCCATATACTTTGATAAAAACTTGCGTCAATATTCAAGTTTGTTTCCTTAGTTAAAGGATTCCCAAAATAATAAACATTACCTGACCATGAATTCATAAATACATTCCCTAACAAATTCATAGACGATGCCTGCACAGCGTAGGTTGATGTCTCTGCTGCAGAAAGCCTTTGCCTTGCCGAAACTTGATCCAACGAAGGATGATTAGGGCTAATATTATCATCTAATCTACACGATATCAACGACAAACCAACCAACGAGGTTAAGATATATTTTCTCATCTTACTTTATTTTTTAAAATTTAACATTTAGTGACATACCATAAGTCTTTACAGACGGATACTGACTTCCTGAAGCGTAGCCTTGTGCATTACCCGTAGTATTTGAAGTCTCAGGATCGTTATAATTCAAATTATCCTTAGCTAATTTTATAAATGGATTTCTTGCATGTAACCCAAACGTTACTTCTCTCAAACCAGAATTTTTAACTAATTCCTTTGGTAAAGTATAGCTTAATGAGAGTTCTCTTACTTTCAATGCCGTAGCGTCTATAATAAAATTTTCTCCAATTCTATTGTATATACTAGAATAATAGGTACTAACATCAGCATAGCTGTTCCCTCCTGTTTTTACAGTAGTGTTAGGAGTATAAGCCCCAGATACTGGATCTTTGTATGATGAGTTCGGCAT
This sequence comes from Riemerella anatipestifer, assembly GCF_009663465.1. Taxonomy (GTDB): domain Bacteria; phylum Bacteroidota; class Bacteroidia; order Flavobacteriales; family Weeksellaceae; genus Riemerella; species Riemerella anatipestifer_C. Next base: position 97,098 of record NZ_QXHU01000005.1, read on the forward strand.
TACAAAACCTCCTTGATTTCGATCAAATTGCCCTGATTCATACAAACCTCCATTGAACGCCATATCTGCCGCAACACCTGCGAAGAAATAATGTCCTGTTCTATAATCTAATACAGCCCCTAACCTAAGTCCTTTAAATTCCAGTGATGTAGTAAAGCCTAAAATGTGTTTTGGCGCTGTTGTGCCAAATTCTCTTAAATCCTGAGTATATAAAGGATTACCTGTATTATAATTAACTATTACCCTACCGTTTTCATCCCTTTGATAAGCATTGGCTTTAATTAGAGGAAATAACCATCCCTTTTTAGCATAAATACCAACCATTGAATTGGAACCTAGATTTACTTCATCAGAATCATCTGTCACTTTTAGGATTTCAGACTCTGCTCTAGCGTATGAAAAATTTAGTTCCCATTTAAAATCACGACTCCTAACTGGTGTTAAACCTAAATCAACTTCAAAGCCCTTAGTTCTCATCTCTCCAACATTTATCAAACTCCTAGTAATACCTGAAGTATTAGATGTTGATTGATAAGTAATCAAGTCTTTTGTATCCTGTTGATAAACTGACCCACTTAATGTTATTCTATCTTTAAAGAAACCTAAATTAACAGAGACTTCTTTACTAATCACAAACTCTGGTCTAATATTTTCACTAGTTGGTCCCGTCTGGTTAACAAAACTTAGACCTCCTCTTGAATAAGGATACCCTGAACCCACTACTGCATAAGGATTAACATCATACCAACCAATAGAGCTTGAGTTACCTACTTTTGTCCAGTTTGCCGATAGTTTCATATAATTTAGAACATTTCCGCCGAACCCTTTAAATGCCTTAGTAGGCACAAATGATAAACCTACTGACGGGTAAAAATAAGAATTGTTATTCTTCGGAAGAACAGAAGACCACTCATTTCTTGCTGTTGCGTTCAAGAATAAGAAATCTCTATATGCTAAATCAACATTAGCAAAGAATGCATAACTATTCATATGATACTCTCCATTACTAAGAGAACTTGGAATAGCTGGTTTTTTAATATTATACACAGTATATAATCCTGGTACATCTAATAAATCTCCTCCAGCGGTATTTACATTATATGTTCTATCCTGATAATTATGACCAACATTAGCCTTTAGATTAATATTGTCGTTAATATCATAATCAAAATTAACAATCAAATCACCATAATAGTTTGATGTAAAACTACCACTTTTATAAAGCCAAGATGCTTGCCCCTTGACACTTGGGGACATATAATTATCCCAATCATCTCCATATCTAAGTCCTGTTGTTGTTGTATTCTGTAAGTTGGCAGTATATTTTACCGAAATATTTTTATTGAGCTCATAACCAATCCCTGCCGTAGCATTAAAGAAATTACTTTGATTATTGTATCTTATATGCTTTATAACCCAATAGGGATTTCTATAATATACATTCCAAGCAAACGCTACATCTGGATAATTTTTATACATTGTAATAGGCGCATCTGCTGAAGACTGCAACAAATCATGATACAAACCAGAATCTGTCTCAGACATTTTCTTTTTGATGTAATTAAAGCTTCCTTCAACAGTCCACTTACCCATCTTAACACCTCCTTTAAACAAAGCTGATGTTCTATCCAATCTATCATCTTGTACCACAAAATCTCTTCTCATATGCCCTAAAGATAACAAGGCATACTTCCCGTTTTCCCCAGCATTCAAAGTAATATCATTTGAAAAAATAGAACCTACATTGAAGAAATCCTTAACATTATCCCTTCCAAAAGGAGCATACTTACTAAATATAGATGCTGGCGAATCTCCTCCTTCTGTATAATCTGAAGCATCAAAAGTTATTTCTCCATTCCCATCATAGTCATATAGTGGTAACCCATAAGGAACCACCCTATCCTTCCATTTAGAATCTGAAAATGCTGGTCCCCATGCACCATTTTCAACATTAATTTTAAGTCCATCCCAACCTTGACCGTAATTCCTTTGGCGTTTTGGAAGGTAAGCAACCGTCTGAAAATCAACAGTCCCACTATACGAAACATTTATTTTCCCATTCTTAGTTCCATTCTTCGTATTAACAATAATAACCCCATTCACCCCCTGAGCACCATAAAGAGCCGCCCCTTGCGCTCCTTTAATCACGTTAACCGACTCAATAACCTCTGGTGGCAACTGCTGAAAAACTGAAGCACTAGAAATCACATTATCTATTACCACTAGGGCTTGATTATTACCAGTAATAGAACGTCTCCCCCTTAGTACAATACTATTGGAATCCTGCACCCCACTATTAGTTTGGTCAATTTGTAAACCTGATACTTTACCCGCTAATGCCTGAATAGCATTTGAGTTACCAGCTTGATTAAGTTGCTCTGCATTCACGACTTGCTGAGTAGATGTCACTGCATCTGCTTTTTTCTTTATACCTAAAGCACCAGTAATCACCACTCCTTCAATGTCTTTTGTTTTTACTGTATCCTTCTTTACCTTCTGTGCATCTATTGTTACAAAAGATGAAGTAAGAACTACAGCTAAAACGCTTGTTGTTAATTTCTTCATATCAAAATAAATTTTTCACTGAACAATTTTATAACATTATCTTAACATATGCAATAAGTAAGTTAAATTTTCTTAAAAAAGTTTACTTTTGCGAAAGTAATAATCACATATTTTATTTTTAATTGATCTTTATGAAATTGATAAAAAAATGGTCTGAAAATTATATAGAAGCAGGTTGTGATGAGGCAGGGAGAGGATGTCTATGTGGTCCCGTGGTTGCAGCAGCGGTTATTTTAGATGAAAATTTTGAACAAAACCTCATCAATGACTCCAAAAAACTTAATTTTAAAACAAGAAATGAACTTGATTTATATATTAAAAATAATGCTTTAGATTATGCTATAGCAGAACTCTCTCCTGCTTTTATTGATGAACATAATATTCTAAATGCAAGTATACACGCTATGCATCTTGCTTTAGATAAACTAACCATTCGTCCAGAACTTATTTTAGTAGATGGTAATAGGTTTAAGCCCTATCCTTTCACGCCACACGAGTGTATTATAAAAGGAGATTCTAAGGTTTTATCTATTGCTGCAGCTTCTATTTTAGCCAAAAACTACAGAGATCATATTATGATTAAACTCCACGAAGAATATCCAGAATATGGCTGGAACAAAAACTTTGGTTATGCTACTAAACAGCACCGAGAGGCTCTTAATAAACTAGGTCCTACCATACATCACCGAAAATCCTTCAGATTAGACTATAATTAAAAATATGATAAAAATCATTTCTTTAGTTTAACAAATTGTTAATAAAAAAATAACCTCAAAATTATCGGTTTTGAGGTTATTTATAATGGTTCTAAATTTTTTTTTACTTGCGTTTAGCTCTCTGTTGCTCCTGTAATCTTTGTTGTTCTTGAGCTTTTTCCATCATTTCACGCATCCTTTTTTGGAACTTACCTTCCTTTTTAGGCTTCGCTTTGTTAGCCTGAATCTGTGCATGAATGGTTTTTTCGTCCAAAATCCAGTATTTAATTACTAGAATAATGATAATATTGATACCGTTAGACACAAAATAATACCAAGACAATCCAGATGCCGCGGAGTTCAAGAAGAATAAGAACATTATTGGAAAAATATACATCAGAGGCTTCATATTAGGCATGCCTTCCTGCGTTGGTTGTTGCATATTACCTGCTGTCATCACTGTATATACCAATAATACCGCCGTACAAGCTAAAGCAAGAATACTGATATGCTCTCCTAAAAATGGAATATGGAACGGTAGCTTTATTAAATCATCATAAGCCGTTAAATCGGTAGCAAACCAAAAGCCTTTCCCTCTTAAATCTAACATATTAGGGAAGAAACGGAATAATGCATAGAATATAGGAATTTGTAACAATGCTGGCAAACACCCCGCTAACTGATTAACACCAGCCTTTCTATACACCTCCATCACTGCTTGTTGCTTCTTCATTGGGTCGGCGTCTTTGAGCTTAGCATTTACTTCTTCTATTTCGGGACGAATCACTTTCATCATTGCACTCAACTTATGCTGTTTGTACATAATTGGAGAAAGTACTACTTTAACTAAAATCGTCATTAGGAAAATAACCCAACCTGCAGCTATCCCCCAAGATGAAATCATATTATACATCGGGATAAATATCCAACGGTTCATCGTTCCTATAAAAGACCACCCCAGCGGAATAATTTCATCAAAGTTCTTATCAAAAGTCTTTAATAATTTTAAATCCAACGGCAAAAAGTACCACGAAAAACTTTGATTAAATTCTCCTCCTGTAATTTCCAACTCTCCGTTGAAATCAAATTTCTTAAGATATTCCCCTTCCTCAATCATATCCTGATAACCTGTGGAGTTTTTAAACCCATTCTTGGCTTCTATAATAGGTGTAAAAAACTGCTGTTTAACCGCTAACCAATTTAAAACTTCTTTAGTTTCGTCCATAGAAGTTCTGGCATCATAGTCGGTGCTTTTATAATTATTAAAAGCGTAAACAAACTCTGTATGTTGTTGCTCCTGAGCTCTACCTTTTTCCTGCTCTTTAGGTGTATAGTTCCAAACGAAACTTGCTTTATCTCCAGAAACAATAGACGACAACCCTTTAGTCGCTACTTGAAAATCAACCTGATAATCTTTTAAAGTATAAATAAACTGTACAATAGCTCCACCGTTTAAGGCACTCGTCATAGTTACCGTATTCCCATTAACTTGAGACGTAAACACCAAATCTTTGGTGTTAATCTCTTTGCCTGATTTATCTTTAAATTTAAAACCATACGAAGAATTATTACGCTCTATAAGATATAATGGTAAGTCATTTTGGTTGGTTTTCTTATTATAAGCTTTATAATTATTCATCAATAGAGAAGAAATCTGACCTCCAAGTCCACTAAACTCCACCGATATTTTATCATTTTTAAGGCTTACTTTTTGTATTTCGTTAGCTTTAACAGGCAGATTGGTGGCTTTTACAATATTGTTAGTAGCTCCTACCTTCTGCTCTGTGGCAACTTGTTGTTGCTCTTGCCCAGTCTGTTGCTTTTGAAAGTATAACATTACTCCTAATAAAAATAGAGTAAATACCACAAAACCAATTAACTGATTTTTGTCTAATCCATTATTCTGTTGCATCATCAATAAATATATTTTTCAGTTAGAAATTTTATTAAAGGAAATTTCCTTTTTTTCAGACTGCGAATTTAAGTTTTTTAATTTAATTACTTCCCTTTATGTTCAACCGCTGCTTTTACCAAGGCTTTAAACAATGGATGCGGTGTTGCTACAGTACTCTTATACTCTGGGTGATACTGCACTCCAATATAGAATGGATGCTCGTTAAGTTCTAACGCTTCCACTAAACCTGTATCTGGATTGAATCCTGTAGGAACTAGACCTCTGTCTTCATAGTCTTTTTTGAATTCACTATTGAACTCATAACGATGACGATGACGCTCCGAAATGTTTTTGCTATCGTAAATCTCCGCCAATTTAGAACCTGATTTAAGGGTGCATTTCCAAGCTCCAAGTCTCATAGTACCTCCTTTTTCCACTACATTCTTTTGTTCTTCCATTAGAGAAATCACAGGGTAAGCCGTAGTAGTATCAAACTCCATAGAGTTAGCCTTTTCGTAGCCTAGTAGATTTCTAGCAAATTCAATCGTCATAATCTGCATTCCTAAACAAATTCCTAGAAGAGGAATTTTATGTTCTCTCGCATATTGAGCCGCAAGAATTTTTCCTTCTATACCTCTATCTCCAAACCCAGGAGCTATCAGCATAGCATCTACTCCTTTAAGGATTTCCGAAACTTCACCTTCCTCTAAATCTCCACTATATACCCAACGGATATTGACCTCCGTTTCCAAGTCTGCCCCAGCGTGTATAAATGCTTCTGCTATAGATTTATAAGAATCTTGTAAAGACACATACTTACCTACTAATGCTATCTCTACCGATTTTTTAGGATTTTTATATTTCTTTAAAAATGTTTTCCAGCTTTTTAAATCAGCTTCAGTATCATTCTTAAGGTCTAGAGCTTTTAGAACCACCTCATCAAATTTTTGCTTCTGTAGTTCTATTGGAACTTGATAGATGGTTTCAGCATCCATACACTCTATCACATTGTCGCTAGGTACATTACAGAATTGAGCTAACTTAGCACGAACATCTTTCGGGATTTTATGCTCCGAACGACATACCAATACATCTGCTTGAATGCCACTTTCCATAAGTTGTCTCACAGAATGTTGAGAGGGTTTAGTTTTAAGTTCGCCACTTGCCGCCAAATAAGGCAAAAGAGTTAAATGAATTACCATTGAGTTGCGTTCTCCTAACTCCCACTTAAGTTGCCTTACAGACTCTATATAAGGTAGAGACTCTATATCTCCCACAGTACCACCTATTTCGGTAATAATAATATCATAGTTCTTTTGAGCAAGAATTTTAATTCTTCTCTTAATTTCATTGGTAATATGCGGAATTACCTGCACCGTTTTGCCCAAGAAATCTCCCTTTCTTTCCTTCTCTATAACGGTCTGATAAATCCGTCCAGTAGTTACATTGTTATTTTGAGAAGTTGGGGCGTCTAGAAATCTCTCATAATGCCCTAAATCTAAATCAGTTTCTGCACCATCTTCGGTTACATAACACTCGCCGTGTTCATACGGATTAAGAGTTCCTGGATCTATATTGATGTAAGGGTCTAACTTTTGAATAGTTACTTTAAAGCCTCTGGATTTTAGTAATAAGCCTAGTGATGCAGATATAATGCCCTTTCCTAGTGAAGAGGTAACACCTCCTGTAACAAAGATGTATTTAGTATTTTTTTTACTCATTAGTTTAGGTTTGTGCAAAGTTATAATAAATGAATGATGTGGACAATCTTAATGAAAAATTTATCCTAAATAAAGTCCTCATCAAATATAAAAAACTCCGATGATTCTACCATCGGAGTTTTTAGTTGTATTTTAATAATGCTATTTAGCTTGTAATTTCTCTCTGATTTTTGCTTCTAGCTCTTCTGCAAGTTCAGGATTATCTTTGATGAGTTCTTTCACCGTATCGCGCCCTTGTCCCAGTTTTGTATCCTGATAACTGAACCAAGAACCACTCTTTTGGATAATATCCAAATCTGTAGCCACATCTAAAATTTCACCAACTTTAGACACACCTTCTCCGTACATAACATCAAATTCAGCACTCTTAAATGGTGGAGCTACTTTATTTTTAACCACTTTTACTTTAGTTCGGTTACCTATAACTTCGCCAGATTTATCTTTAATCTTACCTGTATCACTCAACGAGCGTCTGATATCTATCCTTACCGAAGCATAGAATTTAAGAGCGTTTCCTCCCGTTGTTGTTTCAGGACTCCCAAACATTACTCCAATTTTATCTCTCAACTGGTTGATGAAAATTACAGTACATTTTGTTTTAGAAATAGAAGAGGTTAACTTTCTAAGTGCTTGAGACATCAGCCTTGCGTGAAGCCCCATTTTAGAATCCCCCATATCTCCATCAATCTCTGCTTTAGGCGTAAGTGCCGCCACAGAGTCCACCACTACAATATCCACTCCTCCAGAACGGATAAGGCTATCTGCAATTTCTAATGCCTGCTCTCCATTATCTGGTTGAGACACGATAAGCTCTTCTAGATTGATACCTAATTTTTCGGCATAGTGCATATCAAAAGCGTGTTCTGCATCTATAAATGCTGCAGTTCCTCCTGCTTTTTGAGCTTCCGCAATTGCGTGAAGCGTTAATGTAGTTTTACCAGAAGATTCTGGACCGTAGATTTCTACAATTCTCCCCTTAGGATAACCGCCTACCCCTAAAGCTAAATCTAGCCCTAAAGAACCTGACGGAATCACCTCTATATTATGGTCTACCGTACCATCACCTAGTTTCATAACGGTACCTTTACCGTAGGTTTTATCTAGTTTTTCTAATACGGCTGCTAATGCCTTTTTTTTATCATCGTTAGGACTTGTTGTTTCAGTCTTTGCCATTGTTAATATAATTTACCCCAAAAATACAAAAAAGAATTAGACTACAATAACATCATATTCATCATCTTGTTTTACAAATATAACCAAATATTTGATTTACAAATCTTTAAATGGAATTTTAAGCTGCACATAAACTTTTTTATGTGATGGCGTATTCAAACTAGACAAAGATAATCCTAAAAGCCGAATAGCTTTATCATAAGGACGAAGACTCCACAAAAATCGAGCAGTTTGATACATTTTTTCCTCTGTTTCAAAATACAAATCTTGAGTTTTGGAGCGCGTAAAAAGTGAAAAATCTTTGTACTTTATTTTAAGTGTTAGTGATTTACCTTTGACTTGCTTTTTCTCTATTCTTTCGTATAATTCTTGGGTTAATCTCATCAATTGCTTATCTATATCTTGCTCGGTATCAATATCATCTGCATAAGTATGCTCTACCCCTACACTTTTGGCAATCCTATGAGGTTTAACCTCACTTCTATGTATGCCCCTCACAATATCATAATAATGCCCTCCCATTTTTCCAAAATGAGTTACCAAATACTCCAAAGTCTTTTCTTTTAAATCTTTGCCTTTGTAAATTCCCAATTGATACATTTTGTTTGCCGTTACATTTCCTATCCCATAAAACCGCTCTATGGGAAGGTTTTCTAAAAAGGAAAGCACTTTAGTTGGATGAATTGTTTTCTGTCCGTTAGGTTTATTGATATCAGAAGCTACCTTAGCCAAAAATTTATTTACCGAAATCCCCGCCGAGGCTGTAAGTCCAGTAGTTTCAAATATCTTTTGTCTTATTTCTTTAGCTATTAAATTAGCCGAAACTATACCCTTTTTGTTATGGGTAACATCTAAATATGCTTCGTCTAGCGAAAGAGGCTCTACCAAGTCGGTATATTCAAAAAAGATAGCTCTTATCTGTTCGGAAACTTCTTTATACCTATGAAATCTAGGTTTAACAAAAATTATCTGTGGGCATTTTTTCTTTGCTACAACACTAGACATCGCCGACCTTACGCCGTACTTTCTCGCTTCGTAACTTGCAGCAGCCACAACTCCTCTATGCTCTCCTCCTACCGCCACAGGTTTCCCTTTGAGTTCAGGAAAATCTCGTTGCTCCACAGAGGCATAGAAAGCGTCCATATCTATGTGTATGATTTTTCTGTAAAACTGCTCCACAGAACAAATATAATGGATAACCACATAAAAAAATCGCTTTTTGTTATAAAAAGCGATTTTTCTTTTATTTTAAAAAGCGTAGTCTTATTCTGCACTAGAAAGCGTTGCACATAGGAACTCCCTGTTCATTCTTGCAATGTTTTCAAGAGAAATTCCTTTAGGACATTCTACTTCACAAGCTCCAGTGTTAGAACAGTTACCAAAGCCTTCCTCGTCCATAGCTGCTACCATTTTAAGAACTCTTCTCTTAGCCTCTACTCTACCTTGTGGTAATAGTGCATACTGAGATACTTTAGCCCCCACAAATAGCATTGCAGAACCGTTTTTACACGTTGCCACACAAGCACCACATCCTATACAAGCCGCAGCATCCATTGCTTTATCTGCATCTTCTTTAGGTACCGGGATACTGTTAGCATCGGTAGTATTACCAGAAGTATTTACAGAAATAAATCCTCCTGCAGCCATAATTCTATCAAAGGCACTTCTATCTACCACCAAGTCTTTAATTACCGGGAAAGCAGCACTTCTCCATGGCTCTATATGAATAGTTTCACCGTCTTTAAACATTCTCATATGTAGCTGGCAAGTTGTAATCCCTGTATCAGGACCATGAGCTCTACCATTGATGTATAACGAACACATACCGCAAATACCCTCACGGCAGTCGTGGTCAAAAGCAACAGGCTCTTTACCTTCGTTTACTAAATTTTCATTGAGCATATCTAACATCTCCAAGAATGACGAATCAGGAGAAACATCAGAAATCTTATAAGTTTCAAATTGCCCTTTTGATTTATTATTTTTCTGTCTCCAAATTTTTAGAGTCAGGTTTAATCCTTTTTTTGCACTCATTTTATTATCGTTTTTATTGGAGATTATTTATAACTTCTTGTTTTCACTTCTATATTCTCGTAAACCAGTTCTTCTTTATGCAAGACTTCCTGATTGATGTCCTCTCCTTTATATTCCCAAACTGCAGCATACTTATAGTTCTCATCATCTCTCTGTGCTTCTCCGTCTGGAGTAGAGTATTCTTCACGGAAGTGTCCTCCGCAAGATTCGTTTCTGTTAAGTGCGTCCATCGCCATAAGCTGACCTAGCTCCAAGAAATCCGCTACACGGAATGCTTTTTCTAGTTCAGGATTCATACCATTAGCTTCCCCTGGAACTCTTACATTTTGCCAGAAATCTTTTCTAATTTCTTCAATTTCTTGGATAGCTTCTTTCAAGCCTTGCTCGTTTCTAGCCATACCCACCTTGTTCCACATTACATTTCCTAGTTTCTTGTGGAAATAATCTACAGAGTGAGTTCCGTTATTATTGATGAAGAAATTAACTTTCTCTTGTATCTCTTTCTCTGCTTGCTCAAAAGCTGGTGTATCTGTAGGAATTTGCCCTGTTCTAATATCCGCAGAAAGATAATCTGCGATTGTATAAGGCAGTACGAAGTACCCATCAGCTAAGCCTTGCATTAGAGCAGAAGCTCCAAGTCTGTTAGCACCGTGGTCTGAGAAGTTAGCCTCACCAATCACGAAACAACCTGGTATTGTAGACATCAAGTTATAATCTACCCAAACACCACCCATAGAATAGTGTACCGCTGGATAAATCTTCATTGGCGTTTTATACGGATTATCCGCTGTAATCTTTTCGTACATTTGGAATAAGTTCCCATACTTCTCTTCTACCCAAGCTTTACCTAAATCGTAAATTTGTTGCTCAGTAGGATTATGTAGGTTTCTTTCTAAAGCCGCTTCCTTACCTTTCTTCATTATTTCGGTAGAGAAGTCTAGGTAAACCCCTTCCTTAGTTTCGTTATTTTCGATACCAAAACCAGCATCACAACGCTCTTTAGCAGCTCTAGAAGCCACATCACGAGGCACTAAGTTACCAAACGCTGGATATCTTCTCTCTAAATAATAGTCTCTATCTTCTTCTTTGATATTTTCAGGTCTTAACTTACCTTCTCTAATAGCCACCGCATCTTCTATCTTTTTAGGAACCCATATTCTACCAGAGTTTCTTAAAGACTCAGACATCAAAGTCAGTTTAGATTGCTGTGTCCCGTGAACAGGAATACAAGTAGGGTGTATCTGAACGAAACAAGGGTTTGCAAAATAAGCTCCTTTCTTATGGATTTTCCAAGCTGCAGAACAGTTAGACCCCATAGCATTTGTAGAAAGGAAATAAACATTACCATAACCTCCAGAAGCAATAACCACCGCGTGTGCAGAGTGTCTTTCTATCTCTCCAGTTACTAAGTTTCTTGCAATAATCCCTCTTGCTTTTCCGTCAACAATTACCAGTTCCATCATTTCATGACGGTTGTACATTTTAATTCTACCCTTACCTATCTGACGGCTCATTGCAGAATAAGCTCCTAGTAGAAGCTGCTGACCTGTTTGTCCCTTAGCGTAGAATGTTCTCTTTACTTGAACCCCGCCGAAAGAACGGTTGTCCAATTGACCTCCATAATCTCTTCCAAAAGGAACCCCTTGAGAAACACATTGGTCTATAATATTAGCAGAAACTTCCGCTAGACGATAAACATTAGCCTCTCTAGCACGATAGTCTCCCCCTTTGATAGTATCGTAGAACAATCGATAGATAGAATCTCCATCACCTTGATAATTTTTAGCAGCGTTAATCCCTCCTTGAGCCGCAATAGAGTGAGCTCTTCTAGGAGAATCTTGATAACAAAATGCCTTCACATTATATCCCTGCTCTGCTAAAGTAGCAGCGGCAGAACCACCTGCTAACCCTGTTCCTACCACGATAACATCTATCTTATCACGGTTGTTAGGGGCTACTAGGTTCATGTGATTTTTATGATTTTTCCACTTGTCCGCTAATGGACCTGCTGGAATTTTAGAATCTAATATACTCATTTTTAGATATTTTAAATTAAATGATTTAAATTTTAAATTGACAAAAACTTAAAATCTAAATTTTATTGAGTTACGAAATGAAATACTGCCACAAATATAAAACCTAGTGGAATAAGGATAGAATACCACTTCCCTAAAGCCATAATACAAGGTGTATATTTAGGGTGTCTAGCGCCTATAGATTGGAACGAAGATTGGAAACCGTGTGCTAAGTGTAACCCTAAAAGCACAAAAGAAACCACATAAAAAGCCACTCTAACAGGGTTAGAAAACTTCTCATGTAATTCTTCCCAAAAACGAGCAACATCGCTAGGATCTCCTTCTCCAGGAATATACTTGTAAGTCATCTCATGCACCCAAAAATCATACATATGAAGTGCTAAAAATGCTAAAATAACTGCTCCAGAAATAATCATATTTCTAGACATCCACGAAGAGTTAGCCTTAGCCCCATTCACTGCGTATTTCACAGGTCTAGCTTTGTTATTTTTAGCTTCTAATACAAACCCCATCACAAAATGAAAAAACACAGCAAAAATCAAAATCGGCTGCATTAAAAATTGTACAAAAGGATTGTATCCCATAAAATAAGACGCTTGGTTAAACGCACTTTCGCTAAAAACAGAAAGCATATTAACCGAAAGGTGCATCACTAAAAACACTAACAAAAATATTGCTGATAGTGCCATTGCATACTTTCTACCAATCGTAGAACTTGTTAAACCTGCCATATTGAGTTTATTATTTTAAATTTTCACAAAGTTAAAAAAATGTTAAGTTTCTTAAAAATGAGAAACATCAGAAATACATAGTTTATAATCTTTCTAAATAAAATATTTAATACACCATAAAGGCTATTGAGACGGATACTTTTTCCCATTAAAAATAACCTCATTTACTTCTAGACATCATTTTTATTTTATAACTTTTAGCTCTTTTAGAAATTACATAAGGTTTTATGAGATTACTTTCTAACGTTTCTAAATTATCTTTATCCACCACCCAAAAATACACCTCTCCTTTATCCAAAACAGAGAACACTTTAGTACGATAATGGTAATGCCACCTTGCTTCTTTATCATGATAAGCTCTAATATCTAGCCACATTTTAATCCCGAAAAATAAAAGTACAGAAAACATCAACCTCATAAAACCTCTCCATGTAAAACGAATCAATATTTCTCTTAGGAAATAAAGCCCTACCGCCCAAACACCCATCTCCCAAATACTCAACGGTATGTCTTGAAAAGACCCTACCTCTATTTTACCAAAGAAACCTATCAGCCATAGCAACGCTTTAATTAACCAATCATAAGTAAAAGATAGCCAACTCCAATAAATCCCTAAGCCAAAAACAATCGTCATTAAAAACGATAGTATAATCACAATTTCCATTAAAGGAAGGACTAAAAGATTAGCCAAAATAGACCACGCTGAATACTGGTGGAAATAATAAATCACAATAGGCATAGTCCCAAGCTGTGCCGCCGTGGACATCGTGAAGGTATAAAGCAATAGTTTTTGAATTTTGTTTCTAGGATTTGGAAAAAGACGAATCATAGGTCTATTAAACCAATAAATTCCCAATACTGCCGAAAAACTCAATTGAAATCCCACCGAAAACAACTCTTGTGTATCCACCATCAAAATCCCTAATCCTGCCAAGGCTAAAGAATCCAAAACTTGCGGTTTCCTTTGCAGAAGGACAAAACCAAAATAAACCGTAAGCATAATACAGGCTCTAACAACAGAATTTCCCCAACCAATAAACCAAGCAAAAGCCCAAATTAATGACAAACTAAGTAACATTACACCAATCCGAAATCTAACAGGCAACACTAACCTCAACAGCATATAGACCACTCCGAATATAATTGCTATGTGCGTCCCCGAAATAGCCAAAATATGTGCCAAGCCACTTCGCCTAAAATTGGAATTAGTGCCTGCATCTACCTCTGTTCTATCGGCTAATACAATTCCTTTTAGGAAAGCTCTAGTTTGCTGTGAAAGTTTTTCGTTTTTATCTATATTACTAAGGAATTCCAGTCGCCATTGTTTCATTTTTTCGGAGAAAGTGAGCTCTGATTTTGGAGCTTTACGTAAATCTTTGGCATAGGCTCTATAATATACGCCTTTCCTTGCTTGAAATTTGGCATAATCAAACTGGTAATTATTCTTGGAAGACTCCAACGGATATAGACTTAGTTGAGACTGATAGTAGTGCTTATAATCCAAATCTTCCAAATCCTTTGGAACAGACAAAACTGCTTTGAAAAGTTGTTTTTGATGAAAAACTGTTATTTCGTAGCGTTTATTTTTAGCCGTTGAATTCAGCTTTTGGTCAATTTTAAAAACGAGGTCTTCCTTTTTAGAAACACTCGGCAAAACAGATTTTTCCGAATTAAGGTAATGAGTAAATACTCCAAAACAGAGAAAAAAGATATTAAGTAACCAAATTCTGCCTCGAACTAACCAATCCGCTTTTACCCAAATCAATCCAAGGCTAATAGCTCCTAATGTGGTTATAATATTAGACTGTTGCCACGAAAGTTCACTAAGGTCTTGCAAAAATACACCTAATGAAAAACTTATAAAAAGGCTAAAGAGAATTTGCTTTTTCACTTTGATAAACAAACTGACACAAGATACCAAATTAATCTAAAAAATCAATTCAGCCAAACAAAATTTCATTTAATTATTAACTATCTAACAGCAAATTTAGTATACCTCACCATTAAAAGTATATGTACAACAACTGCAAAATTTTTGCATATTGAATTTATTTAATTCAGGAGTACATTTTTGTAAAATATTGTTTTCATCAACGAATAGCCCTGAAAAATAACTAGACTCTCCTATTCTCACAAAATCTTGCTTTTCATCTTCCGTTAATGCTACCATCCAAAAGATAGGCTCAGTTCTATCAAGTCGTGATTTAGCCTCATTAAAAACACTGTCCCAATCTGAACCTACTTTTGATAGCAAAAATCTAAAGAGCGGAGTATAGTCTAAGCCTCTTTCCACTCCCCTCTTCATTTTTCCTTTACCACCTTGTTGATTTTTATCTCTTCTATTATAATCTTGCCCGAAGTGATGCCGAACACCATAGGTAGTTGTATTTACTTTTCTAAATAGCTTTTTCTTTTCCTTATTCATTACACTTGAATAACCCCTAAATTAAATTTCTCTGTAATAGGCGAATGATTAGCTGCCTCTATCCCCATAGAAATCCATTTTCGAGTATCTAACGGACTAATGATAGCATCTGTCCACAACCTTGCTGCCGCATAGGTGGCTTCAGTTTGTTTTTGATATTTTTTTGATATTTCTTGTAAAATTTCGTTTCGGTCTTCTTCGGTAATTTCTTTACCTTTCTTTCTAAGTGTAGCCTCTTGTATCTGTGCCAATACTTTAGCCGCTTGAGCCCCACCCATTACCGCAAGGTCTGCCCAAGGCCAAGCTACAATAAGGCGAGGGTCGTAAGCCTTACCGCACATAGCATAGTTACCTGCTCCATACGAATTACCTGTAATAATGGTAAACTTAGGTACCACAGAATTAGATACCGCATTTACCATTTTAGCACCATCTTTTATAATACCACCGTGCTCTGATTTAGACCCTACCATAAAACCTGTTACATCTTGTAAAAATACCAATGGAATTTTCCTTTGGTTACAATTGGCAATAAATCGGGTTGCTTTGTCCGCAGAATCAGAATAGATAACACCTCCGAACTGCATTTCTCCCTTACCACTTTTTACCAATTTCCTTTGGTTAGCTACAATCCCCACACTCCAACCGTCTATCCTTGCCGTAGCACATATAATAGATTTACCATAATCTGGCTTATACTCCTCATACTCCGATTTATCTACTAGACATTTTATAATTTCATAAGTATCGTATTGTTCTGATCTAGCTGCAGGTATAATACCAAATATATTTTCAGAATTTTCTTTTGGTAAAAAACTTTCCGTTCGGTCAAACCCTGCCTTTTCAAAATCTCCGATAGATTTCATTATGTTTTTAATTCTATCCAAAGCATCTTTATCATCTTTAGCTTTATAGTCAGTAACTCCAGAAATAGAACAATGCGTAGTAGCTCCGCCCAAAGTCTCGTTGTCTATACTTTCTCCTATCGCTGCTTTTACTAGATAGCTTCCTGCTAAAAATATAGACCCTGTTTTATCTACAATCATCGCTTCATCACTCATAATAGGTAAATACGCCCCTCCTGCAACACAGCTTCCCATCACTGCAGAGATTTGAATAATCCCCATAGCACTCATTTTGGCATTATTTCTAAATATCCTTCCGAAATGCTCTTTATCAGGAAAAATTTCGTCTTGCATAGGCAGATAAACTCCTGCCGAATCTACCAAATAGATAATAGGCAAACGGTTTTCCATCGCAATTTCTTGAGCTCTAAGATTTTTCTTACCCGTAATTGGAAACCACGCTCCAGCCTTTACCGAAGCATCATTAGCCACTACAATACACTGCTTACCAGAAATGTACCCTATCTTAACCACTACACCAGCACTAGGACACCCCCCGTGTTCTTCATACATTTCAAACCCTGCGAAAGCCCCTATCTCTATGCTATCTTTATTATCATCTAAGAGGTAATCTATACGCTCTCTAGCCGTCATTTTACCTTCGCTTCTGAGTTTTTCTAAGCGTTTTTCTCCCCCTCCTTTCTTTATTTTAGCTAATAACTGATTGATTTCTGAAAGTTTCAATCGGTTTAAATCTTCATTTTTATTGAATTGCAAATCCATAGGTTTCCTATTTTTTTTAGTCCTTAAAGATAATAGTTTTTATGAAAACAAAAAAGAGGTTGCCCTAAACTAAGACAACCTCTTATTTATTTATAAGATAAGCACTCTAATTAACTTCCTTGTAAAGTATTGTAAACACAGGAAAGTGATCGCTATATCCTCCTGTAAATTTATCCCCGTCCCAAGAACGGAACGGATACCCTTTAAAACTACCTTCCTTGTTGATAAGATAAGCAGGTGCATAAACTTCCGTTCTAAAAATAGAATAAGAAGCATCTTTTGGACTAACCAAATTTTCAGAAACTATAATTTGGTCGAACAAGTTAGGAGCATCGCGATATGCTAAAGACGCCACCCCCTTCTTATACAAAGGATACATTAAGTTTAGATAAGGATATTCTGGGCTTAGTTCTTTGGTACTTCCTACTGCTTTTAAGTAATTCTTCAAACTACTACTAATGGGATCATCATTAAAATCTCCCATAGCTATCAATTTGGTATTAGCATCTAAAGCCCTTACACTATCCATCTGTACTCTTAGCAACTGAGCCGCAGCATTTCTTTTAGGAAGAGAAACGGCTTCACCTCCTCTTCTAGACGGCCAGTGATTGACAAAAAAAGCAACTTTCTCTCCGTCTAAATATCCGGAAACCACCAACAAATCACGAGTATATTCTCTCTTTCCTTCCTCATTGTATATTTTGAGTTCTTTTTTAGTGCTATAAGTAGGGCTGAATCTTCTTTTCTGATAAATAAGTGCTACATCTATCCCCCTGTAATCATAGGAATTATAATGAATTACTCCATAATCAAATTTCTTTAACGCTGGTTGTTTTACCAAATCTTCCACTACTTGGCGATTCTCCACCTCAAGAAGCCCCACCACTACTGGAGCGGTCTTGGTAACCGAAGCTCCTAGCTCAGAAATAACTCTAGCAGCATTAGCTAATTTTTGATTGTAAATACTTGAGTTATAGTTTTTAGCACTCTTCGGCGTAAATTCGTCCGAAGAACCTTGAAAACGTACCACTTTTTTACCTATAAGCTTAGAATCCGACCACTCACCTCGATAATCCTCACGCTCCAAATACTTTACCGAATCTAGTGGTATACTTCTATGGAAACGAGGGTGATTAGGAGCTAGCGTTCCGTCTATATAATCTGCAGACTGAATGGTGTCCCAAAGGTTTTCTACATTATAGAACCCCACAGTTGCCATTCTTTTCAACTTTCCAGTTTGAGAAAAACCAGTAAAAAAAAGTCCCAATACTAATAAAGAGAATATCTTTTTCATCTTCATTTATTTTTAAGTTTTAATATCAAAGCAAAGTTAGTGATTTTGAGGCGAACAGTAGATTAAAATTAATTTTAATTAACATCGCATAAGACACCAACATCGATAAACCCCTTATCCAATGGCTTATTTATTCAATCGTGATAAAAATCACATATTAAAAATTCTTAATTCTGTTAAAATTTACCAAAAAAATGGGTTAATTTTGTGGATTGAATAATCAACTTATTCAAAAACTAAAAATAAGAATGTTATGATTAAGAAATTATCATTAGTCTCTATGTTCTGCCTATTACCCGCATCTTACTACTATGCACAGACTACAGTCTATGCATACGTAAAAGATGCTGATGGAAAACCCATCGAAAACGCAGTAGCTGACCTAAGGGAAGCCAATGACGATGTAAAGGCAGACAAAATTGGATATTTCCAATTTGTGGACTTAAAACCAGGACATTACCAAATGGTGGTAACCCAACCTAATTATGAAACAAAAGTTCTAGAGTTTGATGTCTTTGAAAACGAAAAAAGGAAAGATTTGGGAGTTATTACTCTATTTTCCAACCTTAAAAACTCAGAATTAGGAGTAGTTTTACTGGACGACAATAGCAATATGGACGAATCTTCCTCACAAGCGACATTAGGACTATTACAATCTTCTAGAGATGTATTTAGTAATATTGCTGCTTTTGATTTAGGTTTCTATTGGTTCAGACCTAGGGGTATAGACGGTAGAAGAAGTGAGGTTATGATGAATGGTATCTCTATGGAAAATGCTGATAATGGTAATGTAGATTATGGCAACTGGGGCGGTCTTAATGAAATTACAAGATACCCTGAAATTGCAGTAAACCACTCCCCTTCTGAATACGCTTTCGGAGGTATTGGCTCTGTGGTCTACAAAAATATGAAAGCAAGTGAATACCGCAAAGGTTTCCAATTTACCCAATCCCTTACCAACAGAAACTATCGTAACAGAACTTCTTTAAGATATTCTTCTGGAATGAATAAAAAAGGTTGGGCTTTTACCATAATGGGAGCTAGAAGATGGGCACAGGAAGGTATACAAGAAGGTACTTTTTATGATGCTTATGGAGCTTACCTAGGAATTGAGAAAAAAGTAAATGATAAACATACCCTTACTTTAAACTTAATAGGTTCTCCGTATCGTAGAAGTACCGCTAGCCCTAATACCCAAGAGGTAATAGATTATAATGGCGTACACTACAACGCTTACTGGGGCTGGCAAGATGGCGAAAAAAGAAGTGAAAGAGTAAGACAAGGATTTCAACCAATATTGCAACTTACTGATTATTGGAAGATAAGTAATAAGTCTCAACTTTGGACTACCATTTCTTACCAATTTGGTAAGGATAAAGCCTCTAGATTAGACTGGTATAATGCACAAAACCCATCTCCTCTATATTACAGGAATCTACCGAGCTACTTCGCAGGACTAGCTAACCCTAGCAACTCTGATATAGCTCAACTAGAAATAACCAAAAACAGATGGGAAAGTAATGACCAAAATTACACTCAAATAAATTGGGACAAGCTTTACCTCGCTAATAGAAATAGAGAACAAGCGGTTTATTTTCTAGTTAATGATGTTAATGATGACAAAGTTTGGAATGTAGGAACTCATTTTGTTCATAATTTTTCTGACAAGACGCAGCTATTCATCAACGCTTCTTATAGAAATTATTCATCAGACCAATATAGAGAAATAAAAGACTTATTAGGCGGACAGTATGCTCTTAACGGAGACCCTTTCGCTGCAGCTAATCAGCCTAAGCTTTCGGGACTATTTAACGAAGGGGAAGAAAACACTCATAAAAAAGTAGGTGATAAAATTGGTTACGATTATACTTTCCAAAGACAAGAATTCAAAGTAAATCCTGCCTTGAAATTTGGCATAAGCAACTTTGATGTTTTTGTATCTGCTCTTGCGTCCTACACTACCAATAACAGAGAAGGGCACTTTAACCATTACCTCTACAAAAACATATCGAAATCATCAGGAAATCAAGACTATTGGAATTTTGGTTTGAAAGGTCAAGTAATCTATAAGCTAGATGGTAGAAATTTCTTAGTTTACAATGGTGCCTACTACTCCCAAGCACCATATCTTAGAAATATGTTTATAAATGAAAGGGTAAACAATGCCATCGCTCCTAATCTCAAAAGTACTATAGTTTCTGCTAATGATATTAGCTATATGGTTTCTTCTCCATTTATTAAAGTGAGGGCTACTGCATTCCTTATAGACACGCAAAATGATACTAATGTACAGCGTTTCTTTGCCGATGGTATTAGATTAGACGGCATAGACAGCGAGGGTAACGCTACCAATACAAGGAGTGCATTTGTAACACAAGTAATGTCTAATGTAAACCGTAGAAATATGGGAGCGGAATTGGGAGTTGAAGTAAAAATTACACCTACTATTACGGTTAATGGAGTGGCAAATTATGGGAAGTATATCTATACTAACAACCCAGAAGTGTACTTCGCATCAGATGCTATGGGAATGTTCCCGAACGGAAAACTTTACACTAGCTATGGAACATCTTACATCAAAAACTTCAAACAAGGAGGTACTCCACAAGAGGCCTACTCTCTAGGAGTAAAATATAGCTCTCCTAAATACTGGTGGGTAGGTGCTAATTGGAATTATCTCGGCAATAATTTTCTAGACCCATCTCCTCTCATCCGTTCTGATTTTTTTGTTAATAACAAAACGACTGGCAATCCCTATGCAGGTATTTCAGAGGAAGAGTACAGAAGAGTTACTGCCCAAGTCAAACTTCCTGTAGCTTATTTCTTTAATATCAATGCTGGTAAGTCGTGGCTGTTAGGAAAATATTATGTAATGCTTAGTGCTACCGTCAATAATGTACTTGATAACACTAAATATGCTACAGGAGGCTTTGAACAGGCTAGAAATGTAAACTATGCAGACTTTAGAAGAGACTACGATAGAGAGTACCCTAACTTTGCACCTAAATATTTCTTTACACAAGGAAGAAACTACTTTATCAATCTACAGGTAAGATTCTAAATTTTATTTTTAACAATTTAATACAAAGAAGATGAAAACAACAACATACTTAAAGATTTCATTGATAGCTCTATCTGGATTCGGAGCATTAACTTCTTGCGTGCAAGATGACAAATTTGATACTCCTGCAATCCAATGTGGCAACCAATTCTCGGAGCCTACTATCACCATTAAAGATTTCAAAGCATTAGCCCCAACACCTAATGCGAATTTTGTTAGTAATTATGCCATACCTAACGGAGAAACAGATGCCCCTGTTATTTTTGAAGGATATGTAATATCTTCAGACGAAGGTGGTAATTTTTACAAGCAGCTCACTATACAAGACAAAACCGAAAATCCTACCGCTGGTATCCAAGTAGCCATAAACAAAACTTTTCTATACACAGACTATCCTGTAGGCTCTCGTGTAAGGGTTAGAGCTAACGGTCTTTCTGTTGGCTTAGACAGAGAAGTAGTTAAACTAGGCTATGTAAACCCGACTGGGCAAATACCCGAAGGTAATATGAGAAATTTTATCACTGGGGTTTGCGGTGGCAATACTATGGACATTAAAACCATTACTCCTAGAGTGGTAAATTCCATTGCAGAAGCTACTAAAGATGAATATATCAATACCTTAGTTACTATCAAAGGAGTACAATTTGCAGAAGCAGATGGTAAAATCACTTATGCTGATGCTATTAACAACCAAACTGTTGATAGAACTTTGGTTGACCGTGAAGACAATACTGCAGTAGTGAGAAATAGTGGTTTCGCTCGTTTTGCAGGAAAAACTTTGCCTACTAAAAGTGGAGATGTCACTGTAGTAGTAAACAAATATGTCTCTGGAAAAAATGTAACATGGCAACTCTACATTCGTGATTTGAACGATGTTAATTTTGAACAAGAAAGATTTGTAAGTTCCAAAAATGTTTTAGGCGGTGATACTCCAGAATATAATAGAACTATAGCAGAAACCTTTGATAATGTATCTACTGTAACGAGCTCCAAAAGAATAGCAGATTCTAAATATATTAATTATTCTGCGGTTGGAAATCGTTTCTGGGAACAGAAATCTTTTGGAGGCAACAACTATATCCAAATGAGTGCTTTTAAAGCTAGCACTGCTGTAAACACTTACTTTATAGTTCCTGCTGATTTCACAGGGACTTCAAAACTCTCTTTCCAAACAAAAGATGGCTACTATACAGGAGATGCACTTAAAGTATATTATACCACAAAATATACCCCTGGCGGAGTTGTAAATAAAACTGACTTAGTAGATATTACTTCTAAATTTGCTTTTTCAAAAGAGAATTCTACTGGCTATGCTGCAAGTTGGGTAGATAGTGGTGAATTTACTATTCCTATTACAGGAAAAGGTTACATAATTTTTGAATATGCAGGAAATGCGACAATAACTACTACTGTACAACTAGACAACATTACTTTAAAATAAAGTAAATATTAAAAAAAACTAAAGCTACTTCTTAATTAGGAGTAGCTTTTTTATATTAGCATTAAAATAATAGTATTTCAAAAGCCACCCTTTATAAAAAAATAATCAAAGTTTATTATAAATTGGGAATATGGTTTCTATCAAATTTATTTCTTACCTTAACGAAAAGCTCAGATTATACCAACTTTTTTAACTTGTACTCTCGTGGGACATTTTATTTAGTTTACTATAAAAAAGGTTCTTTACATTCTTTGAACTCTTTTATGAGTCTTTTAAATACTTCATCTACCGAGATAATGTCATCTATGAGTGCTGAAACTTGTCCTATTTCTAGTTCGCCTTCGTCTAAATCGCCTTCAAACATTCCTTTCTTGGCTCTTGCTCTACCTAAGGCTTGTTTCAGAGTTTCTATATCTCTTCCATTTTCATAAAGTTTTTCTAGGTCGTAGAAGAATTTGTTTTTTAATAGTCTAACGGGAGCAAGTTCTTTCAAAGTAAGTTGAGTATCACCTTCTTTAGCCTCCACTATTTTTTGTTTAAAGGCTTCGTGGGAACTGGCTTCTTTTGTAGCTGCAAACCTAGAGCCTATTTGTACACCGTCTGCTCCAAGTATCATTGCCGCTTTTATCTGTTGTCCTGTAGCGATACCTCCTGCAGCAATAAGGGGAGTGCTAATATGTTTGCTTACATTAGGAATAAGGCAGAAAGTGGTAGTCTCGTCTCTTCCGTTATGCCCGCCAGCTTCAAACCCTTCAGCAACAATAGCATCTACACCAGCTTCCTCGCATTTTATTGCAAATTTCAGAGAAGAAACCACATGAGCTACTTTTATACCTTCTTTTTGTAAAGTTTCGGTGTAGGTTTTCGGATTTCCTGCTGAGGTAAATACGATTTTAATTTGCTCCTCCATAATAATGTTAATAATTTCATCTAAGTTAGGATAAAGCATAGGAATATTAACACCAAAAGGCTTATTGGTAGCTTTTTTGCATTTTTGGAGGTGTTCTCTTAAAACATCAGGGTACATACTTCCGGCACCTATCAGTCCTAGTCCACCAGCGTTAGAAACAGCAGAGGCTAACCGCCAACCGCTATGCCATACCATACCACCTTGTATGATAGGGTATTGTATGTTGAAAAGTTCTACAATTCTATTTTTCATATTTTTTTTAGTTGAATAAAGTTACAAAAATTGAGGCTATCTATATTAAATTGTTTTTTTAGAGAAGAATATATAATAAAAAACGAGGTACTGTTATTAGCCCCCGTAATAAATGTTCTCACAACGGAATCTTCCTTATTGTGAATTGCTTTCAGGTACAAATTTAGATATAAATATCATAATGACAAAATATTTATTAAATTTATACACGAAAATAAAGATTATTATTGTTTAAAAATTAATATACTAAAAATGAAAATCATACTTGGATTAGACTTAGGAACCAACTCTATCGGTTGGGCGTTGGTTAGAGAAGCGCAAAAAGAGGGTGAGAAATCTGAAATTATTAAGTTAGGCGTTCGTGTAAATCCTCTAACGGTAGATGAAAAAACAAATTTTGAAGCAGGGAGACCCTTATCCACCAATGCCGATAGAACAGCTAAAAGAAGTGCAAGAAGAAATTTACAACGCTATAAACTCAGAAGAAAAAATTTAATAGACTTGTTGATTAAAAATCAGTTGATTGATAAAGATACACCACTAACCGAAATTGGTAAAAATACCACCCATCAAACTTTAGAGTTAAGAGCCAAGGCAGCGAGAGAACGAATAGAATTAGAAGATTTAGCCCGTGTATTTTTAGCGATTAACAAAAAGAGAGGCTACAGAAGCAGTAGAAAAGTAAATAATGAAGAAGAAGGACAAGCGGTTGATGGTATGGCAGTAGCTAAAAAGTTGTATGACGAAAACTTAACGCCAGGGCAGTACGCCTATGAATTGCTATCAAAAGGTAAAAAATATGTGCCTGATTTCTATCGCTCGGATTTGCAAGCGGAATTTGACAGCATTTGGAAATATCAAAAGCAGTTTTACTCTCAGGTTCTTTTAGATGAATTGTATAAAGAGTTGAAAGGAAAAAATAAAAGTCAAACCTGGGCTATTTGTAAAGAACCTTTTGCTATTGAAGGAATTAAGCTTTCTGAAAAAGGTGCTGATTTGAAACTAAAAAAATACCAACTGCGTGCAGAAGGTTTAGCTCGAAAATTAGATTTGGAGTTGTTAGCGATTGTTTTACAGGAAATCAATAGCGACTTAAATAAATCCAGTGGGTATTTAGGGGCGATTTCAGATAGAAGCAAGGAATTGTATTTTAATAAAGAAACCGTAGGCGAAAACCTTTGGAAACAAATACAGAAAAATCCGCATACTTCACTAAAGAACCAAGTTTTCTATCGTCAAGATTATTTAGATGAATTTGAGCAAATTTGGGAAATACAAGCTCAATTTCACCCACAATTAACACTTGCCTTAAAGGAGCAAATTCGTGATGTGGTCATTTTTTATCAACGAAAATTAAAATCTCAAAAAGGTTTATTGAGTTTCTGCCAGTTTGAAAGTTGGGAAATAGAACGAAAAGACGAAAATGGCAATGTTATTCTCAATAAAACCACCCAACTACCCAAAAGGCAAACGGTAGGTAGGCGTGTTGCTCCTAAATCTTCTCCGCTATTTCAAGAATTTAAAATATGGCAGAATATCAATAATTTAGAGGTAACAAAAATTAGTGAGGGAGCTTCAAAGAATAAAAAGGAAACAGAGACTTTAAGTGATGATGAGCGAAAATTATTGTTTGAAGAATTAAACTTAAGAGGAAATCTCTCACAAAAAGAGATGTTACAAATTTTAGGTTTAAAAGATAAAGAATACAAAACGAATTTTTCAGAAGGTTTGGAAGGCAACCGAACCAATGCCGCTTTATTCAATATCTATCAGCAAATTGCAGAGAATGAGGGCTATGGTGATTGGACTAAAAAATCAGCTCAAGAGATTAAGGAGGAATTAAAAGCAGTATTTCCACAAATAGGTATTCAGGCTAATATTTTAGATTTTAATGCAGAGTTAGACGGAAAAGAATTTGAAAATCAAGCCTCTTATCAATTGTGGCATTTGTTGTATTCTGCCGAGGAAGATGATAAAATCAACGAAGAAGACCAAATCATTTACGGGAACTCTGCAGTCAGTTTAAAAAAGAAACTTTGTGAAAAATTTGGTTTTACTCCCGAATATGCCAAATGGATAGCGAATGTGTCCTTGCAAGATGATTACGGAAATTTATCAACCAAAGCGATGCGTAAAATCATTCCGTATCTTATAGACGGAAACGATTATTCAGAAGCCTGTGCATTAGCAGGGTATAATCATTCTAATAGTTTGACTAAAGAAGAAAATGATAATAGAGAATTGTTGGATAAATTAGAACTTTTACCTAAAAACAGCTTACGCAATCCTGTGGTGGAAAAAATACTTAACCAAATGATTAATGTAGTTAATCAAGTGATTGAAACCTATGGCAAACCCGATGAAGTGCGTATTGAATTAGCCAGAGAACTGAAAAAAAGTGCAGAGGAACGAGCTGAAATGACCAAAGGCATCAACGAAGCCACACGAAGAAATGAAGATATTAAAAAACGCATTACTAAAGAATTTGGTATTTCTAACCCTACTAAAAGCGATGTGGTTCGTTATCGTTTATGGGAAGAGTTAGCACCTTTAGCCTATAAAGATGTTTTTACTGGTAAACAAATTAAAAAGGAAGATTTATTTTCATCAAAAATAGATATAGAACACATTATTCCGAAGGCATTATTATTTGATGATTCTTTCTCTAATAAAACTTTAGCTTTTAGGGAAACCAATCTTAAAAAAGCAGACCGAACGGCTTATGATTTTATAGAAAGTGATTATAATGCAACACTTGACGATTATATCCAGCGGGTAGAAACGCTTTATAATAACGCCAAAGGAACTATTTCCAAAGGCAAAAGAAATAAACTCTTGATGGCTCAAAAAAATCTGCCCGATGGATTTATTGAAAGAGATTTGCGTAATAGCCAATACATTGCTAAAAAAGCAAAGGCGATGTTATATCAAGTGTTTAAGGATGTGAATGTTACCTCTGGAAGTATTACCGATAGACTGCGTGAAGATTGGGATTTAATCAATGTGATGAAAGAATTGAATTTTCCTAAATATAAGGCTTTAGGACTGACAGAGATAGAGGAGCGTTATGATATTGGGCAAGAAAAAACAAAAAAAGTAGAAGTAATTACCGATTGGACAAAACGAAACGACCATAGACACCACGCAATGGATGCACTAACGGTGGCTTTTACCACAAAAAGTCATGTGCAGTATCTTAATAATCTAAACACGATACATTCATTAAAGGGCGATGAGGTAGATTTGGAATTGAGTAAGTTATACGGACTTAAAAATACCATTACGGAAGTGGTGAATAAAAACCGAAAATTTATTCCACCAATGCCTAACTTTAGAGAGGAAGCCAAAAAGCATATAGAAACCATTTTGGTTTCGATTAAAAATAAAAATAAGGTTTACACCAAAAACATCAATAAAACCAAGAAAAAGTCAGGCCACAATACCAAAGAACAACTAACGCCACGAGGACAATTACATAAAGAAACAGTTTATGGAAAGTCCAAAAGACCGATGAATAAGTCTACTAAAATCAATAAAAATTTTAGTTTAGAACAGGCTCAACTTATTATCAATGTACAGGAAAAAGAATTGGTGCTTCGTCATTTAGCTCAATTTGACAACAACCCAGCAGTTGCTTTTGATACAAAAACACTCAAAAAAATGCCATTACTTAAAAATGGTGAACCTTTGAAAGAAGTGTTGTGTTTTGAGGAAATTTTTACGATTAGAAAAGACATTACTCCTGATTTAAAGATTGAAAAGGTGGTGGATGAAAAAATAAAAGCTATTTTAGAGCAACGCAAAAAAGATTTTGGAGGTAATGCAAAAGAAGCCTTTTCAGATTTGGATAAAAATCCGATATGGCTCAACAAGGAAAAAGGAATTTGCATCAAGCGAGTAACCATTACAGGAGTAAGTAACGCCGAAGCTCTACACCATCAAAAAGACCATTTAGGCAGGGAAATTTTGGACGATAACGGAAACCCTATACCTGCGGATTTTGTGAGTACGGGGAATAATCATCATGTCGCTATTTATGAGGATGAAAAAGGTAAACTGCAAGAAAAAGTAGTGTCGCTTTATGAAGCAGTAGCAAGAGCAAATCAAGGCTTACCTGTTGTTGATAAAGGATTAAATGAAGATTTAGGATGGAAGTTTTTATTTACCATGAAACAAAATGAAATGTTTGTTTTTCCTAATGATGATTTTGATATAAATGAGATTGATTTATTAGATGAGAATAATGTTAAAAAAATTAGTCAATATTTGTTTAGAGTTCAGAAATTAGCGACAAAAAATTATATGTTTCGACATCATTTAGAGACCAATGTTCAAGAGGTAAAAGAATTAAATGATATAGCATATAAATCTATTAGAAGTACAGAACCTCTGAAAAACATCAAAAAAGTTCGTATTAACCATATAGGAAAAATAGTTCAAGTGGGAGAATATTAAAAATAATGGATTATGCTTTACCGTTCTATCTATATTGGCAATCCTGCCTACCTCAAGTTAAAAGACCAGCAAATGAAAATCATTTGTCCGGAGACAAAGGTAGAAAAAGGGAGTATTCCTGTTGAAGATTTGGGACTATTGATGCTCGACCATTTTCAAATCACGATTTCTCATCAGCTCATTCAATGGTTGATGGGAAATAATGTGGTGGTTATCAGTTGTGATGCTCATCATTTACCTCACGGCATAATGTTACCTTTGTATGGGCACTCCGAATATTCTGAACGGGTGAAATATCAGCTTGAAGCCAGCGAACCTTTAAAGAAAAACCTTTGGAAACAAGTTGTTGAGAGTAAAATCAATAACCAATCAGAAGTTTTAAAGCGTTTAGGGAACTACTACGAACCTATGCTGGAGTACAAAGAACAAGTGAAAAGTGGAGATACTACTAATATGGAGGGGATCGCGGCACAACATTATTGGAAATATTTGATTGCCCCTGATTTTTTAAGAGAACGATTTGGCGAATCGCCTAATCAATTTTTTAACTTTGGTTATGCGGTGCTGAGAAGCATTGTGGCAAGAGCGATAGTAGAAACGGGGCTGTTGCCTGTATTGGGGATTTTTCATAAGAATAAATATAATCCTTACTGCTTGGCAGACGATTTAATGGAACCTTACCGTCCGTTTGTAGATTTTTTGGTAATGGAATGGTTAGAAAATCACCCTGAAAGTGAAGAGTTAACCAAAGATTTTAAAGCATTTATGCTAAATATAGCGACTTTAGATGTGAGAATTGAAAATAAGCTAAGACCTTTAATCGTAGCTGTAAAAATGAGTGTAGTTTCTGTTTATAAATGTTATACCGGAGAAAAAAGACAAATAGCTGTACCTGAGTTTTATGAAGTTTAATCGTTTTAATGCTTATAGAGTTATGTGGGTTATGGTGCTATATGATTTACCAACAGAAACTAAAGCGATGCGGAAAGCAGCTCAACTTTTTAGAAAACGCTTGGAGGACGATGGCTTTAGCCTTTTCCAATTTTCCATTTACATAAGGCATTGTCCAAGTCGTGAAAATGCAGAAGTACACATCAAAAGAGTAAAATCAATACTTCCCAAACACGGTAAGGTGGCTATCATGAGTATTACAGATAAACAGTTTGGAGATATAGAAATTTTCTTTGCGAGAGCTAAAGAAGAACCCAAACCAACCTATCAGCAATTAGAACTTTTTTAGAAACAGAAAAAAAGGATTTACTAAAGTAAAAATAGACAAGAAATAGTGAAAAATCTAATCCTAATAAAAAGCAAAACCCATTGAAAAACAACGGGTTTATTTTTTGAGGTTGCGAACTATCACAAAGATAGTAATTTTGAAAGCAATTCACAACAAAGTGATTTTAATGGTAAACCTTACTATTGTTGCGAACTATCACAAAGATAGTAATTTTGAAAGCAATTCACAACATTCATTGTTTATATCTCATTCCAGCCAACGTTGCGAACTATCACAAAGATAGTAATTTTGAAAGCAATTCACAACTGGAAAACATCAGACCATTTTTCTAAGAAAGTTGCGAACTATCACAAAGATAGTAATTTTGAAAGCAATTCACAACGAAAGCCCTACGGAGGACAAAATGTCTTCTGTTGCGAACTATCACAAAGATAGTAATTTTGAAAGCAATTCACAACTTAAAAATTTTGAAGGAAAAGATTGTAATTGTTGCGAACTATCACAAAGATAGTAATTTTGAAAGCAATTCACAACAGTGTTCCGCTTCCGAAGTTCAGGCGTTAAGTTGCGAACTATCACAAAGATAGTAATTTTGAAAGCAATTCACAACAGTTGCTTCGGAGTTATTTCGCTAAATCGGGTTGCGAACTATCACAAAGATAGTAATTTTGAAAGCAATTCACAACGAACCGTCATTTTTTAACAAATCATCACTAGTTGCGAACTATCACAAAGATAGTAATTTTGAAAGCAATTCACAACATCAAAGCGATTTCTAACGCTATTGTTCCTGTTGCGAACTATCACAAAGATAGTAATTTTGAAAGCAATTCACAACTTTCGCCCAACTGAAAAGATGGGATTCAAAGTTGCGAACTATCACAAAGATAGTAATTTTGAAAGCAATTCACAACTTATAAAATGAGGAAGAGTAATCAAAAAGAGTTGCGAACTATCACAAAGATAGTAATTTTGAAAGCAATTCACAACCACACGATTTTTCAATGACAAAGTATCTTTGTTGCGAACTATCACAAAGATAGTAATTTTGAAAGCAATTCACAACTTTAAGATTTTTCATAACTATAACATTTCGGTTGCGAACTATCACAAAGATAGTAATTTTGAAAGCAATTCACAACCCGTTCATTTTCCAGAACTTGATTTATGGAGTTGCGAACTATCACAAAGATAGTAATTTTGAAAGCAATTCACAACACCAAAGAGAAAGAAGCAATTTATCTGGAGGTTGCGAACTATCACAAAGATAGTAATTTTGAAAGCAATTCACAACTTATTTTCTATTTTTTCAAATTGTTTTATCGTTGCGAACTATCACAAAGATAGTAATTTTGAAAGCAATTCACAACAGCCCACAAGGTGCGAAGGTATAGGCAAGGGTTGCGAACTATCACAAAGATAGTAATTTTGAAAGCAATTCACAACAACAAAGAGAGTGAATTGTTTTTATAGCTTGTTGCGAACTATCACAAAGATAGTAATTTTGAAAGCAATTCACAACACAATATTATGGAAAATCAGTGTGTAAATTGTTGCGAACTATCACAAAGATAGTAATTTTGAAAGCAATTCACAACAAAATGAATCTTACAGGGAATATTGGTAACGTTGCGAACTATCACAAAGATAGTAATTTTGAAAGCAATTCACAACTAAACAAAAAAAAGACAGATATAAATACCTGTTGCGAACTATCACAAAGATAGTAATTTTGAAAGCAATTCACAACAAAAAGCTCGTTAATCCTACACCCATATTCGTTGCGAACTATCACAAAGATAGTAAAAATTGAAAGCAATTCACAACTAAAAGCAATAAGTTTATCCGAAGTTAAAAGATATCTAGAGGCAGTTATCCGATTGCACCACTCTTGGCGACAAAGGTTTATCCCCAGAAATCCAAATAGATTTGTTCAATTACACAAGGATAGCACTAGAAGCACCTGAAAGACTAAACCCAAAGCATTACAAGCCTCAATTTCATTTATCTAAGGAACAGTAGAAGAAGTTTCCCTTCATCTCGCAACTCTATGACCAGTTTAATTAGAAGAAATTATACTAAGACATTTGAGAATTTCAAAGGCTAAAATAACCACTTTTTAACTATTGTGCTATTCATCAATAAAGAATATTTCAATCGCAATATCAATAATTTAAAGTTAGTATTTCTAAAATTAAAATGTACAACAGTAAATTATAATAAATTTATACTTAGCTTTGTAAGTGTTATGTCGAAACGAAGATACAACTCTAGAGTTAGAAAAAAAAACAACATAAGCAAAAAAAGAAATAAAAAAAAGATTTACAAATGGTTGTTACTATTTGTAATATCTATAGCTTTAGTTGGTACAGGTATTTATATTAAAAATAAAATTTTCTTTTACTATGCCATGTACTTCAAAAAACACCAGCATAAAAAACTAGAAAATTCCATTTCAGAAACTAGAAGAATAAATACCATTATTACCGAATATCAGGATAAAATATTTGGTATAGATATATCTCATTATCAAAAAAAAGAAGATATAGAATGGGATAGCCTAAGTATTGCAAATGATGCCATAAATATTGATTTCATTGTTCTAAGGGCAACTATGGGAAATCGTTCTAAAGACAAACATTTTGATTACTTTTGGACTCAAACAAAAAAATACAATTATACAAGAGGAGCTTATCATTTTTATCGTCCAGATGAAGATCCTGTTTTACAAGCTAATAATTTTTTAAACCAAGTGAAGTTGGAAAAAGGCGACCTTCGTCCCGTGCTAGATATAGAAAAAATACCTAGAAAAAAATCTATAAAACAGTACAAAGAAGATATAAAGACTTGGCTAAAAATAGTGGAAGATACCTACGGAACTAAACCTATTATCTATACTTACTACCATTTTTATAAAGATTATTTAAGAGGTGATTTTGAAGGTTATCCCCTATGGTTAGCTAATTACAACCATGTTTTAGTGCCTTCGGAAGAGGATAGTTGGTTGTTTTGGCAGTTTACAGAAAAAGGTATTGTAAAAGGCATTAATGTAAAAGTAGACCTCAATATTTTTAATGGAAATTCTTGGGAATTTAATAAATTGCAATTAGATTGACTCTTTCCCATAAAGTGTACAAGTTAAAAAAACTAGACTTGGATTTATAGAAATCTGAACCTTTAGCCAATAATAAATAACCTGAACTCGGATTAAGCAATATTCAAAAATAATTGACCGTCGTGTTGTTTACTTTTTGTAAGACGAGGGCGATTTAGTATTCTGTCCACATCCTAAACAAAAGCAACACAAACAAAAATATACGATTAGGTTTTTCATCAGCATTTTTTAAAAGGGAAATAAATCTTCTGAATCTTTGGGCATATACAGATAAAGTTTATCCATATCATATCGTTCATCTCCATCTTCATCCGTATAAAAGTAAGTTAATATACCTCCATTTACATATCTTATATCTGGCGTATTATGTAGCAAACTAACTAATCTATTATTAGAAAAATAGGACATTTTATAATCTTTCATCTCCTTATACATTCTATTTTTTCTTTCTAAAACATCTAAATACTCATCCCAAAGCTCTTGATTATCTTCAGAAGTGGCATAGTATGCTATACTATTCCTTTTTTCTTCCTCAAAATAAATTCTTGCCAACGCATCTTTATCCTTAGTTTCATAAATCTTTTGTACCATTTTATTCCACTCTAAGGCTTTTTTCTCCAGTTCTTCTTTATCTAATTTACTAAGATCTTTGGCTGTATCCAAAGTATTGATTTCATAAGGAACATTTGCCGTAAAGGTAAAACTCCCTTCGTAATAAGGTTTGCCAGATGCAATAAAATTGCCCTTTTCATCAGTAGGAGTATGATGTTTAGCTATCAATATCTCATCGTCAAAATCCTTAGCACTCCTATTGTCTATCTCTATTACCGATACAGAAAATGCTGTCTGATCGGTAAGTGTCGTAAATTCCTCATCAAAACCTTCATATTCTCTTTTGTATGCATCACCCACTGGGTATAAACGATAAGTAAGCTTTTGCTTACCACTCTTTAATATTGCTCGGCTAACTTTAAGAGGAGTTACCAAATTACTTATAGAATAGCCTAAATAAACATATTCATCATTTATAAGTATTTCTATAAAACAATGGCTCTTGCTAAAACGCAAATAATAAAGTGGTTCCTTATCATAGCGTTTTACCGCTTTGTTTAATTCCTCTACAAAGTTGTTACTGTTGATTTCTGGGTGGGGTAAGTTCATAGAATACTCGTAAGACGAGGGCGATTTAGTATTCTGTCCACATCCTAAACAAAAGCAACACAAACAAAAATATACGATTAGGTTTTTCATCATCGTTTTTTATATATTCTCGGTATTATTTCTTTTCAAATATTTTCCATTCTTAATAGCTATATTTCTTACCATTGTAAGTTTTGTAGGCAGAATTTTCTCGCCTATCAAACTCACCATCAGGCATAACTTCTCCAGTATCTCCATCTATATAGAAATAAATAGGTAAATAGGCAGGTGGTTCTCCTCTACCACTTATAGGACCTTCGTTAGGTTTACCATTTGTTATTTTAATAATTCTCTATACTGAATAACTATAATAGCTTTACTTTAACCAAAAATATCTTATTTTGGTATGTTTTTTATATTTTCCTTTTTCATCTAAGTAAATTTCTAATTTCCAAAAATCAATATCTTTTTTAGTCAATAAATCGTTATAATTATATGTAAATATTGCAACTTCATCTTCATTATCCCAATCCCAAATATGGGGTAACTTGTATTGTGAAATATGATTTTGTACATACAATTTATGAATATTTCCATCTAAAGTTACTATTTTCCCTAAATAACCTATTTCTTTATTAGAGGTATGAAATATAATAATGGGACGAGTAAAGTTATAAATAAAATATATGATTACAACGAGTAACAATGTCAGAAAAAAGTATAAACCTTTTTGAGTATTATTTATTTTCATTCTTATAGCATTTGTGTTTCTTCCATCGTATTTATTTTTTCGTCATCGTTTTGCCCATAAAGGCTACTGAACAAAAATAAAATTGGGATAAGTAGTAAAGTTGGTGTTTTCATATCTTTATTTTGTATTATCTTTCTTAAAATATATAGCCTCAAAGTTATCAAAAGTTCCTACACCACCTTCGCTTGATTTTTTATCTAATAATTTCTTAACAAGTTGTTCTTCTCCTGCGTTTCCATCTAAATAAATATAAAATATACCATTAGTACCTTTTATAATTACACTTGTCCGAAAATAACAGTTTTTTATTTTTCTCCCAAATTTTTTCCGTCGGCCTCGCGTGATTTTTCCGTCAGCCTCGCGTAAAATTTCCTGCCCGATGGAAATTTTACGCGAGGCCGACGCAGTGAATAGGGACTAAGCAATGCTAACTTTGATACCTGAGCAATTTTTATTCGTTCGTTAAAAAAAATATACAAATCAGGAAAACCACTTTTACGATGTTTGCTAAAACCTTTGCTATAGCGATATCCTAAACTTCTGCACTACCCAAGCCAATGTAGATAACAGAGAGCCTCTTAAAAAATGAGAACTTCCTCAAGCAAATATTTGGTAAAATCTTCGGCGACAAAGGATACATCTCCCAGAAATTCTTTTTGTAGACGAAATTCAGCTCATTACAAGCATAAGAAATAACATGAAGAATTCTTTGATGAGTTGTCCGACAAAATTATTTTGCACAAAAGGTCCGTAATAGAAATAGTAAACAACGAACTGAAAAACATCTGCCAATCTGAACATTCAAGACATTGTTCTGGGACAAACTTCATAACTAATCTTATTGCAGGGATTGTAACATATTATTTCTTCCCCTAAAAAAACCGTCAATTACTTACAAAAAGTAAATGACGGTCGATTATTTTAACTTTTCTTAACCCGAAATTAAGATTAGTTTAAATACTATTTTTAGGGGTAGAAATTAGAAGAAGTATTTACAAATGATTTTATTTCCATCTTATAAATTTCTCTGTCTAATCTTCTATCTTTATATACAATATAATATTTATTAAAATTTTCCTTATTAGTTTCACTAATTTCCTTATTAGGATAAATCATTTCGGTTCTAGGATAGGTATGGCTGGCTTCCAACAAATACCTATTAGCATCTCCTTTTTCTAAATATTTAACTCTAGTTGGTATTAAAACACCTCCTATTTCAAACCAAAAATAATCTACATTTAGCTTTTGTGAACTAGATAAAACAACTTTATAACGCTCGCCTCTCACGCCTTTTACTCCTCCAAACCACAAAGATTTTTCCGCAGATATTATCTTCATATTAACAGATTTATTCTCCTGTGATTTACAAAAATAAAGCATCAGTAATAAAGAAAATCTTAATAAATATTTCATATCTTACTTAATGATTAGTGTTGAAGTGTAGAATACCTTCCCTTGATTTTCTGCACTAAGTACATAAACGCCCTTCGGAAGATTTACATAAAACGCTTCTCCATTTTTCACACCGTTTTGAGTATATACTAATCTACCGGAGCCATCATATATTAAAACTTTAACATTATGATATTCCTGCTCATTAAATTGCAAATGAAGCTCTCCACGAGATGGATTTGGATAAACTCTTGTATTATTTTTTAATGTATTTGTTTCCTTTGCACTCAACCCAACATCTTCATTAACAGATGTAAATACTCCCCTACCATAAGTAGAAGCTAGTAACGTTTTGGTAGAAGGACGATAATCTATATTAGTAACTCTTACATTTCCTAGTCCATTAGAATATTGTACCCAAGTAGGTGTAGCTGATTGGAAATTAGTTGTTCCCCAAATACCTAACTCTGTACCCAATAGAACTTCATTGATGTTTTCTGGGTTCATAAACGCACATCTAACAGGCATATCTGGTAGATTGCCATGTTTATTGAGCCATGTTTTACCTCCGTCGGTAGTATAGTAAACTTTACTTACATCTGAACCATAATTAGGTATAGTTACAATTATATTATCCTCAGAAGTACCAAATTCTATATCTGATATACTTCCCACAAAAGGGGTTACCAATTTGGTTGAAGTAGGCTTAGTTGTATTTGCATTTACTACCTTATACAAATTACCAATATTTGACCCCACAAACAACTTGGTAGATGTTGTAGTATACGGAGATACTGCTATTTTACTTACCTCTTCTCCAGAAGCAGGAGTTCCTACTGTTACGCCCCCTTCTACCAGTTTAAGAGGATTAGATTTAAGACCACTCACCCTATGAAGTTTAAGCCCTGTATTGTAAGAATAAAATATATCTAGGTTTTTATCCAATCCTATTTCATTTATAAAGTGTCCCGTTGTTTCTCTTTTTGTTTCTGTTGATAGTAAATAAACAAACTTATTAGTTGGGTAAGAACGAAGATAATGGTTGTTGTTAATATATCCATTAATGATATACTGATTTTCGTCATCATAAGCCACCTGACCTCCATCACCACCAGTATATTCGTGAGCATCGTAAAAATTATTAGCTAATGGAGCTCCATCTAATAATTGTGTCCCATTATCTTGCGCTCCTGCTATAATCTCTTCATTAGCTGGATTAGCAACTGGATTTATAGCCGCATCATAAAACTGAGTTACATTATACCTTTTATTTCTCGTTTCTATCCCTGTGCTAGCCCCAATCGCATTTTTATCTGAAGCAAAGTAAATACCTCCATCATTACCAAATAGAATTTGTGAACTATTAGCAGGATTAAATACTATAGCATGTTGATCTGCATGCATCGTAACTTTATCTAATGCAATAGAAGAATGCCACTTCGTGAGTGTATTCCATGTTGCAGCTCCATCGGTAGATTTATGAATGTTAATTCCTCCCGTATAAACCACCTCATCATTATCTGGATCTGTTGCTATTATCAAATCATAAAAAGATTGACCTCCCGTAAAATCATTCGCGGCTATCCCAGTATCAGGGTCGACAGGTAAAGTTACAGTAGCATTAGTATCATTAGTAGAAACCCATGTTGTACCTCCGTCTATTGTTTTAAGTATTCTTACAGGCTCTGTGTCTCCACCTCCTTGCATTAAAACATACGCTTTATTGGCATCTTGTCTTGATAAAGCAAAGTTTACCCTAGAGTTAGGCAAAGAAGCATCATAAATATTAGTAAAATTGATACCATCTCCAGACTTGAAAACTTTTCCCCCAGATAAAATATTACCAAACATAGACTGTCTAGTAGAAACCCATACGGAGTTATCCACAGCAATCTCAATTTGCTGAATAGAATACCCTACATTATTTCCCGCAATCAAACTACTTACTTTTGAGAAATTTTGTCCTCCATCTACAGACTTGTATAAACCAGCATCATAAAGCCCCTGAAAGCCTTCATTATATCCTCCACTCACGCCTACATAAACCTCTGAAATGCCATTATTATTTCTCACTTTAATATCATTGATATAAAAATTACCTCTTCTAACATCTTCTAAATAGGATACAGGTTTAGTAAATATATTAGTCCAAGTTTGCCCTCCATCTGTTGTTTTCCAAATTCCAGAACCTACATTATCATAAGTACAAGATTCTCCTGTACCTACATAAAAAGTATGGGTATCATTAGGGTCAAAGGCCATACATACCACCGAAGTATTTTCCCAAAAATCATTTACAGGCGTCCACTCAGAATTTGGATCAGTAATATCATTATTTACCCATAAACCTCCCGATACTCCTCCAGCAAAAACTTTCTTACCCGTAGCATCGTTGGGATCAAACATTATAGCTCTCGTTCTCCCTCCCACTTCATAAGGTCCCCTTTCTGTCCAAAGTTTATTATTAACAGAAGAGGACAGTGTTTCCAAATTCCTAGACGAACTAAGCAATCCTATCTCTTGTTTAGCTCTAAACTTTCCTTTTTTCAGTTCTTGCCATACTTTTTTAAGCTGTTCTCTATTTACTTCTCCAGATAGCGGATTCATAGTAAGCTTATGGTCTTGCTCAAAATATTTATTGGGCGGAACTTGCCCATAAGAATTCAACAAACTATGAAATTTTTGAGTTTCCTTATTAAACTTATTCAGATTCTCCTGTAGTGCTTTCCTTTTCTTTATCACACTTAACTCTTGTGCGTTGGTCATCAAAACCACAAAAGAACCTATTACGAGTAGATATTTTTTCATAAAATTTATTTTTTTATATTATTTTATACAAAAAAGTCTCACCTCTTAAGAAGGTGAGACTTTTTCATACAAATTAATTTAGCATATTACGCTTGAGGCGTATTGTTCCCACCTAATACAAAAGGTTCAACCTCTTTGATTTCTCCAAACTGCTGCTCATAGTTAGCAATATTTTGCTGTAAAGCATTTAGAACTCTCTTAGCGTGTAATGGTGCTAAAATCACTCTAGATCTTACTTTAGCTTGTTGAACACCTGGCATTAACTGAATGAAGTCTAAAACAAACTCAGATGGAGAGTGGTTTACCAAAGCTAAGTTAGCATATACACCAGCTGCTACCATTTCGTTAAGTTCAATGTTAATGTTGTTTGGATCTTGGTTTTGATTGTTGTCCATAAAATTATTATTTAGTTATTATTTAGTTTGAAAGGTATAAAGATAACAAATATCTTCTACCTTTCAAACAATTTTTTCTTCAAATTAATTTAAATCTTCAAATTCTTTATTAGAACCTACAATAAAGTTCTGATAATCTTTAAGACCTGTTCCTGCAGGAATTCTGTGTCCTACAATTACATTTTCTTTAAGACCATTCAATTCATCTACTTTACCTGATACCGCTGCTTCGTTAAGCACCTTAGTAGTTTCTTGGAAAGATGCCGCAGACATAAATGACTTAGTTTGTAGAGCCGCTCTTGTGATACCCTGTAAAACTGGGTGCGCTGTAGCTGTAAGTGCTTCACGAACTTCTACCAGTTTTAAGTCTTCTCTCTTAAGCTTAGAGTTTTCATCTCTTAATTCTCTCGCTGTAATCATTTGACCTGCTTTAAGCACTTGAGAGTCTCCCGGGTCGGTAACTACCTTCATACCAAATACTCTCTCGTTCTCTTCGATAAAGTCTTGCTTATGTTCTAGACTACCTTCTAAGAACTGAGTATCTCCACCATCTACAATTTCTACTTTCGTCATCATTTGGCGAACGATGATTTCAAAGTGCTTATCATCAATTTTTACCCCTTGTAGACGGTATACCTCTTGGATTTCGTTTACCAGATATTCTTGTACCGCTGTAGGACCTTTAATTGCTAAAATATCATTAGGCGTTACAGAACCATCTGACAACGGAGACCCTGCTCTTACGAAGTCATTTTCTTGAACTAAGATTTGGTTAGATAACTTCACCAAGTATTTCTTAATTTCTCCAGATTTAGACTCTACGATAAGCTCACGGTTACCTCTCTTTATTTTTCCGTAAGATACTACCCCGTCAATTTCGGTTACTACCGCAGGATTAGAAGGATTTCTAGCTTCGAAAAGTTCCGTTACTCTAGGAAGACCTCCCGTAATATCCCCTGCTTTTGCAGATTTTCTTGGGATTTTAATTAAAATCTTACCAGCTTTAATCTTCTCTCCATCATTTACCATCAAGTGAGCTCCCACAGGTAAGTTGTAAGATTTTTGCTCTACTCCTTTAGAATCTACCACTCTAAGGGTAGGTACCGCCTTTTTGTTTCTAGATTCAGAGATTACCTTTTCTTCAAAGCCTGTCTGTTCGTCAATTTCTAATTGGAAAGACACTCCTTTGATAATATCTTCATACTCTACCTTACCAGAAGTTTCGGCAATGATTACCGCGTTATACGGATCCCATCTTGCGATAAGGTCTCCTTTCTTCACTTTATCCCCTGGCTTTACAGAAAGTATTGAACCGTAAGGTAAGTTCGCCACCATAATAGGCGTTCTGCTAGCATTATCTGCTACCAAACGGAATTCGGTAGAACGAGACACCACGATTTCAGCTTGGTTACCTTCTTCATCTTCAGAAGTTACCGTTCTGATTTCGTCCATTTCTACGATACCATCTCTCTTAGCTACGATAGACGGATTTTCGGAAACGTTACCTGCCGTTCCCCCTTGGTGGAAGGTTCTCAAGGTAAGCTGCGTACCAGGTTCCCCAATAGACTGTGCTGCAATAACACCCACAGCTTCTCCCATATGAATCATCTTACCTGTTGCTAAGTTTCTACCGTAACATTTAGCACAGATACCTCTCTTAGATTCACAAGTTAAAGGTGAACGAACCTCCACAGACTCTATACCAGCCTCTTCTATCTTCTTAGCTAATTCTTCATCTATAAGAACATCAGCTTCTACGATTAACTCGTCTGTTTCTGGGTCATATATATCATGTAAAGAAATTCTACCTAAAATTCTTTCAGATAATCTCTCTACTATCTCGTCATTCTTTTTAAGTGGCGTTACTTCTACACCTCTTAATGTACCACAATCGTCTTCAGTAATGATAACGTCTTGAGCCACATCTACCAACCTTCTTGTTAAGTAACCAGCATCCGCCGTTTTAAGAGCCGTATCCGCAAGACCTTTACGAGCACCGTGAGTAGAGATAAAGTATTCAAGGATAGAAAGTCCCTCTTTAAAGTTAGCTACAATAGGGTTTTCGATAATCTCTGCACCTACTGAACCTGCTTTTTGAGGTTTTGCCATTAGACCACGCATACCTGATAACTGACGAATCTGCTCTTTAGAACCCCTCGCACCAGAATCTAGCATCATATATACAGAGTTGAAACCACCTTGGTCGGTCTTCATTCTCTGCATAATCATTTCGGTAAGGTTAGCGTTCGTATTTGTCCAAACATCAATTACTTGGTTATAACGCTCAGTATCAGTGATAAGCCCCATATTATAGTTAGCCTTAATATCATCTACACTTTCTACCGCCGAAGCTATCATTTGTTTCTTCTCTTCTGGCACCACAATATCAGCTAAGCTGAACGATAGACCTCCTTTGAATGCATTAGAGTATCCTAGGTCTTTCATTCTATCCAAGAACTGAACTGTAGTTGGGAAATCAGTTTCTGCTAAGATTCTACCAATTACATTTCTTAACGATTTTTTCGTTAAAAGTTCATTGATGAATCCTATCTGCTCAGGTACTATCTGATTGAATAAAATTCTACCAACAGTAGTTTCAATCAGTTTAGTTACCAACTCTCCGTTTTCATTTTTTACAGGGAGTTTACATTTAACTTTAGCATTAAGCGTTACTTGTCCTTCGTTGTATGCAATTTCTGCTTCCTCTGGAGAGTAGAAAGTTAAACCTTCTCCCTTCACTTTATAATCCTCCGTAGAGTGAGCTTCTTTAGTCATAAAGTAAAGCCCAAGTACCATGTCCTGAGAAGGTACCGTAATTGGAGAACCATTAGCAGGGTTCAAGATATTCTGAGAACCTAACATTAAAAGTTGAGCCTCTAAAATAGCTTCTGGACCTAAAGGTAAGTGCACCGCCATCTGGTCACCATCAAAGTCGGCGTTGAATGCCGTAGTTACCAATGGGTGTAGTTGTATCGCTTTACCTTCAATCATTTTAGGCTGGAACGCCTGAATACCTAAACGGTGAAGCGTAGGGGCACGGTTAAGAAGTACTGGGTGACCTTTCATTACATTTTCTAGAATATCATACACCACAGGTTCTTTTCTATCTATAATTCTCTTCGCAGATTTTACCGTTTTTACGATACCTCTTTCAATTAGTTTTCTAATAATGAATGGCTTATAAAGCTCTGCCGCCATATCTTTAGGGATACCACACTCGTGTAGTTGTAAAGTAGGACCTACCACAATTACCGAACGAGCAGAGTAGTCTACCCTTTTACCAAGTAGGTTCTGACGGAAACGCCCTTGCTTACCTTTTAATGAATCAGAAAGAGATTTCAATGGTCTGTTAGACTCAGATTTAACCGCAGAAGATTTTCTTGTATTATCAAATAAAGAATCTACCGCTTCTTGAAGCATACGCTTCTCATTTCTTAAGATAACTTCAGGAGCTTTAATTTCTAGAAGTCTCTTAAGACGGTTGTTTCTGATAATTACTCTTCTGTAAAGGTCGTTAAGGTCTGATGTCGCAAAACGTCCACCATCTAGTGGTACTAATGGTCTTAACTCTGGTGGTATTACAGGAAGCACACGCATTACCATCCACTCTGGGCGGTTAATCATTCTCGTATTAGCATCTCTAAGAGCTTCTACTACTGATAATCTTTTAAGTGCTTCTGTTCTTCTTTGCTTAGATGTTTCGTTGTGAGCTTTGTGTCTTAAATCATAAGAAAGAGCATCTAAATCTATTCTCTTTAATAATTCTTCCACAGCCTCTGCTCCCATTTTAGCGATAAACTTATTAGGGTCAGAGTCATCTAAGTATTGATTTTCCGCAGGAAGTGTATCTAAAATATCTAGATATTCTTCCTCGGTTAAGAATTCCATTTCCTCGAAATCAGAACCGTCTAATTTTTTAGCGATACCTTGCTGAATTACCACATATCTTTCGTAGTAGATAATCATATCTAACTTCTTAGATGGTAATCCTAAAAGATAACCTATCTTGTTTGGTAACGAACGGAAGTACCAAATATGAGCCACAGGAACTACCAAGTTGATGTGCCCTATACGCTCTCTACGCACTTTTTTCTCCG
Organism: Riemerella anatipestifer; assembly: GCF_009663465.1. GTDB lineage: Bacteria > Bacteroidota > Bacteroidia > Flavobacteriales > Weeksellaceae > Riemerella > Riemerella anatipestifer_C. The sequence continues at coordinate 140,351 of NZ_QXHU01000005.1, forward strand.
TTACTTCTACACCGCATCGGTCGCAGACAATCCCTTTATAACGGATACGCTTATATTTTCCACAAGCACACTCGTAATCCTTTACAGGACCGAATATTTTCTCACAGAAAAGCCCGTCTCTTTCAGGTTTGTGCGTTCTATAGTTAATGGTTTCTGGTTTTAATACTTCCCCTCTTGAATCTTGTAAAATAGACTCTGGTGAAGCTAAACCTATCGAGATTTTATTAAATCTACTTGTTTTATTTTTATTTGACATTTTGTTTCTTTTAAAGATTAAGAGAACCGAGAACCAAGAGAAGATGGTATTCTTTTATCTTGTATCTCATATCTCGTGTCTATTATTCCTCTAACCTTACATCTAATCCTAAACCTTGTAACTCGTGAAGCAATACATTGAAGGATTCTGGAATACCAGGCTCTGGCATTGCCTCTCCTTTCGCAATAGCTTCGTAAGTTTTAGCTCTACCAATCACATCATCTGACTTCACTGTTAGGATTTCTCTCAAGATGTTAGACGCACCGAATGCTTCTAGTGCCCAAACCTCCATCTCTCCGAAACGCTGACCACCAAACTGAGCTTTACCTCCTAATGGCTGCTGCGTGATGAGAGAGTAAGGACCAATAGAACGAGCATGCATCTTATCATCTACCATGTGACCAAGTTTCAACATATAAATCACACCCACAGTTGCTGGTTGAGTAAATCTCTCCCCTGTACCACCATCATACAGATAAGTGTTTCCGTAGATAGGTAGCCCTGCTTTTTCGGTGTACTCTGTAATTTGGTCTAGTTTAGCACCATCAAAGATAGGCGTTGCGAACTTCAAGCCTAATTGCTTACCTGCCCAACCAAGTACCGTTTCGTAAATCTGACCAATGTTCATACGAGAAGGTACCCCTAGTGGGTTAAGAACGATGTCAACCGGCGTACCGTCTTCTAAGAAAGGCATATCTTCCTCACGAACGATTCTAGATACGATACCTTTGTTACCGTGACGCCCTGCCATCTTATCTCCTACATTTAGCTTTCTCTTCTTAGCGATGTAAACTTTAGCCAACTTAATGATTCCTGAAGGAAGCTCGTCTCCGATTGAAATAGCGTACTTCTCACGGTTTTTAACTCCTTGTAAATCGTTGTACTTAATCTTATAGTTGTGAATTAATTGCTTAATTAACTCGTTTTTATCTGCATCTACTGTCCAGTCAGAACCGCTTACATTTACATAATCTTCTACTGACTGAAGTAGTTTCATAGAGAACTTAGCACCTTTACCAATGATTTCTTCTCCTAAGTCGTTTTTAACTCCTTGAGATGTTTTACCATTAACAATAGTGTTTAATTTATCTAAAAGAACCGCTCTAAGCTCGTTGAACTTAGTCTTATATTGGTTTTCTATTTCTTCTAGCTTGATTTTCTCTTCTGTTCTCTTCTTCTTATCCTTGATGTTTCTAGAGAATAGCTTTTTGTCTATCACTACCCCTCTTAATGAAGAATCTGCCTTTAAAGAAGCATCTTTTACATCTCCTGCTTTATCACCGAAGATAGCTCTTAATAACTTCTCTTCTGGAGTAGGATCAGACTCTCCTTTAGGCGTGATTTTACCGATAAGAATATCACCAGGTTTTACCTCTGCTCCGATTCTTATCATACCGTTTTCATCTAGGTCTTTTGTAGCATCTTCAGAGATATTCGGAATATCTGATGTAAGCTCCTCCATACCTAGTTTGGTATCTCTTACCTCTAATGAATACTCATCTACGTGGATAGAAGTAAACCAGTCCTCACGAACTACTTTTTCGTTGATTACAATCGCATCCTCAAAGTTATACCCTTTCCAAGGCATAAACGCCACCACTAAGTTTCTACCTAATGCTAACTCTCCGTTTTCTGTTGCGTAACCATCACAAAGTACTTGTCCTTTTTCTACTGTATCTCCTACTCTTACAATAGGTTTAAGAGTAATAGTAGTAGATTGGTTAGTTTTTCTGAACTTAGTTAAATGATAAGTTTTAGTAGCTGATTCGAAGCTTACAATATCTTCATCTTCAGTTCTATCGTATTTTATAACAATTCTCTCCGCATCTACATATTCTACAACACCTGTTCCTTCAGCATTGATTAAAATTCTAGAGTCTCTAGCCACTTGCTTCTCTAGACCTGTACCTACGATAGGTGCTTGAGGTTTTAATAATGGTACTGCCTGACGCATCATGTTAGATCCCATCAAGGCACGGTTAGCATCATCGTGCTCTAGGAAAGGAATAAGCGATGCCGAAATACCAGAAATCTGGTTAGGAGCTACATCTATTAAATCTACTTGCTCTGGTTCTACCACTGGGTAATCTCCATCTAAACGAGCAATAATTCTCTCTGTTTCAAACTTACCATCATCAGCAAGCTCCACATTCGCTTGAGCAATAATTTTAGCCTCCTCATCTTCTGCATTAAGATAAATAGGTGCCGCATCTAAATCTACTTTACCATTTTCTACCTTACGATAAGGCGTTTCTATGAAACCTAAATTATTGATTTTAGCATAAATACCTAACGAAGAAATCAAACCAATGTTCGGTCCTTCTGGCGTCTCGATTGGACAAATTCTTCCGTAGTGTGTATGGTGAACATCTCGAACCTCAAAACCTGCTCTTTCTCTAGAAAGACCACCAGGTCCTAAAGCTGATAATCTTCTCTTATGTGTAATCTCAGAAAGTGGATTAGTTTGATCCATAAACTGAGAAAGCTGGTTAGTTCCAAAGAACGAGTTGATTACCGATGTTAATGTTTTAGCGTTAACTAAATCTGTTGGGCTAAACAATTCGTTATCACGAACATTCATTCTCTCACGAATTGTTCTTGCAATTCTAGAAAGACCTACTCCAAACTGACCTGCCAACTGCTCCCCTACGGTTCTAATTCTTCTGTTAGAAAGGTGGTCTATATCATCTACCTCTGCTTTAGAGTTAGCCAACTCTATTAAGTGTTTTACAATACTAATGATGTCCTCTTTAGTAAGTACTTCTACACTTTCGTCTACGCTAAGACCTAGTTTTTTGTTCAATCTATAACGACCTACCTCTCCTAAAGAATATCTCTGCTCCGAGAAGAATAGCTTTTCTATAATTCCTCTTGCAGTTTCTTCATCAGGTGGATCTGCATTTCTCAACTGACGATAGATGTACTCTACCGCTTCTTTTTCTGAGTTGGTAGGGTCTTTTTGTAATGTATTTTGAATGATAGAGAACTCCTTAGTGTTTTCATTATGGATTAGAATGGTTTTAACACCAGCCTCCAAAATCAAATCTAAATGTTCTTTTTCAAGAACAGTTTCTCTATCTAGGATAATCTCGTTTCTTTCTACAGAAACTACCTCACCTGTATCTTCATCTACGAAATCTTCAAACCAAGTATTAAGAACTCTAGCAGCTAAAGTTCTACCTTCTACTTTTTTAAGAGCCGCTTTAGACACTTTAACCTCTTCCGCCAAGTCAAATATCTGAAGAATTTCTTTATCAGATTCGTAACCGATAGCTCTAAGTAAAGTGGTTAATGGTAATTTTTTCTTACGGTCTATATAAGCGTACATTACGCTGTTGATATCCGTAGTAAATTCCATCCAAGACCCTTTAAATGGGATAATTCTAGAATAGTATAATTTAGTACCATTAGCGTGGTAAGTCTGCCCGAAGAATACCCCTGGAGATCTATGTAACTGTGTTACTACCACACGCTCTGCACCATTGATGATAAATGAACCACTAGGCGTCATATAAGGTACTGTACCTAGATATACATCTTGGATTACCGTTTGGAAATCATCGTACTCTGGGTCTGTACAGTATAATTTTAGTCTTGCCTTTAATGGCACAGAATAAGTAAGCCCTCTCTCTACACACTCATCTATAGAATAGCGAGGAGAATCTACTAAGTAATCTAAAAACTCTAGTACAAACTGGTTTCTAGAATCTGTAATTGGGAAATTTTCTTGGAAGGTTTTGTAAAGTCCTTCGTTCACTCTCTGCTCCGGAAGTGTGTCTAGCTGAAAGAACTCCTTAAAGGATTGAATTTGGATATCCAAAAAGTCTGGCGTCTCCACTCTTCCTTTAGCCGACGAGAAATTAATTCTTTGATTTCCCTGAGCTTTTTGTGTCGTCTTTGATTTACTCATAAAACTTTTAGAAGATTGTTGGTTTAAAAATATTTTGTTACTCTTTTTAAAAATATCAGAAAGCTATTTAGGCATTATTTCCTAAAAAACTTTCTAACTGCAACTCCGGTATATCTTTTCACGGCGTAGTGCAAAATATTTTCAATTTTCTCATTAGATAGATAACCCTTTGAAACACAACAGAACAAAACCCTAAATCCCTAAGGATAAGAGTTTTGTATTCTTATTTTATATTTCAGAAGTGTATATCACTCAAAATGAACTGCAAAGATATATTTTTTTATTAAACCTCACAAACCTTCTACCCACTAAATTATCACCTTATAAAATTTGCATATCTAAAAAATAGCTTATACATTTGTCCCATCTTTATGCAATACACTATCAACCACATACAAAAAAATGTAAAAAAGTTGCAAAATTATTTGGCTGTTCCAAATAATTTTGTAAACACACAGAAGAATAGTTGCGTGCGTACGCGTATTATACTACTTTTTATCTAGATTTTTATCGTTAATTATAAATAATGTTCCTCCAATTTCTGTTGGGGGCTTTTTTCGTTTATATCATTTTAAATTTAGTTTTCATCAATATTTGCTAAAAGCACCATTGTTTTGTCTTACAACTTGGTTGTTCTTGTTGGGTGCTTTTAGCGTTCAGAAAGAGAGTTTTCACTTTCTTTCTGCCTTAGCCTTTCCTCTCGTTTTGTGTGTGTTTAGAGGGGAAAGGCGTTTTCTTATGAGTTCAAAGAGCTTTAGTTTAAGGTTTAAAGTTCAAATATTCAAGGAATCATCGGAGCTATTGAACTACGCTCCCAGAACTTTAAACTTTGAATCCTTGAACTTTGAACCGCTGAACCTCCAACCTCTAATAGCCACCAACCATTTAACAATTAACAATCTAACGACTGAACAATTTAACAACTAACATCTAATATCTAACATCTAAAAACTAAATCTTTATGCCAATCAAGTACAAAGTGATTCAGAAAGGGCAACCAGGAGTTGCCGGTGGAG
>NZ_QXHU01000005.1:145624-171704 GCF_009663465.1 Riemerella anatipestifer
CGAGCTCGGCAGTATGAGGGTGAGCATCAGTAGCGAGGGAAAATCTAAAGAAGAGGAAGTAACCCCTGCAGCCATTAAAAACGCCAAGGTGGTCTTTACCCCAGGTTCTGACCTGAAAAAGATGCTCGCCACCCTAAGCTACGAAAAGCTCTAGCAGAGGGCGATAAAACGGCACGCGTGAAAAAAAAATCCGCAGGCGTGCGGTTGGGCAACCACAGGCGTGAAAATTTAAACGACACGCCTGCGGTTTTTAAGAAGTAGGTGTGTATAAAAAAACGCCTAAGGAGAAGTTCAGAATTTCCTGCCGTGAAAAAAATTTTCCTAGCTAGGAAATCTTAATTCCCTAGTTAGGAAATTCTAAACGCCACGCCAGGGAATTTTAACCCAAAGAACAACAAAGAAAAAAATTAAACAAAATCACTAACAACTTTAAAATTAAATTTTATGAAAACAACAACAACCAAATTAAGTGTGTTAGCTTTTTTAGGCTTAGGATTAGCGGTTTATGGACAAAGTGGAAAAGTAGGGATTAATATCTCCTCACCTAGAGCTACTTTAGATGTTCAGCCCAATGCAACCAATAGCGAAGATGATGCTAAGACCAACGAAGGGATTTTAGCTCCGAAATTAAGTAAAATTCGGGTGGCAAGTATCGAAGCTCCCGTAGAAGGGACTCTAGTGTATGTAATAGATGATGCGACTAAGGTTAAAGGTACTATAAATGACTACACAGGTTCTGACCCTAAGGTCGCTAAAATTACAGAAAAGGGTTATTATTACTACAACGGTACGGAGTGGGTTAAGAGTGCTGCAGGAAGCCTGGACCAAGAGTGGGTATATAATCCTACTAACAAAAGAATAGAATTAAAAAGAAGTGGTACGGCTCCTTTTAATAATAAGGTATATTATGATAAAAAAGGTTCTTTTTTTAATGGAAGTTTAGACGAAGGGGCTTCTATTGTTTTTACCCAAACTACAAATACACCTACAATAGTTACTAATCATTATAGCGTTCCATTTAATAAAACGATAATGGGTAGAGTGTCAAATTACAACAATTTGAATAGTTTACCAACTATAGATTACCCCCTTCCCTCAGGGACTCAATTTAAGGCTAAAAATCATTTAGTTAATGTTTTAGAAATTGATGAAAATGACCAATTAACATCAGGAGAGGTTATTTCTAACTCTAGAAATTATACTTTTGTTAAACAAGGGGTTACAGGTAATATAAGCCAGATTTTCGGAGGGGTTACTGCAGTTGATATGCTATCTTCGGGCACCGTTACTTCTTCAATTAGTAATTATAATATAACGAGTATAGCTAGGTCTCAATCAGTAGGAAGTGCTCGTGCCTCATATGATAATGTTAGTTTTGATTCGTCAGGTAATGCTTCATCATTAATTGCTACAGAAGGATATATTTATATAAAACCTAATACTACGGGGAATATAACTAATGCTCGGGCGGGGAATTTTAGTATAAATGCACGAGGAGCAGGAAATGTAAATTCATTAACTTCCGTATATGGATTGACATCTGTTTCAGAGAATACGGCAGCTGCTAGTCGTGCTGGAGAACAAATTATTGGAGGACAATTTGAAACCCAAAATAATGGAAATATAAAGTTTAATAACCAAATAGGCATAATAATTAGAAATACTGTAGGAGCTAATGCAGAAACTCCCATAAATAATTATGGGCTTCGTATTGATGATATTCAGAAAGGTAGCACTTCTAATTACGCCATCTATACAGGTCTAGGGCAAGTCCGTTTTGGAGATAATGTAGGTATTGGCGTAGATGCTCCTACAGAAAAGCTAGAGGTAGATGGAAAAGTAAAAGCCACCGCTTTTATGGGAGCTAGTGGTGCTACTATCTTCCCAGACTATGTGTTCCAAAAGTATTATACAGGTACTTCTAGCCTAAAGGCAGATTATAGCTTTAAAACCCTTAGCCAAGTAGAAAACTTTGTAAAGACTAATGGGCATTTGCCAGGGTACCAATCTGCCGCAGAGATTAAAAAGCAAGGCTATATAGACCTTATGGCTACCCAACTGACCAATGTAGAAAAGATAGAAGAACTCTATTTACACTTATTAGAAAAAGACAAAGAGGTAAAGGCACTAAAAGCTAAAAATGAGGAACTAGAAACTCGTTTGCAAAAATTAGAAACTTTACTAAACCAGTAGCCTCGCTACTTTACCACAACCAAACACTCGTTCTTATAGAGAACGAGTGTTTTTTATCTTAATCATTATATTTTCACAACCTAAATAACAAACAACAAAATGTACCTCATCGTATTTTTAGGACTAGGTCTATCTGCCTATGCCCAAAGCGGTAAAATCTACGGACACACTGACAGCGGTGGTCCTAGCCACTTGTACAAAGTAGAACCCACCACTGGGAATATCACCAAAACTATCATATTAGGTAAGACGCCACCAATATTGATTGAGAAGATATTACCCAAGATGATACCCACTTCTTTGTGGCAGATGTCGGTAACAACACTAATATACCGCTGATAAAAAAGTAAACCGTACCTATACCCTCCCAAATGTATAAAAATTGTATCTTTGCGGGCAGGAATGTTAAAGAAGTATCCGTTTATCTACTTAATACTAATTTTTACACTCTCCACAAAAATTCTAATTTTCGGTGGAGAGTGGTCTTTGTATACCTATACTCATAACATCAGTAATCATCAAGAAAGAAATCAAGAAGACAACGAGTGCTTAAAAGGGATCTGCAATCATCACTCTCATTTTAGTGCACAGAAACATTACAAATCTTTTTTCTCTGCCTCTTACTTTGTTTTGCCTAAGCTGGTAAATATTCCCTCACTCCTGAAACATAAAAGGGAGAAAAAAATAGCAGATTATAGAAAGTGGCAGATAGTAAAATATACTTTCACTCATTCTAATAGAGGACCTCCTCATCTAAAACTATCTTAGTTATTACAATATGCTACCCTTTCTACAAAGGTAGCATCTATCGGTTTTAATCAAATTTTGTAAAACTTTGAATATAAACTACCATTATTTTGTGGTGGTTTGTATCATGGTAAATCACTACAAATGAATTTAGAAAAAATGAGAGGAATACTCCTTTTATGCTTCTTTTCGTGGGTGGTAGGCATTGCCCAAACCCCAAAAGAAAAAACAATAGATACAGTTAGTATCAACGAAAATAGAAAACAAGCAGCTCTAAACGCCCCAATACAGAAAATAAAAGAATATACAGGAAGTCATCTAGCCGAAATGTTAAAAAATACTCCTGGCGTCAGCATCGTACAAACTGGTGCTAATGTTTCTAAACCAATTATAGAAGGGCTATCTAGTAATCGTGTCTTGATACTACATAATGGCGTAAAATTATTAAATCAGGACTGGTCAGATCATCATGCACCAGAGGTAGATATTACGGCTTACCAAGATGTAAAAATTATAAAAGGGGCAAGGAGCGTTCGCTATGGTAGTGGAGCTTTAGGTGGTGTTATTCTATTATCCCCTAAACCTTTATCTTTTCATAATGGCTTGAATGGCTCCGTAAGTATTTCTGGAAACTCTAATGACGGGAAGTCTATTATCAATACCATTGTTAGGAGTTCTATAAAAAATACTTGGGCATGGCAAATACAACAGAGCTACCACTATTCTGGCGACTATAAAACAGCTAATTATTATGTGAACAATACAGGCTACCGACAACTTAATACTTTGGGAATGATAGGTTACAAAAAGGGCATCTTTTCTGGAGAATTAAGTTTCAACCGATTTTATACCGAAATGGGTGTCTTTTATGGTTCATTAACAGGAAATATAGAAGAGTTTAGTCAAAAAATTAACGATAGTGCCCCCGAAAAAACCAGTGCTTTTTCTTACAACATCAATGCCCCTAAACAAAATACAACTCACCTTACACTAAAGTTTGATTCAAAATTAAATTTTGATACAGAAAATTTTGTAACTATTGATTACAGCTATCAAAACAACTACCGAAAGGAATTTGATGTTAGGCGACTAGACAGAACAAGTATTCCTACTCAACATCTTAATTTAGACTCACACTTAATTGAAAGTATATGGAATACAACTTATTTCAAAAATCTAAAAGGAAGCATTGGACTACAATATCATTATCAAGAAAACACCAATATTCCAGGAACGGGCGTCCCTCCAACTATTCCTAATTATCTTCTTCATAATTATGCAGCTTTCTTTACTTCAGAATATTTTAAAAACTCTTGGAGAGCAGAATTGGGACTAAGATATGACTACCGCAAAACAAATGCACTAGGCTATAATTTTTTAGGAAACTTATACGGTAGTAAAAGAACTTTTTCTAACCTTTCATACAATCTATTGGTAGAAAAAAAGCTGGCTGAAAGATGGAACTATTCTTTAGATTTTGGTTTAGCGTGGAGAAGTCCAGAACCTTATGAAATGTATGTAAATGGCAAGCAACACGGTATCCCTATTTTTTATATTGGCAAAGAAGATTTAGAATCTGAAAAAGGATTTAAAATATCTCAAAAAATAGGCTACCTCCACAAAAATCTCAAAATTGATGTATCTACTTTTTTACAACCAATAAATGGATATATTTACAGTATCCCTAGTGGTAACTATAAATATCTTTTTTCTGGACCCTCTATTATCTTCCAGATGGTTCAGAGTAATGCTTTTTTTAGAGGTGGGGACATTTCCCTAGACTGGAAAATATCATCTCATTTGCGTTATAAAACAAACGTATCTGTAGTCTATGCTAATGATGCCAAGACTAAAGACTATTTGCCGATGATTCCTCCTCTTACCCTTTACCAACAATGGAAATGGCAAATCCCCTCCAACCTGCTCAATTATCTATACATTACTGCTGAACATCAATACACCGCACAACAGAAAAGATACAATCCCAAACAAGATCTAATGCCACCTCCTAGTGCTTATCATACATTTGGATTTAATATTGCAACCGAATTCTACTACACCAAACAGAACACCTGTTTTGTAGCACTAGGCATTAGCAATCTTACCAACCAACAATATAAAAATTATACTGACCATTTTAGATATTTTGTTCATGCTAAAGGAATAGATTTCCAATTAAAAACCATTATTAATTTTTAACCATTTAATTTTTATTTTTTATGAAAAAGAAATTTTCATTCAACCATTTAGTTATGGTATTGATTTTTATCGTTAGTGTGATAAGTGTACAATCCTGTAATAGGGACGACTCTCCACTTGCACCAACCGACGAAACTACTGATAAAGGGCACGAAGAATGGGCTAAAGTAACTTTTAAGTTCACCAAAGGGCATCTCCATGGAGCAAATTTTCACGCAGATCCTATAAATCCTAAAACTAAATATTTTACAACCGTGCAAGAAATTTCCTATGAAATCAACGAAAAAGGAGATGTAGTGCCTAGTACCCAAGACCCCATTCGCTTCATACAAGGAAGAGAATATGGGCTTGAAATAACTTATTATAATAAAAAGGGGGAAATTGTTAACCAAGAATTTGTTTCTGAAAAAATGGCACCAATGCATCAACATTTTTTTATGGTTAAGAATGTGAAATCCCTAGAAGGAAATCCTCTTAATTTACAGACTTTAGACCTACTTAGCTATACTTATAGAGATACTTCTCCTTGGGATAAAATGATACGCAATGGGGGAGAATTAAGAGATGCTAAAGATCCTATAGGATTAAAGGGCTATTTTCATATCAAGGAAAAATACACCAATTTTGACCTAAATGTTATCTTAGTCCATATTATCAATGGAAATAAACTAGACGACGAAGGTAATCCCTATCCATTCCATAATCCTAGCAAAAGAATTTTAGGAGTACAAGACCTCAATTTGAATATACCCGTAAGAGTATACGCTGCACATCCTAGAGGTGATTATGAAATAGAGGATCTCATTAAAGACATTGCGAAGGAATTTAATATTAGCTACGAAGAGGCTGAAAAAGACTGGGAGGAGTCGTTCAATGCTCCCCACGATGGCAGTAAATACTGGCTATAAATCTTCTCTTCTTTAGTAAAACATGAACAAAACAAAATGGGACTACATATAATATGTAGTCCCATTTTAATGGTAATACCAAGTGCTCTATGCTGGTATTTCTCCCTTATAAAGGAAAGAAATAATTTCCTTATTGATTTTATCTACCATCTCACTAAACAAATGGAAAGACTCTTGTTTATAAATCACTAATGGATCTTTCTGCTCATAAACTGCTCCTTGGGAAGAACGGCGTAAATCGTCCATTTCTCTTAGGTGAAGTTTCCAATTCTCATCAATAATAGATAAGCAGATGTTTTTCTCAAAATCGTTGATAAGACTATCACACTGCGTTTCGTATGCTTCTTTAAGATCTGCGAGAATAGTCATTGTCTTAGTACCATCACTAAAAGGTACTTGTATCATCTTAAACATATTACCTTGATTTTGGTACACATTTTCGATAATAGGGAACGACTTTTCTTTAAGCAGATTAAGTTTCATCTCATAATCTTCTTGAGCCTTTTTGAAGACAATATCGGTAAGTTCCTTAACTGTTTTATTTTTGAAATCAGCCTCGGATACAGGAGCCTCCATAGTAAAGTATTTAATAACTTCAAACTCAAAATCTTTGTAATCTCCGTGCATCTTGGTTTGATTAACAATAGAATGAGACACATCAAATATCATATTAGCAATATCATACTTTAAGTGGTCTCCAAAGAGTGCATTCTTTCTTCTCTTATAAATCACATCTCTCTGCTTATTCATTACATCATCGTACTCTAACAACCTTTTACGAATACCAAAGTTGTTTTCCTCTACTTTCTTCTGTGCTCTTTCGATAGACCTCGTAATCATAGAGTGCTGTATTACTTCGCCTTCTTTATGTCCTAGTCTATCCATCATTTTCGCAATTCTTTCTGAACCGAAAAGACGCATCAAATTATCCTCTAACGACACATAGAACTGAGAACTACCTGGGTCTCCCTGTCTTCCTGCACGACCTCTCAACTGTCTATCCACACGGCGAGAATCGTGTCTTTCTGTACCAATAATAGCCAAACCTCCAGCATCTTTCACTTCTTTGCTTAGCTTAATATCGGTACCACGACCAGCCATATTGGTTGCTATGGTTACAACACCCGCTCTTCCTGCTTCGGCTACAATCTCTGCTTCCTTTTTGTGAAGTTTAGCATTAAGAACTTGGTGCGGAATCTTTCTTAATTGTAATGCTTTAGAAAGTAGTTGTGAAATTTCTACCGAAGTCGTACCCACTAAAACAGGTCTTCCTGCTGAAGTTAATTTCTCCACTTCTTCTATTACAGCATTATATTTTTCACGATTGGTTTTATATACTAAATCGTGTTTATCATTTCTTTGTATCGGACGGTTGGTCGGGATAACCACCACGTCTAACTTATAGATTTCCCAGAATTCGCCTGCCTCTGTTTCGGCAGTACCCGTCATACCCGCTAACTTATTGTACATACGGAAATAGTTCTGAAGGGTAATTGTAGCAAAAGTCTGAGTGGCCGCTTCTATCTTTACATTTTCTTTGGCTTCTATGGCTTGGTGCAACCCGTCCGAATAACGACGCCCTTCCATAATACGCCCTGTTTGCTCATCTACAATCTTCACCTCGCCGTCCATCACCACATATTGGTCGTCTTTTTCAAAAAGGGTGTATGCCTTTAGAAGTTGATTAAGCGTGTGTATCCTCTCTGATTTTACGGCAAAATCTCTAAATAACTCCTCTTTCTTGGCAAACTCTTCCTCCTTAGGTAAGTTTTGTGCTTCTAATTCCGCCAATTCAGTTCCTATATCTTGTAGAACGAAGAAATTAGGGTCAGAGTTTCCTTGAGACATATACTCAACGCCTTTGTCTGTAAGGTCTATCTGATTGTTTTTTTCATCAATCACGAAATAAAGGTCTTTATCTACCTTTGGCATTTCACGATTGTTATCTTGCATATATTGTGCTTCTACTTTCTGTAAAAGAGCTTTATTACCCGTTTCTGAAAGGAATTTTATCAGTTGTCTATTTTTAGGTAAACCTCTGTACGCTTGTAAAAGTTTAAAACCACCTTCTTTAGTATTTCCTTGAGCAATTAGTTTTTTTGCTTCGTGGAATATCGTAGAAACCGTCTTCTTCTGAACATCTACAATTCTATCTACTGAAGGTTTAAGAACATCAAATTCTTGTCTATCTCCCTGAGGCACTGGACCTGATATAATTAAAGGCGTTCTAGCATCATCTATCAATACTGAGTCCACCTCATCTACGATAGCATAGTTAAGCTCGCCCTGTACCATTTCGTTAGGCGAATTTACCATATTATCTCTCAGGTAATCAAAACCAAATTCGTTATTAGTTCCGTAAGTAATGTTACATTGATAAGCCTTTCTTCTAGCATCAGAGTTAGGCTGGTGGTTATCAATACAATCTATACTAAGCCCGTGAAATTCGTACAATGGTCCCATCCAAGCGGAATCCCTTCTCGCAAGATAGTCATTTACTGTTACCACGTGCACACCTCTTCCTGGTAAGGCATTAAGGTAAATAGGTAGCGTACCTACTAAAGTTTTACCCTCCCCAGTTGCCATCTCTGCTATCTTACCACTATGTAGCACCACACCTCCTATAAACTGAACATCGTAATGAACCATATCCCACTGCACCTTAGTCCCTGCAGCATCCCAATGATTTAACCAAACCGCCTCATCACCTTCTATCACAACGAAGTCTTTAGTTGCCGCTAAAGCTCTATCTCTGTCGTTAGCTTTTACTCTAATTTCTCCATTTTGAGCCCATCTTCGTGCCGTCTCTTTTAAAACCGCAAAGGCTTCAGGAAGAATATCTGTAAGTACCTTCTCTTCTATCTGATAGGCTTCTTTTTTAAGCTCTTCTATTTTGTTGAATAAAGCTTCTTTTTCATCAACATCTTTAGAGGTTTTAATTTTCTCCTTAAGCTCTTCTACTTGAGAGGTTATTTTAGAAGTTGCTTCTTTAATTTTATTCTGAAACTCTTCTGTTTTTTGTCTCAAACCATCGTCCGAAAGTTTTCCTACTTCTGGTTCAACAGCTTTTATTTTAGCAACTACTTTCTTTACCTCTTTAAGGTCTTTTTCATTTTTATTTCCGAGGAAACTTTTAAGGATTGTGTTTAAAAAACTCATAATCTAATTGTTCATTTTTCAGCTATAATGCTGGTGCTTTTTTGATAGTAACTTAAAAAGGAAACTTACAGCCGTAATGCTGCAAGTTTCACAATTGTGTTTAATTTTAATATTCGTCTTCGTTCCAAAGGAAGTCTTCGTCCGTAGGATAATCGCTCCATACTTCCTCTATGCTCTCGTAGATTTCGCCTTCGTCTTCTATCGCCTGAAGGTTTTCTACTACTTCCATTGGAGCACCTGTTCTAATAGCGTAGTCTATAAGCTCCGCTTTTGTCATTGGCCAAGGGGCATCACTTAAATAAGATGCCAATTCTAATGTCCAGTACATAATATTCTATATTTTTTGCAAAAATAAAAAATAAAGTGAATTATTCTTTATCTTTAAAGTTATAATTAAAGGTTAATTTATAAATACTTGCGACTACTTTCTCAAAAACCATTCCACAAACTTTTTTATGCCATTTTGGAAGTTTGTAGTTGGTGCATAGCCTATTTTCTGTTGTGCCTTTCTAATATCTGCATTGGTTTTTTGCACATCTCCTGCCTGCATTGGTAATTTATTAAGAGTAGCCTTAACGCCTAGCTCTTCCTCTATGGTTGACAGCATCTTATGTAGAGGAATTACCTCACTTTCACCTAAATTGAAAATTTCATACACTCCTGCATTCTCTTCTACATACTTTATAGATTTCATTATACCATCAATAATATCATCAACAAAGGTATAATCTCTAGCCGTATTGCCATCGCCGTAAAATGGCACTTGCTTATTATCTTTAATTATTTTAGCGAATTTATGTATTGCTAAATCAGGTCGTTGCCTAGGACCATAGACTGTAAAAAACCTCAACTGAACCATATCCATACCATACAAATGATGGTAAGTATGCCCTAAAACCTCCACACATTTTTTAGTGGCTGCATAAGGCGAAATTGGTCTATCCACATTATCCTCTTCCGAAAATGGAATTTTTTCATTATTACCGTAAACACTAGAAGAAGAAGCTATTACAAATTTACAAACACCTGAATCTTTAGCCACTTCCCAAATATTCATCGTACCTTTAATATTTACTTCTTGATATTCCAAAGGTCTTTCTATGGAAGGACGGACACCTGCCAAAGCCGCCAAGTGAATCACCACGTCGGGACGATGATTTTTAAAGATTTTTTCTAGTCCTTCTTTATCTCTAATATCCTGATAATAAAACTTATAATTACCTTTATTAACCAAAGAAGCTAACTTTTTAATATCCAAATTTTTATTTTCAAAGTCAAAATTTGTTGTTATTCCTAAAGATTCTAGAGTATTATTTATTTTTGTTTTATAGTTGTAGAAATCATCAAAATTATCAACATTGATGACAAAATGTCCGTTTTTCAACAAAGCTTCCACAAGATGAGAACCAATAAAACCACTCCCTCCCGTAACAAGGTAAGTTTTCTTCATCATTCAATTTAATTTTAAATCCGTACAAAGATACATAATGTTGGTCTATTTTTTTCATTGAAAGCCTCCATAAATAACAATAGATGTTGTTCTATGTTAAAATTTCATAAAATAGAAAGATTTAGTAAAAAAGTTTTATTTTTGCAGACTATACAATTAAACAATGAAAAAATACATTCTCATACTCTCGTTAGCTCTATTTTCTGTATCTTGTAACAGGCAATACGACTTAGCAATGAAAAGTGCAGATAAAGATTTGATACTGAAAACAGCTAATGAATTGTATGCCAAAAAGAAATGGAAAGAAGCTCTAAGTTTATATGAAAGGGTTCAGAATTTAGTTTCAGGCACAGACGAAGCTTCTGATATTTTATTTAAATCTGCCTATGCTAATTATTACGATAAACAATACAGAATTGCTGGACATCAGTTTAAAAAATTTTCAGTAAACAATGCTCTAGCCAACGACCCTAGAAAAGAGGAAGCAGCCTATATGTCTGCAATATGTTACTATCAAGGCTCTATGGACTACAACCTAGACCAAAAGGATACAGAACTAGCCATAAACGAACTACAAAATTTCTTAAACAATTATCCAAATTCTGAAAGAACTAAAAATATTGATAAGCTGATTGATGAGCTTTCTTACAAACTAGAGTTTAAAGCTTATGAGAACGCTCGTCAGTATTATAAAATGCTAGAATTAAAATCAGCTATCATTAGCTTTGAGAATGTATTAGATGATTTTCCATCTACAAAACTCCGTCCAAAAATAGAAACAATGCTTATGGACGCAAAAGCCAAACTAGCGATGGATTCTAAATTTGAATTGAAACGAGAGAGGTTAGAACATGCAATAGCTTACACTTATCTTATGGAAAAAAATTATCCTGATACCGATATTGCTAAAACAGCCGTAACCCTAAGAAAAAAGCTAGATGCTGAACTAGAAAACTTTGCCAAGTTAGAAAAGTTAGTAGAACAGAAAAGAGAGGAACTGAAAGCTAAAGAAAAGGAAAGAGAAGAAAAGGAAAAAGCAACTAAATAAGGCTTCCTCAAAAAACATTTTTTTTGTTATAATATTATTCTTTATCTTTGCAGACTTAAAACAATAAATACCCGCTGAAAATGAGTGTAAAAGATTCTAAAGCAGAAGTAAACACTATTACTTATAACCGTGATAAAATAGAAGAAAAAGTAGGCTCTATCTACGAAGCTATAGTAATTATGGGTAAAAGAGCCGAGCAAATAAATGCGGAAATTCGTACTGAACTTCACAATAAGTTAGACGAATTTGCTGTACACAATGCTACTTTAGAAGAAGTTTTTGAAAACAGAGAACAGATAGAAATCTCTAAACTTTACGAAAAACTACCTAAGCCTACCTCTATTGCTGTGAGAGAATGGTTAGATGGCGAAGTTTATTTCCGAAAGAGAGAAGAAAAATCTTAAAAATGGGTTACATACGCTAACGCTTCCTACAACAGGGAAGCGTTTTTTTTATTTGCATTTTCTACATTGAAATAAAAAAACTATATTCGTTGTTCTAAGCGAAAATATGATATGATTTTGAAGAACAAAAAAATCTTAATAGCTATCACAGGCGGAATAGCTGCCTATAAAATTAATTTATTAGTCAGAGATTTTATTAAAATTGGAGCTGATGTAAAAGTTATCTTAACTCCCTCTGCAGAAAAGTTTGTTTCTAAATTAACCTTAGCCACCTTGTCCAAAAACGAAGTCTTGTCTGAACTTATTTCGGAAGACGAAAAATGGAACAACCACGTAGAGCTAGGGCTTTGGGCTGATGCTATGATTATTGCACCGTGCACCGCAAATACTTTAGCCAAAATGGTTCACGGGATTTGTGATAATCTTGTAATCGCCACTTATCTGTCGGCTAAATGCCCTGTATTTATTGCTCCTGCAATGGATTTGGATATGTATCAACACCCTTCTACTAAAAGAAATTTAGATTTAGCAACTACATTTGGCAACCATATCATTCCTGCAGAAGAAGGCGAACTTGCAAGTGGTTTGGTTGGTATTGGACGATTAGCCGAACCTTGCACTATTTTCAATCATATCCATCAGTATTTTGAGAATCAAAACTCTGCTTCAAAATTCAATCAAAAAAAAGTACTCATCACGGCTGGACCAACCTACGAAGCTATAGACCCCGTAAGATTTATAGGCAATCATTCCTCTGGAAAAATGGGTTACGCTTTAGCCGAGACTGCCGTACAAAGAGGTGCAAAGGTTATTCTTATCTCTGGACCTTCCAACGAAATCACACATCACCCCAATATAGAGCTGCATTCGGTAACTTCCGCAAAGGAAATGTACCAAGAAGTTTTTAAATACTATAACGATGTAGATATTGCTATTGCAAGTGCCGCTGTTGCCGACTATACTCCCAAGGTTGTCGCTTCTGAAAAAATAAAAAAACAAGAAGAGCAGTTCACCATAGAGTTGGTTAAAAATCCTGACATTCTCAAAGCAATGGGAGAACAAAAAAAACATCAAATTTTGGTAGGTTTTGCTTTAGAAACACAAAACGAAGAGGAAAATGCCAAGAGCAAACTAAAGAAAAAAAACTTAGATATGATTGTTCTCAATTCTCTTAAAGATAATGGGGCGGGATTCAAAAAAGACACCAACAAAGTCAGTATCATTACTTCTAAATCAATCAATTCTTTTGATTTAAAATCAAAAAAAGAAGTAGCCAAAGACATTCTAGACTTTATAGAAAACCAACTAATATAATTTTATATGAAGGCACTGATTTTTGCAGCAGGCAAAGGCACAAGATTAAAACCCTTTACAGACCAGCATCCAAAAGCACTCGCTAAAGTGAATGGTATTCCACTTTTGGAGCGAAATATCAAATATTTGCAATCATTTGGCATCAATGATTTTGTGATTAATATACACCATTTCGGAAATCAAATTTTAGACTTTCTCAAAGAAAATAATTATTTTGACGCCAACATAGAAATTTCTGATGAGACCAATGAACTCTTAGAAACTGGCGGTGGTATGATGTTTGCAAGACCCTTCTTAGAGAAAGAGTCTCACTTTTTGGTGATGAATGCAGATATTCTAACCAATCTTGATATTACAAAGTTTGTAGATTTTCATTTATCGTCAAACCGAATGGTAACTCTTGCCGTATCAGATAGAAAAAGTTCTAGAAAACTCCTTTTTGACCAAAATAAAATTTTGTGTGGTTGGGCTAACAAAAATACTGGAGAACTAAAACTTTCTGAAACCAATAATACACTCAAAGAGTTGGCATTTAGTGGAATACATTGTATTTCTTCGGAGATTTTCTCAAAAATTAAACGAAAAGGTAAATTCTCTATTATTGATGAGTACTTGGACCTAATGAACAAAAAAGTAATTATAGGTTATGAGCATAATGCTCTACTAATAGATGTAGGCAAGCCTGAAGCCATAACAGAAGCAGAAAAATATTTTTTATGATAGACAATAATAGTAATAACGACTCTACCGACAACCGTATAAGTGATAGCTTTCGCCCTAAAACTTGGGACGAAAGTATTACCAAAGATAGTTGGATGGTATTTAAAGTAATGGCCGAACTTGTAAACGGCTACGAAAGTATGGTAAAATTAGGACCTTGTGTTTCTATATTTGGTTCTGCTAGACTAAAAGAAAACGACCCTTATTACCAAATGACTGTGGATATTGCAAAGAAAATCACAGAACTAGGATTTGGAGTTATCACGGGTGGAGGACCTGGGATTATGGAAGCAGGAAACAAAGGTGCCTTTGAAGCAAATGGAAAATCTATTGGATTAAACATTGAACTTCCTTTTGAGCAACATTTCAATCCTTATATCAGCAAAGATTACAATATAACGTTTGATTATTTCTTTGTAAGAAAGGTAATGTTTGTAAAATATTCACAAGGGTTCATCGTAATGCCTGGGGGCTTTGGAACGCTAGACGAACTATCCGAAGCTCTTACCTTAATACAGACCCATAAAATCGGTAGATTTCCTATCGTTTTAGTAGGTTCTAAGTTTTGGAGCGGATTATTAGATTGGTTTAAAAATACTTTACTTGAAAACAAACTCATCTCTCCAGAAGACCTCAACCTCTTCCGTGTGGTAGATACAGCCGAAGAAGCCGTAGCACACATTAAAGCTTTTTATGAAAAATATGCCATTAGTGTCAATTTTTAGCATTGGCATAGTTATTGAAATCTTACACATAAAAATAATTATAATGAAAAAGTTTTTAAGCATATTAGGTATTTTCGCTCTAGTGAGTTTTGTAATGAGTTTCTTCCCTAGTGAATTTTACTCTACTATGACTAAAGTAGACTACATAGATGGCAATAACACTTTAAAGTTTACTACAAAACTAAACACCTCTCACATTACTGATGTGATTAAAGTAGATGCAAGAACAGCTGCTTTTGAAGCTGAATTAAAAAAATACATCAACTCTAAGGTTGCTATTTCTATCAATGGTAAACCTCAAGCCATAACCTTTACAGGTAGCCAAGTAAGCGGCGAGAGCGTTTGGATTTACTATGAGATAAATAATGTAGCTTCCATCAGTACAATTAAAATAAAGAATGCTATACTATTGGAAGCCTACCCTAAGCAGCTTAACCTTGTTAATATATCCTATAAGGGTAATCAAAAGAACATGAATTTCTCTAGGAGCAACGATACTAACGAGGTATCTTTCTAATCCCAATTTCAAAAATAATATTATACAGCAAAAATCCCCACCTTAAAAAAGGTAGGGATTTTATTTATCATTATATGTTATTCTTCGTAGCCCAGTAGTGCGTAAAGCATTGTCTTAAGATGATGTTCCATTTTTTTCTCCAACGCAGGTAAATAAGCCTCTCCTTTAGGCAAATAGCTCTTATAAAAAAACTGATTTCTAATTGCAAATAATACTGTACCAATAAGGCTGGCTAACATTTCTTCTGGCTTGGCTATTTTTTTGAATATTCCTGTAGCAATACCTCTCTGTACTGCTTCCTCTAGCCTATGAGTACAAAGTTCATAGAAATCTTGTAAAAAAACAGCAAGATTAGAATTAAACCCAATCTCTTGAGTTGCAAATCCGTGAAAATAATTGAACTTCAGCATCTGCTTTACAATAAAAGATACCATTTCTGAAATCTGAACTTCGGGGCTTGTCTTAGCTATAGTTTGGGTGAAAAGACTAAACATCTCTCGTGTCTTCTCTACCCTATACTGATAAAGAGAGACCATCATTTTTTCTTTTGATCCAAAGTAATAGGAAATCATAGCCACATTTACTCCTGCTTTCTTAGCAATTTCTCTAACAGATGTTCTATCAAACCCTTTCTTTGCTATTAGCTCCTCTGCAGCATTAAGAATATTAATTTGTTTTTGAGTAAAGTTTTGATTCATACGCAGCTCATTTACTACAAAATTAGAAAAAATATATTAGATATATTTTCATTTTAGTATCTTCGTTGGTATGTTTTTCAATTTTCATCATCATAACCTAACCAAATTTGGTATTTATAATCTTCCTAAAGAGAATTATTCGTATCAAAATTATTTTTCTATAGGAATTCATCCTATGGATATTACATCTGATTATAAGAAAACATTATCAAACATAAAAATAATTGCTCAAAATGAAAAGTGTGTTGCCATAGGAGAATGTGGATTAGATGCTCTAGCTCCCGTTGATGAACAATTACAAACCGAAGTTTTTAAACTTCATATAGAACTAGCAAAAACTCTAAGGAAGCCTCTAATTATCCATTGTGTAAAACGCCATAATGAAATTGCTAGACTTTGTAAAAACCTTGATATTCCTGTTATTTTCCACGGATTCAATAAGAATAAAAATATTGCAAATATGCTTTTAGAGAAAGGTTTTTATCTTTCTTTTGGCATAGCTCTTTTTAAAAATTTATCTTTGCAGAATGTTTTTACAGAAACTCCTTTGGAAAGGATATTTTTAGAAACTGATGCTTCTCCTGATGAAATAGAACAAGTTTATATAAAAGCAGCGAAGCTTAAACAGATTTCTGTGCAAGAACTTAAAAACAGGATTGAAGACAACATTCTAAATATTTTAAAATTAAATTTATGACAAATAACTGGCTGGAAAGGACAGAACTTTTAATAAAACAAGACGGACTAAATAAACTACAAAACGCCAATATTTTGGTAGTAGGATTGGGCGGCGTAGGCTCTTTTGCTGCAGAATTTTTAGCAAGAGCTGGTGTAGGAAAAATGACGATAATAGATGGCGATACAGTAGATATTACCAACATCAATAGACAACTTCCAGCGTTACACTCTACCGTGAATCAGCCTAAGGTAGAATTGGTTTATGCAAGATTAAAAGACATCAATCCTAACTTAGACCTTACAGCCATCAATGAGTTTCTTACGCCTGAACGAATGGAGGCTATTCTTACCAAAGAAAAGTTTGACTATATCTTGGATTGCATTGATAGCGTTTCTCCAAAACTCTCCCTTATTTTGACCGCCAAAAGAAATAAAATAAAAATTGTAAGTGCTATGGGTGCTGGTGGTAAAACTGACCCTTCCAAAGTAATGGTAAGGGATATCAGTAAAACCAACAACTGTTTTTTAGCCAAACAAATACGAAAAAGACTTCGCAAAGAGAAAATCAATAAAGGTATTAAGTGTGTATTCTCTACCGAATTACAAAAAGAGGACAGCCTTAAAATGACAGACGGGTCTAATTTCAAAAAATCTTTTTACGGCACCATTAGTTTTATGCCTGCATTATTTGGTCTCCACGCAGCAGCTGAAGTTATCAATCACCTTACTAAAAAAGACGCATGAGTTATACCTACCCCAAATCTGAAAGATTAAAGTCTAAAAAAGATATTACTTCTCTTTTTGAGAAAGGAAAATGGCAGACTTGTGGCAACATTAGACTTATTTTCACTAATGCGGAAGCAAGTAAAATCGGGGTTTCTGTATCCAAACGCTATTTCAAGAAAGCTACCGATAGAAACAGAGTGAAAAGACTCCTGAGAGAATGCTATCGCCTAAATAAGGAGTTATTTCATCAAAAATTTGGAGCCACACCCCACGCTATGGTGTTTTGGGTATCTGCAGAAATGCCCAAAAAGTATCAGTCGGTAGAAGAATATTTCATAAAACTTTGTAAAAAATAATACTCAAAAAACTAAGCTCTTCCGCCTATTCTCATTTGTTTAATTTCTTCTATTTTTTCTGCGTAAATATCAGCCTTCTCTGGATATTTATTTTGTAAAATACCATAGGCCTCAATAGCCTTAGTATAAAGATGTTGTTCTAAATAAAGCTGTGCTAAAGTCTCCGTCATTAGATGAGAAATATCATCACCTTTTTCTTTAACTACAAACTCTTTTTCTTCTTTAACAGGTGTATTTTTATCCACCTTGGCAATGCTCGGATTAGTCTCTATAAACTTATCTATAATTTGAGTTTTTTTATCAACTTCAGAAACGACAGTTCTATCTATTTTGAGCCAATTTTGCCAAGTATTGATGAAACTTGGGATATTACTTTCCTCAACCTCTGGTTGAGTTTCAGTAGCAATAACAGTATCTATCGGAGCAGGAGTATCACTGAAAAAAGAAACATTTAAGGCTTGTCTTTCTTCCGATTCTTCCCCTAAATCTTCTAAAGCTTCCTCCTTTACCAGAATTTCTGTATTATTGTTTTCCACTAAGATAGGTTCTTCTTTCACCTCCTCCTTAGGTTCTAGAGATGGCTTTGGTTTACCTATCAAAGCATCGGGCAAATGCGTTTCAATAGACATAGGCTTCCATTCTGAAACTAAATTTTCTTCTAGCTGAGGACTGTCATTTAATTTATCTTCCATAGATTCTACTAAAACTTCCGTAGGAACTTCCTCCGTTACAACAGGCTTTTGTTCTTCTACTATGTTTTCTTTAGTCACTTCGCTTTTTATGTTGCTTTCAACCTTTAATTCGGTATCAGGTGTTTTAAATTTAATGTTTGGTAAAAATGCTTCCATTTCTTGAAAACTCAAGCTAGCAATTTCTTCCTCTTTACTATCCGCCTCAATAACTTTCTCTCTATCTTCTTCTACAATCTCTATTTTTTCATCACTCTGAATCTCATCAGTGATTGATAATTGCGGCTCCATAGCTTCATCAAAATCTACCACTTCTAGCTCTTCCTCCTCTAAAACAATCCCCATAGTCACAGGTACTTCCTCTGTATTTTCAGATAAAACATTGGTCTCGCTTGGAGTTACCACCTCTTCTATCTCCTCAACAGATACTTCTTCAGAAACCAAAGGTTGAACTTCTTCTATTTTCTTCGGTTTACCAAAAATCAACTGATATAATATCTTTTTATCTGTGGTAAAAGCGGCTGTTTCTGATAAAACTGAATTGTAATTCTCAGGGAAAAACTTGTGAGTCCCCATCAACTTCAAAGCCCTTAACGACTGGAGGTAAGGTTGATTTTTAAGTTCTTTATCTAGCAAAGCCACATCGTCTTTCTGAATAAGCTGAGGCTGTTTTATAAGTTCTAAAATTCTAGCATTCATAATTTTACCAGTTGGCCACTATGTCGTTAAATATCTTATTGATGATTCTCTCATTCACGATTTGAACCTGCGAATTTTCTATCTGTGTAATATCTAAATCACTATTATAAACCGCTTCATCGGTATAAGTTCTATCAAAACTAAGCTGAGGGTCTATTTTATTTTCATACCTTACCTTAACACTAATCACTAGTTTGTTTTGAGCTGCTTGCATTACACCACCTTGTGTGGACACTCCTGTGGATATTGTGGTTGGTTCGTTAAGGCGATAATCTACAATCTCTCCTTCTATCATCAAATCAGGATTTTGAGTAGCTCCTTTAAGAGTGGTTCTCTGCAAAAACCTGTTTTGTAAAGCTATGGTAAATTGCTGACTTAACTCCGGATTAACCAAAGCCGCATTGTTAGGAAATGTTTTTATTTGTATTGTTTTCATTTCCGGTGTCAAAGAATTCCCAGTGAAGCTATAACAACTCGTTAGGAATAACGACAACATTAACAATGCTAATCCCTTAATTAATTTCAACCTGTTGCAAACGCTCTTTCTATTCATATAACAAATCTTCTAATTTTCAGGAGTAGTCTTCAACTGCTGAATACCGTCTTCATAAGAAAAATAATGCATTACATAAGCCAATGGTAAAGATAAAAAGACACCAATACCACAAAATAAAAAACCTAGAGAACTTATAATTGACACCAAAAAAGAAAAGCCTAATATCAGAATAAAATTATTTTTTGTCATTTCTTTCGAAATCTTCCAGGCTTCTCTTACACTAGTAACATTTTCTAAAGAAAGAAGTGATATCATATAGTACGATTTTACGACAAGGTAAAACAACAGTACTACTACAAGTATAAGCATAATAATAAAAACTAGTCCTCCAAAAAAGCTTCTCTCAGAAGTTTCACTAGAAAAACCTATAGATGAAAATATCAAAGGGAACTCTATCAAAAGAACAACAGCAAAAATCGCCAAGAAAAACTTTAAATAGGGAACAAAGTTATCAAAACTGAAAAGACTCCCAAGCGATACATTCTCACCCTGCTTCAAAGCCCTACACATCTTCATAAAATTACCCAATACCATAAAATTAACAACCGGAATTACCGAAGTTAATAAAATAATAAAAGAAGCCAATATGAAAGTACCCATATGTTCTTTGAAAAGAGAAACGCCTTCCTCTAAATAAGTTCCAAACTTAAACTCCACTGATTTGCCTGTTAATAAATTTGTATTCATAATTTTTGTTTTTTAGTCTTCTAAATCATACTGTTTAATCTTACGATAAAGCGTTCGTTGAGAAATACCCAATGCTTCCGCTGCTTTATTTCGTCTTCCGTTATGCTTTTCTAGTGCTTTTACAATAAGCTCTTTCTCATTATTCTGCAAAGATAAAGATTCTGGCTTAGCTTCCTCTACCTCTATATCTTCAATTTCCACATCATCTTGCACGGGGGCTACCACACTAGGCTCTATACTACTATTTTGATTTTCAAAATAAAGCAAAGACCCGGTATTAACTGCCGCTGTATCTGGTGTATAAATTCTATTGATAAGGTTTTTCTCGTGATGGCTAAAATCAGAATTCCCTCTATTTTTTATCAGCTCCGAAGTTAATGATTTCAAATCATTGATATCGTTCCTCATATCAAAGAGTATTTTATACATAATCTCTCTCTCGGAACTAAAATCAGACCCCGAACTACCAGTTGTATTTTTCTGAACCAAAGCTGGCAATTTATTTTCTGCAGGAATATACTCTGCCAATCTTACAGCATCTATTTCTCTTTTTTGCTCTACCACCGTCATCTGCTCTACCAAATTCCTCAACTGTCTTACATTCCCAGGGAAAGGATATTGCTCCAAATAGCTTATTGCATCATCAGTAAGTCTAAGTTCAGGCATACGGTATTTTTCCGCAAAATCTATCGCAAATTTTCTAAAAAGCAAGTGGATATCCCCCTTGCGTTCTCTAAGAGGTAGCATATCTATCTGCACCGTATTTAGACGGTAAAACAAATCCTCACGAAAACGCCCATCTTGGATTGCACTCAACATATTAACATTGGTTGCCGCTACAATACGCACATTGGTTTTCTGTATTTGGGAAGACCCCACCTTCATAAACTCTCCACTTTCTAACACACGCAACAGACGAACCTGTGTCTGTAGAGGTAGCTCTCCTACCTCATCTAAAAAGATAGTTCCACCGTCTGCCACTTCAAAATAGCCTTTTCGTGTGGAAGTCGCCCCAGTAAAAGCCCCTTTTTCGTGTCCAAAAAGTTCAGAGTCTATAGTTCCCTCTGGGATAGCCCCACAGTTTACCACAATATAAGGTTGATGCTTTCGGCGTGATTCGGCGTGAATGATTTTAGGGATAAACTCTTTACCAACCCCACTTTCTCCAATCACCAAGACTGAAATATCCGTAGGGGCTACCTGTATAGCCTTTTCTAAGGCTCTATTGAGTGCGGGATAGTTGCCTATAATTCCAAATCTGTTCTTTATATTTTGTAACTCTGACATATTTTATAAAAATTAAAGGTTAAAAAAACTTAGTCCACTCTCCCCAAAAGTGTGCCTTGCGTATTATCATAGACAAAAACAGAAACTAGGTCTCCCACCTTCTGCCCTTCTTTCTTATCAAATACACAAACTGCATTTTGGGAGTTTCTGCCTTTCCATTGGTTTTTATTCTTTTTACTTTCTCCTTCTATCAAAATTTCGTGATGACGCCCTACATAGCTTTTCATTCTCTTTCTAGAAAGTTCTCCCTGTAAATCTATCACCTCTTGCAGACGGCGTTTTTTAACTTCCGCTGGAACATTATCTTCCATCTTCTTATGAGCAGGCGTTCCTGGTCTTTCCGAATATGCGAACATATAGCCATAGTCGTACTCTACCTCTTTCATAAGAGATAAAGTATCTTGGTGGTCTTCTTCCGTTTCATTACAGAAACCTACTATCATATCTTGAGAGAAAGCCACATCAGGCACTATTTTTCTTGCCTCTTTAATAAGCTCTAGATACTCTTCTCTAGTATGCTGTCGGTTCATTAGTTCTAGCATTTTGTTGCTTCCCGTCTGAACAGGCAAATGCACATACCTGCAAATATTAGGATATTGAGCCATTTTTCTAAACACCTCTAAACTCATATCTTGAGGGTTAGAAGTAGAAAATCTGATACGCATCTCTGGTACCGCCTTTGCCACCATTTCCAACAGTTGAGAGAAATCTACCGCCGTAGCTTTTTGCATCTCTGTGGCTTTGTCAAAGTCTTTTTTAGGACCGCCACCGTACCAAAGGTAAGAATCTACATTCTGCCCCAGTAAAGTAATTTCCTTATAGCCGTTTTCCCATAACTCTTGGCATTCTTTAATAATAGAATGTGGGTCTCTACTCCTTTCTCGCCCTCTAGTGAACGGCACTACACAGAAGGTACACATATTATCACAACCTCTAGTAATGGTTACAAAAGCCGTAACCCCATTACCACCCAGCCTCACAGGATTGATGTCTGCATAAGTTTCTTCCTTAGAGAGAATTACATTGATGGCATCTCTACCATCTTCGGTTTCTTTAAGAAGGTTAGGCAAATCTCTATACGCATCAGGACCAACTACCAAATCCACCAGTTGCTCCTCTTCTAAAAATTTGGTTTTAAGCCTTTCTGCCATACAGCCCAAAACCCCTACCGTAAGACCTGGTTTTTCTTTTTTCAAGTTCTTGAATTGGGATAAGCGCATTCTTACTGTTTGCTCTGCTTTTTCTCTGATAGAGCAAGTGTTAAGCAAAATTAAATCTGCTTCTCCTACCTTTAGAGTGGTATTGTAGCCTTCATCATTTAAAATAGAAGCCACGATTTCGCTATCAGAAAAATTCATTTGGCAACCATAACTTTCTAAAAAAAGTTTCTTAGAGTTGCCTTCCTTTTCTGCTATGGCGTAAGCCTCTCCCTGACGACTTTCGTCTATATATTTCTCTTGCATAGTCTATTGTATTAACCATTAAATATTACCCTCAGGATAATCTAAACCGCAAATATACTAATTATTATGACAAAATGGCAGACGGAAACACAATTTACTCCTTAAAAATGGTTTTCCTACGAAAGCATACAAAAATAAGAATGCTAACTCTTGCATATCTAAAAAAATGTTTATATACTTGTCCCCAGTTTATGCGACACGATACCAGCTACATACAACAAAGTGAAAAAAAGTTGCAAAATTATTTGGCTATCTCAAATAATTTTGTAAACACACACACACACACACACACACACACACACACACAGAAGAGTTACCTGCGTATGCGTCGTATTATATAAAAAATTCTTTAGATTTTTATCATCAATCATAAATAATTTTCCTCTAGCTTCCGTTGGAGGCATTTGGCGTTTGGCATACGCTAAGTTTTGTTTTCATAAATACCTGCTAGAAGCCCATCTTTTTCATAAGTTAAATTGGTTGTTTGGGTTTAGAGCTTCTAGCGTACAGGAGGAGCGTTCTGTTCGTTCTGTCTTAGCCTTTCCTCTCGTTTTGTGTGTGTTTAGAGGGGGGAGGCGTTTTCTCATTAGTTCAAGAGTTCAAGGTTTAAAGTTCAAATATTCAAGGTTGAATAAGCGTACCTATCCCTTAAACCTTAAACATAGAACCTTGAACAGCTTCAGCTCCTTGAACTTTAAACCTTTTTACAACTTCACAATTTCACAACTTAACATCTATAAACTTTAACATTATGAAAAAGATTTTATTATGTGCGGTATTTCTGCCCTTAGTGCTGAACGCCCAAGAAGATTACAAAGGCAGAGTGGGCATCAATACTACTACGCCCCAAGCTACTTTAGATATTTCTAAGGTGGCAGTAAGCCCTACGATGCCAGCAGATAAGCCACAAGGGGTGTTATTCCCTGAATTGACTACGGCGGAACGCCTTGCCTTTTCATCTAACACTAAGAAGGGAACTCTAATTTACAATAAGGACAAAAATTGTATAGAAATGTACAAAGGTCTTATCAATGGAGTACACGAGTGGACTTGTACCAACACGAATGCAGGCAGTGAAATTAGTAACCCTTCTGCCCCGGCTACAGCTACTCTAGAAGCAGTACAGGATATTAAGTGGATAGCCTTTAAACACGATGGCAAAAACTACTTGGTACAAGGGAGTAATATTATGGAAACGGGCATAGCCAATGAAGAAGAAATTACAGTAAATATACCTTACAGCAGTGCATTACCCACTGATGGGGCTTATACCGCTTACGAACAAACCTTAGCCCTAAAAAATGAGAGTGGCTATATGCAAGATTTTAAGTTGTCTTACCCAGCGGGTAATTTTGCAGGGGCAACAGGCACTATACAAGCTAAACTAAAGAATGTGAGTGGGGCTGTTTATTACCCCGCCTTAGACCCTTTAGATGGCATATACCGCAATGCTATTGGCAATGCGAATGCCTACACCATTAGCCTAAATGGGAGCAGTACCACTACGCTCAAAGTGAAAACCCTTACAGGTATTCCTGACCGCTGCTTTGATAAGACTACTTCAGAATGTGTAGGCTATGGAGAGAATGTAAAAGAGCATAATTTTGTCTATCTTCCAATCACGGGACCCGATGGTAGGGTTTGGCTCAATAATAATCTAGGTGCAGATTATGCAAAAGTAGGTTCACCGTGGTTTGACCCAACTTATCAAGCGGGAGCTTTAGATTATACAGACACCTCCTCCGCAGTGCTGCTATCTAATCCAACTGCCGACCAAATTAAGATGGACTGGCGTGCGTATGGTTCGCTCTTCCAATGGCAGCGTAACCCAGATGGGCACGAGTTGATGACTTGGTCTTCCTCCACAGGTGGTACGCCTAAGTATGCGACTATCGCCACTACTTTATCTGATTCTTGGACGACCCCTAATCATAATAATTTTATCGTAGGTACTAGTTCAACTTATTGGGGTTGGGTTAATGATACCTTGGATGCAGCATCTACTCAAAAGGATTTATGGCAGTCTTCAGGTACGGGTAAGACCAACCCTTGTCCTTCGGGTTATTACGTGCCTACTCACGATGAACAAGTGGCTTTACATAATGCCATTACGGGACAGAATGTAGGTAATAGTGATAGTAGCTCTTATTTGCCGGCGATGTGGAACGAGCGGGTGCTTCGTCTGCCTACCAATGGTTACCGCTATAAGAGCGATGGCTCAATCAACTATCAGGGCATCTTCGGCATCTTGTGGAGCAGCGTGCAGCACAGCCCCTACTCTCGGTACCTATGGTTCAATAGCTACGATAGCTTCACAGGCAGCAGCACCGAACGTTCCTTAGCCCATAGCGTGCATTGCATTAAGGATAACTAAGTGGGCTTAGCTCAAAAAAACAAAAGGGTAAAATCCTTTCCCTATATATAAGATAAATAAACTAAAGTATAACCCATAAAATAAATGTATTATGTCAATTAAATTTAAAGTAGTAGAAAGAGGTCAGCCGGGTGTAAGCGGCGGCGGTAACAAAAAGTGGTATGCTAGTGCTACCACAGACGGCGAGGTAGGTATAGACGAGCTCGTAAAACAAATCGAGAAGTTTTCTGCCCTCAGTGAGGCAGATATTAAAGGCGTTATCATCGCTTTAGAGAATGTGATACAAAATGCTTTGTCGGACAGCAAAATCGTGCGTTTGGAGAAGTTGGGGACGCTGTATCCTACTCTAAGCAGCGGCGGAGCCGCTACGGAGAAAGATTTTACCCAAAGTCTTATTAAATCGGTAGGCGTAAACTATCGCCCCGGTAAACGCATCTTAGATAGTATGAAGGCGGCAGGCTTTGAAAAAGTGAAGTAAACCGT
>NZ_QXHU01000005.1:171714-206366 GCF_009663465.1 Riemerella anatipestifer
TGTGGTTTTGGGTAAAACCTGCGGTAGTTTTTGGTGAAACCTGCGCAGGTTTTTTAGCCTACCTAGCTTATCTTCGGAAAGCTTTTATTCATAGGGGTTACAGAACTTCGTTAGGTTTTACATAAACTAAGGCAGGGTTTTAATAATTTTAATGTGTCTTTGTCCTTTTGGCTTCGCCGAACCATTGAGTTAAGTTTGTTTCAAAGCGATAAATATGTATGCTTGTCCTTTTGGCTTGACCCAAAAGGACCAAAAGTTCAAGAGCAAAGGTTGGGTTTGCCTACGGCACGGGACTGTCCCCTGCTATTTGGAAGCTACCGCTCCCAATTCCGCTACGGGGGCATTCCCTAAACTTACCTTTGCTCGGCAGAGCGGTGATAATAGCTAAGTTATTATCATTTAAAGTAGTTTTAAAATGGTCTTTGGGAGAGGAGTGCTTATAATATATATAGTATATCCGACCTCTAAGCCCGCCGGCGTTAAGAACCTCGTTAGTAAAGGCGTTAAAAAATACCCACTGTTTGAGCAAAGGTGTGGGCAGAAGCGTTGGAGCGAGTTTTGGGGATTTTAGCCTTTAGTAATGAGGTTTAGCCAGAGGGGTTACAGTCTTGAATTTTTGCTTCTTTTGCTTCAAGGCAAAAGAAGGGAGATTAATATATATGCTTGTCCTTTTGTCTTGAAACAAAAGTACCAAAAGTTCAAGACTAGAAAACTACGGCTAAAAATGTGTCGTCCATTCTAAAAGCCCTAGAACTCACGCCAAGGCTAAAGCCCACGCTTGTTCAAACAATAGGTCTTTTTTAACGAATGGACGCCCCATTTTCTTAACGCCTTCGTTTCCTTAGGTCGGAGAATGGAGCGGTGATAATTTAGCATTGCTTAAAAAAAACGGTCTTTGGTGATAAATATGTGTGTATGTCCTTTTGGCTTGACCCAAAAGGACCAAAAAGTCAAGACTAGAAAACTACGGCTAAAAATGTGTCGCCCATTCTAAAAGCCCTAGAACTCACGCCAAGGCTAAAGCCGACGCTTGTTCAGACAATAGGTCTTTTTTAACGAATGGACGCCCCATTTTCTTAACGCCTCCATTTCCTTAGGTCGGGAGTGCAGCGGTGATAATTTAGCATTGCTTAAAAAAAACGGTCTTTGGTGATAGTATGCTTGTCCTTTTGTCTTGAAACAAAAGAACCAAAAGTTCAAGACTAGAAAACTACGGCTAAAAATGTGTCGTCCATTCTAAAAGCCCTAGAACTCACGCCAAGGCTAAAGCCCACGCTTGTTCAGACAATAGGGCTTTTTTAACGAATGAACGACCCATTTTCTTAACGCCTCCGTTTCCTTAGGTCGGGAGTGCAGCGGTTATTATATATGGTAGAGAATACTTGACCTCTAAGCCCGCCGGCGTTAAGAACCTCGTTAGTAAAGGCGTTAAAAAATACCCACTGTTTGAGCAAAGGTGTGGGCAAAAGCGTTGGAGCGAGTTTTGGGGATTTTAGCCTTTAGTAATGAGGTTTAGCCAAAGGGGTTACAGTCTTGAATTTTTGCTTCTTTTGCTTCAAGGCAAAAGAACAATATTATTTTTTGTTGTCTGTACTTTTAGCTTGACCTAAAAGGACCAAAAGTTCAAGACTAGAAAACTACGGCTAAAAATGTGTCGTCCATTCTAAAAGCCCTAGAACTCACGCCAAGTCTAAAGCCCACGCTAGTTCAAACAATAGGTCTTTTTTAACGAATGGACGCCCCATTTTCTTAACGCCTTCGTTTCCTTAGGTCGGAGAATGGAGCGGTGATAATTTAGCATTGCTTTAAATGGTCTTTGGTGATAAATATGTAGGCTTGTACTTTTACTAGACTTAATAAAAGGAGATTAGTGAATATGGTTTATAAATAGAATCTTATAAAATTTGTACTTTTGGGGAATGAATAGCGAGGTCTTTCAACTTATAGAGCATACCAACAGAAATATATTCCTTACAGGTAAAGCGGGGACTGGTAAAACTACCTTCCTTAATCATTTTGTGAAAAATACTAGAAAAAGCCATATTGTGGTTGCTCCTACAGGGATAGCAGCTATCAATGCGGGTGGGGTTACCATTCATTCGATGTTTGGGCTTCCGTTAAGACCTTTTTTTCCTACTACCGAAAGGATAGACAGCTACTTAGGAAACAATATACCAGACCTCGTAAAACATTTTAAATACCGAAGTTCAAAACTAAAGCTACTTAGGGAGGTTGAAATCATTATTATAGATGAGGTTTCAATGCTACGAGCTGATGTTTTGGATATGATGGACTTTTCCCTTAGGCATATTCGTAGAAATGGGTTGCCGTTTGGTGGAGTTCAGATGCTTTTTATTGGAGATTTGTACCAGTTGCCACCAGTGGTAAGAGATGAACACAGCTTGCAAAGGTATTATACCTCGCCGTTTTTCTTTAGTGCTCACGCCCTTCGTGGGATAGATTTAGTAACGGTGGAACTTACTAAAGTTTACCGTCAGCAAGACGAAACTTTCCTTAATATTCTCAATGAGATAAGAGAGGGCAATCTTAGCGAGGATAATTATAAAAAACTCAACTCAAGATATATCAGTGATTTTGACCCTAAAGATGAGACTTATGTTTATTTAACCTCCCACAATCGTATGGCGGACAGTATCAATAGAGAGCGACTGGAGGCTTTGGGTGGGCGGTCTTATTTTTATAGAGCGGAAGTACGAGATGATTTTAATGAACACCAATATCCCAATGAGGAAATTCTAGAACTGAAAGTAGGGGCTCAAGTGATGTTTATTAGGAATGATGCTAGTCCAGAGAAGCGTTATTTTAACGGTAAATTGGCAGAGGTTACAGCATTAGACCAAGACGAAATCAGAGTGATTATAGACGGCGAAGACGAAGAGTTTACCATAAAACACGAGCTTTGGGAACAAAAACGCTACTTCTTAGATAAAGATAAAAACATTAGGGAGGAAGTGTTGGGCAGTTTTAAACAATATCCTATTCGTTTGGCTTGGGCGGTTACCATACACAAAAGTCAAGGGCTTACTTTTGATAGGCTGATTGTAGATGCGGGGCAGTCCTTTGCATCGGGGCAGGTGTATGTGGCGTTGTCTAGATGTCGTACTTTGGAGGGCATTGTTCTTAAATCTCAAATATCCAAAGCGGTTATTTTTAATGACCAAAGGGTTGCCGAGTTTCAAAAAGAAACCAATGCTAACGACCGCATCAGCGAAATTATAAAATCAGAAAAGCACGATTATAGTGTAGGCAAGGTACTTAGACGGATTGATTGTAACTGGTTTACCAAGGCTTTGGAGGAGTGGTATAATCAGGCTTTGGTTACTAGGGATTTAGATAAGAATAAAGCGAAGAAAATTTATCTATCAGTAAAACCTCAAATAGACAATTGGGTAAAGATATTTGAGAAACTAGAGCGAGTGCTAAAACAAAAAACGCAAAAGTTCATCAAAGGCGAGGAGCAGTGGGACGAAATAGAAGCTAAAGCCAAAGGAGCGGTTAATTATTTTTTTACTCAAACTTTGGAGCATTTTTTCACTCCATTTAAAGATTTTTATGCTGAAACCAAAGGCGTCAAAGGGCTTAAAACTTACAATGCTGAAATCAAACTATTGCTAGATGATTTAGAAGATTATCTTAATGATTTAAAATCGGTATTCTTGATAGATACGCCTCTTTTTGACGAAACTAATGAGAAGAGCATTACCACAGAGATTAAAAAAGTGCCTACCCACGTACTGACCTATCAACTATTTGAAGACGGTAAAACCATTGGCGAAATTGCTAAGGAGAGAGGTTTGGTAATATCTACAGTTTATGGGCATTTGGCGAAATTTGCAGAGCAAGGGCTATTAGATTTGCCTAGATTGATAAGTGCTGAAAAAATAAAAACCTTTGAAGAAACCTTTAAACAAGCACCACAAGGCACTCTCTCTGAATGGAAAAAAGTCCTCCCAGATGATTTTGAATATCACGAAATAAGATTGCTAGACAATCATTATCGCTATTTGGAACACAAAGAGGAAGACTAAATCGCGGAACTTTACCCCAAAATTTAAAGTTGAAAATCTGCGGTTTTCAGTTGTTTAATCACTTGTTTTAGTTCTGGGAAGTTTGGCATTTCGTCCCATTGTTCGGAGAATTGGTAGAGATTGTCTATGCCTTGATGAAGACTTTCTATAAAATGAGCCTTTCTCTGTATCAGTCCTCTAAAGCCATAAGCACCCAAAACTTGCATAAATCTAATGAGCTTTATTAGTTCTACCCCATTTTTAAGTTGGGTTTGAGTTTCTTTGTCGGTATATAGATTGAAATAAAAATCTAGCATTTCTTGTCTAAAGTCTTCAGGGAAGTTGGCTTTTGCTTGGTAAAGCATAGAAATAACATCATAAATTAGAGGTCCTTCCATTGCGGACTGGTAATCTATGAAAAACACCTTATCCGATGCGTTTACCATAATGTTTCTAGATTGAAAATCCCTTATCATCAGTCCACGAGGTTTTATGAGTTCTATACGCTTTACAATTTCTTTAAACTCTTTAAGAAGGGTAGATTTATGGTAATGAAGTTCTAAAATATCTACCAAAAAGTTTTTGAAATAATATAAATCGTGGGTGATGGGCAAATCGTTATAGGCTTCGTATTCAAAAGTTTTGGAGTAGTCTATTTGGTTGAGAGTACTTTGCTGAAAATGGTACAGAGCTGTTAGGGTTTCTTTTACCAAAAATTTCACTCTGTTGCTTAATCCTTCTTTACTGATGATTTCCGACAAAGTATGGTCGCCTAAGTGGGTTTGGATATAAGTCGTTCTATCTTCGGAGATTTTGAGAAGTTGTGGTGTATTCAGTTTTAAATCAAAAAATAAAGAAGAAAAATAGAAGAACGCTTCATTTTCTTTTAAGTTTTCGTTGTAAGTGATGATGTACTTTTCTCCCGTATGGCTTATGCCTACATAGTTTACCCGAGCAGAACCACTAGCAGGTAAGGCTTCAAAATATTGGGCAGGATTGCCAAGATGGGTTTCAAAGAATTGTTTTACCGATTGAAAACTCATAAAGTTATTTTTTGATTTAATGGAACTAAAATTATTTTTGGCGTTGAGGTGTTTTACTCATCAATTTTTCTATCACAAGGTAACATACCAAAAATCCTAAAATAAAAATGGAAATTCTAGATAACAAATCTCCTGTTCTGGTGTAGAAAGTAGTGCTGTCGTATAGGTTAATATCGGCAATCAAAGCGGTTTGGTCTCCGTAGAAAGTATCGGCTACAATCTCTCCTCTGGCATCTATATGGGCGGATATACCACTATTTGCCGAACGAGCCACCTCTCGTCTGGTCTCTATGGCTCTTAGCTTTGCATAAGCGAGTAACTGGCGATGACCTTGTGTAACGCCCCACCAAGAGTCGTTGGTGAGAATCCCTAAAAAGTTAGCTCCTTTCTTTACATAATCGGTAACGAACTCACCGTAAATGCTTTCGTAACAGATAATTGGTGCTATTTTACCTTTATTATAAGGATTGGTAAACACCGCTCGTTCTTTATCCATACCCAATGACGAAATTGTGCCTCCAAAATTAAGCATAGCTTCTCCCAATAAGGGTTTTAGTACAGAAATATAAGGGAATATCTCTACACCTGGGACGAGCTTGGCTTTATGATAAAGTTGATAGGGCAAAGAAGGAGCAATCTGTATAGCAGAGTTATAGTTCTCCACCCAAATCCCTTGGGACGGATAATAACTTGCCGTTTTGGGAGCTTCATTCTCGTTATAGAATACATTATAAGTAGAAACGCCACCTACAAAAACCGATTTAGGCTGATGGCTAAGATAATCTTCTACCTTTTTAATGAGGGTACTTTGTTTCAATCCTTTTTCTGACAATCCTCCATATCCTGGGAACGCTGTCTCTGGAGCAAGATAGAAATCTATATTAGAGGTTTGATGTTCTTTAGCGAGATGGAGTAGTTCATCTACTATTTGGAGACTGTCTTTTTGGTATTTTTCGGTATAAGGGTTGAGGTCTGGTTGTAGCATCATAGCTCTAACTTTCCCAATAGGTTTTTCATTAAAGTTGTGATATTTAACTAAAGAGATAAGCATAGGCACAACAATAACAGCAGAAACGATACAGATGTTCTTTATTAAATCTTTTCGTACTCTTCCTGCTTCCCAAATTCTTAGAGTATAAAATGTAAGAACATTGATGATTAAAATCCAAAAACTACCACCAGTAGCTCCTAATGTATCGTACCATTGTATGAGTTTTGGATAGTCGGCAAAGGCATTGCCTAGATGAAGCCAAGGCCAAGAAAATTCCCATTCGAGGTGGAATTTCTCAAAAGCCATCCATACCACAATAAAAAAAGCTAATCCCCAATAGGTGCTTTTAGCATTTTTGTACCAGTGATAACATTGAAAGGCCAAACTCATCAGAAGTGAATTAACTAACACTGGAAATAATACAGCGAAAACGGCGTGAGAGCCATCAGGATTTCTGGCTTCATATAGCCAACCTGTGGTAATGCTATTCCATACTAAAAAGGCAAGGTAAGAACTGCCAAAAACTGCCCAGCCTTTTCTTTTAATACTACTGAATTTAGAAATATCGTGTTCTACCATAAGTAGTGGCACAAAGGCGAAAAATATAAAAAACGGCACACCGTAAGCGGGCCAAGAAACACTGAATAAAAGTCCTGATATAAGGGCTAGAACAATATATTTCATTCTATTATTTTTGGAGAAACAAATTTAGTGTTTTAAAATTGAATATTTTTGTAACCTATGTTAAAAAAGCTGTATCAAATTTTAATACTACCATACACTTTGTTGCTTTTGTATTTTATGTTTGTGGGATTTGGGCGAACGCCTTACGATTATAATATAGTACGCCTAACGCCACTGGTCTCTACATTAGAATTTGTGCAGAAGTCGGTGCTGTGGCAAAATGTAGCGATTAACATTTTTGGGAATATCATTATGTTTATTCCGTTTGGATTTTTGGGGTGGTGCTGTCCTAAATATCAAAACCTAAGGATACTCTTGCTAGATTTTATCGTTGCCATTACTATCGTTGAAAGTATGCAATATTTCACACGGCTAGGCGTGTTTGATATAGATGATATTTTGCTAAATACCTTTGGAGTGCTATTGGGCTATCTAGGCTATCGTAAAATATCAGCCGTTATTCATTAAAATACTGCCATACTATACTGCCTTTAGACTTGCCTAAAATTTCCTCTAAGGTTTCCTGTGAGGCTTCTTTAATACGTTTTACCGATTTTAGTTTACTTAGCAATAGCTCTATGGATTTAGCTCCAACACCTGGGATTTCTTCTAGTTCTGATTTTAGGGTGCTGTTGGTTCTTCTGGTGCGGTGGTGCTTCACTCCAAAACGGTGGGCTTCGTCTCTCACTCTTTGCAAGACTTTAAGCGTTTCCGAAGTTTTATCTAAATATAAAGGAATAGGGTCGTTAGGGAAAAATAGCTCTTCCAACCTTTTCGCAATACCTACGATGGAGATTTTACCATATAAATCTAACTTTTTCAAACTTTTAACGGCAGAACTCAATTGTCCCTTACCGCCGTCTATCAATATCAGTTGAGGTAGAGGCTCGCCTTCATCTAAATATCTTTTGTACCTTCGGTAAATCACTTCTTCCATAGAAGCAAAGTCGTTAGGACCTTCTACGGTTTTGATGTGGAAAATACGATAATCCTTCTTGCTAGGTTTACCGTCTTTAAAGACGACACAGGCAGATACTGGGTTAGTCCCTTGGATATTAGAATTGTCAAACCCCTCAATGTGTCTTGGCTCTTCTGGAAGCCTAAGAAGCGTTTTCATTTCTGCCATAATACGATTGGTATGGCGGTCAGGGTCTACAATTTGGATTTGCTTTAGTTTTTCTAGACGATATTCTCTCGCATTTTTTTCGGAGAGTTCTACAATTCTCTTTTTGTCTCCCACTTTCGGAACGATGAGTTTCACTTGAGGAATTTCGGTGCCTAAATGGAACGGTAGTAATATTTCCTTAGATTCGGATTGAAACTTATCTCTAATTGCAACTACGGCTTCTTCTAGTATTTCCTCGTCGCTTTCTTCTAGTTTTTTTCTGAATTCGGAAGTGTAACTTTGAACGATATTTCCATTTCTGATTTTAAAATAATTGATGTAAGCCGCCGTTTCATCGCTTACCATACCAAAGACATCTACATCGTCTATACTAGGATTAACCACGGTGTGTTTAACCTGATAATCTTCCAAAAACGCCAACTTTTCCTTTACCATTTGAGCTTTTTCAAACTCTAGATTGGAAGCGTGTTTTAGCATCTCCTCTTCTAAGTAGGCTTTTGCCAAACGGAAATCTCCTTTTATAATTCCTCTTACAGCATTGATTTTCTTTTCGTAATCTTCCTCGCTTTCTAGACCTTCACAAGGACCTTCGCAGTTTTTAATGTGGTATTCTAAACAGACTTTATAATTGGCTTTCTCTATTCTATCTTCGGAAAGATTAAGCGTACAAGTCCTGATTTTATAGAGGTTTTTAATGGTTTCTAAAAGCACCTTGGCAGGTTTTACTTTAGCGTAAGGACCATAATATTCGGAGCCATCTTTAATGCGTTTTCTGGTAAGAAATAGCCTAGGGAAAGGTTCATTTTTGATGCACAACCAAGGGAAACTTTTGTCGTCTTTCATCATAATATTGTAGAAAGGCTGATGTTCCTTGATGAGGTTGTTTTCTAAAAGGAGGGCGTCGTATTCGCTGGGAACTATGGTAATCTCTAAGCGGTGGATTTTTTTAACCATAATTCTAGTCTTGTAACCCACTTGATTTTTATTGAAGTAGGATAGTACTCTGTTTTTAAGGTTTTTGGCTTTCCCTACATAGAGCAGTTGCCCCGCTTCGTCATAATAACGGTAAACGCCAGGCTCTTTCGGTAAAGTTTTTAGCTGAAGTTCTAAAGTTTCATTCACCTCGCAAAAGTACAAAATTTATAAGACTACATTAAGGAGGAAGGCAAGACGGCATTAGGTTTAGGGCAAGCCAAAAGGACAGCACCTAAAACTTATGCCTATAAAAATTATTTTTATGCTTATAAAAAAAAATCCGATGCCTATAAGTTTTAGATTTTATAAGCATCAGATTTTTAAAGAGTGCTTAGTGGCAGGAGTGCCAACCACCAACCGCCGAGAACGCCCAGTTAATCCTTGAGGCAGCGGACGCTAAAGCCGTCCGCACGACTGCTGTAGCTGCTCGCGTAGCTACCGCTGCTACCGAACCACAGGCGCCACGAGTAGTAGCTATTGTCCTGCTCGCTGCTCCACAAGTAGCCGAGGCTGCTCTGATTGCTGAGCGAGCCATCGTTGGCGTAGCGGTAACCACTGGCAGGCAGGCGGAGCTTCTGCTCATTCCACATCGCCGATGAAGAAGAGCTACTATTACCTAAGGTCTGTCCCGTAATGGCATTATGTAAAGCGATTTGCTCATCGTGAGTAGGAACGTGATAACCTACAGGACAAGGGTTGTTAGAACCATTCACCTGCCATAAGTTCTTATTTGCTACATCAAGATTTAAGGTATTAGTAACCCAAGAAGCATAACTTGAATTACCACCCGTGATAAAATTACTGTGACCAGGGTTCGTCCAAGAAGAAGATAAAGTAGGAGTGGTAATAGTATACTTCGGTGTACCACTGCTTGAACCAGACCAGTTAATCAACTCGTGACCGTCTGGGTTACGCTGCCATTGGAATAACGAACCATACGCACGCCAGTCCTTTTTAATCTGATTAGCAGTAGGGCTAGAAAGAGGCATTGCGGTGGTGGTATTTGTATAATCCAATGCCCCCGCCTGACGCGCAGGGTCAAACCACTCTGAACCTACTCTAGCATAATCTGCACCTAGGTTATTATTGAGCCAAACTCTACCATCGGGTCCCGTGATTGGAAGATAGACAAAATTATGCTCTTTTACATTCTCTCCATAGCCTACACATTCTGAAGTAGTCTTATCAAAGCAGCGGTCAGGAATGCCTGTAATCGTTTTCACTTTGAGCGTAGTAGTACTGCTCCCATTCAGACTAATGGTATAAGCATTGGCACTGCTAATGGCATTACGGTATATGCCATCTTCTGGGTCTAAGGCAGGGTAGTAAGTAGCCCCACTTACATTCTTTAGTTTAGCGGATATAGTACCTGCTGCCCCCGTAAAATTACCCGCTGGGTAAGACAACTTAAAATTTCGCATATAACCACTCCCGTCTTTTAGGGCTAAGGTTTGTTCATAAGCGGTATAAGCGCCATTAGCGGGCGATGCACCGCTGTAAGGGATATTTACTGTAATTTCTGCTCCAGCAGCTATGCCTGTTTCTTGTAAGTTGCTCCCTTGTACCAAGTAGTCTTTGCCATTGTGTTTAAAGACCACCAGCTTAATATCTTGTACCGTTCCTAGAGTGGCTGTAGCTGGAGCATAGGGATTGGCAAATACACTAGCATCGTTAATACAAGCCCATTCGTGTACTCCACCGATAAGACCTCTGTACATTTCTATACAGTTCTTGTCTTTATTGTAAATCAGAGTCCCCTTTTTGGTATTGGGAGAAAAGGTAAGTCGTTCCGCCGTAGTCAGTTTAGGAAATAGCACCCCTTGTGCCTTATCTGCTGGCATCGTAGGACTTACTTCTACCTTAGAAATATCTAAAGTCGCTTGGGGCGTAGTGGTATTGATGCCCACTCTGCCTTTATAATCATCTTGGGCATTCAGCACTAAAGGCAGAAACACCGTGCATAATAAAGTCTTGTTCATAAAATGTTATTGTTTATAGATGTTAGTTGTGAAATTGTTAAATTGTTAAATTGCTAAGTTGTTAAACTGTTAAATGTTCTATGTTTAAGGTTTAAGGGGTATGTACGCTTATTCAACTTTAAACATTGAATACTTGAACCTTGAACTAAATGAGCAAACGCCTTTGTAGAGGGCTTTCGCGAGGCACCCCAAAAAACACACGTGTTTTTGGAGAAAAACACGCGTGCGGATTTTTTTTTCACGCGTGTTTTTTCCTCCAAGCACGCTACATTTTTTCATACTTCAGCGTGGCTAGCATATTATCTTTTGCGGAAGTATGCAAGTTTTCACCCATTTTAGTGGTTTCTAAGATAGGTTTCTTCTTACTCATCATCTTTATACCAACTAGAGTATTTTACATAACTGTTAGCAATTCTATTTACTTCGCCTTCTAGGAGTTCAGCGGACATATCTTTAATTTTTCTAGCTGGAATTCCGCCCCATACCTCGCCAGATTTAATGTGTGTGCCTTGTGTAACCACAGAGCCTGCCCCAACAATAGAATTGGACTCCACCACGCAGTTATCCATCACAATAGCCCCCATACCTATAAGTACATTGTCGTGCAAGGTACAGCCGTGCACAATAGCATTATGCCCAATAGATACATTGTTACCTATAACAAGTGGATATTTCTCGTAAGTGCAGTGTAGCATAGCATTGTCTTGAACATTAACCCTGTTCCCCATTTTGATATAATGCACATCTCCACGAATAACGGCATTATACCAAATGCTACATTCTGCCCCCATACTTACATCGCCTATAATAGTAGCGGTTTCTGCTAAAAAAGTGTTTTCTCCTATCTGTGGAGTTTTTCCTAAAAGAGGTCTTATAAGTGCCATATTTTCGGTTTTATTTTAATCTATTAAAACTGGTTTCTTTCTATAAATTGCAATCATTGAAAAAAACTAAACCTAGTATTCTA
The DNA here is from genome assembly GCF_009663465.1 of Riemerella anatipestifer. GTDB lineage: Bacteria > Bacteroidota > Bacteroidia > Flavobacteriales > Weeksellaceae > Riemerella > Riemerella anatipestifer_C. The sequence continues at coordinate 183,508 of NZ_QXHU01000005.1, forward strand.
TCGTCTAAGTTGGTTTCCGTATTTTTGCAGTTCCAAATTTATATTAAAAATGCGACAAATCATCATAGAAGCCACAGAAAATCCTAGAGTAATGAAGTTCGTTGCGGATTACAACTTAATCCCAGGCTCATTGGAACTCGATAGAAATTCGGATATTTCGGAGATACCACTAGCTCAAGAACTTTTTAATTATCCTTTTGTGGATAAGATATTCATTACGGCTAATTTTATTGCTGTTGCTAAGCAAGATACCGTAGAATGGGAGCATGTAGTACAAAGTCTTAAAAATGTTATCGAAGACGAGCTTCTTGCTAACCCTAGAATTTATCGCCAACAGAGGAAAGAAGTGTATCAAATTTACGCCGAAATGACACCCAACCCTTCGGTAATGAAATTTGTAGCCTCAAGACTATTATTAGAAGGGTTTGTGGAGGTTAAATCTCGTGAGGAAGCCACAGAAGTGCCTTTGGCTCAAGCTATTTTCAAAGAATTTAGTTTTGCCCAAGAGGTCTTTATTTCGGATAACTTTGTTGCGGTTACCAAAGATGATTCTGTACAGTGGCACGAAGTGATGGTAGTTACTAGAGCTTTTATTGCTGAATATCTCCAAAATGGTGGCGAGGTTTCTCATAAAGAACCCCAAAAACACGAAAATCCAGTAGAGAAAATCATTAACAGAGAATATACCGATACGGAACAAAAGATAAGCGACATACTTAACGAATATGTGGCTCCTGCCGTAGAAAACGATGGCGGTAAAATTTCTCTAATGGAGTACGACGAAAGCACCAAAACTGCCAAAATGCTACTACAAGGTGCTTGTAGCGGTTGCCCAAGTTCTACAGCTACGCTGAAAGGCGGTATAGAGAATGTACTAAAACAATTTCTGCCCGATTTGGTAGAAAAAGTGGAGGCTGTAAACGGCTAAAATTTAATCACGCTAAAACAAAACTATGTCAAAAAAAGGGATATTATTAGTTAATCTAGGTTCGCCCAAATCCACCAAAGTGTCTGATGTTAAAGAATATCTAGACGAATTTTTGATGGACGAAAAGGTCATTGATTATCGTTGGTTTTTCCGTGCATTATTGGTGAGAGGTATTATTCTCAAAACTAGACCTCCAAAGTCCGCAGCAGCTTACGAAACGGTGTGGACTCCAGAAGGCTCTCCCCTTATCGTAATCACAGAAAAAATAAAAACCAAACTACAAAAATTAGTAGATATCCCTGTGGAAATAGGTATGAGGTACGCCCAACCTAGCATAGAAAACGGTATGAGAAAACTTATAGAACAAGGCGTTACAGATATTGTTCTGTTTCCGTTGTATCCGCAATACGCTATGAGTACCACAGAAACCGTAATAGACAAGGCAGAAGAGGTAAGAAAAAAACACTTTCCTAGTGTGAGAGTTAATTATGTTCAGCCTTTCTACAACCGAGATATTTATATTAAATGTTTAGCTGATAGTATCCGAGAAAAATTGCCTCAAGATTTTGATGCTTTACAGTTTTCTTACCACGGTGTACCAGAAAGACACATCTACAAAACAGACCCTACCAAAACGTGCAACCTTAATGATTGTTGCTCTCGTGAGAGCAACCCTAGTCATTCGTTTTGCTACCGTCATCAATGTTTTAAAACCACAGAATTGGTAATTCAACAACTTAATTTACCAAAAGAGAAAACCATCGTTTCCTTTCAATCTCGTTTAGGAAAAGACAAATGGATTGAGCCTTACACAGACGAAACTTTAGAAAATCTACCTAAAAAAGGAGTTAAAAAATTAGCTATCTGTTGCCCTGCCTTTGTATCGGACTGTTTAGAAACCTTAGAAGAAATATCCGAAGAGGGCAAGGAGGAATTTTTGCACGCAGGAGGAGAACAGTTCCATTACATCTCTTGTCTTAACGATGAAGACCGCTGGATAGAAGTCATTAAAACGCTTTGTGAGGAAGAATTAAAAAATTTCTATTTAAGCTAAAATATTCCCCACGTCTGCTGATAAAGCGTGGGGCTTTTTATATCCATTAGTTATGAAACATCTCGGCATTATAGGTTGCGGCTGGCTAGGCAAACATTTGGTAGAGCATTTTGCTCCTGCCTACTCTATCCACACGACTAATACTTCCGAAAGTAAAACCAACCTACTAAAAATTAAAGGCTACCAAACGAATATCGTCAATTTTGATAATCCCATTGATGCCCCTTGGGAAATTATCTCAAAATTAGATGCTATTGTTATTACAGTTCCATTTTCAAAACGCACAGATTTAAACCTTCTTAAAATGAGGTTTCATAATATCAGTCGCTTTATTTTCGGTTTTGAAAATCCTATTTTTTTAATGAGTTCTATTGGTATTTATCCACAGATTGAAAGAATCATCAACGAAAATACACTAGACGAAGCTGATTTAGACCAACACATTCTATCCATTGAAAAACAAATGAAATCTAATTTCCCTCACCTAAACATTTTACGACTGGGTGGACTTATGGGCGGCAACCGAATGCTAAGCAACTACAAAGTAAACAACTTACACCAAATGGTTAATCACATTCATTATAAAGATGTTTGCCTTGTTATAGAGAAAATGCTGAACCGAAATTTAACCTCAAAAATATACAATATTGTAGCTCCTCTACACCCTACCAAGTTAGAAATCCTAAACCAACAAATAGGGAAAGCTGTCCCAACAACCCCACAAGAAACATTTGGGAGAATTATTTCTTCTCGCCTCTCCGAAATAGAAATCCCTTATAATTACCGCTATCCAGACCCTACAAAATTTGTATAAAACCCTTTTCTACTGAACAGGAGCTCTTAACTCTCCGTAGCCTAAAAGCCCATCATAATTAGCTCCGAAAGGTCTGTAATACAAAAACGCTTGATAAAGATTTTCGGTTTGCCAAAAATTACCATTTATTTCTCCATAGTTTAGCGTTGCTCCCTCCTTTTGTGTCGCTAAAATATAGTTGTAGAATCCTTGCTTCAGATAAATTTTTGCTACATACTGATGCCTATTTTCATCATAGTACATTTGGCTTTCCTCGTTTGCGATGTAATTGTTAAACTGTCCCAATACATAAATTTTACCCTGTATCGGCTCCGAATCTAAATAAAAATGTACCCAAGAATAGTCTGCTTCTCTATGAGCATCTCTTTCCAAACCTAAATCATTTCTTCTGAAATAAAATGCTCCATTAACATCTGGCTGATACTGATAATTGAGTGGATATGCCCAAACAGGATGCAAGTAAGTATAATTAGTACCTTCCATCGTTTCAGCCCCTGCTACCATATCAAAAGCTCTACCCATATTCTTATTATCAAAGTAATAAAATTCGTTATTCCCTTCAAAAGCTAAATTCAGTTGCTGAAACATTAGCCCACTACCCAAAGTACTGCTAGGCTTCTGATTGTAAATTCCAATTTCCCAATTATTATTTTGAATTACATTCAAGGAAACAGAATTAACATTATTAAGCAAAGTTTGGTCTCCCATAGCCTTTACCTCTACCCTTTGATTAAGCTCTTGCCTTTTGCTATCCGAAAATCGGCTAAGATTAAGTGCTAAAGAAGCCTTATTTTCAACCACACAAAACCTCCTTTTAAACAAAGGCTTAGAGGGAGAATCTTTGTAAATTACAATTTCAAAATTCCCCGAAATCTTAGGCTTTATCTGCTCGTTAGGAAATACTAGCTCGTAATGCGTATATCTTTGTAAAGTATTAAAAGAGTATTGAAAGTTGTTGATAATCCCATTCAAATCGCCACTGGCATACTCGGTAAAAAATAGACCATCTTCCTGCCAATTCCTATCATAATGCTTCAGCGTATAGCGATAGATTGAACTCCCTCCCGACAAATCATCAAACCTTAAAACCAACTGCTCCCCAATATTGATGACAGGTGTACCATCGTTAGTTTTAGGGTTAAATAATTGAATACTTTTTATATTCTGCCCAAAAATCATCTGCCCTAATAGCAGAAACATCAGTATTTTATTCATACCCACGAAGATAAACATTTTTTGAATATTGTAGATTTTATTTTTTTTAACCACAAACCAAAATACTTCTCTCCCACCCTAAGTAAAAGAGAAGTTTTAACCTATTATTATTTATCCGTTTAGAATATATGATTGTTATCTTTCAAGGCATTCTGCCTAACCAATTTTCTCCTTTCCTCTGGTAAAGGTTTGTTCAACCTCTGTTCAAATCTTTGGATTATGGTTTCTGGCAGAACTTTTCTCATTTGCGAAAATTGTTCCATATTCACCTTAGCGGCGTTAGAACTGGGTTTAGCGAGTTCCAACTTATCTTTCTTGGCAAAATAGGTAAGTTCGTAAGTGTAATATTTCTTCTTGTCATAAACCTTAACTACCAATCCTGGCAAACCTTTAAATATATAAGGACCTTCTGAAATGGGTATCTCTTCTGTAAACCAAGCCTCATAATCTCTACCTCTATAATGAGATACCGCCTTTATACACCTATAAGAGTTGATAACTTCCTTCTCATTAGTTATGTTCCAAACGACCTTATCCGTTAATGGGAAGTAAAAATCATCTGTAAAAATCCTATCATACACCAACACTTCATCTTTCTGCCGAATAGCTTCTTGTCTTAATTTTGGTTTTGGGACATTTGTAATATCTAACACTACCTGCCCATCTTTTACGATGCTTAAAGCATTCCTAATCTCCTTTTTAGAAAGAGAGTCCGACAAAGATTTTACAGTGCTCCTAAAAACAGACTGCTCTCCCACAATTTGTAAATCCATTACTTCTTCTAACGAATTAAAACTTAAAGTATCTTTGACAAAAGTCACCTGATACTTCGCTAAAAATGATTGAGCAAACACATTACAAGAAAGGCAAAATAACAATATACAACCTATTTTAACAACTATTTTCATCTCAACTAAACAGATTATTCTATCACTAAACAAAAATGAAAAGTAAGTGTTTTTTCCTAATACAAAAAATTCCTCCTATATAAATAGAAGGAACTTGTACATAATAACAATGTTATTTCTTATCAGGGTAAGTAACCGCCAAATTTAAGTCTATCGGATTATTATATTTTCTTAGATGATTTTGATATTTTAAGATTTGCTCTCTTTTATCAATTTTTGCTGGTTTACCATCTTTACCCATTACTATCAAGTTTTCTTGACCCTTTAATGGATTATGATAATCATCTAACTTTAATTTCTGATAAACGCCCAATTTAATAGGAAATGCTTTTTTGCCATAATTGGTTTCTAAAAAATTATCGGTTTCTACCTTTTCTTTTTTAGGCACAATCCGATTAACGGAAAATATAAAATTATCCTTTGTATCTCGTAATTCAAAGATAAGCCCAGGCAACCCTCTAAATTTATATGGTCCCTCTAAAACCGGGTATTTATCCGAAAACCAAGCCTCCCAATCTCTTTTACCAAATCGGGTTACGGCTTTTCTCAATACAATACCGTTAACGGTTTTGGTCTCATCTAGTATCGTCCAATTTTGGGTATCGTTAGACGATAACGCATAATAATCCATATAAACCGTAACATACTCTGTATTTTCAGAAGTATTAAGAGCCCTTTTAACTTTATACTCTAATTTGGGATAAGCAAAATTTATCTCATTCGTTTGCTTTTGGATAGAGTCCGCTTTTAGATACTCTGTGGAATAAAATTTCACCTCATTTTTAGATATATCCAATACGGCTTCTTCCTTATTGAAGTGTTCTTGCAGAGAATCCAATTTAAAACTCACATTATAATACACCATCAACTCCTGAGCCGAAAAGGAGAAAGAGAAATAAAGAAACAACAAAACACAACGTAGTTTCATAAATTTTAGAATAAAATTAAAACATAAAATTGGGCATATATTATACATGCCCAATAATTTTTATCTAAGTATAATTATTTTTGGACATTTAACCTCATGTAAGTTACCACTTTTATCCTCAACATAACACTTTGAATGAGCAACAGCATTGCTTTTTTCATTAAAGTCAAAAATACCAAGCACTTTCTTATTAACATTGTTAGAAATTTCATTCTCAAACTGATGTTTTGAGATTTCGTTCTTTAAATCCTTAGATGGAATATTACCCTCCTTTGCACTTACAATACCAGCTACCAATAATGTAGCCACAAAAAATAATCTTTTCATAACATAAAAATTTAGTTGTTTAATACACTACAAATATAAGTATTTTTTTCAAATACAAAAATTTTTATATGATAAAAATCACATTTAATTTATTTATATAAATTTCAAACAATACCTTAACAAAATAAAGCCGCCCTCTATTGGCGGCTTTACCATTCGCATCGTTAGCGTTTGTCCTCAATTCCAAACTCTTTCCATTGGGAGCTTTGGACATCTAATTTTACCCTCTTCTTGGCTTCGGAAGCCGTTTTCTGCAGGTTACTCATCAGCTCTTCTACTTTGGCGGTTTGCGTTTTTAAGTCGGCTTTCAATTTCTCTTGGAGATTGTTTGCCTGTACCAAGTCTTTCATCAAATCTTCCATCGTCTTTATGAAAGCGGCATCTAATCCTCTTGACGACAACTCCGACTGATGGGCTTTTAGCCCGCTCAACATAAGCTCTGCAGCGTGTATTACTTCTGCAAGTCCTTTTTTTGGCATAATGAAACGGTTTTAAGTTAATACTCCAGACTTCACTTTTTGAAACTTATCAATAGTTAGGGTCTGCTGATACAAATTTAATATTATTTTCCACCTATCAAAATGAAATTTTCATTAAATAACTCGGGGAAAACCCTCCCCTCTTTGGGGCAACCTTCCCCCAACTTAAAAAACCGTCCCCCTATCTTGGGGACCTTATTTTCAACAATGGGGAAGCCTTTTCCTATAAAATAAAATCTATTCTTTAGCTAAAAAAAATGTTCCCCAAGATGGGGCGGCAGTTCCCCAACCCCAAAATTTTTATTTTTTATCCTAAAAAAAGCCCCCCTTAGATAGGGAGGCTTTAGTCTAAACAAATAAAACTAATCTTTCATAAACTTATGCACCGTGTAGCCTTGTCCGTTTTCCAGTTTCAGCAAGTACACGCCTCGGTTCAAGTCGCCCACCTCTACGGAAGCGTTGGTTTTGCCGCTTTTTAGCACTCTCCCCGTAACATCAAGCACTTGGTAAGTGTAGGTTTGAGCCTTATCCGACAGGTACAGCTTATCCTTCGCCACCGTTGGATAGATGGAAACTTGGTCGGGTTTCTTAATTTCGGAAACAGCCATCGTCGCCGCATCGTAAATCACAGGGTAATCCTCATTTACACCGCTCTCGAATTTCCATTTTTCAGGTGTTCGGTTATTATTCAGTAAATCTAAGAACGACTGCACTTTCATCGCTTCGGTGGTATGCCCCATAAGGTCCACTCCCGGAGCTGGAGCATCGCCATACCCCGACATCGGAGCCACGGTCTTGTTAAAATGAGTATTTTCAAGAACGCCTCCGCCTCCGATACTTCCCACAAATCCCCCTACCGTTCCCGAAGCGCCATCAACGGTACTCACAGAATACGAATTTTTAATTTTCCCCACCTGCAAACCGCCGTAAAAACCGCCCACGTGTTCAGTCCCCATCACTTCCGCCATCGCATAGCAATCCTCTATTAAAACCTCGGAATTAGGACTGAAGGCAAAGGTACTGAACCCTACTAAACCTCCCACAAAAAAAGCTCCCGTTACTTTTCCTTTAAAATAAGAGTTTTTTATCACGGCTTTGTTCCAAGGCGAGCCTACCAAGCCTCCCACCTGCTGGAAGCCTTTAATCACGCCTTCCGCCGAACAATAATCCACCACGCTGGAAGAAGTTACCGAACCGCACAGCAGCCCCACATTAAAGGCACTCGTGGTATAATTAGGGTCGTAAACGCCCAACAGTTTTCCGTTCTTGATATGGCAGTTGCTCATTGTAGCCCCCGAGGTGAAATTCCCTACCAGCACTCCAGCCGTATCCTTCCCTCTTACCATACCTCCGTCAATCGTCAAGTCTTTTAAATTCCCCGAAGCATAGTAGCCGAACAGCCCCAGGAAATCCCCATTATCCCCTCGGTACACTTTTAGATTTTTAATGGTGTGATGCTTCCCGTCAAAATTACCAGAAAACGGCGTTCTGTAAGTGTAGCCAATCGCTGTCCAAAGGTGTTCGCCCAAGTCCAAATCGTTCCCAAGACTAATGGTTTTTCCCGAAAAACTGTTACCTTCCTTCACCAATTTGGACAGACCAGCGAGTTGCGCCTCGGTGGTTAAGGTAAACTCGTTCACCGCATCCGAATACCAAGACACATCGGCAAAAGTCTGCCATTCTGAAGTCGGAAACACCATATTATCCAACTCGGCATCATCCGCCATCGTAACTGGACTCACACTCTCGGCTAATGGAGCTTTATAGCCCTCTTGTCCATAGAGAGAACCCAAGCCAGCCCCTACCACACAAAATGCAATTGCTGTTTTTAATAGATTTCTTTTCATAGCCTTTTACTTTTTATTGTTATGCTACGAATATAAAACTATTTTTTTATTGACAATCTATTTTACATAAAAAAACGCCTCCCTTAATTATTAAGGGAGGCGTTATAATATCATAGCAAAGTTTATTTATCAAACTTTGATTTCTACATCTACACCGCTAGGAAGCTCTAACTTCATTAAAGCATCTACCGTTTTAGAAGAAGAAGAGTAGATATCCATCAATCTCTTGTGAGCTGAAAGTTGGAACTGCTCTCTCGCCTTCTTATTAACGTGCGGAGATCTAAGAACCGTAAAGATTCTTTTGTGAGTAGGCAATGGTATAGGACCATTCACTACAGCACCAGTAGATTTTACTGTTTTTACGATTTTCTCAGCAGACTTATCTACCAAATTGTAATCGTAAGATTTTAGTTTTATTCTGATTCTTTGTGACATTTTAATTCTAAATTTTAAAAGATTAACCTTTTGCTTTTTCTATTACTTCGTCAGCCACGTTCTGAGGAGCTGGTTCGTACTTTTCAAACTCCATAGAAGATGTTGCTCTACCAGAAGAAAGCGTTCTAAGAGATGTTACATACCCGAACATTTCAGAAAGAGGAACAAATGCCTTGATAACCTTAGCGTTGTTTCTATCGTCCATACCGTTAATAGTACCTCTTCTTCTGTTAAGGTCTCCTACGATATCCCCCATATATTCTTCCGGAGTAACTACTTCAAGCTTCATAATAGGCTCCATAATTACAGCCTTCGCTGCTTTACCAGCCGCTTTGAAACCTAACTTAGCTGCTAATTCGAAAGAAAGTTGGTCAGAGTCTACCGCGTGGAAAGATCCATCTTTAAGGGTAATCTTCATTGCTTCAACTTCGAATCCTGCTAAAGGACCATTCTTCATTGCTTCCTTGAATCCTTTTTCTACAGAAGGGATAAATTCTTTAGGAATGTTACCACCCTTGATTTCGTTAATGAATTCAAGACCTGTCTTACCTTCATCGGCTGGACCGATTTCGAATACGATATCCGCAAACTTACCTCTACCACCAGATTGTTTCTTATAAACTTCTCTATGGTTAGCAGTAGCAGTAAGAGCTTCTTTGTACTCTACTTGCGGCTGACCTTGGTTAACTTCTACTTTGAATTCTCTCTTCAAACGGTCTACAATGATATCTAAGTGAAGCTCACCCATACCAGAGATAATAGTTTGTCCAGAAGCCTCGTCAGTTTTCACTTGGAAAGTTGGGTCTTCTTCTGCTAATTTGGCAAGAGCATTACCCAATTTATCTTGGTCTGCTTTAGTTTTAGGTTCTACTGCGATACCGATTACTGGATCAGGGAAAATCATAGATTCTAAAACGATAGGGTTCTTCTCATCAGAAAGTGTATCCCCAGTTTTAATATCTTTGAAACCTACCGCTGCACCAATATCTCCCGCTTCGATATACTCTACAGGATTTTGTTTATTAGCGTGCATTTGGTAAATTCTAGAAATTCTTTCTTTGTTTCCAGATCTTGTATTAAGTACATAAGAACCAGCATCTAGTCTTCCTGAATAAGCTCTAAAGAATGCTAGTCTTCCCACGAATGGGTCTGTAGCAATTTTAAATGCTAATGCAGAGAAAGGTTCGTTTACATCTGGTTTTCTGCTGATTTCAGCATCTGTATTAGGATCTGTACCGTTGATATCATCTTTATCTAGTGGCGAAGGTAGGTATCTACAAACCGCATCTAGCATAAACTGCACCCCTTTGTTCTTGAATGATGAACCACAAGTCATTGGGATAATAGATAAATCAATAGTTGCTTTTCTAAGCGCATCGTTGATTTCTTCTTCTGTAATAGAATCTGGATCTTCAAAGAACTTCTCTAATAAAGACTCATCATATTCAGCAACAGCTTCCACCAAGTTTTGTCTGTAAGCTAATACATCATCTTTCATATCATCAGGAATAGGCACTACATCAAAAGTAGCTCCTTGAGTTTCCTCATGCCAAATGATAGCTCTATTCTTAATAAGGTCTACCACTCCTTTGAAGTCTTCTTCTGCACCAATAGGAAGTACGATAGGAACTGCGTTAGAACCTAACATTTCCTTAACTTGGTTCACCACATTAAGGAAGTCAGCACCTTGTCTATCCATTTTGTTTACAAACCCCATTCTAGCAACTTTGTAGTTATCTGCTAGTCTCCAGTTTGTTTCAGACTGAGGCTCTACCCCATCTACTGCAGAGAATAAGAATACTAAACCATCTAATACTCTAAGAGAACGGTTTACCTCTACGGTAAAGTCCACGTGTCCTGGTGTATCAATGATGTTGAAGTGATAATCTTTAGCGTCTACTGTAGGCTTCCCTTCATGTCTAGGAAATACCCAGTTACAAGTTGTAGCCGCAGAAGTAATTGTAATCCCTCTTTCAGCTTCTTGCTCCATCCAGTCCATAGTAGAAGCACCATCGTGTACCTCACCTATCTTATGGGTTTTACCTGTATAGAATAGAATTCTTTCAGTAGTAGTGGTTTTACCAGCATCAATGTGAGCTGCAATACCAATATTTCTAGTGTATTTAAGATCTCTTCCCATTTCCTATTAGAATCTAAAGTGTGAGAATGCTTTGTTAGCCTCAGCCATTTTGTGAGTATCAGTTTTCTTTTTGAAGGCAGCACCTTCCTCCTTAGCAGCAGCAATAATTTCAGCAGCTAATTTCTGAGCCATAGACTTATCATTTCTCGCTTTAGCGTACTTAATAAGCCACTTCATTGCCATAGAGATTTTTCTATCTGCTCTAATAGGCATTGGGATTTGGAAGTTAGCACCACCAACTCTTCTTGAACGCACTTCTACGTGTGGCATTACATTAGTTAGAGCATCTTTCCAAATTTCTAATGAAGTTTTTTCGTTTTCTCCTTTTTTAGCTTCCACGATGTCTAGTGCATCATAGAAAATTCTGAATGCAATAGACTTCTTACCGTCTAGCATTAGGTTATTCACAAATCTAGTTACCAACTGATCATTAAATTTTGGATCTGGTAACAACGGTCTTTTTTTCGCTTTTGTTTTTCTCATTGTTCTGTTTCTTAAAATTTAATGATTACTTTTTAGCATCTTTAGGACGCTTAGCACCGTACTTAGATCTTCTCTGAAGTCTTCCGTTAACTCCAGCGGTATCTAAAGCACCACGAACAATGTGATAACGAACTCCCGGTAGGTCTTTCACCCTTCCGCCTCTTACCAATACTATCGAGTGCTCTTGGAGATTGTGTCCTTCGCCCGGGATATAAGCGTTTACTTCTTTACCGTTAGAAAGTCTTACCCTTGCTACTTTTCTAAGCGCAGAGTTAGGTTTCTTAGGTGTAGTTGTATATACTCTTGTACATACACCTCTCTTTTGTGGACAAGAATCCAAAGCAGCCGATTTGCTCTTCTTGGCAAGTGTGGCTCTTCCTTTTCTTACTAATTGTTGAATAGTAGGCATTTAATTGCTTTTATTTATTTTTAGTTTCAAGGTGCAAAGATAACTTTTTTTTCTAAAATACACAATTATTCATCTATTTTGTCCTTCTTTACCTTTTAATTGATGTAGTTTCATAAATGGATAAAGTTGTCTGACCTCTTTTTTACGAAAACCAAATTATTTTTGATTTACTTCCATAGAACAACTTTCGTCCCTGCATTTTTACCATAAGCTACTCCTATAGCTCTTATTGCTTCTATGGCAGCTTTACGTTCTAGATGAGCATTATTTATCTCCTTTTCACGAAGTTTTCTATAAAAAACATCTTTATTTGCTATATATTTATCAATATTTTTTAACAACACTTGAGATTCTTTATAAGCAGAGGTTTCTACCGGAATTTGAGACAATAGCTCTGCCACCTCCGAGGCGGTGTATTCATCTTTGCTAATCGCCCACTTAGATTTTGCTCTTTGTAAAAACTCCTTACCTAAATTTTCTTCATAAGACTTATAAACCTTCTCTGTTAAGGGTAAAATTTTTGAAGCGTAAGAAGGAATTGCTTCTGGAATTTGTGATAAAATGAATAGGGCTTCTTCATAATTTTTAGCACCTACTTGGATGTTAATTCTTTGTATCATTTTAGGTAATTCTCTCTCATAATGGGAGATTATTTTTGATTTAGTTCTTTCTAAAAATTCAGAAAATATCGGGCTATTTAAATCAATATTTTTCAATCCCATTGCAATAGCATTTCCTTTATTACTCCCTCTCCCTTTGGTTTTAAATGAATGAGTAGCAAAAGTCTTTCCATCAAAAATATTCATCACACTAAATGAAAGTTCATATTCTACTTCTGCAATTGGTGGAATACCAGAAGATGTATGTTCCGATAATATAGATACTTCGGGAACTAGTGCAAAAACGGCGTTTTCATAGTCAATTATACCACTTTTATTAAGCACCTTCTGCATCTTAGCTATAATCTGAGTATCTGCTTTTTCTGATAGAGTATAATCACTTTTTATCCGAGCTGGAGCTATCGTAACTTCTTGAGCCGTTCCAAATATAATCCCTATAAAAAATAATAGATAATTTAGAGTTTGTTTTGATTTCATATTTTCTAATTTTGTTTTATTGTGTACTCTACCTCACCCAATTTTGATTTGGTTCTACTTAGTTTAAACCCTTTAGATGCCGCAATATTTCCTAACATTTTTTCTAAATCCCTATAAAAGTTCCTTGCATCTAAAGACTTTCCATTCTCTCCAAACAAAGGCATCATCGCTTGCGAAACCTCTATCCTTCTTTCGTTGGCATCATCTGTGGTAAAGTTCCCTCTTACACATCTAGCGGACAGCCAATCTTCTACAAAATCTAAAATGCTTTTACCGTCCATTTCTTCATCTAATGATAGATCTTCTGAAATAATGATAAGGCGAGATTCTCTACCATTTTGTGCCATTTCATTAAAGGTTGTCATCAGTTGATTATTAAATTGGTCTATCTTATCTAAAACCGCTTCTTGAAGAAGATTCTCATTAGATTCACCAATAGCATATTCACTTTCTCCGCTAGATGCTGCAATTTGTTTACTGCTATACACATCTATACCCGAAAATTCGGCATAAACTTTTTTCCTCGGTCCCTGTGATGTTACTTTATAAGTTAAATCTATTTTTATATCATAGTTTACTGATAGACCTTTACCCTGATTTCTTTTTAGCTCTTGTTCAAGCATTACCGTCTCAAAACCTCTTTCTTTCATCATTTCACCGAATTTTGAAATCATTGCTTTTAATTCAATATCTAGAAATGCTTTACTATAGTTTTGAACAAAAACTTCTTCTCCCATATCGTCTCCTCCTGATAATAAACCTTTTTGGTTAAGGAGTGCGTCTGATGGAACTACCATAATTTTGGGCTTTTTAGCACCTTGACTATACAAGGTGCTAATTCCCAACATTATGAAAATAAATAATGTGCTTATTTTTTTCATCATATTATTATTTTATTCAAATAAATGTCCTAACTTCTTTATGACCCCTTTATTTTCTAGGTACTTGCGAAGTTCATTTTTATTAACAGAAACGGTTACACCTATTTTATATTTACTTCCAACTCTCAGCCTATCTTTTGCTGGGATATTTCCATCGGAAGATAGATTAACGAATCTTTCATAATCTCCTTTAAAGAAGTTATCAAAAAACTCTTTATGACTCTCTAATTCCGCAGGACTTACGATAGGAGGTTGAAACGAACAACGATTTCCTCCTAATATCCCCTTAAACAAAATCCCGTGTACTGCATCTCGCTTTACCTGCCTAGTGGCTTCCTCCATTGTGGAAGCATAGGAATAAACTTTTACTAAATTAGAACCCTGCGAACCTACTCCTTGACATACCATTTCGTAATCGTATGAAACTTGAGTGGTAGAGCAGGATTGGAATGCTACTGAAAGCATTACCAATCCTGATATAATGATTGTTTTTTTCATTATATATTTATTTTTAGAATGATATTTTAGCTCCTACACCTATACCTAGCTTGTTTAGCTGTTTATTAAAATATTCACCATCATAGAGTTTAACGGTTTTACCATAACCAATACTGTACTCTACCCCATCACCAAAGTAATAGTTGTAGTCTGCTTGTGCAAATAATTGGAAATTTGGAGAGAACTGGATACCAAAACGCCCAATAGCTTCACCATATAGCACTTTAAAATCAAGTTTTTGTTTATTTTCGGATTCCGTTGCGAATAACCTACCTGCTCCTACTCCTGCTCCTACAACTAAGTTACGAGCAAAATAAAACTCTTTCATTACGCCTAACCCTAGCCTAAATATTGTGTGAGCATCTTTCTTATCCACAGTTATATTATCGCCAGAAATAGTGAATTTTGAATAAGCTTTATTTATCTCTTGCTTTCCAGTAACATAGTCTTTTCCTACGGGTAAATCTCCTTTTAGATACACAAAAAGTCCAGGATACCATTTTGTTCTATAATCCAACATTAGCCCTACTCCTGATAATGAAGCATACGGAATAACACTAGTCCCCACTTCTCCTTTTTTCACAAGGGTCATTCCTTCCTGCACCCTTCCTCCTAGGAATTTATAAAACTTGGTCATATCTGTAGTTTCTCCTGTAGCTTCTGAACGATTATCTGCAATGTAGCTATCCACTCTCACTACTGCTTTTCTCTTAGCTACTTCTTTACCTTCAGAGTCTAAGACAAGTTCCATCACATCATAGCGGTCATCAATCCTCAACCCTTCTTTATATCCTATTTTCGCTCTAATAGGAGAAGTTTCTATTACTGCCGTCTGAACCTTGAAATCATTCACTTTACTAGATAGCTTTCTGTCTATATATTCAAAAGCAGACATTGCAGTAGAGCCATAATCTATGTTACCTTCACGGTCTTTAAAGACTGTAAGTGATGAATCGTCTTCCATTACAAAAACCAATGGAAAAGTCGCTTTTTGTACTCCGTCAGGTCGATTAAAATAATTATCATAGAAGTTGGTTCTTACTTCGTCATTAAAATTCAACTTATATATATAAGTTTTTAATCTAGTTTCATTCTGTTTACCCTTGTATAGATAACATACTTTTACATAAGAACGGTCTATCAATTTTTCTCCTAAGTTATTAAGAACCGATTTTCTGTGACTCGCTTCGCTTCTTAGAACATCGGCATCAGTAGCAGCATATTTACCTCTTCCCTCCAATACTTTTAGAGAGTAACCTTCTTGCTCATTGATAAATTCTGGAAACCAATTACCCATTATTTGGTTTCCTACTTTCCAACTATCCAAAACTACATCTACTAACTCCCTGCTTGATAAATCTCCTTCAGAAATCGTTTTTTCTAACCTATTTACATCATATTGTTCAGAATTTATCTGCTGTAAATATTTAACGATTTGGTTAGCCTCATAACTCCCGTCTGTAAAATAGAGCGAACTCATAGATGGACGCAAATACTCACGACTTAGCTCATTCCCTTTTCTTACAGTAAGGTTCTCTACCTCTTGTTGTGCTAGTGCGGTAGCTGGAAGCATTGTTGCCGCCACGACGCATAATGTCAATAAATTTTTCTTCATAATTCTATTTTTAATTTTTACAATTATTTAACTATTTAACGCCTCTCTTCGGATAGAGGTCTTAAATTGCGGTATCCATATAAAACGCTTTTACCCCCGAGATACCTTATTTAACTTAATTACCTATATTTTCTACCTTTTTAGTTATTCGTATCTGTTTTTTCGGATTTCATAATACCTTTTAGGTTATATTTTTTATCAAAATGGTCTTCTGTATTATCATTTAGGTGATAGATTTCATCAAAAAGGTCTTCCAGATAACATCACTCACTCTTTGTTTCCCCATCTTCGTTTTGTTTTCTACGAGAACGAGAAAAAAACTGCTTTAATTCTTTTTGTTTTGTTTCGTAACCTACGGATTTAGACCCTGCTTTATAATTGGTGTAAGCATAATCTGCTAAAGCATCTTGGTAGTTATCATAATCGTGCAAGATTTTAGTATTCTGCACTTTTTGTTGTAAAGCCGTAAGCCTATTATAAAGTGTCTCAAGGAAACTACGAGTTTTCATATCTCTGAAAAACTCGTCCCAGTCCACATCTGGTACTCTCAAATTGGGCTGAGCCTGTGCAAAATCTGCCACTTTATTGATGAACAGTTTATTTTGTTCATTCACTCTTCCGTATCTATTACGGTCTTCGGAAGTAAGGTTAATATTTATTGGTGATAGAACTTGTTCTAAAGCCGCCATTTCATCGTTTATGGCTTTCATTTGTTCATCGGTAAGGTGTTTGTTATTCAAGTTAGAAACCATAGGATTATATTTTTATACATTTAAAATTTTCGGATAGGAAAAGAAACCTCTCTCCTTGCCCCATTATAAGCCACAAGAAGCCTCCAAACGCCACAAAATATTTGCTAAAAACGAAATGAGAGTAATGATGAAAATTATAAAAAAGGCTGGTCGTCCCACTACCACGGGACAACCAGCCTTTTTTATCTTCAGAATTTAAACCTTTATTTAAAGGAAGGAAGGAAGGAAGGAAGGAAGGAAGTACAAAATATACCCCACATAAACAAATATTTCGACTTGATATTTATCATTTTCCATCTTTATTTCGCTCCATTACAAAGAATGGTACAAATGTAACAAGTATTTTTCAATTAGCAAAATTATTTTGATACAACTACTTGAATGCCATATTTATCAAGTGCTTTTTGTAAATCACATTCAAACCACAATCCTCCTCTATTACCTCAATAGTTTTTTACTATCATAGTATTCATAAGACAAATAGAAACATACCTTACCTTTGCACCATCAACATTTAGATAAAATTAATTATGAAAAATTCTAAAATTATAGGCTTAAAAGAATCTGATTGCCAAAACATCACTGAAAAACTAAATATACTATTAGCTAACTACTCTATTTTTTATCAAAATACGAGAGGTGCTCATTGGAATATCAAAGGAGCTGACTTCTTCACGCTCCATCCTAAATTTGAAGAACTCTACGATTCTTTAGTTCTTAAAATAGACGAAATTGCGGAAAGAATTTTAACACTAGGTGCTACCCCTAACCATAATTATTCGGATTATTTAAAGGTTTCTTCTATAAAGGAAAGCAAAGAAGTAACCGACGGAAACAAATGCGTAGAACAAATTCTAGAAGCCTTCAAGATAGTAATTGACCTACAAAGAGAAATCTTAGAAATTGCAGGAGAGGCTGGTGATGAAGGCACTAATTCTCAAATGAGCGACTACATCAAAGAGCAAGAGAAAGAAGTTTGGATGTATAATGCTTTCTTAGACAAGTAATACCATCACTCAAAACAAACTAAAAGAGGTTATCCTTTATAGGATAGCCTCTTTTTTATCTCCATTCTCACAAAAAACCCTATTTTTGTTGCATATAAACCAGAAGTATTATGCCAGAAGTGCGTCTAAAGTCTATCATAGACAACGATTTCTATAAAATAACTATGCAAAACGCCGTAGTGAAATTATTTCCTACCGCTAGAGTAAAATACGAATTTATCAACCGTGGGAAACATTTTTTCCCTGAAGGCTTTGCTGACGAGCTTAGAAAAGCGGTAGATTCTATGGCAGAGCTAAAACTCACCAAAGAAGAAAAACTATACTTACAAGAAACCTGTCCTTACTTAGCATTACCTTACCTAGACTTTTTAGAAGGCTACCATTACGACCCCTCCGAAGTTAAAATCGTACAAGAAGGCAATGATATTAAAGTAAGTGTAGAAGGGCTTTGGTATCGTACCATATTATGGGAAGTTCCACTTTTGGCACTCATTTCTGAACTCCATTACCGAATGAACAAAATGGAGCGAGATTCCAACGAAACCGTTGTGCAAAATACCGTAGAAAAGTCTAAAAAACTTAACGAACTAGGCGTTACCTTTGCTGAATTTGGAACCAGAAGACGCCACTCTTACAAAGTCCACCAATTAGTAATGGAGGCTCTTATGGAGGAAAAAGGTCAGTTTATCGGAACTTCTAATGTTCATTTTGCTATGAAATATGGTGTAAAACCTATCGGCACCCACGCCCACGAATGGTTTATGTTCCACGCCGCAGAATATGGTTTCAAAATGGCAAATCAACTCGCATTAGAACATTGGGTAGATGTTTATCGTGGTGATTTAGGAGTTGCTCTTTCGGACACTTATACCACCGAAGTTTTCTTCCGCCAATTTGATAAGAAGTTCGCTAAGCTTTTTGACGGTGTTCGCCACGACAGCGGAGACCCAATAGAATTTGCAAAAAAAACCATAGAGCATTACGAAGGTTTTGGCATCAATCCTAACTTTAAATACATCATTTTCTCCGATGGTTTAAACCTTGAAAAAGTAGAAGAAATAACCAAAGCAACTCGCGGCACTATAGGCATCTCTTTTGGTATAGGCACCAATCTTACTAATGATGTCGGACTCAAACCAATGAACATCGTGATGAAGCTCATAGGCGTACAAGCCCCTAACGGCGACTGGATTCCTACAGTAAAACTTTCCGATGAAAGAGGCAAATACACAGGAGAGCCTAAAATGATAGAACTCGCAAAAGAAGTACTTAGAATATAACTTTCAGAAAAGACCGTTTGTAGTACAAATTATATAAAATTTAGATTAATTAGATGACTTTATACTTTATCATCATTTTTATTTTTGGAGGAGTGATAGGTGGGGTTATGGTTTACTTTTTTGGTAAATCAAACACCATTTCTAGAACAACCTATGACGAGCTTAACCGTAATTTTATAGCTAATGAAACCGACCTTAAAAATTGGATTTCAAAAACTAAAGATTTAGAGCAAAGTCTGAATTTGGAAAAAGAACACTATAAAGCAAAAACCACAGAAAATGAAAGCCTTAAAGATTCTTTATCCAAAACTTCGGCTACGCTAGAAACAGCTCACAGCCAAATAGAAGAACTAAAAAATCAACTGCAAACCCAAACACTCAACCTCTCTCAACTACAGGAGAAAAATCAGCATTATTATGCTAAAATAAGTGAACTTTCTGCCAAAAACGAAACCCTAGAACAATCATTAGTCAGTCAAAAAAAGGAAATACAAGAGCTACAAGAAGCCACAAAACTTCAGTTTGAAAACATTGCTAATAAAATTTTAGAGGAGAAGACCGAAAAATTCACTTCCCTAAACAAAGAAAATTTAGGACATATATTAAAACCTTTCCAAGAGAAAATCACGGAGCTCAAAAACACCGTACACGAAACCTATGATAAAGAGGCTAAAGAACGCTTTTCTCTAGGAGCAAAGGTAAAAGAGTTGGCAGAACTCAACCAACAAATTTCCGAAGACGCCAAAAAACTAACCCGTGCTTTAAAGGGCGAAGCTAAAACACAGGGCAGATGGGGCGAAATGATATTGGAGAGTATCTTAGAGAAATCTGGCTTGGTAAAAAACAGAGAATACTTCCTAGAACACGAGCTTAAAAATGAGGACAACAAAGCCCTTTATTCTGAGTTTTCGGGTAAGAAAATGCGTCCTGATGCTGTAGTAAAATATCCCGACCAGCGTACCGTCATTATAGATTCTAAGGTATCACTTACTGCATTTACCGATTTAATAGACGAAACCGATGCCGACCTCTACGACATCAACCTCAACAAACACCTTAGTTCGGTTAAAAATCACATTGTAGAGTTATCCCATAAAGCCTATGATGATTATGGCAAATCGCTAGACTTCGTAATGATGTTTATCCCTAGCGAACCCGCCTATATTGCCGCTATGCAAGCCGACCCTAACCTTTGGAGCTTTGCTTACGATAGGCGAATATTACTCCTCAATCCGAGCAACCTCATTACTTCACTAAAGCTGATTGCCGACCTTTGGAAGCGAGAATATCAAAACCAAAACGCAATGGCTATCGCCGAGAGAGGGGCTAAACTTTACGATAAGTTTGTAGGATTTGTAGAAAATCTAGAGAAGGTTGGCAAAAATATAGACAACGCTAAATCTGCCTATAACGATGCCTTTGGACAACTTACTTCAGGCAGAGATAACCTTGTAAAACAAACCGAAAAACTAAAAGAGTTAGGCGTAAAAACCAAAAAGACCCTTGCACAAGGTCTGATAGACGACAGCGAAAAAGACTAGCCAAAAATGAAAACAATTATAGAAAGTTTACAGAACGACAAAATAAAACACCTTAACCGATTAGCCACCGACAATAGGTTTAGAAAAAAGCAAGGCGTTTTCATTGTAGAAGGCGTGCAGGAAAACCAGAGAGCCTTAACTTTTGGCAACGAAGCCCTAGAGTTTTACATTTGCGAGAGTATTTTCTCTGCAGAGCTACCCACCAATGCAAAAACCTATTACATTACAGATAAGATATACCAAAAAATCGCTTATAGAGGCACTACCGAAGGGATTATCGGCATTTACAAAACACCACAAAACCACTTAGACCATTTTATTCCGTCCGAAAACGCTTCGGTCATCATTGTAGAAAGCATAGAAAAACCGGGCAACCTTGGGGCTATACTTAGAAGTTGCGAAGCGTTTGGCATAGAGGCTCTTATTGTTACCGACCCTAGGGTAGATTTTTACAATCCCAATGTTATCAGGTCTAGTGTAGGTTGTTTATTTGGTATGAATATTTTTCAAGCGGATAATCAGAGTACTTTAGCATTTTTAAAGAAACACCATTTTAAGGTTTACACCACCTTTATGAGCGAAGACGCCCAGCTAATCCACCAAAAAGACTTTAAAACCAAAACCGCTTTAATTTTCGGGACAGAACACTCTGGGATTAGTGATTTTTGGAAAGGCAAGGCAGAAAACATTCTCGTGCCTATGGCAGGGACAATAGACTCCCTCAACCTAAGCAATGCCGTAGCAGTGAGTTGTTACGAAATTTTAAGACAGCGGTTGTAGCTTTTATAATTTTAGCTTCATCATAATATCCGTTTGAGGGTCATCTCCCAATACAAACAGATGCTTATCAAACGCCACGAAGCCATTTTTCTCATAAAAACGAATGGCTTTGTGGTTATGTTCCCATACCCCTAACCAAATATAATCTACCCCTCTATCTCTAGCCAGTTGGAGAGTATGTTCGTAGAGGGCTTGCCCTACCCTTTTACCTTGGAAGGCTTTCAGTACATAGATACGCTCTATCTCAATAGCTTTGGAGTCTTTCAGCTCCGTTTGCGAAGTACCAAAATTAAGTTTAAGATACCCCGCCAATTCCCCGCCAACTCTAGCAAAATAAAACTCCGAAAACTCATCTTGCAACTCCTCTCTAAGACACTTTACAGAAAAAGCCTCATCTAAATACTTTTGCATATTCTCTGGAGTATTATCCGCAGCAAAAGTCTCATAGAAAGTAGTTTTGCTTACCTCTTGCAGAAGCTCAACTTCATTAGTTTTTACTTTTTTAATTGCAATTCCCAACATCGTTTCTCTATTTTACCCCACAAGAATACAAAATAAAATCTTCATCAAAAAAAACTTTTTTATTAAAAAAATGCACCAAACACTTGCACACTTCCGCAAAAGATAATATGTTTGCCATAGTTTTTATGACACGCAGTACCAACCACATACAAAAAAGTGTAAAAAAGTTGCAAAATTATTTGGCTATCTCAAATAATTTCGTAAACACACACACACAGACTAGTTACCCGCGTACGCGTCGTATTATATAAAAAATTCTTTAGATTTTTATCATCAATTATAAATAATTTTCCTCTAGCTTCCGTTAGGGGCATTTGGCGTTTGGCATACGCTAAGTTTTGTTTTCATAAATACCTGCTAGAAGCCTCCCTACTTCATCAGCTGAATGGGTGGTTGGGGTTTGGAGCTTCTAGCGTACAGGAGGAGCGTTCTGTTCTTTCTGTTTTAGCCTTTCCTCTCGTTTTGTGTGTGTTTAGAGGGGAAAGGCGTTTTCTTATTGGTTCAAGAGTTCAAGGTTTAAAGTTCAAATATTCAAGGGGTAAGGGTTCAATAGTTCAAAGTTTAAAGTTCAAATATTCAAGGTTGAATAAGCGTACATATCCCTTAAACCTTAAACATAGAACCTTGAACAGCTTCAGCTCCTTGAACTTTAAACTTTTTTACAACTTCACCATTAGCAATTTTACAACTTCACAATTTCACAACCAACAACTAGCAATTAACAACTTCACAATTTCACAACTTAACATCTATAAACTTTAACATTATGAAAAAAACTTTATTCTATGCGATGTTTCTGCCGCTGGCATTACAGGCACAAGTGGGCATCAATACCAACGACCCCAAAGCCACCTTAGAGGTGAAGAAAAATACCCATATCCCCAACACCCAGCCGCAAGGCGTGCTATTCCCTCGATTT
>NZ_QXHU01000005.1:206376-286583 GCF_009663465.1 Riemerella anatipestifer
AACTTTTGGTTCTTTTGGCTTCGCCGAACCACTCCGCTAGGTTTGTTTCAAGACAAAAGAACTAATTACTTTTAGCTTGACCCAAAAGAGGCTTATGTTTTGTCCAAAACCTAGTGATGTTTTGGGTAAAACTACGGCAGGTTTTTATAAAAACAAAAGCAAGATTTGCAATTCTTCTATTTATAAAGGTGTTACAAGAGCAATGGTCTTGCTATATCAAAGGGGCTTATTTCGGAGCTAGGAGAGCGTTTTTACAAGTAGATATTCCTTTATAAATAGAGAATTTAGTATGATTTTTACCCATTTTTTCAATATCTATTGGTTAAAGTTTACCTTAAATAAGGTATAAAAAGCTAACTTTGTCCCCCTTTTTTAACGAAAAATAGATATTGGTTTATGGATTTAAAGATTTTAGGTTGTTCTGCGTGGTTGTTTCTATCTTCAAATATGGCTTTTGCTCAGAGTAAAGCCTCTCCAAAAGATTCTGTGAAAACAGAGAAAGAGGAGACCAAGAAAAAAGAGGGCTTTGAGCCTTACGAAAAGCTATTGAAAGGAGCGGAAACAAAACAAGGGCTACTCAAAATACATAGAGTAAAGGATAAGATTTATTTTGAAATACCTAACGAGGTGCTAGGGAAAGACCTACTCATCGTAAATAAAATATCGTCTGTACCCGCTCCCATCAATAATGCTGGGATTAACAAGGGTATGAACTATGAGAATAAAATCATCAGATTTTATAAAGATACTACCAATAAAAAGGTGTGGGTAAAAACTTTTGACCCACAAATTACCGTTAATTCACAAGATAATATCTCGGCTTCGGTAAAGGACAATTACGGAGAATCCATAGTGGAAGGTTTTGAAATTAAAACTCTAGGAAAAGACTCCACAGCGGTAATTCAGGTAAATAATGTCTTTGACGGAAACGCCAAAAGTTTTAACAATCTGTTTGATAATATAGGTATGGGGGGAAGCGTAAGAACCAAAGATTCTTACATAGACGAGGTAAAGGCTTTTCCTAATAATGTGGTGGTAAAGTCTTATTTCAGTACCCAAATTTCAGAGGGGAAAACTTCTGCCGAAAAAGCAGATTTAACGGTGGGGACTACCACTAATATTGTGCTATTGCCAGAGCCTATGGTAGGGCGTTTTTCGGACGATAGAGTAGGGTATTTTACGACCCCCAAGATGTACTTTACGGACAGTCAGCAGAAGGTAGAACAGAGAGAACTCATTACCAGATGGCGACTAGAACCTAAAGCGGAAGACGAAGCAAAATACCTTAGAGGCGAGCTGGTAGAACCTAAAAAACCGATTGTCTATTACATAGACCCAGCTACACCGAAACAATGGCAACAAGCCATTATAGATGGAGTGCACGATTGGAATAAAGCATTTGAAAAGGCTGGGTTCAAAAATGTAATTTCAGCGAAATTGCCAGACCCTAACGATACAGAGTTTGATGTAGATGATGTTCGCTACTCCGTAATCACTTATGCAGCTTCTTCTATGGCGAATGCTATGGGACCATCGGTAGTAGACCCTAGAACGGGGGAAATATTGGAGTCTGATATTATATGGTGGCACAATGTGATGACTTTGCTCCAGTCTTGGATGAGAGTTCAAACAGGAATTATAGACCCACAGGTAAGAGAAAATAAATTCCCAGATGATAAAATGGCGAATGCTATTCGGTTCGTGTCCTCTCACGAGGTAGGGCATACCTTTGGGCTTAAACATAATATGGGGGCTTCGTTTGCGTTCCCAGTGGAGTCTTTGCGTTCGCCTGAATTTACGGAGAAAATGGGAGGTACAGCCCCTTCTATTATGGACTATGCTAGATTTAACTATGTAGCACAAGAGGGTGATGGTGTGAAACAAATCACTCCGAAAATAGGAGTTTATGATGAGTTTGCCATTAACTGGGGTTACCGTTGGACGGGTAAAAAGACGCCTCAAGAAGAATTGCCAATCACGCAAAAATGGATAGAGAAACATCAAGGAGACCCACTCTACTTCTACGGAGCACAGCAAGAGGAGACGGTAGACCCTCGCTCGCAAGCAGAAGATTTGGGCGATAATGCGATGAAAGCAGGGGAGTATGGCATCATCAATCTAAAGAAAACGCTACCAAACCTCATAGAATGGAGTACCAAAAATGGAGAAAACTACAACGAAGCGAAGTCTTTTTACAACCAAGTGATTAACCAATGGTATGTTTATAACAATCATGTGTTGGCTAATATTGGGGGGATTTACCTTAATCCTACCGTTAAGGGAGACCAGCAGAATTCTTATATACCTGTGCCATATGAAACACAAAAAGAGGCTTTGGCGTTTATAAAAAAACACATACTGACTTTGCCAGAATGGTTATTTTTATCTCCATTGAATCAAAAAATCCGTCCAGCCAAAAACACACCTAAAGGACTGGTGGATCAGTCGCCGTACAATGTATTTAGAGAGAAACAAGCCGCTATTTTGTACGGGCTTATGAATGATAATAAATTCCTAAGAATATTAGAATTTGAGTTTCTTAATCATCAAAAAGTGATGACGGTAGCTGAATTGTTCAACGATTTAAGAGAATTTATTTTTAGTAAATCAATTAAAAAACAGCCTTTGAACATCGCTGAAAGAATGACACAAAAAAATTACATAGATGCTCTCATTATAGATACGCAGAGAATGTACGAGAAAACTGAAAAGGGAATCTTTAGCCCAATGCCAATGATGTGCGATTATGCTTGTAGTCATACTCATTTGGATAAAGCAGGTGAGCAACATCTAGAGTTTTATTTTGATGGAATGAAGCGATTGTCGGAAGTGGGTTCTGCTAAAAGAGCGGAGCTGATAAAAGTACGAGCAATCATCTCAAAGGCAATGAACAAAGCCGATAATGATACGCAAAGTCATTATCAAGATATGATGGTAAGGCTAAATAAAGCATTGGGTAATAACTGAAATTGATAAAAACAAGAGATATGAAAACAAAATTACTATTAACTCTTTTGCCAGGGGTGTTCTTCGCACAGAATACCATAACCGATACGGTTCAAAATAAAGAGAGAAAGATAGAAGAAGTGGTTTTAACAGGTTTTCAAAAGATTGAAAAAAGTAAACTAACCTCTTCTGTAGGTGTAGTAAAAATGAAGGCTATTGAACAAAAAGCCACCGCCTCTGTGGATCAAATGCTACAAGGTAAAGTAGCAGGGGTAATGATTACACCAGCCTCTGGAGCACCTGGGCAGATAGCTCCTGTGCGTGTGAGAGGTACGGCATCGCTTTCGGGTTCTACAGACCCACTTTGGGTGGTGGACGGAATGCCTTTAGAAGGAAACCAAGCTCCTGCCTACAATGTGGGACAAGACATCAATGAGCTTAAAAACTATTCTATCGCAGGGTTCAACCCAGAAGATATAGAAGATATTACGGTGCTTAAAGATGCATCAGCAACCGCTATTTATGGTGCTAGGGCAGCCAATGGGGTTATTTTGGTAACTACTAAAAGTGGTAAAAAAGGAAGAATGAGCATCAATTTTTCATCAAATACTTTTGTGAGCTTAAGACCAGATTTCTCTAGACTTAATCTGATGAATGCCTCTCAAAAAGTAGATATGGAATTGATGATGGCAGAAAGAGCCGACCTAGACAATTATAGAAAAGATAATGGAGCGGTGTCTAGAATTTTAACGGCTAATAACGACTGGGTGTCTTTTAGAAATGGAGGCTTCTCGGCACTTAGTCCTCTTTCGCAAAAGCAAATCAATGAGCTTAGAAATACCAATACCAATTGGGGCAACTTGCTTTACAGAAATGTGGTTAATCAGCAACAAGCCGTGAGTATCACAGGTGGTTTAGATAATTACAGCTACTATGCTTCTTTTGGATATTACGACGAAAAATCTACCGTGATAGGTTCAGGATTTAATAGATTTAACCTTACCCTAAAAAATAATTATAAGGTAAGCGATAAGCTTAATTTAGGCTTATCTATATTCGGAACTTCCACTAAACAGACTTCGTTTTTGTCGGATTCGGGGAGCTACACCACGCCTACTTATTACTCCAGAACCGCTAATCCTTACTTAGCACCTAGAGATGCTAACGGAAATTATATCTACGATCGAGATATAAACTATGTGGAAAGCTTTTCGGGTAATGATACCAGAATTCCGTACAACTATATAGAGGAAAGAGAGAATACCAGATATTCATTAGCGAATAAATCGTTAAGAACCATTTTAGATGTTAATTATAAAATCATTAAAGGTTTAGAATACCGCTCTCAATTTGGATTATTGATAGGTACAGGCGAAACTGAACGCTACGCTTCGGCAGAAACTTACCTTATGAGAAGACGAATAGCGGAAAGTATCCAGTCGTCTACCAATACTTCGTTTTTACCAAATGGAGATTATTTCCAAAGAACCAACTCTAATGATTTTGAATATAATTTCAGAAATATACTAGAATACAGCCCTAGATTTGGCAATCACGATTTGAATGTATTGGCAGGGTCTGAAATCAGAAGAACCAGATACTACGATATGATGAGCCAAATGTATGGCTACAATCCAAGGACTAAAACATCGGTTCCTGTAAATTTACCAGATAGCCAAGCTACTTCGCCAATCTATATTCCTAATAGAGATACCGAAGTAGAAAACTCTTTCGCCTCTTTCTTTGGGACTTTATCATACACTTATGCTAAAAAATATACTTTCTTTGGTAGTGTGAGATATGACGGGACTAACTTCTTTGGTGCAGAAACCAACAAGAGATGGAACCCTATCTGGGCAGCTTCGGTGGCGTGGAATGTTAAGAATGAAAACTTCCTAAAAGACAACGCTACCATTAGTATGTTTAAGCTAAGAGGGTCGTATGGTCTTCAAGGAAATATTGATAGAGGTACTTCGCCTTATTTCAGAGGTACTTATGGTAACACTAGAATTTTAAATACTGCGGAAACTACCATAGTACACGATGGAGCTCCAAACCCACTTTTAAGATGGGAAAGAACAGCCACTAAAGATGTGGGATTAGACTTTGGATTGTGGAACAACCGAGTTAATTTCACTTTAGATTTATATGAGAGAAAGGGGACTGATATTATGGGAGTTAAAGAACTTCCGTTAGAAACAGGTTTCTCTTTGTCTAATGTCAATTGGGCAAGTCTAACGAATAGAGGTTTTGAATTTTCACTCATAACTAATAACATCAATACCGATAAATTCAAATGGACAACTACCTTCAATATTTCCGCGAATAGAAGTAATATTGATGAGGTAAATGATGGTAGATATACTTTCTTACCTTCGGGGAAAGGCTATCCTGTAAATGCAGTTTTCGGTATTAAAACGGCAGGTCTTGATGCTAATGGACTTCCGTTATTCTATGATAAGAGCGGAAATGTAGTGTCTGCTGTGGACTTCTACAAAATATCAGACCCTTGGGGAATAGGCTATGTGACGAGCGAATATTCTCAAGACCAAATGAAAAATTGGTTTAGTTATCTAGGAGACAGAGACCCTAAATACTTTGGAGGGATTACCAATACTTTCAATATAGGTAATTGGGATTTAAATATTGCGGCATCTTTCAACATCAAGCAAACGGTATTGGGTAGAGCTCCGTACAACTTTACGGCTATAGATAGAGGGCTTAATGCTTCTGCGGATATTCTAAATGCTTGGACGCCTAACAACACTTCATCTACTTTGCCAAGAATTATAGGGGCGGATACTGTACCTGGACAAGAGGTGGTTTATGGTTGGTTTGCTAATTGGGACCCAACAAATTCTTACAGCTATTTTGATTTATGGGCTAAAGAGATGAGCTTCATCAGAATCAATAATATAAGATTAGGGTACAACCTACCAGCGGACTTATTGAAAAGTGCAGGGATAAAATCTATGAGATTATCTTTGGAAGGAAGAAATTTATTGGTCTTCAGTAATGGGCACAAAAATTTCTTTGACCCAGAAACCTACGGTAACATCTATGCACAACCTATACAGAAAGCCCTCGTGTTTGGTCTTAATGTAGGGTTTTAATTTAACTTAATAATTTAATAAAAAATGAAATCAACAATAAAAACTTTATTCATCGCAACCTCACTATCTTTGGGTGTAGTTTCTTGCGAAAGATATTTAGATATAGTACCTACGGGGAAAGTAGTACCACAGACGGAGGAAGATTTTAGAGCTTTGCTTACGAGAGCGTATCAAATTTACCCTCAACACAAGGCATTACTCAATCTTAAATCTGATGAGGTAAAGGCAGCCAACTCTTCCGAATATTTAAAAGCGATATTCACTTGGGGAGAAGCGAATGCAACACCAGGTTCTACCGAAGTGCCTTACGCATCTTTGTACGAAACTATTTTCTACACCAATTATATTATAGAAAATGCTTATAAATATGTTGGTAAAAATGAAAATACCAACCAAATATTAGGAGAGGCTTATGCTTTGAGAGCTTATGTTTACTTTGAACTCATTGGGATTTATGCTCCAGCTTATAACGGAAGCAATGGTTCTACATTAGCCGTTCCTTTGGTAACGGAAGTTAATTTGGAAGGCAGTTTTCCTAAAGCTACTTTAGATGCGGTTTATAATCAAATATTTTCGGATATAGCCACTTCGGAACAGTTATTAAATCAAGATAAGTTTTCTGCTGGGCTTAATTACAGATTCACAACTACGGCTTTACACGCATTTAAAGCTAGAGTGTATCAGTACAGAAAAGATTGGGCTAATGCTTTAAAGGAAGCAAACCAAGCACTGGCTTTGAATTCTAACTTGGAGGATTTTAATAATTTCAGCGTTTTACCTAGCAGTTATACCTCTACGGAATCTATTATGAACCTTGATTTGCCAGTAGTGCCGAGTACCTACTCTTTCTCCAGAGCGAGTGATGAGCATATTGCTTTATTTGATAAAACTAATGACCTTCGTTTTTCTAAGTATTTTAAACAAAACGGAAGCAATTGGCAAACTTTAAAATATAATGCAGGTTCTAGTGCGTATAAATGTACATTCCGTGTGGCAGAAGTTCTTTTGATAAAGGCAGAAGCACAGGCGATGCTAGATAAAGTACCCGAGTCTAAAGCAACGCTTATTTCATTAGCTGAAAAAAGATACAACGCTGTGGGGTTGGCTAATTTTAAAAACAAAATAAACGGTTTGTCTGATACCGATTATTACACGGAATTACTTAATGAAAGAGCGAGAGAGCTTTCGTTTGAAGGTTTGCGTTGGCAAGATTTAAGACGAACCAATCAACCTGAAATTACACATATTTTTGGTGGCGAAACCTTTAAATTAGAGCAAGGCGATGCGAGATATACCGTTCCTTTCCCTAAGGAAGCAAGGTTGAAAAATCCAGAATTGTAATATCATAGTATAAAAGTCAAAAATAAAACAGGTCGTCCAAAAAAGATGACCTGTTTTTATTAAAATTAATTAGCTTGTATTTTTATAGGTAGATTAAATCCTACTCTTATGGGCTCTCCGTTTAAAGTTCCGGGTTTCCATTTGTTTTTAACCCTAGTAACACCATCTATGATTCTTTTATCAAATTCCTCAGAACCAGAGGAGTTTTCTATTCTAATATTGGATAAACTGCCATCTTTTTCCACCATAAATTTTACAAGTAATTCTACAGAACCATTAAAATGGAACCCTGATATATCAATACTTTGGAATATTTTTTTTCTAAATAGATTAATTCCTCCTTCATATTCTGCCCTTTTAAAAACAGAATCTATGGTATATCCATCAGTATATTTATCAAATAAATTATCAGGAATGATAGTGATGTAAGCAACTGCAGCTACTTCTTTATTATCCACAATAGCAGGTTTCCATTTATCCATATATTTTAAAACTTCTTTTGTGAGTTGAAAGGTACATTTATTTGCTTCTACATCATCTAGATTTTCAGGTTTTATATACTTAATGCTTCTGTCTGGATAAATTACAAGTTTCATTGTGTAAAACTCCTTTTTATTTTCACAAGGTGATAATTTATGTTCTAGTAGAATGCTATGGAAATCTTTATAAAATTCCTTTTCTCCTCCAACATAAAAATTTTGTCCATTAGGATATTCTTCATATACTACTATTTGGCTTCGTACGAATAGATAACTTAACAGAGCAACAATGGTAAGTAAATTTTTTGTTTTCATAATGCTTTTAAATCAAATAGTGATGTTGTTTTTAGTAATTTAATTAGCACTTAAGTAATTTCTCCATTTCTCTACCGCCTGTTGCATATCTTGTGGCATTGGGCTTTCAAAATACATTTCTTTTTTTGTGGTAGGGTGGGTAAAACCTAAGGTATGAGCGTGTAAGGCGTGTCTAGGCAAAACTTCAAACACATTTTTTACAAACTGTTTGTATTTTGGTAGGTTAATCCCTCTCAAAATTTGATGCCCCTCGTAGCGTTCATCATTAAACAAAGTATGCCCAATATGCCTGAAATGAGCCCTTATTTGGTGGGTTCTGCCTGTTTCTAGTTTGCATTCCACCCAAGTCATATATCTAAAGCGTTCTAAAACTTTGTAGTGGGTAACGGCGTGTTTTCCTAGACTGCCGTCTTCATAAACAGCCATTTGCATTCTGTTCTTTAAATCACGACCGATGTGTCCCTTAATAGTGCCAGTGTCTTCCGCTAAATTGCCCCATACAAACGCCCAGTAAAGCCTTTTGGTAGTCCTCTCAAAGAATTGTTTGGCGAGAAAACTCATCGCATACTCATTTTTAGCAATTACTAAAAGTCCAGAAGTGTCTTTATCAATACGATGAACTAAACCTACACGGTCTAAATCGGTTTTGAGACCGTTTTTCTCAAAGTGATAGGCTAAGGCATTTACCAATGTGCCGTCCCAATTTCCGAAACCAGGGTGTACTACCATTCCTGCCTCTTTATCCACAACTAATAAGTCATCATCTTCGTAAACGATGTTGATAGGAATATCTTGAGGTACAATTACATTTTCTCTAGGAGGGTGGGTAAGGAGTACCGAGACTTTATCACCAGGTTTTACTCTATAATTTTGCTTTACAGGAGTACCATTTACAACTACATTTCCGGCTCTACAAGTTTGAGAGATTTTGTTTCTTGATGAATTTTGTCTAAATATGAGTAAATACTTATCAATCCTTAAAGGCTCTTGGTTCTTATCTACTACTAAGTTGAGATGTTCGTAGAGTTCTTCGGTCTCATCTATATCTTGTTGAGGCTTTTGTAGATGTTCTTCTTCAAAATCTGTATAGTCTTCCATTATCATATCATAAACGAAGGCTTTAGCATATTGCCAAAGCCTTTTGTGTTTTTATTGTAAAGTTATTCTATCACTACTTTTTTAACCTTTGGTTTCTCCTCTACTGGTTTGGGAGTAGGTTTAGGCTCTGGCTTTTTTTGTTCCGTTGGTTTTGGTTTAGCCGTTTCAGGTTTTGGAGTAGGTTTTACTTCTGTTTTTACCTCGGGTTTTGGTTTGGGCTGAGGAGTAGGCTCTGGTCTTACAGGCTCAGGCTCGTAGGTAATATCTTCCCCAAAATCAGGTGTGGTTACAGGAGCTATCCTTACTCTATACATTTGGTCTAAAGCGTTGATTTTACTTTGCATTTCGGCTAAAGTTTTCTTACTTGCCCAAATGTCTATTTGCATACCTTGGTCTCTAAGGCTTCCCGGTGCAGGGTCTTGGTAATAGACAATATCGCTGTCGTCGCTTTTTCCGTCTTCATATTCTGCTAATCCTAGAGTAAAATAATTTTGCTCTATAATCATTTTAGCTTGTTTTACCGTCATTCCCACTACATTGGGTATGGCGATATTTCTTCTAGGACCACTACCAATGATTAAATCAATTGTAGAAAATCTAGGCAATAAAGTACCTGGAGCTAAGGTGGTACCGTTGTATCTCATTCCTATAACAGCATCTGGCTGAATGCTAGGTTCGTAGATGGTATCTCCTACTTTTAGTCCGATTCTTTCTAATTGAGTGAATACGGTGTTTTTGTATCGGTTAAGAACATCAGGTACAGTTACTTTAGCCCAAGTTCTAGGATTTACTCTTAGCCGAATAGCTCTACTTTCCTTCACTCTAGAACCTGGGGAAGGGTAGATTTGTAATACCTGAAAAGATTTGTATTTTGGGTCGTATTTTCCGCTGTCTATTTCGTATTCAAGTCCTGCATCATCTAGTGCTTTTATGGCTTCGTGCATACTCATATTTACGACATTGGGTACAGGGATTTCTTTACCGTGATTGGTGTGTAGTTCTAGCCAACGGAAGGTAAGCCATACTAACCCTACCAACACGCCTATTGCTGCAACAGCATTAAGACCTACTTTCCAATGGAAAAGTGATTTAAACATAATTCTATAATTAAAACTTTTGAGCAAAGATAATATTTTCTCATCAACAACGGCTAAAAAACAAGGTTATTTTCGTGGTTGAGTTATGCTTATATTTAGGTTTAGAGGTTAGATGTAAATAATCTCAGTTCCTAATACATTAAAGTCTAATTGTTCCAAAGCTATTTTGTATGCTAATATTTGGTTTTGATGTTTATCGTTAGGAGCTCCTGTTTTAAAATCTAAAATGTAATAGCCACCGTTTTTCTTTACCACTCTATCTGGGCGAAAAATATCTCCATTTAGCATAAAATCTCTTTCGTTGTAAACTTCTTCAATATCTTCAAAATAAAAGGAATAGGAGTGATGCTCCACTACCGAAAGAATGGTTTTTTCTATCTCTGCTTTTTCTTGTTTGGTTATAATGCCGTCTATCAGATAGCTGGATAGGACGGGTGTAATGTCGTTTTTAGTCTTGATTTTGGACAGAATTTCGTGAGTGAAAATCCCTGTACGCACCTTTTCGTTTCGTTCTTGATAGGTTTTAGAAGGCGTTGCGATTTGGATATTGCTAGAAATACAAGTGTTAGGTATAATTTCTACACTTTGTTTGTTGATTTCGGTTGGTTTTTTCTTACGATTTTGTTTTTGATAAGAATTGTTTTCTTCTGGATAAAGGTCAAACTGCTGCTCGGAAGCGTTAAACTGCTGTACAAAGTCCAATATTTCTAGTTTGTTTTCTCCTGACTGACTAGGCTTTTGGAGATATAGGAAAAGTTGCTCCACAGGTCTGGTCGTGGCAACATATTGCACGCAATAGCGGTCGATTTTATTTTTATAGGTGTTTTCGTCTGAAAATGATTTCAAAGTATCGTCATACACCAAAAGTTCCTTTTTAAACTGACTAAGATTAACCGATTTTAAATTTTCTAAATCTACCGATAGCCAATCATTAAAAGAACTATCTTTATGGCTGTTTTTCATTGGGAGGAATACCACAGGGTACTCTAAACCTTTGGTAGCGTGTATGGTCATCATTTTGATGGCATCTATGTTTTCGGAGGATTGTATGGATTTTTCCGAGGCTTCTTCGTCCCAGTATTTAATAAAATCTTTTAAAGTTTTTCCTGGATTTTGGGTAAAGGCATAGACTTCCTCTAAGAAGTTTAGTATGAAATCGGTCTCTTGTTGAGGTACAGCAAATTGTTTTACCAAATACTCTATCCTATTATAAAGATTGAGATGTAGGTAGTGCTGATGATTAAGTTTAATGCCGTATCGTTTATTTAATTCTTCCAAAATCGTATCGGAAGTTTTGAGTTCAAGAAGGTTTGTCATTTCTTCGGAGAACAAATTTATGTTAATTCTTCCTAAACTATTGAGGTGATACAAAGCTCTCATAAGGCTGTCGTAATTAGAAGTATCGTTTTCCCATTTCAGGTATTCTATGGTTGCCAAAAGGGTTTTGGATAAATCTAAACTTAAGCCTTTTTCGGAAATGGTTTTAATGTAGGTTTCAGTATTTTTATAATTGACTTTTAGTAATCCTAGTCTTTGAGATAGCTGTTTTATTTCTCCTTTTGTTCGGCACATAATACAAATGTCCGAGAATTGGAAACCGTTGTTTAGGCAAGTTTTAATATCTTCAAACATTTGGTTGGCTACCTCGTCAAAGAAAACTTCATCTTTTCGGTCGTATTCTACTAGATTTACTCTTACTCGCCCTAGTAGACCTTCTCTTTTAGCTATTTGTTGCCCTTGTTCTGCAAAAAGGTGTCTGTGTTCTTCCTGTTCCAAATCTTTTGCCATAAAGGCATAAAGTTCATTATTAAAACGAACAATATTTTGGGCACTTCTCCAGTTATTTTCAAGATTTTCAAGGTTGATGTTTACACCCGTCGCTTCTTTACCATTGATGATGTCTAGCATCTGCTCTGCATCACCACCTCTAAATCTGTAGATACTTTGTTTAGGGTCGCCTACGAGGGTAAAGCTGTGGTCTTCGGAGCTGATGGTGTGGTCTCTAAGTGGGATAATATTTTCCCATTGTAGTTTGGAAGTGTCTTGGAATTCATCAAAAAAATAATGCTGATATCTAGTGCCTATTTTCTCATAAATAAAAGCCGAAGGCTCCTCTCGTAAATTTTCTTTGATTAGAATATTAAATTTGGAAAGAAGTACTAAATCGTCTTCGTTTTCTATGATTTCCAATTGCTCACGGATTTCTTTATTGATTTTGAGTGGTAGCAATTCTTTAAGAATTTTGGCTTTCTTTTCCGAAGTTACATAGTTTGTGATGATGATTGCTCTCCATTCTATAAGGGTATCTAAAATGGAAAATATAGCATTTATAATGGTGTTGTCCTTAGATGCTGTACCTTTTCGGAAGCGTTCTAAAGCTTTTTCTTCATCAGACGGAAAGGGGAATTTATCTCTCTGCCCAGTATAAAACTTTAGAGCTTCTTCAAAAAACTTTCCTAGCCCAGAACTCGCTCCACCTTGGAAATCTTTAATTTCTAAATTATTTTCGCTAATGAGTGCTAAAGCCTTTTTGGCATATTGCAAAGCCTCGTTGTGGTGTTGTGTGAGTTGCGTTCTAAGTTTTAGTTTCAGATTGTCATACGCTTCCCAATCAAAGGTTTCATTTTTTTGTAATTCTTCGTAGTGTACATCATTTACGAAGGTTTTGGCTCGGTCGTACAGTGTTTTATTTACATTGATTCGTTCCTCATTTTCTAGGTTGTAATTAACGAAATCCATAAACGCTTCCGAAACTTTTGGGTCTTCTCCTATTTTATCTAATAGTTGGTCAACTGCTTCTATGAGGTAGGGCTCGTTATTGATTTCTAGGTTGAAATTCTGTGCCAATCCCAATTCGTAGGAAAAACTCCTTACCAGTTTTGCATTAAATTTATCTATTGTCCCAATGTTTAAAATAGAATAGTGATGCAGAATATAATCCAAAACCTTTTTAGAACGGTAGTGAAGGTCTTCAATGGTGAGTTTTATCCCTTGTGTCTCTAGGTAAGATTGTATTGCCTTTAGCTCGTTGTTTTGTAAATAATCCTCTTTGGTAAACGCTTCTAGCCATTGCAAGATACGCTCTTTCATTTCGTTGGCGGCTTTGTTGGTAAAGGTAAGAGCGAGAATGTAGCGTATGGCTTTTTCGTCTGGTGTTCTAAGGCACAGAGATAGTATTCTGATAACGAGGGTATAGGTTTTTCCCGAACCTGCCGAAGCACTTATAGCGTTGTATGGATGCATATATTTGTATATTGTATTTCTTGTATGAATCGCAATTTAAACAATAATTTTTCTATAATGAAATTTTTTTCTTTGGTCTCAAAAACTTTCCTAATTTTACGCCTTCAATTCAAATGAAATAAATAATGGAATTTTTAGAAGTATTTTCATCAGCCGATGCTTGGATAGCTCTCTTAACGCTGACCTTTTTAGAAATAGTATTGGGGATAGATAACATTGTTTTCATCTCCATAGTGTCCAATAAAATAGAGCCCAAAGACCAGAAAAAAGCAAGAAATATAGGGTTGCTTTTGGCAATGGTATTTAGGGTAGTATTGTTATTCGGTATCAAATGGGTAGTGAGTCTTAATAATGAGTTGTTTGGAGTGCATCTATCTTGGTTTCACGGTAGCGTTACGGGGCAGAGTTTAATTATATTTATTGGAGGGTTGTTTTTGCTTTACAAATCCGTTTCCGAAATTCACCATAAACTAGAAGGGGAGGAAGAGCTTAAAGTGTCCAATTCTAAGAAAACATCTTTAGGTTCTGCTATTGCACAGATAGCTGCACTCAACCTGGTATTCTCTTTCGATAGTATCCTTACGGCGGTAGGTTTGGTAAGTTTTAATCAGTACGGAGAGGCAGGAGCATTGGCGATTATGATTTTGGCGGTGGTGATTTCTGTGGTGATTATGATGGCGTTTGCAGGACCAGTAAGTAATTTTGTTAATCAGCACCCAACCATTCAGATTTTGGGGCTTTCGTTCCTTATTTTGATAGGGGTAATGTTACTCGCTGAAGCCTCTCATTTAGGGCATTTCTCTTTGTTTGACCAAGAGGTGGGCGTAATTCCTAAAGGATATTTATACTTTGCGATTTTCTTCTCGTTGGCGGTAGAATTCATCAATATGAAGCTTCGTAAAAAAGGTAAACCAGTGGAACTGCACAACTCCGAAAAAATAGACCAATTGTAATTTTTTATGTGGGTGTATCCTTTGTCTAGGTTTAGTTTCTTCGTTAGGTCGGTCTTCAGCAGTCGTCATAATAATACCTAGATAGTTTTGTTAGTGGCAATGTATACAGACACAAAATAGACTTAAGAACACTAAGGAAATGAAATATCAAATTACAGATAAATTTAGCCGCATCGGACTGCACGATTCCCATTTTTCAAATATTTCATTCGACAAGGACAGCATTGCTATAAACATTGATTGGGGATTTCTAGAAAACTTTGAAGAGGAAAAAATCAGAGAAGCGATAGTGTTTGACGAAGCGGAATTATATTTTAGTGGCATTAAATCACAGACATTTAAAAAAATCACTAATGATAACTCAATTCAAATTGATTTTCCCAATTCTTTATGTGAAGACAATTGGTTAATTATGACAAATGAGTGCATTGACAATATCAACGAATTTTCAATGGTTATAACTATGACAAACTATGAACAATACATTGAATGGATTATAAACTTCGAGTCTGGACAGCTCACATGGGACAAATTCATTCTGCATAAAAATTGGCTGAATGGACAAGAAAAACTTTAACGAAGGGAATGTTAAAAAAACACTCTCACTAACACAGGTTTTGAGTCAGGCGGGCTGACGTGCGAACTTGGAGTTTTGCACTTCTATTAAACTTTAGTAATAAATTGGAACTTTGTTGCTCCGAAATCCGCCCGAACGCAAAGCCCTAGCCCGAAAGAAACAGAAAAATAACCACTATCACAAAAACTTTGCTGAATCTCTTAGCAAAGTTTTTTGTTTAATAGAGCGAGGAGGGAATTTGGGGTTCTAGGCTAAGTCGCCTAGGTTCGTTGGGAAGAGGTTGGCGTTAGATATAAAGTCGTTTAGGTTAAGTTGGAAGTGTTTTGGGTCCCAGGCTAAGTTGTCTAGGTTAAATAGGAAGTGCTTTAAGCTAAAGACCAAGTCGTCTATATTTTAAACCAAGTTGTCTAGGTTCGTTAGGAAATAAATGACGTTCTGAACCAAGAGTTCTAGGTTCTAGACCAAGTCCACTAGGTTAAATTGGGAGTATTTGGGGTTGATTTAATAAAAAACATAATTTATAAGCAAATTACCCTTTACAGACGCAAAATTAGCTTCTAAAAGTATAACTTTGCGATGCTAAAGTGCTAATGTGGGGCTTTACACTTTATATAGTGCTAATGATATGGCACCAAAATGTCTTTAGAAACTAATAGAATATTTGCAAAACCACCTTAATAGATTTAATATATGACCACGAGAGAGCAACAACTAAACGCCTTTGGAGAATTACTGGAGATTATGGATACCCTAAGAGCGCAATGCCCTTGGGATAGAAAACAAACCTTGCAAAGTCTAAGACACCTCACCCTAGAGGAAGTCTATGAGCTATCCGATGCCCTTCTGAACGAAGACCTAGACGAGATTAAGAAAGAATTGGGAGATGTCCTTTTACATTTGGTATTTTATGCCAAAATAGGCTCGGAGCAGCAGCACTTTGATATAGGAGATGCCCTAAAATCACTCAACGAAAAACTCATTTTCAGGCACCCTCATATCTACGGCAATACAGAGGTGAAAGACGAGGAAGAAGTGAAGCAAAATTGGGAGAAACTCAAGCTCAAAGAGGGCAATCGTTCCATTCTATCAGGCGTACCTAGAGGGCTGCCGTCTTTGGTAAAGGCATATCGTATCCAAGACAAGGTGCGGGGCATCGGTTTTGAGTTTCCAAATGCCGAAGCGGCGTGGAGCAAGGTAGAAGAAGAACTTCAAGAGTTTCATCATACCCAAGACTCGCAGCAGAAGGAACAAGAGTTTGGCGATGTGTTGTTTTCTTTGGTTAATTATGCTCGGCTTTCGGGCATCAATCCTGATACTGCCTTAGAGCGTACCAATCACAAATTCATTAGCCGCTTTCAAACGATGGAGGCTTTAGCTTCGCAGAAAAATCTCAACCTAGACAGCCTCTCTCTGGAAGAGATGGACTGCCTTTGGGAAGAAGCTAAAAAACAAGAACGAGAATAAATGAAAAATGTTCGGTAATCATTACCTTTAATAGTTATTATAAACAAGTTTATGGGAAAACAGTTGGGGCTTATAGGGAGAAACATTTCATACTCCTTCTCTCAAAAATATTTTGAAGCCAAGTTTAAGAAGTTATTTATCAAAGATATTTCCTACCATATTTTAGATTTGCCCAGTATAGAGAGCGTTACAGCATTATGGTCTAATCCAAGATTGGTGGGCTTTAATGTTACCATTCCGTACAAAGTAGAAATTATAAACTACCTAGATGAGCTTAGCGAAGAAACCCAAGCCATAGGGGCGGTAAATACAGTAAGCATTAAAGACGGCAAGAGGATAGGTTACAATACAGATGCCTATGGTTTTGAACGAACCTTAGACCTCCATCTTAAACCTACTCATCAGAAGGCACTTGTACTAGGCGATGGTGGGGCGGCTAAAGCCGTTAAATTTGTGTTAGAGCGTAAAGGTATTCCGTATCTTGTGGTCTCTAGGCGAGGGGCAATCAAATTTGAACAACTTACCGAAGAGCATCTGTCCGAATATCAAATCATCATACAATGTACTCCCGTAGGCACTTATCCTAATGTGGAAGACTGTGTCCTATTCCCGTTTGATGGGCTTTCGGACGAACATTTGGTATTAGACCTTATCTATAATCCCGAACGAACTAAACTCATCAAAGAAGCTCAAAAAAGAGGGGCTAAAACAGCTAATGGACTGTTTATGCTAGAACAACAGGCAGAAAAAGCGTGGGAAATTTGGAATTTAGTATAAAAAACCTTTAATTTAGTGCCGATGGAAAAATTGGGGCTTAGAACCCAATTAGAATTTAATACTTTAAAAATATACTGCTATGAACAAAGAAACTCTGAACTCTAGACAAGAAGAACCAAACACACCTCAACCCAACCAAGAAATAAAGGAAAATACTGTTTTAGAACCTTCGTCTTATCAGGAGTCGGAAGTTGAAGAAGAAGACCACGATGACGACGACCACGAAGAGAACGAAAAGTTATCTTTGAAAGAGTTGGTAGATAAGCTGGAGAGGCTCATCAATCTAGAGAATGCAGGAGAGGAGATTCAGAAATTCAATGCGCTTAGAAAATCTATTTCCGAGCAAATAGACGAAATAACAGAAAACAAAAAACAGGAGTTCGAAGCAGCAGATAATGACCCTTTGGAGGTTTTCAGCTACGAACACCCTTTACAAGCAAAGTTTTCTGCACTCGTCAATATTTTTAAAGAAAAGAGAGACCTCTTTATTCAAAAGCAAGAAGAAGAACACCAAAAAAATCTAGAGGTAAGGCTAGAAATTGTAGAAAAACTTAAAAATCTTTACACTAATACAGAACCAGGGACAGACCTATTCAGAGCCATAAGGGAAATAAAAGAGGAGTGGGCTAATGCGGGTAAAGTAGCAAAGTCGGAGTTCAAAAATCTGAACAATAACTACTATCATCACCTCAATGGGTTCTACCAAATGCTAGACCTCAACAAAGAATACCGTGAGCAAGAGTATGCCCATAATTTGGAAAAGAGACAGCACATCATCGCTCGTGCTAAGGAGCTATTGGTAGAGCCACTGATACAAAAAGCACTTAACGAATTGCAGTATCTCCACAAACTTTGGAGAGAGGAGGCAGAGCCTGTGGCAGAAGAGTTTAGGGACAGCACTTGGGAGGAGTTTAAGGAACTTTCTAACCAAATACACGATAGAAAAACTGAACTCTTCGCAGCGAGAGAAGCGGAACAAAAAGAAAATCTAGAGAAGAAAAACACCATTATTGCTCAAATCAAGGCTTTAGGGTCGCCAGAAAAACCTAACCATAATTATTGGCAGAAATCCATTAAGAAAATGGAAGAGCTAAGAGAAGAATTTATAAAGTTAGGTAGCGTTCCTAGAAAGCTTTCTACCCAAAATTGGACTGATTTTAAGCAAAGCGTAAGAGCCTTTAATTCGGCTAAAAACGAGTTTTATAAAGGTCTTAAACAAGCTCAAATAAACAACTTAGAAGAAAAATATAAGTTGATAAAAGTGGCTCAAGATAACAAAAACTCCGAAGATTGGGAGACTATGGTGCCGCTATTCAAGAAACTTCAGAAAGATTGGCAAACGATAGGACACGTGCCTAGAAGTCAGGCAAATAAAGTATGGGACGCGTTCCGTGAAGCGTGCAACTTTTTCTTTGACCAATACAGAACCAAAAGCGAAGCGGCTGGAGACGATTGGAACGAAAACTTTAAGCAGAAGAAAGGTCTCCTAGAAGAACTAAAAAAAATAGAGAAAGGAGAGAACTCTCTAGAAGTAATAGAGGAAATTAAAAATAAATGGAATGCCGTAGGCAAAGTGCCTAAGGATAAGTTGGGCATCAATTCGGAGTTTAATAAAACTCTAAAGCAAAAGCTGAAACTTAATAACCTTAATGAGTTTGATATTAAGGAGGAAGGCTTATCCGAATCTCAAATTACTGATAGAGCTCGTAAGCTTAAAAACCAAATTATCGACCTTGAGGCTGAAGTGGTTAAGCTGGAAAACAATCTTTCTTTCTTTAACAATCCAACGAGAGAGAATCCGTTGTTAAAAGATACTTTTGAAAAAATTGATGATAAGAGAGCTCAATTAGAGAGCCTTAGAATTACATTACATCAAATGATTTCTGGAGAATAATAAAAGGTTAAACGAAAATAGAAACAAAAACTTTGTTGGGATTAGATTGATTTCAACAAAGTTTTTTAGTTAATGTCAAAAATAAACGCTCCGTATGTCTCACGAAAAATATATAAGTCGGTGTATTGCTTTGGCAGAGAAGGCTAGAGGTAACACTTACCCTAATCCTTTGGTAGGAGCGGTAATTGTACACAATGGCATCATCATAGGGGAAGGCTATCATCACAAGGCAGGAGAGCCTCATGCAGAAATTAACGCTATCAATTCGGTGGATAATAAAGAGCTTTTAAAAGAATCTACGATTTATGTTTCATTAGAGCCTTGTTCCCACTTCGGGAGAACGCCACCTTGCGCTCTTAAAATCACAGAAATTGGTTTCAAAAAAGTGGTTATAGGCTCCGCTGATTCTAATGAAAAAGTGAGTGGCAAAGGAAAAAAAATGATAGAAGAAGCAGGAATAGAAGTGGTTGATAAAGTGTTGGAGGAACAATGCCGATGGCTTAACAGAAGGTTTTTTACTTTCCACGAGAAAAAAAGACCATACATTATCCTGAAATGGGCAGAGTCTAACGATGGTTTTATAGACCGAAATTTCGCTCCAATGCCTATCTCCAACGTTTTGGCATCTCAATATGTGCATAAGATGAGAGCAGAAGAACACGCTATTTTGGTTGGGACACAAACGGCACTTAATGATAATCCAACTTTAGATGTAAGGCATCTTGACGGTAGAAATCCTATCAGAGTTTTAATAGATTTGGAGCTTAAAGTTCCTCGAAGTTTTAATATTTTCAATACTAATGCTCCTACCATTATTTTTAACCTTTATAAAAACTGTGAGCAAGACCATTTGAAATGGATAAAAATTGATAGAGAAAATTTTCTAGAAGAACTGATGTGTCATTTGTATGAACAGCAGATACAATCTATCATTATAGAAGGCGGAAGCAAGATGTTAAATGCCTTTATTGAAGCTCAACTTTGGGATGAGGCGGTGGTAATTAAAGCGTCTAATCTAACTTTGAATAATGGGACTAAAGCTCCTACATTCAATGAAAAACCTTACCGACAAAAACAAATGAAAGATAATGTTTTAAATTTTTATAAAAAATAGTTTTTATGCTTTATCTGTTACTTTCCGTAGGCGTTATTTTTCCTAGTTTGCTAGGTGTGGGAATGCTATTTGAAAAACTATTAGGAAAGTTGTGGGAAGAAAAACTATCCTCTGCTTTTTTTGCAGGGTGTATGGGATTGAGTTTGGTATGGGCGGTTTTAGCATTTGCAGTGCCTATCAATAGAGTAGTAGAAGTCTCTAGCTTGGTTTTAGGACTAAGTGCCTTTGTTTATTTTAAAATATATCGCGTTTTAGGAACTTTTATTACTAGAAACTATTTGATTTTTGCTCCGTTGCTTTTTATTGTGTTGCTTTTTGGGAGTGGGTATCCGTTTATTTTAGACCACTTTGGTTACTATGTGCCTAGTATTAAATGGATTGCAGAGGTAGGTCTAGTAAAGGGAATTGGGAACTTAGATTTAATATTAGGGCAAATGTCCCTTTGGCATATTTTACAGGCGGGATTTTCTAATACTTCTGATGTTTTTCTGCGATTGAATGTAGTATTACTTTTAGGATATATCATTTATATTATAGAGAAAAAGGTGTGGGTTCATTTTATCTTTTTGCCTATTTTGTTATTGTTTTTACAATCGCCAAGTACAGATTTACCAGTTATTGTAGGCTCTTTAATAATTTTGAATGAAGTTTTGAATAAAAACCGTAATGTATCAGCATTGTTTGGGTTTTCGGTTTGGATTTTCAGCATAAAACCTACCATAATATGGCTCCCGTTGATGGTCTTTTTATATGCTTTTTTAATACGAAAATTTTCTTATCGGTTGATAATCGTAGGCGTAGG
This sequence comes from Riemerella anatipestifer, assembly GCF_009663465.1. GTDB lineage: Bacteria > Bacteroidota > Bacteroidia > Flavobacteriales > Weeksellaceae > Riemerella > Riemerella anatipestifer_C. The sequence continues at coordinate 227,590 of NZ_QXHU01000005.1, forward strand.
TGTGGTGTCTGTTTTTGTGATTAAAAATTGGTATTGCTTTGGATTTCCCGTTTTTCCAGTACAAGTTTTGGATTTAGATTTGAGTTGGAAGCCTAATGAATTTTTGCTTAAAAATTCTGCCGAAACTGCTATCCTTAAAACTTACGATTTTCAATATTCTTACGAGGTAATAAAGCAATTTTCGGTTTGGGAAAGTGTTAAAAATTGGATATTTCTGAAAGGCATAAAAGGAGTTATCAATATAGCTTTTGTTTTGAGCTTGTTGGCATTACTATTATATGCTATTAAAAGTAAAAGCCGTTTGATTTGGCTGATTGTAATATCAATTTTTATTAAAAGCGTTTTGGTGTTGCTATTTTCAGCACAATACCGATTTTTCTTAGAAGTGTTTTTTGTGGTTGTTCTTTTAGTTTTTAGAGATTGGTTTTCCGCTAAGAAAGTGGCTTTAGTGAGTATTATAGGTACTTTGGGTATGTCTGTATTTTTGTTTGCTCCATCTTTAATTGTGAAATATATTCCTAGCTTCAGGCTGGGTGGATTTATTAAAAATATAGAATTTTCCCAAGTTGTAAAACCAGCGACTTACAAATATCAACGGTATAAAACTTTTACAATAGGTAATCTGACCTTTAATGTAGTGGACAATTATCCTTTTAGTTTTGATACACCACTTCCAGCTATTTCTCCTAGTTTTTTGGAGCTTTATTTAGAGGCAGGGATTTTTCCTCAAAAAATAGGTTCGAACTTAAAAGAAGGTTTTGTTTGGAAAAAATTATCCAACAAAGATAGAGAGCAATTACAACAGATTGTTAATGGATTTTATATAAATGAAAAAAGATAGAGATATTATCTCTATCTTTTTATTTGGGTTCTAGAACGCAAAATGGAATAATGCATTCCTCCAAAGAAATGCCACCGTGCTGGTAGGTTTCTTTATAATAATTAACAAAGTGATTGTAGTTTTTTGGATATGCTAAAAAGGTGTTATTCTTAGCAAATACATACTTACTACTTAGATTCCCTTTGGGGAGGAATAGCTTTTCGGGTTGGCTAATAGCCCATACATCAGAATCTTCATAAGAAAGGCTTTTCCCTGTTTTGTAGCGGATATTAGTGGAGGTTTCTCGGTCGCCTACAACTTTACTTGGCTTTTTAACATAGATAGTGCCGTGGTCTGTAGTGATGATGAGTTTAAAACCAGACTCCGCAGCTTGTTTAATCAGTCTCATAATAGGAGCGTTTTCAAACCAATTTAAGGTAAGAGAACGGAAGGTTTTATCATCTCTAATCAACTGATTAACGATAGAGTTATCCGTTTTGGCGTGGGATAAAATATCTATAAAATTATAGACGACTACCACTAAATCTTTATTTTGATGTTGATGAAAATCTTCTAAAACCTTTTGTTCAAAATCAGAGTTTAAGACTTTAATGTATTTCATTGTCTTAGAAGATAATCCTAGACGCTTCATTTGGTCTTTTAGGAAATCTTGTTCGGCATCGTTTTTATTGCCTTCTTCGTTGTCGTTCAGCCATTGGTCAGGAAATCTTTTTTCTATTTCGGAAGGCATCAATCCAGCAAAAAAAGCATTTCTTGCATATTGGGTAGCCGTGGGTAAGATGCTGTAATATGGGGTTTCTAGAGTTTTGTTATAGAATTTAAGAAACAGTGGTTCGATGACTTTCCATTGGTCGTACCTTAGATTATCTATCATAAGTAGCAGAACTTTGTCATTCTGCATTTCTGGTTTTACCTTTTCTTTAAAAAGCGTATGGCTCATAAGAGGCTTTTCGTTTGAATTAAGCCAATTTTCGTAGTTTCTTTCTATGAACTTGGCAAACTGTATGTTGGCTTCCTCTTTTTGAGATTGTAGCAAGTCGGCAAATTCGTTATCAAATACTTTATCAAACTTAATTTCCCAACCCAATATTTTTTTATAATAATTACTCCAATCCTCATAAGTGTTAAGATAACTTAACTCCATACTTATGTTTCTGAACTCTTGCTGATATTCTTGCTTGGTTTGTTGTTCTACAAGGTCGTCGCTTTGTAGATTTTTTTTCAAAGAGAGCAGAACTTGGTTAGGATTTACAGGTTTTAAGATATAATCGGCAATTTGAGAACCTATGGCTTGCTCCATAATGTGTTCTTCTTCGCTTTTAGTTACCATTACAATTTTCATTGCTGAATTTTTTTCTTTTAGTAATGGTATGGCATCTAGCCCAGAAATACCAGGCATATTTTCGTCCAAAAGAACTAATGAAAAACTTTCTTCGTCTAATATTTCTAAGGCTTCATTAACATTATTGATGGGCGTTACCTGATAACCTTTGTTTTCTAAGAATACGATATGAGGTTTTAATAAATCTACCTCGTCATCTATCCATAATATTTTTTTAGCCATAACTATTCTTTATTTATAAGGGTGTTTGTAACACTCTTCTTTAGTTTTCCAAAGATACAGCTAACCCCACCAATATCTAGCCAAAGCATTTATAAAAAAAGTTAAATTTGAGTTAAATAAAAAAGCAGGTTTTTAGCCTGCTTTTCGTTAATCTTCTAAGACTCCGAATTTGTTGTTTTTAAAGTCATCAAAAGCCTGAATAATCTCTGCTCTAGTGTTCATTACAAACGGACCGTGAGCGGCTATAGGTTCGTTAAGTGGTTCTCCACTAAGGATAAGTACAACAGCATCATCTAGGGCTTCTATGTTGAAATCTTCGCCACTATTTTCAAACAAAACTAGATGATCTGTAGGAGCTTCTTCCTCTTCGTTTACAATAATGTTGCCCTCTATAACTAAAGCGACGGTATTAAAATGAGCAGGGAAACTAAATGAAGCTCTAGCACCTTTTTTCAGTCTTGCATTCATCATATGTATTGGGCTGAAGGTACTTGCGACACCTTTGCTACCATTGTACTCTCCTGCAATTACTTCTACCCAACTGTTTTCGCCAACAGAAACTTTAGGAAACTCTGCGTGTTGTATAGATTGGTATTTTGGAGGACTCATTTTATAGCGAGCAGGGAGATTTACCCACAGTTGCACCATTTGGAAAATGCCACCTTTTTTACTCCATTCAGTTTCGTGATATTCTTTATGGAGTACACCGCTACCAGCTGTCATCCACTGTACATCGCCTTCTTGTATAATGCCACCGCCACCTGCACTATCGTGATGCTCTACTTTACCTTGATAAGCTATGGTTACGGTTTCAAAGCCACGATGAGGGTGTACGCCTACGCCTCTAGGAGTTTGGGAAGGTTCAAAATAAAACTTAGAATTGTAATCCATCATAATGAAAGGATCCATTCTTTTCATATCTAATCTAAATCCGCTAGGGATAAAATTGTGTACTCTAAAACCATCTCCTACAAAATGTGCAGGTCTAGGAGCTGCGATAAGCTCTATTTTTTTAGTGTTCATTTTGAATATTTTTTACTTAAGCAAAGATACCTTAAACCTTTACCTTAAAGCATTGACCTAGGATAAAAATTGGTCATTAGTTTATAAGTATTTTTTTGTGGTACTTTTGCCTTTTAGAGATACAAATCATCTTCTATATCCCTGTAGGTTGAAAAAAATTAAACAGAATTTTAGAATAAAATATCATAGTTGGTGGGGGGGGGAGAGAAAATAACACGAAAATTTTAGTAAATCTAGTTCAAGATACAAAGGCTTCAAAGAGTCCTGCAATGATTAAAATAATCCAATTCATCTTAATGGTATAAAAAAGGGTTTTGATGAGTTGCTGTAAAATAAAAAACTGTTTCTACATCTGTTGTAGAAACAGTTTTTACCTATAATTTTAGTTTATATATGCTCTGTTTTAAAGAGCTTGTCGTAGTTATGAAGTTCGTTATTGGTAAAACCTTGAGATTCCATCCACTCATCATTATAGACTTTGCTGATGTATCTAGAACCGTGGTCTGGATAGATAAGCACCACTAAATCATCTTCTTTAAACGGATTCTCCTCTGCATACTGCATAAGAGCTTGGGTCACGGCTCCTGTAGTGTAGCCTCCCATAATGCCTTCCTTTATAGCGATTTCTCTTGTGCGGTAAGCACTTTGTTCATCGTTTACTCTTACAAATTCGTCTATTAAATCAAACCTAAGTGCAGTTGGGATTAAGTTTTTACCTAATCCTTCTATTTGGTAAGGATGAATGTCCTCTTTATTGATAGCCCCTGTTTCGTGGTAAGTTTTAAGTATAGAACCATCTGCATCTACTCCAATGATTTTGATGTCAGGGTTCTGCTCTTTAAGATATTTAGCAGAGCCAGAAAGTGTTCCACCAGTACCAGTACACGCGATTAGGTGTGTGATTTTTCCTTGGGTCTGTTCCCATATTTCAGGACCAGTAGAGGAGTAGTGGGCGTCTATATTTAGCTCGTTAAAATATTGGTTGATATAGATAGAGTTAGGTGTTTCTTTGGCAATTCTTTTAGCAACTTCGTAATAAGAGCGAGGGTCGTTTGCAGGTACATTTGCAGGGCAAACATATACGGTAGCACCTAATGCTTTTAGATAAGCTATTTTTTCAGGCTTAGTTTTATCGCTTACAGATAAGATGCACTTGTACCCTTTGATAATGCTTACCATCGCAATAGAAAACCCTGTGTTACCAGAGGTAGTCTCTACAATAGTAGCACCAGGTTTTAGTAATCCTTTTTTTTCTGCTTGTTCTATAATATGTAGAGCTATCCTATCCTTAGTAGAGTGTCCTGGATTAGAAGACTCTATCTTCGCATAGACTGTAGCCGCTATATTTTCGGTAATTTTATTTAATCTAACAAGAGGAGTATTTCCTATTAAACCGAGAATATTATCATAAACATTAGTCGCCATATTACATTTTCTCAAAAACTGGGTGCAAAGTTAATAAAAAAATAAGGAATATAAGACTTAAATATCTGTTTAGTTTTGGTGGTGTTTTATATTATTAGTTACAGTTGATTTGCTTTTTTATTTTAAGGCTTCCATATTTATAGCTGTACTCCCAAGGTTTTTTAATATTTTTGCGGTTCTATTTTTAATTCTATGATTATTGTTCTTCTCATTCTAAGTGTAATAGTAGGTGTATTGTTAGGCAAGTTTTTTGGGGCTAAAGAGAAACTAGCAAAGAATTTACTTATTCTAAGTGCGGGGTTTCTTATTACGATTTGTCTTAACGAAGTCTTTCCTCAAGTCTACCACGAACAAAATCATAACATAGGGATTTGGATTGTATTAGGAGTGCTATTACAGATGGTTTTAGAAAGCCTTACCAAAGGCTTTGAGCATGGGCATATCCACCATCATAGCGAAACTAAAAATATATTGCCTGTGGCACTTATGGTGGGTTTGTTTTTTCATGCTTTTATAGAAGGTATCCCTTTAGCTAACGAAACAGAGGTTTTGTCGCCTTATCTCACAGGTATCCTGTTTCATAATCTTCCTATTTCCTTTGTTTTGGGAGCGTATTTGTTTGGTAAAGGGTCATCAAAGCGTTATTCGTGGAGTATTATTAGCATTTTTGCTTTGGCTTCTCCTCTTGGAGTGCTTTTGGGAAAATATATCCCAATGGAGTGGCAGTCTTATTTTCTAGCTATAGTGGGAGGGATATTTCTGCATATCTCCGCTGTAATTATATTTGAAAGCAACAAAAACCACAAAATGGATTGGACGAAGCTCCTGCTTGTAGTGTCAGGAATTCTGATTGCTTTGCTAGGGCATTTATTTCATCATCATTAAAGGTTTAAACATTTTAACGCTATTAAAATTAAAAAGAATTCGTGGAAATAATAAAGCTCTCTATCATTCCCACGAATCTGTTTTTTGTGAATATTAGATATTACCTATCTACTATCATTTTATGTATTTGATTTTAATATATTTTTGAGTTTTTCTATACTTTCTAATTCTATATTACTTAAATCAAATATTTTTCTTTCACCATCAAATTTAGAGATTGTGAGTTGGTTATTTGCAAAGTCAAAGTTACTTATTTCATCAAATTTAAAAGTCTTTCCCAAAAATAACTCATTAAGTTTAATTACAATTCTTTTTTTATTCCATTGGACAAAGTTTTTATACCAAAGAAATTGAGAATGAATAACAGCAATAAATAAGAAAATTACAATGGTTATTAGCTTTAGGTAATTTGTATTTTTAAAAGTCCAAAACTCAAAAGTATTTATAATTACCAAAAATAAAGCAAGAACCAACAAGATAAATTGTGCTTTACTATCTCTAAAGTTTAATTGATCAAAATGTATTTTTTTCATTTATAAATTTTTACGATTACTAATTATCTTATAGAAGCATTGGTTAGATAACCCCTAATTCTTTTCCTACTTTTTCAAAAGCAGCTATAGCCTTATCTAAATGTTCTCTTGTGTGTGCGGCTGATAATTGGACTCTAATTCTAGCCTTACCTTTAGGAACCACAGGGTAGAAAAACCCGATAACATAGATGTCTTCGTCCATTAGTTTTTCTGCCATTTTTTGTGATAGTGGGGCGTCATAAAGCATTACAGGTACAATAGCGGCATCTCCATCAGGAATGTCAAAGCCTTTGGCTTTCATTTGGGTTCTAAAATATTGGGCGTTATCCATTACCTTATCTCTTAGGCTGGTATCTTCGGAAATCATTTCTAGAACTTTGGTTGCTGCACCTATAATGCCAGGAGCTAGAGAGTTAGAAAACAGATAAGGTCTAGAACGCTGTCTTAACATATCTATAATTTCTTTTTTACCGGAAGTAAAGCCACCCAACGCTCCACCTAGTGCTTTCCCTAGTGTAGAAGTAATGATGTCCACTCTTCCCATAACCTCGTTTGCTTCGTGAGTACCTCTTCCTGTTTTGCCAATAAAACCTGTGGCGTGGGAGTCGTCCACCATTACTAGGGCATCGTATTTTTCAGCTAAATCACAAACACCTTTTAAGTCGGCTACGATACCGTCCATAGAGAACACTCCATCGGTAACAATGATTTTAAATCTGTGGTTGTGTTTACTTGCTTTAATAAGCTGTGCTTCCAAATCTGCCATATCATTGTTTTTGTAGCGATACCTTGCCGCTTTGCAAAGTCTTACTCCATCAATAATAGAAGCGTGGTTAAGTTCATCAGAAATGATGGCATCTTCTGCTGTAAATAGTGGTTCAAAAACCCCACCGTTGGCATCAAAACAAGCGGCATAGAGAATGGTGTCTTCCATACCCAAAAACTCAGATATTTTAGCCTCTAGATTTTTATGAATGTCTTGTGTACCACATATAAAACGCACCGAAGACATACCGTAACCGTGAGAAGCAATAGCGTCTTGTGAGGCTTTCATAACTTCGGGGTGGTTGGATAGCCCGAGGTAGTTATTGGCACAGAAGTTAAGTAGTTTTTTACCATTGGCTACAATTTCAGCCGATTGTTGAGAGGTAATGATGCGTTCGTTTTTATAAAGACCTTCGTTCTTGATGTTTTGAAGTTCGGTTTGTAAATACTCTAGATAATTTTTAGAAATCATATTTAGTTTATTTTGGTTATAAAATCGTTGGCTAATTTAATAAAAAAAGCCTTCACTGTTGGAAGACTTTATAGATTATTTTATAAATATTAGAGATTGAGTGCCGGCTCTAGTAGTTTTTCCATTTTAGCTTTAATCTGATGTACAGAACCTGTGTAATTATTGATTAACAATGAGAAGGTAAGGGTTCTTCCAGATTTGGTATTGATATAACCTGCTAGACATTTTACAGCTCTTAGAGTACCTGTTTTAGCGAAGATTTGTCCGTAGCCTTTGTTGTAGAGAAACATTTTCTTTAATGTACCTGTTTGCCCTGCAATAGGTAACGAATCGAAGTAGGATTTGTAATATTTCTCTTTCATAAGACCCGCTAAAAATTTAACTTGTGAAATAGGCGTTACCAGATTATTTCTAGATAAACCACTACCATCCATTAGGTTTAAACCGTTGAAATCATAGCCGTTAGCATTTAGATGTTCTACGATTGTTTGTCTGCCTGTTTCTAGGGATTCGTCTCCGTTTTTGTAAAATCCTACTGAACGAAGTAAGGCTTCTGCAAATCTATTATTACTTGTTTGATTAACGAAATACACAATCTCCTCTAGGCTAGGTGATTGGTATTTAGTGATAAAAGTTCTGTTTTCGGGTTCTATATCAATGGTTTTGCCTTCCACTTTACCCACTACAGATACTCCATTTTTAAGTAAAGAAGTTCGTAATGTATTGGCAAGAGAATAAGGTGCAGAAGGTATTTTGCCTATTACTGTATTGCTCTCAAAAGAGTCTGTATAAGCGATTTGATTGGTGTACGGAGAAACATAGAAAAACCTTTTTTCATCGGCTTTAAATCTACGCTTAATTACTTTTCGTTCTTTGGTAGGGTCTATATTGGCAGTTCTGCCTACGGGAAGGTAATAATTTTCTCTTTCTAACCAAACGATGTTGGCAGGGAGGCTATCATTATTGCCTTTAAAAACAGCAGTTTGTATGAAAATGCTACCATTGATTTTGGTAATTCCTAAGTTTTTTATGGCATAGATAAAATCGGAGGAGATACTACCATAGCTAGAAGACCCTGCTGTCCCTGTGCCTAAAGTAGGGTCGCCACTACTTACAATATATAGATTGCCTTCTAGAACTCCATCGTCAGATATTTTACCAGAGTATTCTAGCTGTGTATTATATTTGAATTTAGACCCCATAATGCTCATTGCGGCATCTGTGGTCAGTAGTTTTGTGGTAGATGCAGGAACTAATGGAGTAGCCTCATTATAAGAACTTATGATTTGTTTACTTTTTGGGTCGTACACTACAAATCCCCATTGTCCGTTTCTCACCATTGGGTCGCTTGCTAACTGATTGATAGCAATATCTAATTCCTCTTTAGCCGAAAGAGTTACTTTTTCAGCAGTTGGTGTTTCGTAGGTGGGATACGAACTAGAGTATTGAGCAAATGAAACGAAAAATATAGATATACAGGCTATTAAAAGCCCTTTTTTGGTTAAATTCATACTTTGAAATTTTGTTACATTGAGGCTTTCCATTAGAAAACAACGAAACAAAGGTAAAAAATATTGTAAGTCTAGACCTATGCAGAGTTGGTAAATAGACTTAAATTATGTTAAAAAGAGTTAAAAATCTACAAATAACTCTATTTTCACAGATTGATAAGCGGAGATTTCTCTGAACTCGTCCAATGATTGTGAAATGTACTCTTTGAAAGTGAAGTATTTATTATTTCTAGGCAGTTTGAGTAATATTTGGTATTGATATTTGTTTTTCAGCTTTGTGATAGGAGCCTTTTCTGGACCTAAAACACAGTCTAAAGGAAGGTATTTCCTAAGGATAGAACCTAAAAATTGTGAAGCTCTATCTGCCTTGCCTTCTTTGGAATGTTTAATTTCTAAAAGTACTACTTTGGTAAATGGTGGATAGAGGAATTTTTTTCTATCATTTAGAAAATGCTCATAGATTTCTTGAGTGCTATTGTGCTTAATCAAGCTAAACAAAGGGTGTGTTGGGTTATAAGTTTGTATAATAATCTTACCTTTTCCTGAAGTTCTCCCTGCTCTCCCAGATACTTGAGTGATGAGCTGGTAGGCTTTTTCTTCCGCTCGGAAATCTTGTACATATAGGAGTGCATCAGCCTTGGGAATTGCCACTAGGTCTATATGGTCAAAGTCTAAACCTTTGGAAATCATCTGTGTGCCAACAATGATGTTGGTTTCTCTGTTTTCTATTTTTTCGTAGAGTTTTTCATAGGCGAATTTTTTTCTCATAGAGTCTATGTCCATTCTGTCCACTTCTGCCTCTGGAAACAATCTTTTGACTTCCTCCGCCACTTGTTCTACTCCGATGCCTTTGGTATTGAGTTGTTGAGACTGGCACTTAGGGCATTGGTTAGGTTTAGAAGCTCTTTGTCCGCAATAATGGCACTTCAATTCGTTAGAAGATTTGTGATAGGTCATTACCACATCGCAGTTAGAGCAGTAGGTTACATGCCCGCAAGCCTCACATTCTACTACATTGGCATAGCCTCTTCTGTTATGGAGGATAATAATTTGTTTGTTCTTCTCTAAATTTTCCTGAATTTTTTGAATTAACACTGCCGAAAAATTCCCATTTATAGTTTTAGTCTCTTGTTCTTCTTTAATATTGATGATTTCAAAATCTGGTAAATCTACATTGCCGTATCGTTCGCCTAAATAAAGGTACTTAAGTTTTCCTTTTTGGGCAGCGTAATAAGATTCTAAAGATGGCGTGGCAGAGCCGAGCAGTAGATGAGCTTTATAATGATAAGCTAAAATTTGAGCTGCATCTTTAGCATTAAAGTAAGGGCTAGCTTCTCTAGGTTTGTAGGCAGAATCGTGTTCTTCATCTACAATTACTAAATCTAAATTTTGGTAGGGCAGAAACAATGCGTTTCTAGTTCCAATAAGGACTTTAATCTTGTTGAGCTTTACTTTTCGCCAAACTTCCACTCGTTCAAAATCGGTGAGTTTTTGATGATAAAAGCCAATTAAATCGCCGTATTTCTTTTCTAGCCTACGGATAATTTGCTTGGTTAATGCAATTTCTGGTAGTAATAATAATGTGTTTTTATTCTCTTTGATGAGTTGCTCTATCAAGTGGATATAGATGTGGGTTTTCCCTGAAGAAGTTACGCCGTGTAATAATACTTTCTGATTTTGAGCAAAAGACTGTTCTATTGCTTTAAATGTGTTATTTTGAGTTTCAGTAAGAGGTTCAATATTTTCTATATCGCCACTATAAGCCTCTAGTCGGTCTTGCTGGAGGTAATATTCATCTACTAGACCTTTATCTATAAGACCTTTCATTTGAGCGTGGGCGAAATTACCTTCCTCAAACAAAATAGATTTTTTAATAGGAATTTCAGGCGAAGCCGTTTGTTTAGATAAAATGAGGAGGAAAAGTTCTTTTTGTTTTTCTGCTCTATTAAGGTTAGAAATGACCTCAGCTAAAGACTGATTGTCTAATAATTCCTCTTTGATTTTTACATAAGCTACCTCCTTTACTTTGTACTTTTCTGCCACTTTTTCATCTATCTCTATATAGTGCATATCTATAAGAGCGTTGATGGTTTTAATTAAATTTTTCTTTGGAATAAAGGCTTCCATTTCAAAAAGACTGACCAATTGTTGAACTTCCAACGCTTGTATTAAAAGTATTTCGTTGGCATCTAAAAGTTCATAATCTATGTTAGCATTTGGTTTGAGTTTTAGATAAGTTTCGCTTTCCAACTTTAATGATGAAGGAAATGCCAAGCGGTAAATCTCACCCAAATTACACAGATAGTAAGAAGATAGCCATTGCCAAAACTCAAGCTGCGGAAGAGGTAAAATAGGGGTGTCGTCTAAAATGCTGTAAATTTCCTTTGGAGAAAACTCTTCGGGAGTGTTTTGGTGTAGGTCTGAGATGATTCCAGTATAGATTTTTTTTCCTCTAAACGGAATGAGAACGCGCATACCCAACGCTATTTTATCCTGTAAATCAATGGGAACTTTGTAAGTGAAAGTTCCTTTTAGATTGAGTGGCAGTATGACTTGAGCGTAAAGCATAGAGGGGAACAAAAATAAGCGATTTTTATTAAAAGTATTTAATGAAGAGTTAATTTTTAACAATTGTCTTTATGTAAAAAGTGCAATGCTACTGACTGAAAAAAACATATCTAGGCAAATGATGATGCTTGATACTGTCAATTTGTCATAAAAAAGGGAGTGGCATATTCTTGGTAAAATTGGAGGTGTACTAAAAATGAATATTAACAAAAAAATACATAATTAAAATGAGTAAAATTATAGGAATCGACTTAGGTACTACTAACTCTTGTGTGGCAGTAATGGAGGGTAAAGACCCTGTGGTAATCCCTAATGCAGAAGGAAAAAGAACAACGCCTTCTATTGTAGCTTTCACTGAAGATGGTGAGAGAAAAGTAGGAGACCCTGCTAAAAGACAAGCGGTTACAAACCCTAAAAATACAGTTTATTCTATCAAGAGATTTATCGGAGCTAACTTTAAAACAGATGCTAACGAGGTGTCTAGAGTTCCGTATCAAGTGGTAGAAGGTTCTAACGATACTGTTAAAGTTAAAATTGGAGATAGAGAATACACGCCTCAAGAAATTTCTGCAATGATTCTTCAAAAAATGAAGAAAACAGCTGAAGACTATTTAGGTCAAGAAGTTTCTCGTGCGGTAATTACTGTACCTGCTTATTTTAACGATGCACAAAGACAAGCGACTAAAGAAGCTGGAGAAATTGCAGGGCTTAAGGTAGAAAGAATTATCAATGAGCCTACGGCAGCAGCTTTAGCTTATGGTCTAGATAAGGTAGGTAAGAAGGATATGAATGTAGTGGTGTTCGACTGTGGTGGTGGTACTCACGACGTTTCTGTACTAGAAATGTATGAGGTAGATGGTAACGCATCTTTCGAAGTAAAGGCTACCGATGGTGATACACACTTAGGAGGAGACGACTTTGATAATGTGATTATTGACTGGATGGCAGCTGAATTCCAAGCAGAAGAAGGTGTGGATTTAAAATCTGATGCTATTGCTCTTCAAAGATTGAAAGAAGCAGCGGAAAAAGCAAAAGTTGAATTATCTTCTTCTACTCAGACGGAAATCAATTTACCATATATCACAGCTACAGCTTCAGGTCCAAAACACTTGGTTAAAACATTAACGAGAGCTAAGTTTGAGCAGTTAGCAGGAGATTTAATTCAAAGAACTATCGAGCCTTGTAAGTCTGCTCTTAAAAATGCAGGTATGAGCATTTCTGATATTGATGAGATTATCCTAGTAGGTGGTTCTACAAGAATCCCTGCGATACAAGAAGCGGTAGAGAAATTCTTTGGTAAAGCTCCATCTAAAGGGGTAAACCCAGATGAGGTAGTGGCTATAGGTGCGGCTATCCAAGGGGGAGTTCTTACAGGAGATGTTAAAGATGTATTGTTATTAGATGTTACACCTCTTTCTTTAGGTATAGAAACAATGGGTTCTGTATTCACTAAGTTGATAGAGGCTAATACCACCATTCCTACTAAAAAATCAGAAGTGTTCTCTACTGCGGTAGATAATCAGCCTGCGGTTACCATCAGAGTAGGACAAGGGGAAAGACCAATGTTTAACGATAACAAAGAAATCGGTAGATTTGAGCTTACAGATATTCCACCAGCACCTAGAGGTGTGCCACAAATTGAGGTAACTTTTGATATAGATGCTAACGGTATTTTGAGCGTTTCTGCAAAAGATAAAGGTACAGGTAAAGAGCAATCTATCAAAATTCAAGCATCGTCTGGTCTTTCCGATGAAGAAATTGAAAGAATGAAGAGAGAAGCTGAAGAAAACTCAGCAGCAGATGCTAAGAAAAAAGAAGAAGCTGACCTTATCAACAAAGCAGATGGACAAATCTTCCAAACTGAAAAGCAAATAAAAGAATTTGGAGATAAGATTTCTGCAGATAAAAAATCAGCGATAGAAACAGCTTTAGCTGAACTAAAAACAGCTTATGAAGCTAAAGATATGGCAAATATTAAAACTAAATCTGAGGCTTTAGATGCAGCTTGGATGGCAGCATCAGAAGAGTTGTATAAAGCACAAGCTGAAGCTCAAGGAGGTGCAGAACAAGCACAAGCTAATACAGGTAATGCTGCAGATGATGTACAAGATGCAGACTTTGAAGAAGTAAAATAATAGTTGGTTGATTACTAACAATTAATAATAATCCGCTGTGAAAATTATATTTCACGGCGGTTTTTTCATGTATATAGTTTAAGTCAAAGAAATATTTTTTAGAGTGAATGTAAAGTAATAAATTTGCAAAAAATAATAAGAATGAAAGTTAGGCAATTATTTAAATTTATTTTTTGTTTATTATTTATGGTTACCTCTTGCTCTAAAAGTGATCTAGAAAAAATAAGTGAATATGCTCAAATTGTCGAGAAAAAAGATGCACAAACTCTTCTTGATGATTTATATATTGGAGCAGATGGAGATATAGCATCTTTAGGTAGAATATTGAATGCTTCGCCCTCTTCAATTAATAGAATTAGAAAAGGAGATACAGTGCCAACTAGTAAGTTTGAAGAAAGAATTAAAGAAGTTTCAATTTATTATGTCCAGAATGATCAATCTTTTTCAAAACTACGATCAGTATTGGATGATGAATATGCTTGGTATGAAATTATTTTGGATTTTCCTAGTCATAATCCTTTTTGGTTTTGGGGTATTAATATCGTTTTGATTTTATTATTAGCCTTTTTAACTGTAATTTTTATTTGGCCTTTATTAATAGAGATTTTGATTTTTTTAGTAGCGTATATTTGCTTATTAATATTTTCTCCATCAAAGGATGTTAAATATGATAAATATATTAAAACTATTAATCCAGCTGTTGAGCAAGTTATTTAATAATGAAATATTTTATTTTTATATTTTTGCTTACTCTTAGCAGTTGTAGTAAAGATGAGGCTGGGAAATCTTTAAAAAATAAATTGAAACAAGAAATTGTTGTTACAACTCCTAAAGGTGTAGCAACTACTGTGAATACTTTACAAGTAAATAAAGAGATAGAAAAACAAATCAATGAAAAATATATTGAGGATTTGAAGCGTATTGTAGATGGTGGTTTTGAGAAACAATTAGAGTATTTTGAAAAAGAAGAGCTAGGTGTTTTCGCCAGTTATGGTTATATGTTTAGTTATATATTCAGTAGTAAACAAACTTGGGAAGATAAGTTAAGAGTAAAAAGTGATAAGTATTTTAATAATATTAGTACAGAACAGGAGATAAATCTTTTGTATAATGAATACAGAAATGATGTTGGGAATTTAAGAAATCAGTTTTTAGTTAAAAATAAAAATGTTGGAAAACTGGAGCGGTTTCAAAAATTAGATATTCCTAACGAATTAGTTACCTTAAATGTAATACGGGAACATTCGCGAAATAATTTAATAATAGAGTTTGGAGAAGGTGTATTAGAATTGCTTTTTGGGCTATTCATTGGATGGATTATAGTTTCTATAGTTGGTAGTGTTACTACAGGTCCTGTCATTCCTATTATATCATTTATTATTACCTTTATAATTTCTATAGCCTTATCAATTTACAATGATAATAAGCTACTGGATAAGTTAAGAGAACAAAAGAAATCGGAAATTTCAATAGATTATACTTCTATTAAAAAAAAACTTGAGGCAAATACAAGCAAATTTTATGATGAGAATAGTAAATAAGAAAAATATAAAAATATACTTTTTAGTTTGTTTATTAAGTTCAATAATTTCTTGTAAAAAAAGTATTAAAGAAGTCTATTCAGGTGTTTTTGAGAATTCAGCACAAAAAGTTTTAAAGGAAGCAGTTACTGAAGAAGGTATTTCTTCTATCAAAAAAATGAACTTAAAAGATTTTACAAAATTTATTGAACCTATAAATATCAACCTACATAAGAGTTTTACTTCCTTAGATAAATCTTTTCAAAATTCAATAAAAAATGCTTTTGATGAAGATATTTCCTTTAGGAAAGTTTTTTTGAATAATAAAAATCTAATTCAGGAATATCAATTATTCACTAAAAATTTGCCTAAATTACAAAATAATATTTCGTTTCTAAAGTGGTATGCTAAATCTATAAAAAAGTCTGATAATTTATTTCAACCAAGTTTGTTCAAAAGAGTAAGTTTAAGGGAAAATAATGGTATTATAAACTTTATTGGAGAAAATAATAATATCTTGGCAAGATATAGAGGTAATAATGTTGTAGAACTTACAAATATTACGAATGATAATAAGATACTTGACAACCCCTTATTAAATGAAGAATTGCTTCCTAATAGTATTTATAAAGTAAAAGGAAAAATGGGAGTATCTGTTCTATGGGAGGTTGATCATTTAGGTAGAGTCAAAAGAATAGATGGAAGTTTTACTTCGCCAGAAAACATGATGGAAATTCTTCATAAAAATACTAGTGTGAAACTTGACCCAAGTTGGAATATTGAATTTCAAAAATTGAAACAAAGTACAACAGATGGTTTTGTACATTTTAAATATCATTTTTCTTATCCAGATTCCTCTCCCATTGCTGATAGGATAAAAATAGAAGGAAGAACAAAAAAAAGAACAATAATAAATTCCACATATCCTAATCGCATTGCAAAGAACATTATTTATGAATGGAAGACAAATGAAGCTTTACTAAAAAGGTACTCTTCCAAATTTAAGAAACTTACTACCGATAAAAGAATAAAGCTTTTACAAGAAATGGACTACAATGATGAACTTGCTAAATCTATTCATCAAAACCCAGAAAAAAATATTGAACGTTATCTTAATTCTCATAATCCAGTAAATAAACACCTATTAGATAATATAAATGGAAGATATCCAGTAAATGGAAGGATTTATGCAGGAAATATATATTATTTCGATCCGTTGTACAATCCTAGCCTTGCTGCAAAATTAAAAATAGAGGGCAATGTTGGGTTAAAAGGTCATGGTTCTAGGAAAGTGGATTTAGATATATTGAAAGAATTAGATGAGCTATATCCAAATGGTGTAAAATGGAATGAAAGAGGATATCCTGATTTTTCAAGTTTGAAAGATAAAAACGGAAATCAATTAGTGACTATTGATGTTGTAAAATTAACTGGTGATAGTAAAAAAGATATTGCAAATGCAAACTCTTTATATTTAAAAAATGGGGGAATAAATGAAACTGGCTATACTTGGCATCATATAGAATATACTACAAAATTAGTTAGAGTACCTTCAATACTCCATGATATTATTCCTCATTCTGGGGGAATGGCGACACATAGGGCTTCCACTAAATAGATATACTCTATTTAATGTGTTACCGTTTTGAAATTATATAACTTAATTTTAGAAATAAACATAATAGTTATAAGTGAAAAGGTACTATTGTGTTTTTACTTTTACTAAAGCTTAAGACTAGGAAACAATGATTAACTTTGTTGCCAAGTCTTATGAATAGGATAATTAGCGATTATAAAATAAAAAAATAATCAAATATTTTTCATGTGCAAAATATGGTGTATCGTATCTAAGAAGAAAACTAAGGATTTGAAAAATATTGAATTAATTTTGATAAATCCACTATCAAAAAATAGGAAAAGTCCATTATTTGGTTTATGACGATACGAACATCTTACAGCAGTTTTTATTTTAATAAGAAGTAAAATAATAGTTGATTACTAACAATTAATAATAAGCCGCTGTGAAATATAATTTTCACGGCGGTTTTTGTTTTATATGATATATAGAAGTTTTAACTTTGCATAATATCGCTAATCTAAAATCTGTCTTGTGTCCTCGTGATAATGAAATCTATATTAGAATACATTCGTAAGCGTCTCAAACATTCTTTTGATAATATTCAGAATGAGCGTCTTAAATATAATTTGTTGCAGGCAATTCCCTTTTGGATAGCCTCTTTGCTTACGGGAGGTCTGGCGGTAATGTATGCTAAATTGTTTGAGTGGAGTGAGCATTTGTTGTTCTCTTTGTTAGCTTGGCAAAGTTGGCTTATATTTATACTCGCTCCAGTTGGTTTTGTTCTTTCGTGGTGGTTAGTTCAGAGATACGCTCCGTATTCCAAAGGTAGCGGGATACCTCAAGTGATGGCTTCTGTATCACTAGCCACACCAAGACAAAGACGAAAAATAAAGTATTTACTAAGCTATAAAATCATCATTATTAAAATATTATCAAGTATTATTTTGGTGTTGGGAGGTGGTGCTATTGGTAGAGAAGGACCTACGATACAGATAGCAGGCTCCGTCTTTAGGTTTGTTAATCAGGTATTACCCAAATGGTGGCCTAAGTTATCTATTAAAAATATGATAATGACGGGAGCAGCCGCAGGGCTTTCGGCAGCATTTAATACTCCGTTAGGAGGAGTGGTTTTTGCGGTGGAAGAATTAGCCAAAACTCATATTAATCACTTTAAAACAGCTCTTTTTACGGCGGTTATTATTGCGGGTTTAACGGCTCAAACTCTGGCAGGTTCTTACCTTTATTTAGGGTATCCTAAGACGAGTGGCGTAGGTTTAGGGATTATATTTCCTGTAATTTTGGTTTCTTTTGTTTGTGGAATTTTAAGCAGTAAATTTTCTCGTTTTATGTTAGCATTGAGTAAGTTTAGAGCTAAATTCAAAAATACAAGACAACAAATATTATTTTTAATTTTAAGTGCTTTATTGATAGCCTCTTGTGCCTATTTTGTAAATAGAGAAATCTTAGGTTCTGGGAAAGGTATTATAGAACGATTGCTTTTCAGCAATGATAAAACAGAACTGTGGTATATCCCTTTATTTAGAATGTTAGGTCCAGCCATTGCATTTACCAGTGGTGGTGCAGGTGGAATATTTGCTCCAGCTCTTAGTGCGGGAGCGAGTTGTGGTGCATTTCTCTCTTCATTTTTAAATTTAACAGCTAATGAAACTAATGTAATTATTTTGGCAGGAATGGTTTCATTTCTTACAGGCATTACGAGAGCTCCGTTTACTTCTGCAATATTGGTGTTGGAAATGACGGATAGGCATTCGCTCATTTTTTATCTAATGCTTTCGGGAATGATTTCCTCAATATCGGCTTTGCTCGTGAGTAGAAATTCTCTTTATGACGAGCTTAAAGAGAATTACTTAGACGAATTAGAAACTAAATTTGGAACCCCTGTTTCTAATCAAAAACAAAAAATCCAAATGTCCGATTTAGGTAAAAAGAATACTTTATCAGATTGAACGATATAGTGTTTGTGTATGTGAAAAAAAAATATTAGCTTTGCACCTTGAATTTTAACATATAATATTAACATTATGAATCATTACGAAACTGTTTTCATTTTAACTCCCGTTCTGTCTGACGCTCAGGTGGAGGAAGCAGTGAAAAAATTTGAAGATCTTTTAAAAGATCAAAATTGCGAAATCGTAGCCAAAGAAAATTGGGGACTAAAAAAGTTAGCATACCCTATTCAATTGAAGAAAAATGGTTTCTATACTTTGATAGAATTCAAAGGTGAAGGAACTATCGTGGCAGATTTAGAACTTGCTTTCAAAAGAGACGAGAGAGTTATCCGTTACTTAACTACAAAGTTAGACAAGCACGCTGTAGAGTATGCTGAAAAGAGAAGAGCAAAACTAAAATCTAAAAAAGCTTAATTTTTAACCCCTAAAAAAAGAAACTATGGCAATAGATGAAATGGCACAACAAGCCGCACAAGGTGGGGAGTCTGAAGTAAAATTCCTTACACCACTAGATATCAATACTAAATCTGAAAAAAAATACTGTAGATTTAAAAAATACGGTATCAAATATGTAGATTATAAAGATGCAGATTTCCTTCTTCAGTTCGTTAACGAGCAAGGTAAAATTTTACCAAGAAGATACACAGGAACTTCTTTAAAATACCAAAGAAAAGTATCTGCTGCTATTAAAAGAGCAAGACATTTGGCACTTATGCCGTATGTAGCAGACTTATTGAAGTAATTATATAAGTTGCTGAATTAGTAAAATTAAAAATTCTAACTGTTTTAGGATATTTGGAAAGTCAACTATTGAGTTTGGATTCTAAACTTCTAAAACCTAAACAAGACAACAACAAACAATGGAAATTATTCTTAAAAAAGATGTAGAAAACTTAGGGTTAGAGTTTGATACAGTAGATGTAAAGCCAGGATACGCTAGAAACTTCTTAATCCCTCAAGGATATGCAGTTTTAGCAACACCTAAAAATAGAGCGGTTTTAGCTGAAGTATTAGAAGCTAGAAAAGAAGAAGAAGCTAAATTAGTAGCTGCTGCTAACAAGATTGTAGAGCAACTTAAAAAGACTTCTGTTTCTATCGCTGCTAAAGTAGGTTCTGGTGATAAATTATTCGGTTCTATCAACAATGCTAACCTAGCTGAAGAATTGGCAAAAGCAGGTGTTGAGGTAGATAAAAAATACATCAAAATCCCTGGAAATACTATTAAGAGATTAGGTAAATTTACTGCTAAAGTAAGACTTCACAGAGAGGTAGAGTACGATTATGAATTTGAAGTAGTATCTGATGCTCCTGTAGTAGAAGCTCCTAAAGCTAAAGAAACTAAAACTGAAGAGGCTTAATTAATAAAGTTTTTTTCATAATAGAAAAACGGTTGTATCATTTTGGATACAACCGTTTTTGGTATCATTATAATAATCAAATATAAAACTTACTTAAATTCATTTATGATGTTGAAACAAGTATGAAGAGTAATTTAAGAAAAATATCATAATATTCCCTAAAATCCATCTTTTGCAAATACAATGTGGTACGCAGTTTTTATTTAATTTCAAATTGCTGAACCATCCAATGTCTTGAGTGATTTCTAATTAAGTCTTGTTTTATTTTTTCGTCTTTAGTATCCAAATATTTGTAAACTTTTAGAGGAACAGAATTAGGAAACTTTTCAAGGCTTTTTGAAATTATCTCGGCAGATTCTTTTGCTTGTCCATTTGAATTTAATGCTTCTGCCTTATATATGTCTATTATTACTGGACATTCGCCATAAACACTTTTAATTTCTGCTTCTAAATCATCCATCAAATCTACTTGGAATTTTGAATCTGGCTGCTTTCCAACCGCTGCAGTTTTAGTGATGTGATCTTGATACATAAGAAACATATTAAGAATTTGTAAATTTTTTGAATTTTTATCTGCATAAATTTTTTGAATTCTGTCCAAAATGTCAGGATTCAACTCTCCCTTTTCGGATTGTAATGCTTGTTCATAAAAATCATTTAGAAGTTTCAGGACGGATTTGTCGTTTTTATCTGTTTTGGTATCATTTTTAAGTTGTTGGATAAATTGCTTGTATTCTTCACTTTTTTGTGAAAATATATTTATTGATAAAAATATAAAGAAGACTAAAAGTAAATTTTTCATTTATTTTCTTTGGTTTTATTCTATGATATGTTTTTGTAAAACTGCATACAAAGGGTTAAATATTTGCGTGAAGCGAGTCTCAAATTCAATTTTGACCAACCAGAGCATATGCTTTTTCAATGGAACTAAATTATTAAAAAAAGTTGAATTGAAAAGCATATGTGATGAAAATATTATAAATTTTCTATCATTCCCTCAACTCTACCAAATACTATGTTAGCAACAGCGTTTTTAAAACTCTAAATTATCCTTCTTGCAATACCATTTTGGATCGCAACTAGAAATTTCACAACCTCTAAAATGATACTTATTTTTATTTTTTTTAATAAACTTAGTAGTTGTCAAACCATAAAAAATAGGTAGAACGTTTTGATTTGATTTACAAATTGGGCAAATTCCGTCTGTATTTTCACTAAATTTACAGTATTTTGTTAAGTGGAAATTATGAGTCGTATTTCCATTTATATCTATGCTAAACTCATTGTTAAGATAATGATTATTATAAATTACAGACAATATATATTTTCCATTACTAATATTTTGAAATTCATATTTTCCGTCAATTCCAGTGTGTGAAAAATACTCTTTCTCAGTTTCAATATTTTTTAGTTTGAGATTAAAAACTTTATTTTTCGTATTTATTGAATCTTTTATAAATCCATTCAATGATTGAGATTTAATAAATGTCAAAATAAAAACTAAAACTAAAATTTGGACTCTTTTCATTTTAAATACAATGATGGTTAAATATTGTAGATAATAGGAAATGTTTCTGCGAAAGTGGTACTTCAATAATCAAATAGTTATGTTAAAACCAACCTAAGTAATTCTTGTAAACTTACAAAAAATTTAAAAATAAAATAGGGTTTTGCGGATTATATTAACAAATAGTCTTATTGTAACTTCAACCCCGCTGTCGCAAAACCAATGTAATAGTATCTATTATAACATTCCACTTATTATAGCAAGAATCAGCAAGATAATTATTGTTGTTTTGAATTTCATTTTTTCTATTCGAAATTTATTTCCAACGGAAATTATAGAAATGCTTAAAAGAATTTTTGTGCAGAATGTAATTACCGAAAATTCTGAAGAGTCATAATCAAAAATTCTGGTGAAATTTAGTATCAAAAGAAAAAAGCCATAGAATATTATCATTAGTCCATATTCATTTTTTCTTTGAATTTTCGATTGCTTAGAAAATTTTAAAGAGAGAAAAAATAGAATTAAACCAATTAAAAAATTTAGGTGAATTATTGGTCTTGATATCAAATCGGTCTTTGTAAAAGAATAAAATAATTGCTCAACTAAAAACTGGAAATAAACAGCAATTTGGGGAAGTATGAAATTTGCTAATAGGAATAATCTTGTATAAAATTCTTTGTTGATTTTTTTTAAGAAAAAAGATAAAACTGAAAGGATTGAAATAATGAAAAGAATTATTCTTAAAATTAGAACGTTTAAAAATTCAAATTCTTGAGTTAATGGAAAAAAAATGTCAATTAATTTTAAAACACTAATGATTAAAATTATCCAATTAAATATTTTATTTGAGTAAACTCTTATCATTTTAGCGAATTATTTGATGATAAAAATTGTGTAAATGAAAAGCATATATAGATAAAATATCTCTGTCTTTCAATTCAAGACCGCCAAAATACTATATCAGACGACTTTTTTGCTATTTTAAAGATATAGTTCCTTTTATTCGTAATACCAATCAGAGAAAATTTCATTTCGTTTTATACAAATTTCTTCAATAGTCTTATGTCTTACGGATTCGTGAAGTTCAAATTCATTAATTATTTTTTCAGTCTCATTTTTGTAGGTGTTATTTTTAGTTTGAATATATTTTTCACATAAACATTTGGCTATTTCCATTTTAGCATTATGATATCTGAAATCTTCATATTCACGCTCAAAAATAGACATTTTATATTCAGTTTTACAATCTAAAATTTGGATATTTTTTGATAAACTAGGGTTTATCAATCTAAAAGTTATAAATAATCCAATCAGAATTACTAAAATGTTCAAAATTCTTTTTGATTTCACGGTAATATGGTTTTAAAATGTCGAATATACCAATAAAGAATATTTAGCTTATAAGCCTCATAATCTCCAAAGCAACTCTGAGGGCTTCTGTACCGTCTTGTAGAGAGACTTCCACCTCTTTGTTATTGGTGATGGCTTCTGCAAAACTTTCTAGTTCGTCTAAGATGGCATTGTTAGGCTGTATGTTAGGATATTCAAAAATAATTTGGGATTTTTCGCCTTCGGCATTTTCAATAATCATATCAAAGTCAGAAGGATTTTCAGGAGCGTCTTTCATTCTAATGACTTCGGCTTTTTTCTCTAGAAAATCCACGGAAATATAGGCATCTTTTTGGAAAAATCTGCTTTTTCTCATCGCTTTCATAGAGATTCTGGAGGTGGTTAAATTAGCAACGCAACCATTTTCAAACTCTATTCTAGCGTTGGTAATATCTGGCGTTTTACTTACAACGCAAACACCGCTAGCGTGGATATTTTTAACCTTAGATTTTACAAGACTTAAGAGAATGTCCAAGTCGTGAATCATCAAGTCTAACACAACGGAAACATCGGTACCTCTAGGATTAAACTCTGCCAACCTATGTATCTCTATAAACATAGGGTTTTGTATGTAGGGTTTGGTAGCAATAAAGGCAGGGTTGTAGCGTTCCACGTGCCCTACCTGTGCTTTAATACCTTTTTCGGTACATCTACGAATAATGTCTTCGGCTTGTTCTAAAGTTTGAGTTACGGGTTTCTCTATAAAAAAATGCTTGCCGTGGTCTATTGCTTTTTGGGCATAATCGTAATGAAATAGAGTAGGCGTTACAATGTCCAACATCTCAATATCGTTGAGTAAATCCTCAAAATTCGGATAGTATTTATAGCCAAATTCGGCTTCTAGTCGTTTACCATTTTCTGTATCAGCATCGTAAAACCCTACCAAATTATACTTTTCTGACTGTTGTAATAATCTTAGATGTATCTTCCCAAGGTGTCCTGCACCCACTAATCCAGCGTTTATCATAACCAAAATTTAAGTACTCCAAAGATACTAATCTATTTATTTATAGTAAAAAGAATAATTACAGTTTTTATCATCATTAGTGAGTTGTTAAAAATAATTGATATTTAAAGTTCTGTAATTTAGTTGTTTATGTTTGAGGTGGTCTGATTAACTTGACAAAGGGGTTGCCTAAGTTGTATATTTGCAACCAAACGGAAAATCATTTTCCGTTTTTGTATTCAAAATTTAAACATATTTATATAAATGAAAACTTCTGATTTTAATTTCAATCTACCACCAGAGCTTCTTGCGGAACACCCTTCGGAGCACAGAGACGAGGCAAGACTTATGGTTCTTAATAGAAAAAATCAAACCATAGAGCATAAACTTTTTAAAGATGTTATAGATTATTTTGATGAAAATGATTTATTTATCTTTAACAATACTAAAGTTTTTCCAGCGAGATTATTTGGCAATAAGGAAAAAACAGGTGCTAAAATAGAAGTTTTTCTTTTGAGAGAGCTAGATAAGGATACTCGTGTTTGGGACGTATTGGTAGATCCTGCTAGAAAAATAAGAATTGGGAATAAATTATTCTTTGACGAAGATGAGTCTTTAGTAGCCGAGGTTATAGATAATACAACTTCTAGAGGGAGAACATTAAGATTCTTATATGATGGAAGTTACGAGGAGTTTCGTGCTAAATTGAAGGAACTAGGAGAAACACCTCTACCGAAATATATCAAAAGAGAAGTAGAGCCAGAAGATGCAGAAAGATACCAAACAATCTATGCTAAAAATGAGGGTGCGGTAGCAGCACCTACTGCAGGGCTTCATTTCTCTAAACATCTTATGAAAAGGTTAGAAATAAAAGGGATTAACTTTGCTGAAGTAACACTGCATGTGGGCTTAGGGACTTTTAACCCAATAGAGGTAGAAGATTTGTCAAAGCATAAGATGGAGTGTGAAGAAGCGTTTATCGACCAAAAGAATGCCGATATTATCAACAAAGCTATAGATGAAGATAGACGCATCTGTGCAGTCGGAACTACTACGATGAGAACTATAGAAACTTCGGTTTCATCTAATAGAAAGCTAAGTGCTTATCACGGTTGGACGAACAAGTTTATTTATCCTCCGTACGATTTTGCGGTAGCAGATTCTATGATTACCAATTTCCACACACCCAAATCTACCCTTATTATGATGATTGCTGCATTTGCAGGTAAAGATTTTGTAATGCACGCCTACGAAGAAGCAGTTAAAGAAAAGTATAAGTTCTACTCCTATGGAGATGCGATGCTAATCCTTTAAAAATATATAAATATAATTAACTTAAAATAAGGTAATGAGCCTTTTATAGAGGCTTGTTACTTTTTTATTACCATTCATTTCTGATTGATGAAAGACATTCGTACCCTTAGCTTAGACGAGCTTAAAGATTATTTTATTTCCATTGGTGAGAAGCCGTTTCGTGCCAAACAGGTTTATGATTGGTTGTGGAGTAAAAACGGGCATTCTATTGAGGAAATGACAAACCTTTCCAAAAACCTTAGAGAAAGGATAGCTCAAGACTTTGTAATTAAACCCGTAAAAGTAGATTTGCTCCAGAAAAGTAAAGACGGAACCATAAAAAACGGCGTTAAATTACACGATGGGCTTATGGTAGAGAGTGTGCTTATCCCTACCGATACACGTACCACAGCTTGTGTTTCGTCCCAAGTAGGGTGTTCGCTTAATTGTGAGTTTTGTGCCACAGCAAGGCTAAAACGAATGCGAAATTTAGAAGTTGCAGAGATTGTAGATCAGGTGGCACTTATAGACCAGCAGAGTAAGGCGTATTTTGATAGACCGCTGTCTAACATTGTGTTTATGGGGATGGGAGAGCCTATGATGAACTATAAAAATGTAGTGGAAGCCATCAGAAAAATTACAGAGCCTGAAGGTTTGGGTATGTCGCCACGAAGAATTACGGTATCTACCTCTGGGATACCCAAGATGATAAAAATGTTGGCAGATGAGAATCTTAAGGTTAAACTAGCCCTTTCTCTACATTCAGCAATAGAATCTAAACGAAACGAAATAATGCCTTTTTCCACCAAATTTCCACTGACGGATATTATGGAATCTTTACAGTATTGGTACGAAAAAACAGGCTCTATCATTACCTTAGAATACTGTATTTGGAAAGGGATTAACGATACCGATGAAGATATAAAAGCACTTATAAAATTCTGTAAAAAAGTACCTACCAAGGTTAATCTGATAGAATACAACTCAATAGGCGATGGCAAATATGATAGGAGTAATCCTAAAGCCACTCAAAACTATGTAGAACAATTAGAACGACACGGCATCACGGTTATGATTAGAAGAAGCAGAGGAGGAGATATAGATGCCGCTTGTGGGCAATTAGCTAATAAGTCCACACAGGAGTAGTAGAAAAATATTTAATAAAAATATTTAATAAAAATAATCACCTTAATAACCAGTAGTTTAAGGTGATTATTTTTTTTATTTGCCAAATTATGGTATATTCTATATTATTTGCTTTACCTTTGTACCATCATTTAATGAAAACGGCTCCTTATGCCACTTTCTGATTAAAGTTTTTTAGAAGAATTATTCTTAATACTCCCTCAGTTTTTGTGTTTTTAGTTGCCATTATCAGTAATAAATAATAGCATATTAAAACAAATAACAATCTAAAAAAACATTTAACACAACCTTATTATTATGCGAAGGTAGTGTTTACTTTACGCCAATAGTTCTTTGGCAAAATTATTTATGAATTTTACACAATTATCATTATCAAGCCCTATTTTAAAGGCGATATCTGACGCTGGTTATACAACCCCTACTGCAATTCAAGAAAAAGCAATTCCAACCATTTTAGAAGGTAGAGACCTTATAGGGTGTGCTCAAACGGGAACTGGTAAAACAGCTGCTTTCTCAATTCCATTATTGCAAATATTGTCAGAAACACCTAAAAAAGGCAAATCTATTAGAGCGTTGATTTTAACACCAACAAGAGAACTGGCTATTCAAATTCAAGAAAATATAGAACAGTATAGCAAGTTTTTGAATATAAAACATCTGTCAATTTTTGGAGGGGTACCTCAAGGGAAACAAGAAAGAGCCTTGAACCAAGGCGTAGATATTTTAATAGCAACTCCAGGGCGGTTATTAGACCTAATGCAACAAGGATTGCTTAGCCTATCTCAAATAGAAATTTTAGTTTTAGACGAAGCCGACCGTATGCTAGATATGGGATTTGTAAACGATGTTAAAAAAATCCTTACCAAAGTGCCTAAGAAAAGACAAACCTTATTTTTCTCGGCTACGATGCCTAATTCTATAAGACAATTTGCAGAAACTATCTTAGATAACCCTGCTGAAGTTACAGTAACTCCAGTATCTTCTACGGCTAAAACAATAGAACAATCCGTTTATTTTGTAGAAAAAAATGATAAAACCAACTTACTGATAAATATTTTAAAAGATACATCAGAGCTAAGGTCGCTTATTTTTACAAGAACCAAACACGGGGCAGATAGATTAGTAAAACAATTAGGTAGAACAGGAATTTTTGCAGCAGCAATACACGGCAACAAATCTCAAAACGCCCGTCAAAAAGCACTTAAAGATTTTAAAGATAACCGTATCAGTGTCTTAATCGCTACAGACATCGCTGCCAGAGGGATAGATATAGATGAGCTACCACAGGTAATTAACTACGAGCTTCCCAATGTGACAGAAACTTATGTGCATAGAATAGGTAGAACAGGTAGAGCAGGAACTTCAGGAAACGCCATTTCGTTTTGTGGAGCAGAAGAAAGAAAAGATTTGAAAAATATACAAAGGCTAATAGGTTTCACTATGACCACCGCACCTGCAATCTAATAAAAAAATAAAACTATGGGAGATACTTATTCTAAAAAAGAGAACGATAAGAAAAAACTTCAGAAGCTTAAAGAGAAAGCACTTAGAAGAGAAGAAAGAAAACATAATAACAATAAAGGTAAAAGCCTAGATGATATGCTAGTATATGTAGATGCCAACGGGCAAATTACAAATACACCACCAGATTTATCAGAAAAAGTAGAAATTTCGTTAGAAGATATTCAGCTAGGAGCAGCCCCTCACGATGTAGATGAAACCTTCAACAAAGGTACGGTAACTTTCTATAACGAAGAAAAAGGCTATGGATTTATCAACGACCACCGCTCCAAAG
Organism: Riemerella anatipestifer; assembly: GCF_009663465.1. Lineage (GTDB taxonomy): Bacteria > Bacteroidota > Bacteroidia > Flavobacteriales > Weeksellaceae > Riemerella > Riemerella anatipestifer_C. Next base: position 255,815 of record NZ_QXHU01000005.1, read on the forward strand.
AAAGTATTTTCGTACACGCTAACCAACTATCCGAAGTCTTAAAGAAAGACGATAAAGTAAGCTACGAAAAAGAAAAAGGACCAAAAGGCTACATTGCCATCAATGTTATCAAGATAAAATAAAAAAATAATATAATTAACTTAAATTCAATTACAATGCAAGAAGGTACCGTAAAATTTTTCAACGAAACAAAAGGTTTCGGATTTATTACTCCATCTAACGGAGGAGAAGATGTGTTTGTACACACAAGTGGTTTAAAAACTAAAGTTCATGAAAATGATAAAGTAGTTTACGAATTACAACAAGGTAAAAAAGGGATTAACGCTGTTAATGTAAAATTAGCATAGTACCATCTTCTTTTTATCCTGAAAAAATAGCAACACAAACAGGATTAAATAAAATATAGCTAGTGAGAACCGTTTCATTTTTTGAGATGGTTTTTTTATTTTAGTACAAAAAATAGTAGATTATGAATTCCTTTGGAGAAGTATCTATTGATATAAATATCTCGTGTTTAGGTTACGTTATTTTATTTTTAGTAGCTATTAGCCTTGTTCCAGTTATATATCAAATTTATAGAACTATTAGAAAATAGTTAAAAAAATAGAGAACAGCTAAAATTAAAAGTGTTTTTTAGTTGCGTTTGAATTATTACAGACACTTTATCAAGAGAAAAACTAGATAAATTGGCAGTCGTAGCTAGCCAAAATGTAACAGAAGAATTTAGTTTAGTATTTGGATAAAAAAATCCCTAAAATTTTAAATGAAATTGAAAAAATGAATTATGAAAAAAAATGTTATCCATTATTTTATATCTTCTGTGTTGTTGCAAAGAACATTTTTATAGAAGCCTTTACAATTATAGTAATACAAATATGTTTACAATGAATAAAGTTCTGATTTTATATATAAGTCTTTTTATAGTTGAGATAACGAGTAGTTTTTTTTTAGTTTTTTTTTATTGCAGTTTTGAAGAATTTAATTTGAAAGGAAGTTTTAGTGTTACTATTTTATGGAATGTTTGGAGAGTATTATTTTATGGGGTTCCATTTATAATACTGTATTTTCTATTATTTAAGCATATTAGGAATATTAACATATACAAACCATTATCATTCTCTCTATTTAACCTATTTGTTTATGTTGATTTATCAATTTTAACAAGAGTTATTTGGGGTAAAAATATTCCGTTGCTACCAGAGGGAACAATGTTTTATGTAACATGTATAGCAACTTTCATAAGTCCCTTAGTTTTGGGACAGATACCATATTTTAAGAAACTAATAGAAAAATTGTGTATCAAATAATGATACTAAAACGAATTAAAAATATACTGTCAAACTGTCATAAAAAGTAAAAATAAGTTTCGGAGTTTTGTCGAACCTACGACGGAGACACGACGGAGCGATGACGGAGCGATACGCAATAAAAAAAGACTGCCAAAGTGGCAAATTCTTCCAATAGCCGAAGAGCATAATGCTTATTGAGATAAGCATTATGCATATCATTACACAGACTATTGGGGTAATATAAAGTCGCCTTTGTTATAGAAATAGCAATGTATTAGTCTTACCGAGTAGAGCTACTATCCTTATAAATACAAAAAAAGGGAGCTGTTCAGAACTCCCTTTCTTAGACTACAAATAAATCACTCTGCAGAGAGGAAGGGATTCGAACCCTCGATACAGTTACCCGTATACTACCTTTCCAGGGTAGCTCCTTCAACCACTCGGACACCTCTCTAAAATTGAGTTGCAAATATAGAAAAAATAATCTATTCCGCCATTTCTCCACAAATATTTTTAGAAAAAACATTGCTAAAACTTTCATTAGAATACATAGGATTACCTACAATATGCATTGCTTTAGTAATTGCAGCTTCAGCGGTCATATCCTTACCACTAATGGCCCCTATTTCACTAAAGATATTACTATTTTCGTACTTACCAAAGGAGATTTCACCCGAAATACACTGGCTAATAATCACGATTTCGGTATTATTATTTCTAATTCTTTTGAGAGTCTCTATCGTTTGTTTATTATTGAAGATAGTTCCAGAGCCAAAAACTTGGAGAATAAGCACTTTAACATTATCTAAATTGGGCAGATAGTTCCAGTTCATACCAGGGAAAATCCTAAGGAAAAACACCTCTTCTGATAGATGATAATCTACACTAAAAATTTCAGATTTCGGTCTTAAAAGCACTTCTTTATCCACATTAAGATGTACGCCAGACTGTCCAAGTATTGGATAATTAGGGCTATGGTAAGCATCAAAGTATTCGGCGGAATATTTAAGGGTTCTATTGCCTCGTAGGAGTTTGTATTCAAAATAGATAGCTACTTCTTGTATTACCGCTTTGTCATTTTCGTACAAACTAGCGTAGTAGAGGCTAGTTAGTAAGTTTTCTTTGGCATCTGTTCTAAGGTCTCCTATGGGCAGTTGTGAACCAGTTAAAATAACAGGTTTGTCAAGATTTTTAAGCATAAAACTAAGGGCAGACGCTGTGTAAGACATAGTATCTGTACCGTGTAGAATCAAAAAACCATCAAATTCAGAATACTGTTTTTCTATATATTTAGCGATAGTTTTCCATTCTTTTATACCCATATCAGAAGAATCTACTGGAGTATCGAAAGAAGTTACAAACACCTCACATTCCAATAAATTAATTTCAGGAATTTTGTCAAAAATATGATTAAAATTAAAGGGATGGAGGCTACCAGTGGTATAATTTTTTTCCATACCTATTGTCCCTCCAGTATAGATGAGTGATATTTTTCTTCTCATAACTAATTAAAACGCTCGTGCAAATATAATTAGATAAATTTTAAACCAATATCTTAGATGTGGATAATTATTATAGTTTTGTTTATCAGATATATAAAGTTTTTCTTCTTTTCCTCTATTTGGAGAATAGAAAAAATATTATATATTTGCGTTTAATGTGTCACTTAGAGAACATATTTAATTTAAAAACCGAAGGGCAAGGTCCTTCACAAAGATATTGTTATTATTAGAACGAAGCCATTGGCTTCGTTTTTTTTTATAATTTTTTTAAGTTATGCTTACAATTTCAGATTTATCCACAGAGAAAATTAGATCTCTTTTAGAAGAGGCGCAAGGGTTTGCCAATGGTAGAATAGTTAAATGCCAACAAGAAGTTTATGTGTCTAATCTTTTCTTTGAAAACAGTACGAGAACCAAAACAAGTTTTGATGTAGCCGAAAGGAAATTAGGACTCAATGTGGTGCCTTTTGATGTCTCTACCAGTTCGGTAAACAAAGGCGAAACGCTTTACGATACGGTAAAAACTTTGGAAAGTATTGGAGTTGATTTAGTGGTCATTCGCCATAGTCAAGACTTTTATTTTAGGGAGTTGGAGACTATTAACATTCCTATAATTAACGGAGGAGATGGCACAGGTAACCACCCTTCGCAATCTTTGTTGGATTTGATGACGATTTATCAAGAATTTAAAAAGTTCGAAGGATTAAAAGTGGGGATTGTAGGCGATGTTAAGCACAGTAGAGTGGCTAATTCTAATGCGGAGGCACTAAGACGACTTGGAGCTAAAGTCTATTTTTCTGGGCCGGAAGATTGGTTTGATGAAGCCGAATTTATCAATGGGACTTATCTGCCTATAGATACGCTTGTAAAAGAGGTTGATGTGGTGATGCTTCTTCGCATTCAGCACGAAAGACACGGAGAGAAAATGAAATTGTCTTTAGACAAATACCATCAAAAATACGGTCTTACCAAAGAAAGAGCCGCTCAAATGAAACCAACTACTATCATTATGCATCCGGCTCCTATCAATAGAGGGGTGGAAATAGAGACGGATTTGGTGGAAAGCCCTCAGTCCAGAATATTTAAGCAAATGGAAAACGGCGTTTACGCCCGAATGGCGATCCTAAAACAGGCTTTGGAAGACAAAGGAGTGATGTTTAAAACAATATAATCAATCTAAAAACTAATGGAATTGGTTTTTGAAACTATATAAATCTAAAAGTTGAAAATGAAAAAGAAACTAATTTTAGAATCAGGGGAAGTGCTTCACGGCTGGGGATTTGGTGCAAACCTTAACACCGAGGGCGAAGTGGTTTTCAATACAGGAATGACGGGCTATCAGGAGCTAATTTCCGACCCGTCTTATTGCGGACAAATAGTGTGTATGACCTATCCGCTTATTGGGAATTACGGCATCAATCGTGATGACTACGAGTGCATAGAGCCTTCCATTAAAGGGCTTATTGTGAAGGAGGTGTGTGATTTGCCTTCCAACTTTCGTTCTCAAATGGCTTTAGAGGAGTTTTTCAGTAAAAAAGGCATTGCAGGTATTTCGGGGATTGATACCCGAAAACTGACCCGAATTATCCGCAATCACGGGGTGCTCAAAGGCAGAATTGTTGATATGGAGGCCGACGAAAACCAAATAATAGCCGAATTAAAAGCCCAATCGCTTCCGACCAACCAAATCGAAACGGTATCCACCAAAACACCTTTTTCTGCACCGGGGCGAGGGTTTAAAGTAGTACTAATCGACTTCGGAGCCAAGTTGGGAATTATTAGAGAACTGTCCCAAAGAAACTGCGATATTACGGTGGTTTCTCACGATACTACGGCGGAAGAAATCCTACTAATGGCACCAGATGGCATTATGCTTTCCAATGGTCCGGGCGACCCGCAAGATGTGCCTCACGCTCACGAAACGGTGCGAAAACTTTTGGGTAAAGTGCCTATTTTCGGGATATGTATGGGGCATCAGGTGGTAGGTTTGGCTTGTGGGGCTAAAACGTTCAAACTGAAATTTGGGCATAGGGGAGGCAACCACCCTGTTTTAGACTTGAGAACCAATAAGGTGGCGATAACTTCCCAAAATCACGGCTACGCTATTGACCAAGAAAGCCTTAAAAATACCGATTTAGAAGAAACCCATATCGCTCTTAATGATAGAACCAACGAAGGCGTGCGTCATAAAAAATACCCTTGTTTCTCGGTGCAGTATCACCCCGAAGCCAGTCCGGGACCAGAAGATGCCAACTATCTGTTTGATGAGTTTGTGGAGATGATGAAAGAATGGAAAAAACAATAGTTATAAATAAACAAAAATGAGAATAATAATAGCATTAGTATTCCTTTTAGGAACTTCTTTTCAAGTTTTTGGGCAAAAAAAGCATTCCTATTTGTATAAGGGAATGATGGACCGTAAAACTCCAATAACTATGTATCTGCAATCAGAAGATAACGGATGTACAGGAGACCTTTATTATATGGGAATGTACAGCTATGGTAGTGATAGATGGATACAACTGGATATAAACAACAATGATAGAAATCAGTTTGTTTTGGTGGAGGAAGGGCTCACTGGGGTACTGATGTTACAAAAAACAAAAAAAGGTTTTAGTGGTTTGTGGATAAGCCCAGATACCAAAAAGCAATTAAAAGTGGAGTTGGTTCAAGAGAAACTTCAGCCTAAAGAAAAGGAAGTTTATGAACAAAAGTTAGAAAACTTGAATTACGAAAATCATGATTGTTAGTGTCTGTAAATTTTAACTATCTTTAAATTCTGATAAAAATAAAACAATCAATTATGGTACAGAAAACATCAGCAGCATTTGTCGGCGCTTCTTGGGTGGCTTTAGGGGCAGGCATCTTAGGTTATTTAATAGGTCTATGGAGGGCCGAAATGGAACTAAACGAAAAAGGCTACTACTTTACGGTTTTAATGTTTGGTCTTTTCTCGGTAGTTTCCCTTCAAAAAAGTGTAAGGGACAAATTAGAGGGCATCAAAATTACCGATATTTACTACGGCATTTGCTGGTTCAGCACCATTTTGTCTATTGTACTTTTGGTGGTTGGGCTTTGGAATGCCACTCTGCTGCCAAGCGAAAAAGGCTTTTATGCGTTTGCTTTTTTGTTGGCTCTCTTTGGAGCGATAGCCGTACAAAAGAATACACGGGATAACTTAAATGCAACGAAATAAATCAAAAATCACCTTAAGAAGGTGGGGGTATCTGGAGTTTAGAATGGGGAAAGAGGCAAGCGAGGAGGAGGCACTCTTCGGTGGCATACTAAAAGGTGTAAGGAGCAAGTCGCAAACGGTTTACAATTTCCCCCACTTTTGCATCGCCTTGTAGCCCATTGCGGCGGTGCTAAGAATTTAGTTTTAGCCTCTTTCGCAAAAGGCGGTAGGAGCAAAAAAAGAAAAAAAGCCCTTTCGCAGATGGCGAAAGCCTCAAAAAACAACCGAAAGTAACCCATTCGTAATGCGACGGGGTGAAAAATGAATAAAACAGCCTCTCGCAGGGGTAGAAGATAGAAAAAATATAATTTTAATCTATAAAAAAAGTAAAAATGATAAAAGAATTAAGTTTAAGCAAAGTAAGACTGATGGCGTTCTACCAAGTAATGAGCAATATAAAGAGCTTACTTGAGCAAGAAAACTTGCAGACCCTGCAATTGCAAGCCCTCAAAACCGAATTTGATGAAAAACTCTCCGCTTTGGACGAAGCCCTGAAACCCCTTGCTAAAAGCAACTTTACCGAAGAACTGCAAAAGGAAGACGAAACCCGAGATACCCTTTTGGTAGGATTGCAGATGCACTGCCGGGCTTTCCTTAATTTTCCTAACGAGGCGAAGAGCAAAGCCGCAAAAAGCCTTCTGCTCGTGATAGAAAAATACGGCAAAAACCTACCCAACAAACCACTGCAAGAGGAGACGGGGATTATTACTAATCTTTTGGACGACTTTGCCCAAAGCCCTCACAAAGAGGCTTTGCAAACCATAGGCGCTACCGAGTGGACGACGGCCCTTGTGGCGTCTAACCAAAAATTTGCCACCCTTTACAACAGCCGAAACCAAGAGCGTGGAGCGATAGAAATCGGTAAATCCAAACAGACCAGACAAGCGATGCAGGAGGTCTTTTCCCGCCTTATTAAGACCATTAATGCCCTTGCGCTTATCCACGGCGAAACCCCGTACACCAACCTTGCAAACAACCTTAACGAAACCATAAAAAAAGCCAGACTATAATCCCAAGAAAGCAAAAAAAATGAAAAGAACAGACCTAAAAACGATTTTGGTAATAGGCTCAGGACCAATCATCATCGGACAAGCTGCCGAGTTTGATTATTCGGGGACACAGGCGTGTCTTTCCCTAAAGGAGGAAGGCTATCGCGTGATACTCATCAACTCCAATCCTGCCACCATAATGACCGATGTAGAAATAGCCGATAAAGTCTATATAGAGCCTATTTCCTTGGAGTTTGTCAGCCAGATTATTCGCAAAGAAAGACCAGATGCCTTGTTGCCAACGCTGGGTGGACAAACAGGGCTTAATATGGCGGTAGAATTAGAAAAATCAGGGATATTAGAAGAATGCAAAGTAGAAGTTTTAGGAACTAAACTTTCAGCGATTAACCAAGCCGAAGACCGAGACTTATTCCGTGAACTGATGCGAGAACTCGGAGAGCCAGTCCCAGAATCGGATATTGTGAATACGGTAGAACAAGCCCTTAACTTTGCTAATACGATTGGCTATCCAGTGATTGTTCGCCCTGCCTTCACGATGGGCGGAACGGGGGGCGGTATCGCTTCCGATGAAACAGAGCTTAAAGAAATTGTAGCGAATGGGCTTAAATACAGCCCCGTAACCCAATGTTTGATTGAGAAATCCATTGCAGGATTTAAAGAGATAGAGTACGAAGTGATGCGTGATGCCAACGATAACGCCATTGTAGTATGTAATATGGAAAACATAGACCCTGTGGGAGTACATACAGGCGATTCTATTGTGGTAGCCCCTTCGCAGACGCTTTCGGATAGAGAGTATCAACTGTTAAGAAACGCCTCGCTGAAGATTATTAGAGCTTTGGGGATTGAGGGCGGCTGTAATGTCCAGTTGGCTTTAGACCCACATTCGTTCAATTATTATATCATTGAGGTTAATCCGAGAGTATCCCGTTCTTCGGCGTTGGCGAGTAAGGCAACGGGCTATCCAATTGCCAAGATAGCGGCTAAAATAGCGGTGGGGCTTACCTTAGACGAAATTATGAACCCCGTTACGGGCAAAACTTATGCGTGTTTTGAACCAGCGTTAGACTATGTGGTTACCAAAATCCCAAGATTTCCATTTGATAAATTTGAAACGGCCGACCGCCGCCTTTCCACTCAAATGAAAGCCACTGGCGAAGTAATGGCGATTGGGCGAAACTTCGAGGAGTCTTTACAGAAGGCTATTCGCTCGTTGGAGACAGGCATCAGACACTTAGGATTAAAAACCAAACAAGCGGCACAGCTTACGCCAGAAGAAATAGAAAGACGCATCAGAGTTTGCGATGACGAGCGATTGTTCATCATTGGTGATGCTTTGAGGAGAGGCTACGATTGGGAGCAAATTGTAGAATGGAGCAAGATTGATAAATTCTTCATTTGGAAACTTAAAAAACTGGTGGACTTTGAGAAAGTCATTGCCGAAAATAAATTCAATGCCGAAACGCTTAAAGAAGCTAAAAAGTTAGGCTTCTCGGATTTAAACATTGCTCACCTTTGGGGCGTTACTCAGAGGGAAGTTTTCAATTTCCGAAAAGAAAATGCCATTATGCCAGTCTATAAAATGGTAGATACTTGTGCGGCAGAGTTTGAGAGCGAAACGCCTTACTTTTATGGTACTTACGAGGAGGAAAACGAAAGCGTGGTAACAGAAAAAGAGAGTATTGTAGTTTTGGGTTCAGGACCTATCCGTATTGGGCAAGGGGTAGAGTTTGACTATGCCACCGTGCATTCCGTTTGGGCGATTAAAGAGATGGGCTACGAAGCCATTATCATCAACAACAATCCCGAAACCGTATCCACCGATTTCTCTATTTCGGATAAACTCTACTTTGAACCCCTCACAGAGGAAGATGTGATGAACATTATAGAACTTGAAAAGCCTAAAGGAGTGGTGGTTCAGTTTGGTGGACAAACCGCAATTAACTTAGCGGACAAACTATCGGCTCATGGGGTTAAAATTTTAGGAACCTCTTTGGAAGATTTAGACCGTGCAGAAAACCGAGATAAGTTTGAAAAAGCCCTTCAAGAATTGGGTATTCCTCAACCTTTGGGTAAAACTTCTACTTCTAAAGAGGAGGCGATTGCCATTGCGAATGAGATTGGCTATCCTGTTTTGGTGCGTCCGAGCTATGTATTGGGGGGTAGGGCGATGGAGATTGTCTATACCGAGCAAGAGCTTACCCATTATATGGAACACGCCGTAGATGCCAGCCCGGAACACCCAGTACTTATAGACCGCTATGTAACGGGGAAAGAGGTAGAGGTAGATGCCATTTCTGATGGCGAAACGGTGGTAATTCCAGGGATTATGGAGCATATCGAAAGGGCAGGGGTACACTCTGGCGACTCTATTGCGGTGTATCCGCCACAAAATCTTACGGAAAAACAAATCCACGATTTAGAAGACTATACTATACGATTAGCGAAGGGGCTTAATGTTGTGGGATTGATGAACATTCAGTATGTGATAGACCAAAGCGGAGAGGTGTTTGTGATTGAGGTCAATCCTCGTTCCTCCAGAACGGTGCCTTTCCTCTCTAAAATTACCGATGTGCCTATGGCAAACCTTGCCACTAAGGCGATATTGGGCAAATCTTTAGCCTCGCAAGGTTATACTAATGGGCTCGTGCCGAATAAGGACGGCGTTTTTGTGAAGGTACCAGTATTCTCGTTCTCTAAACTGACTAAAGTGGATATTTCTTTAGGACCAGAGATGAAATCCACAGGTGAAGTGATGGGGAAAGATGTTACCTTAGAAAAAGCCCTTTATAAGGGAATGATAGCTGCAGGTAGAAAAGTGCCAACCCACGGAGCGATACTCTTTACGGTAGCAGATAAGCACAAAGAGGAAGCGGCTGTTTTTGCGAGGAGGTTCCACGAGGTAGGCTTTAGAATCTGGGCAACGGAAGGAACGGCGAAATACTTTGAAGCTAAAGGCATACCAGCCAAAATAGGCTATAAGATAGGCGAGGAGGAAGTGAATTTGATAGACCTTATCCAAAAAGGAAAAGTGCAATATGTGGTTAATACCACTACCATAGGTAAGAAAACGGAGCGAGATGGGTTCCAGATTCGCCGTATGTCGGTAGAAAATGGGGTGCCTTGCCTCACTTCTATGGATACGGTGGAAGCTATCCTAAAGGTGATTGAGTCTATGAGTTTCAAGATGCAGGCAATGTAAATGAACCAAAAGCGAGGAGAATTTCCTCGCTTTTTTAGTTTAATTCAATTAGGTTTTAGAATAAATCCCTTGGGCTATTTGACAATTTCTACTAGATATTAAAATCAATCCTCTAGGTATTAAATTAGACCCTCTAGGTCTTACATTTGAGCCTATAGGTATTAAAGTAGAGGTTTTAGGTGTTAAATTAGACCCTTTAGGTCTTACATTTGCCCCCTCTAGGTATTAAAGTAGAGGTTTTGGGTATTAAATTAGACCCTCTAGGTCTTACATTTGACCCTCTAGGTATTAAAATAGAGTCTTTAGGTATTAAATTAGACCCTTTAGGTCTTACATTTGACCCTATGGGCATTAAAGTAGAGGTTTTAGGTATTAAATTAGACCCTTTAGGTCTTACATTAGACCCTCTAGGTATTAAAGTAGAGGTTTTAGGTATTAAATTAGACCCTCTAGGTCTTACATTTGAGCCTCTAGGTATTAAAGTAGAGGTTTTGGGTATTAAATTAGACCCTATAAATTCTTTTGATTTTTAGCGAAGTTTAGGATTAAAGCCCTCAATCTAGGCTTTAAATAGTGGTAACATTTCTGCAAAGGAGCCGCAGCGGTGCGTGGCAAGTGGGGTAGTGATGAGCCATTCGGTAGAGGTATAGGTAAACTCATAGCAAGAAAGGTTGGCTTTGGTGTGTTTTTTAATGAAACTCAATAGCAGTTCTTTTTCTCTTTCTGGGGCGTTGATGAGTGGCATTGCATAAGTTTCGGCTAGTGGAGTGTGTAGTGGTAGCTTTAACAAGACATCTTCTGCCATACCTGCCGTTAGTTTGCCGTGTTCTAGAAACCAAATTTGGTCAGAGAAATCCTTTGCCAATCGCCAATCGTGGGACGAGAATAAAACAAGTTTACGGTGCTGTTGAGCCAACTCTCGTAGGAGCGTCAGGATAGCCGTTTTGTTGTATTCGTCCAGATGAGTGGTAGGCTCGTCTAGTATCATTACAGGTGTGTTTTGAGCCAAAGCTCTGCCTATAAAAGCCTTCTGCAGGTTGCCATCGGATAGGGTGTTTAGTTTTTGATTTTTATAACGCTCCAGCCCAAGGTGGGTAATGATGTTTTGTATTTCGGCTTGGTCTTGCGAGGTCAGTTGAAAATAATATGGGTAGTGAATGAGTTTGCCTAAAGCCACCAAATCGGTTACAGTATAATTTTTGGGAAGGGTGTATTTAGAAAAAACGATGGAGATTAGCTGTGCCATTTCCTTTGGAGTTAAAGTGGCAATAGAGCTATGATTGATGAAAATCTGCCCTGCTAAAGGCTTGAGCTGGTTGAGTATAGATTTTATTAAGGTGGTTTTACCAATGCCATTATTCCCCATAATGAGAACCACTTCGCCTAGATGGGCTTGGGCATTGATGCCTTGGATGAGTGGCTGCTGGTAGCCAATGTTGAGGTTGCGGAGTTCCAAAAACATAGTTTAATACTTAGAGCGTTGCTTCATCATCATTACTAAAATCACTGGGATTCCGAATAAGGAAGTGATGATATTTAAAGGCAATTTACTGATTTCGGACAGGATAGAAAACAATTCCATAATAGCAATGCCTAGCGTAATGTTAAGCACCCACTGATGCCAAAGTAGGGCGGGACTGAAAATCATCCTACAAAAATGAGGCACTACAATACCTATAAAGAGGATAGGTCCAAGGAAAGCCGTTACACTAGCAGAAAGTAGAGATGAGGCTAAAATCACCGATACTTTAAGAGCATTGGTATTGATGCCGAAACTTTTGGCATAAGCGGTTCCTAGAGTGCTACCGATGAGCGGTTTTATACTTCGGAAGCTAAAGATTAGCCCAATACCGATAAGGGTAACGAGGATTATCATTTGGTTATGGTTGAGTTGGTTATTTGCACCAAAGCTCCAGAGAATGTAGTTTTTTAGGCTTTGATTTTCGGCGTACACTTGCAAAATGGAAATGATGGCGCCTGCCAAAGCGGAGATTAAAAATCCAAAAATCACAAGAAAGGTGTTGTCCCGAAATCTATTAGAGAGGAGTATAAGGAAGAACATCAGTCCCAAACTGCCTATAATGGCCACAAGGCTGATAAATCCGTTTTGTAAAAATTCGGGAATGAGAAGTTGATGCGAAAAAAAGATATAAAATGCCACACTCAAACTAGCGATGGAAGTAATGCCCAATACCGATGGTCCTGCCAACGGATTTTGGAAATATTCTTGCAGCAGAAAGCCAGAGGTAGGTATCGCCATACCAGCGAGGAGGACGGCTAAAGTCCTATTGATTCTCAACGAAGCAATATCTGATTGAGGTGTGTTTTGGAAAAAATCTTTTAGGCTTAAATCTAGATAGCCTACATTCAAATTGACGATAACCAAAATGATTATCGCCAATAGAATACTAACCATTAAAATACCGAATTTGCCTCTAAGCATCAGTTTATTTTAAGAATGTAGCAAGGAGCTGGTCTAGGTCTTCTTTAGACATACTGCCTTCTATTTCTTCGGTTTTGTTACCTTTTCTAACTAGAGTAAACGGAATGCCTTCTCCACGCCAAATTTTAAAATTCTGACTGAAAAAAGCATCATCAAATTGTTGTCCGTCAAACAAAAGGATATGTTTAGAAAGTTGTTGTTCTTCACCGAATTTTTTAACTTCTGTGTTCCAATCTTTTTTATCGTCTATACTCACAAAAGTAAATTTAACGGGTTTGCCATCTAGCTCCTTCATTTTTTCTTTGAAGTGAGGGATTTCCATCATACATGGTCCACACCAAGTTGCAAAGAAATTAGTTACATAGATAGTGTCATTTTCTTTAGCCTTTATTAGTTGGCTAAGTTCGTCTTTAGAAACTTCTTTAAGAGTTTGTTCTACCTTGGTGCTATCGCTAGAAGAAGAGGTGGTTACAGTTTCTGTTTTTTTGTCGTTGCAGCTTATTACTAGAGCCGTAAGTGCGAGTGTTACTAAGATTTTTCTCATAATTTTTTTATAAATTTGTCCACTATTATGAATGAATTAAATTCGAAGACTAAAACCCCCGATTTTAAAGGGCTAAAGGTAATTAAAAAAGAAGAAATTACCAAAAATGCCTTTCTTCTAGCGTTAGAATATGAGGATAAAGAGCATTTCCGCTTTAAATCTGGGCAGTATGTAAAGCTAAGGCACGAAGGCGAAGAAAATGATTATAGCATCATTAACGCTCCTTATGAAAATAAGTTGGAATTAGTGCTGAAAATCAATACACCTCAATCTTTTGCACAGAAGATATTTAACCATTACTCGGTTGGGGATATTATTGAGGTTTCTGCTCCCAAAGGACGCTTTACTTTGGCAGATAAACCCAGTGAAAAGCGTACTATATTAGGCTATGCAGGTGGGGTAGGAATTACGCCTATTATTTCGCATTTAAAGCATATTTTACATACAGAGAAAGGCACTCGTTTTTACCTTTTCTATTCTAATAAAACCAAGTCGGAGGTTATTCTTAAGAAAGAATTGGAGGCTCTGGAGCAATTCTACGGAGATAGATTGAAAGTTTACTATTTCTATACCCAAGAAGAAGATGCCAATGCCTTATTTTCTGGCAGAATAGATAGACATAAAATGAATCTTATCATCAATCAAATATTGCATTTGGACGAAGATGATGAAGAATCTACCATTTGGGACGCTGTGGACGAAATTTTGATTTGCGGTCCTGCGGAAATGATAAAGGAGGTGGCTACAGGAAGTTATGAAAATGGCATTCGTAAGAAGAATATTCATTTTGAATTTTTCAATACTTATGAAGGAACAATCTTCCCCGAAGAAGAAACTTTCCCTAAAGTAGAAAATATTGAGGTGGAATGGAAAATAGATGGAGATTCTTTCTCCGGAGTGATGCTAGAAAATAATGATGGAAGGCTATTGCAACAGGTATTAGATAAAGGTTATCGTTTGCCATATTCTTGCAAAGCAGGTAGATGTGGGGCGTGTAGATGTGTGCTAGAAGAGGGCGAGGTAGAAATGACCGAAAATGAATATCTTACCGATAAAGAACTTTCACAAGGGCAAATATTAACTTGTACCTCGGTTGTTCTATCGAATAAAGTAAAACTTAATTTTGATTGGTCTTGAGGCTACTAAAGGGCATATTTAAAACTATTTTAGGATTGGTGGAGCTAGTGGTGTTGGCTATGATGCTGGCTAATCTTTGGGTGTATGCCCTTACCAATGGTAGAACTTATACTAAGGTTAGTAAAATTCCAGCTAGAGAAGTGGCTTTGGTTTTAGGGACTTCGCCTAAGATGAGGTCGGGGATTGCTAACCCTTATTTTACAAAACGAATGGAGGCTGTTTCAGCACTTTATCATTATGGGAAAATAAAGAAAATTATAGTAAGTGGCGAAAAAAGTCCGTATTACGACGAGCCTCAAGCGATGGCTAACTATCTTATTAGAACCGAAGGTATCCCAGAAAGTGTCATCATACAAGACCCTAAAGGCTTTAGTACAAAGGAAAGTATTGTAAGATGTAAGAATAATTATAAGAAAAATGAGGTTATTATTATATCTCAAGGGTTTCATAATTTGAGGGCTTTATTCATCGCAAGAAACTTGAATATGAATGCGTTGGCCTTCGGTGCTCAAGATGTTACTAAACCCGAAAATTTTTATAGAAATCATACTAGGGAGTTTTTGGCAAGGGTACAAGCAGTGGCTTATTTTATTTTAGGGATAGATTAAATGGCAAACGCTAATAATATTTTAAGATTTATTTAAAAACTTTTAATAAATTTATATCTTTGCATCACAAAATATGATAACGAATGGCTAACCCACTTTTTTATGCTAAAATCTTACTTTTTGGAGAATATGGCATTATAGAAAATTCTCAGGGGCTTACGCTACCTTACAGTTTTTATAAGGGGACTTTAAAGTTTTCTGATTTATCTTCTGATTTTGAACGCCAATCTAACCAATCGTTATTAAAATATGCTGATTATCTTCAGAGTTTAACTTTGCCAAAAGACTTTGAACTAAATGTATCTGAGCTTAAAAAAGATATAAATAAAGGTCTATTCTTTGATTCTAATATTCCACAAGGATATGGTGTGGGGAGTTCGGGTGCATTAGTGGCGGCTATTTTTGAGCGTTATTCTCTTAAAAAATACAATCCAGAATACATTAGCAAAGAGGATTTAAAGCAGTTGAAAAAAGTCTTTGGAGAATTAGAAAGCTACTTTCACGGTAAAAGTTCGGGGATAGATCCACTAATTTGTTATATGAATTTGCCTATCCTCATAGAAAACAAAGAAAATGTAGACAGAGTTTCTATTCCTAAAGAACAGCAAGGTAAAGGAGCAATTTTTCTTATAGACTCTGGTGTGGTGGGGGAAACGGGACCAATGGTTCAGATTTTCTTTGAAAAGTTAAAGCAAGAAGGATTTAGGAAGACTTTAAAAGAAGAGTTTATTCGTTATAATAATGCTTGTATAGAAGCCTTTCTAAAAAAGGATATGAATCCGTTTTTTAAGAATTTAAGGAAGTTGTCCTTATGGGCTTACGAACACTTTAGACCAATGATTCCAGAAGGTATATTTAATGTATGGAAAAAAGGTTTGGATACCAATACTTACTATCTCAAACTTTGTGGTAGTGGTGGAGGTGGCTATATATTAGGGTTTACTCAAGATTATGATAAGGCAGAGAAAATGTTGGAAGGTTTCAAAAAAGAAGTAATTTATCGTTTTTGATGAGTAATGGTAATTAAATGCAGCTATCCAACTCTGATTTTCAAAAATTAAGATCTAAACTAGAGCGCCGCAGATGGTTTTATAGAGCCTCTCAGATGGTTAGCCTAATGCTTGGGGTTAGAGTGTTTGTTTTGGCTTTTTATGTGTTTACACTTTATGTATCCACCTGTTTTTTATTTAATCAAGAAGAAAGTCTTAGAGCCTTTGTCTTTGATTATAAAGTACACGGGATTATTGCTTGTTCTCTGCTTTCTATAGCGGCAGGAGGGCTTATCAATCAGTTTTACGATAAGGAAAAAGACCAAATTACCAAACCTTTTAGAAGTTATTTTCAGTCTTTTGTTAAAGAGAAATATATTCTTTACTCTTACTTATTGCTTAATGTATTGTCGTTGGGGATTGCGTTGGTTTTTTCTTACCGAATTTTCATTTTCTTCCTTACTTATCAATTTCTAATATGGTTCTATAGCCACAAATTAAGTCGAATAGCGGTAGTGAATAATTTAACTTATGTATCATTATCGTTGTATCCTTTTTTTGGATTATTGGTTTACTATCAGCATTTTTCAGATTTGCTGTTTTTGATGTCGGTTTTTTTGTTTGTGTTACTTTTGATAATAGATGTTATTAAAGATATTCTAACTAGAGCGGCTGATAAACTGTTTGGATATGCTACTATACCTGTATTATTTGGGAAAACTAAAACAGTATATTTGTTATATTTATTATTGATAATTAATTCATTGACTTCTTATTTAATAGTAAATGAGTTAAAATATTTTAATCTAGTTGCTTATTATTTTTCAGCATCTATTTTGGTTTATTTATTAGCTGGAATTTCGTTGTATTTTTTTAGATATTCTAAAATGTCTAGACTCATAAATGTGCTTAGAGTGTGGATTTTTATAGGCGTGGTTTTTATATTGCTCAATGGTGTTTTTGAGAAGATAGCGTAGGTTATATAAAATAATAAAAAGGTTTAGAGATTATCTAAAACCTTTCTTAAATCAACATAGCCACAACCTTGAATTTTCCCTTCTTTTGTCTTGAAACAAAAGAAGGAAGATAGATGTATATATCTGCCCTTTTAGCCTTGACCCAAACCTAATGCCTCCGTTTCCTTAGGTCGGAGAATGGAGTGGTGATATGATGATGGGAGTTCCTCTAAAAAACAATGCCTATAAGTCTTGTTTAGATTTTATAGGCATCAATTTTTGGAGTAAGATAGAAATTTTTTTATTTTAAAATGAATCCAACTGCTCCGATAGGCTTTCCCATTCAGACATAATAGCTTCTAGTTCCTTTTGTAAGGTTTGGTATTTTTCTAGTTCTTGTTCCGTAGGATTGGTCTTTGCAAATATATCCTCTAGAGTCGCTATTTCGGTTTCGTAGTCGGCTATTTTCTCCTCTAGCTTCTTTATTTTGTTTTGTAGGTTTTTTTGCTCTTTAGAGATAAACTGAGGTTTCTCCACCACTACAGGCTCCGCTTTTGGAGGAGGTGTTTTGGCTTTTTCCTCTAGCTTAGATTTTTCTACGGATATTTCTCTGATGCTTTCCTTTTGTCGGTATTCTAGGTACTCGTCTATGTTACCTAAAAACTCCTTCATCTTACCATCTCTAAACTCAAAAATCTTATCACAAAGCCCTTGCAAGAACTCTCTGTCGTGAGAAATAACGATAAGCGTACCTTCAAAATTCTGTAAAGCGAGTTTTATAATCTCCTTGGACTGTATGTCTAGGTGGTTGGTCGGTTCGTCCATAATCAAAGTATTGAACGGGCGCAACAACAATTTACATAATGCTAATCTATTTCTTTCGCCTCCAGAAAGTACTTTGGTTTTCTTGTTTACGGCATCGCCTTGGAAGAGAAAGCTCCCTAAAAGGTCTCTTACTCTAGGTCTAGTTTCTTCGGTGGCAGCATCTTCGGCTTCTTCTAGTACAGTTTTGTTTAGGGTAAGTACTTCCTCTTGATTTTGGGCAAAGTAGCCGATGTTTACATTGTGTCCTAAATTCCAACTTCCCGAATAATCTTTAATTTCTCCTGCGAGTATTTTGGCGAGGGTGGTTTTACCTTGACCGTTTTGTCCGAGTAAGGCTATTTTTTCGCCTCTTTGGACGAAAAAATCTACACCGTCAAAAACCTGTTTTGTGCCGTAGGCTTTTCCTAAATTTTCAGCTTCAAAGATTACTTTTCCAGGAACGATACTCTGCACAAACCTAATGTTGAACTTAGAAACATCTTCGTTATCTATTTCTATGCGTTCTATTTTTTCTAATTTTTTAATCAAGGATTGAGCGAAAGAAGCCTTGGTAGCACTAGCACGAAATCGGTTGATGTTGTCTTCCATTTGTTTGATTTCGGCATCTTGGTTCTTTTTGGCTTGTTCTAGCTTTTCTCTTCGTTCCTTGCGGAGTTCTAGGTATTTGGTGTAGTTGGCTTTGTAGTCATCTACCTTTTTATTATTGATGTCAAAAGTTCGGTTGCATACCGAAGTCATAAATTGCTTGTCGTGGCTTACCAGTACAATAGCCCCAGGGTAATCTTTTAGGAAGTTTTCTAACCAAATGATGGACTCCATATCCAAATGGTTGGTAGGCTCGTCCAGTAGCATAAGGTCGTTCTTTTGGAGGAGTAGTTTGGCGAGTTCTATCCTCATACGCCAGCCGCCAGAAAACTCATCGGTTATCTTTTGGAAATCGTCTGCTTTAAAGCCTAGTCCCAAAAGTATTTTCTCCATATCGCCTTCTAGGTTGTAAGCATCGTGATGATGAAGCAAGTCGTTAAGCTCCGTCATACGATGAATGAGCTGATGGTAGGCATCGCTTTCGTAGTCGGTTCTAGTGGCTAGTTGATGATTAACTTCGTCTAGCTCTGCTTTCATCGCGTTGATTTGTTCAAAGGCTTGCATCGTTTCGTCCCAAACGGTTCTACCTTTTACAAAATCTAAATCTTGCTTTAAGAAACCTATGCTGATGTTACCTTCTGGGATTACTTCGCCTTCGTAGAAACTTATTTCGCCCGAAAGCATTTTGAGGAGTGTAGATTTACCAGCTCCATTTTTCCCAACTAAACCTATTTTATCTTCTTTTTTTATAGTGAAATTAACATCACGGAACAGATAATTCCCCGAATGATGCAACCCTAAACTCTGAACTGAAAGCACAATGTCTAATTTTTAAATGATTAACAATTTAACGAACGGCAAAAATAAGGAAAATAACCGTACTATGATTTTTATCCACATTGGCAATTGGTATGATAAAAAATATTAGTTTTGCAATCGTGAAAAAGGTTTTAGCTTATATAATGTTAGCGATTATAATGCTGGTTTCTTTCCAGCAGAGTATAGTTGTGGTTCATTTTAAGCTCAACCAAAGTTTTATAGAGGCAAATTATTGTATTAACAAAGATAAGCCTCAGATGAATTGTCATGGTAAGTGTTACTTAGAAAAAGAACTTAAAGATAATCAACAAGACGATGTTTTGGTAGGTCTATCTTTATATGAAACGGTTGTTTTTGTACTTTTGGATAATGGGTTGCTTACCTTTGATGAGGTTTTCTACGAAAATTCTGAACGCAAGATTATATCCAAAAACTTTTTTGTTTTAGGAGATGTTTTTGACCAATCGTTTCGCCCTCCTATTTTGTTAGCTGTTTAATCATTTTATTTTTATGCTATCATTGTTTCCTTTATTTTGATAAAGGATTTATGTGATGGTGTGTATTGTTTCGGATATGATAATAATTGTCATTTATTCGGGACTAATTATGAACACTTTTTATTCTGGTGTTCTATCTAATCAATTTAATTAGTTTAACTAAATAGAAAAAATTATGAAAAAATATATCGTGTTTGCTTATGTCGCAATCATTTTAAGTTTGGTGGTATCTTGTAACAGAGATGAAGAACCAACTATAGACGCCAATGATAAAAATTCTGTAACACTAAAATTTGAAAACTTCTTTAACGGACAGGCAATGTATGGGCTTTCTGGAGTTTATACTTCGTCATCATCTCAGAAACATCAGTTTAGTACTTTAAAATATATTGTGAGTGATGTTATTCTAGTAAAATCTGATGGTACGGAGGTTAAATATCATTACCAAAATCCAGACAAAGGGGCTTATATCGTGGACCAGTCAGAGGAAGCAATAACGCATAATTTTGTGTTGGAGGAAATTCCTGCGGGAGATTATAAGCAAGTTAAGTTTGGGCTAGGTATTCCTCTTGATGCTTTCGTTTTGGGACAAGAAAAACAGGCTTTGTTTTGGGATAAAGCTAAGACTAATGGTATGAGCTGGAGCTGGGCGAGTGGCTATAAATTTGTGAATTTTGAAGGAACTTATTCTGACGCTTTAGACAAAAACTTCAAAATACATATAGGTAACATAGGAAATCCACAACAGAGCAATACTCCTGATGTTTATAAAGTTGTTACATTAGATTTACCACAAGCGGCTAAGGTAAGAAAGGCGATTGCTCCTCAAATACATATTATGGCGGATATTAACCAATTCTTAAGTGGTAAGAATAAAGTGGTTTTATCAGATGATAATGCACAAGCGATGCACCCTAGTAAGGCTATAGTAAAGGAAACAGCAGAAAACCTTTCGCTTATGTTTAGTGTAGACCATGTTCATAATAACTAGGCTACTATTTCCAATAAATTATTTTTAATTATAAACTCTACCTGAAGCCCAATCTTTGGGTAGGGTTTAAATAAATTACGGAAAAAATGAAAAGCTACATTATCACAGGATTGGTGGTTCTTGTTTCTGTGCTTTCTTGTCGGAATGATGAGGCGGAAGTTCAGTATCCTATAGATAAACCTTACGCATTTGGAATACCATCTAATTTTCCAGAAGTGAAGTATAATTTACAAGCTAATAAACCTACGGAATATGGTGTTCAGCTAGGGAAAAAGCTATTTTATGACGGAAGATTAGCCAAAGATAATGCTGTAGCGTGTGCTTTTTGCCATATTCAAGAAGATGCCTTTACACATCATGGGCATACGGTAAGCCACGGAGTAGAAGGTAGAGAAGGTTTTAGAAACGCTTTGCCTATTCAGAATATGATTTTCTTGGATAAATATATGTGGGACGGCTCTGTAACCGATTTGGAGATGCAACCCATTATACCTATTTCGGCACACGAAGAAATGGACGAAACCATAGAAAATATTACGCAGAAGATTAAAGATGATAAAGATTATAAGAGACTTTTTACCATTGTATATGGCGATGACAAAGTTACGGCTGAAAGAATTTTGAAATCCATCACACAGTTTATGTCTATAATGATTTCGGCTAACAGTAAGTATGATAAAGTGGTAAGAAATGAAGGAGAAAAATTTACAGAGGAGGAGGCGAGAGGTTATACTATTTTTAAGCAAAAATGTACAGCTTGCCATTCCACAGATTTGTTTACAGACCAAAGTTACAGAAATACAGGGCTACCCTATAATCCTATATTAAAAGACGAAGGTAGAAAAAGAGTAACAGGCAAAGATTCTGATTTTTTGAAGTTTAGAGTGCCTAGTCTTAGAAATGTGGAATATACCGCTCCTTATACTCACGATGGTAGATTTTATACCTTAAAGGCATTGCTTGATTTTTACGATTCAGGAGTTATAGATAACCCTAACTTAGACCCTGAGTTTAGAAAGGTTAAAGGTAGAGTAGGAATTCCTTTAACGGAGCAAGAAAAATATGACCTTATTTCATTTTTAAAAACATTAAGTGACCCTCAATTTATTACTAACCCAGCATTTTCAGAATAGATGATGAAACAGATAATTTTAATTTTTAATTTATTTAGTCTATTGATTTTACAGGCTAAAGATAGTATTAGTGTTAAACCAGCTAGTTTTCCTATCCAATCTTTAAGATGGTTAGAGGAAGATTGCGATGCGTGTGGTTGTGCGGTAGGTAATGCGGCTTCTGGTTTTGAAAGCATACTCAATCCTCAGTTTATTGGTATTAAATACCTTTACCAATCGTATGAGTCTAAAAGTAATATTTTAGACGCTCATTTTTCCGTTCCAGAACATTACAACACGGTACAAATCTGGGGGCGTATTCCACTTCATAAAAATGTAGACATTTATGCCAATTTGCCATTTCATTTTCATAGCAGATATACAGATGCTAAACAAGAATTAAGTGGTGTGGGAGATGCGTCGGCATCTATTATTTATAAACTTAATTTGGATAAACAAGATTCACATAAGCTAAATTTTGGAGTTGGGGTTAAAGTACCACTAGCTAAATTTGATGAGAAAACGGCTAACTCCTATAATCCGAGTTTTCAAAGAGGAACGGGAAGTTGGGACTATTCTGCCATTGTTAATTATACTTATATGAAAGGACAATGGGCGGTGGCACTTTCCACCGATTATATTTTCAAAAATCAAAATAAATATTATTATCGTTTTGGAGACCAATGGAATACTTCTGTTACAGGGTATTATATCAAAGATTTTGATGGTTTTAGACTATCTCCGAGGTTGGGAATTTCTACGGAAAAGTATTTCCAAAATGTGCAGGTGGGAGAAAAAGTGCCTCATACAGGCGGTTATTTGGTGTTGAGCAAATTGGGGGCGGAGTTTTCTTTTCGTAAGTTTAATATAGGTTTGGAAAGCCAATTACCTTTGCGTTCTGAAATAGCTGTCAATTCGGTTAGGATAAATTCAAGACATTCCGTTTACATCAATTTTAATCTTTAATTATAGAGGAGTAGATTTTAGCATTTGATATTTATAGTTTATTTTTGAGGTAAATTATAAGTATTTCTATGATGCTGATAGACTTTTCTAAAGAGGTAGATTTAAAACAACTTCAACCCAATACCGATTTTGAATATCAAGTTCTGAATTTTTTAGAAGATTGGTATTCGGAGAAGCCTTGCGTTTCGGTAAAAACATCGGGCTCTACGGGTGTGCCTAAAGTATTTGAGGTAGAAAAGGAAAGAATGAAGGCATCTGCGACTATGACCTGTGATTTTTTAGGTTTAAATAGGTTAAATAAGGCATTGCTCTGTTTGCCAGTGGAATACATATCGGGAAAAATGATGTTGGTAAGGGCTATGGAGCGAGGTTTGAAGTTATTGATAAAAACGCCTTCCGTTAGTCCTTTAGAAGATTTAGACGAAGAAGTTGATTTCTGTGCGATGACGCCACTCCAAGTGGAGTATTCTTTGGGAAAGGTAGATTTAATTAAAAAACTAATCATTGGTGGTGCGGCTGTTTCGGAGTCTCTTAAGACAAAGCTAAAAGGTGTTACGTCTCATATCTATGAAACTTACGGAATGAGCGAAACGCTTTCTCACATTGCGTTAAAACAGATAACGCCAAATGAGGAACTCGATTTTAAGCCTTTGCAAAATATATTTTTAACTCAAGATAAACGAGGTTGCCTCTGTATTGAGGCGCCTCTTCTTACTTCGGAAAAGCTCATTACTAATGATTTGGTAGAACTAAAAGAAGGAGGCGTTTTTAGCTTTTTGGGTAGAGTGGATAATGTTATCAACTCTGGTGGAGTGAAGATAATCCCAGAGCAATTAGAGGATAAATTAAAGAAAATAATCCCGAATGAGTTGGTATTTACTAGTGTTTCTGATGTTGTTTTAGGCGAAAAATTAGTATTGGTAATAGAAGGAAAAGCATCACAAGAAACTCAAAAATTACTTGGCGAGATAGCGTATGATAAGCCCTACTATGCACCAAAAGAAATTGTTTTTTTAGACAAAATTCCTAGAACTCCAAATGGCAAAGTCAATCGTGTGGAGTTGAGGAAGCGATTGTAATGTAAAGGCTAAAGGAGAGGGTGCTCTTAAATTTACAAAACATAAATTATGAGTAAAATTTATATTTTTAGTGGGCTTGGAGCGGATAAAAGAGCGTTTGAAAAAATTGATTTTTCAAATTACGATTATGAGTTTATAGATTGGATTGAACCAAAGGATAGAGAAAGTCTTGAAGATTATGCATTTAGGATTTCAGAGAAAATTATTACAGAAAAACCAGTTTTGATTGGACTCTCATTCGGCGGAATTGTAGCAACAGAAGTGGCTAAACATATTGCAACAGAAAAAGTTATCTTGATTGCATCGGCAAAAACAAAGTTTGAAATTCCAAAATTATATAGATGGTTTGGGAAACTTAAAATTGATAGGTTAATTTCTGAAAGGTTCTTGAGGTATCCAAATGTATTGCTATATTGGGTTTTTGGTGTAGAGAATAATTCTGATAAGATTTTGCTTTCTGAAATTATAAAAGATACAAATCCTAAATTTTTAAAATGGGCGATTAGAGAAATTTTACATTGGAGGAATGTTCAAGTAGGGGATAATACGATACATATTCACGGAACAAAAGACCGAATCCTACCTTATAGAAATATTGATAGCCCAATAAAAGTGAATAATGGAGGTCATTTTATGATTATTAACAAATCCAAACTATTAACACAAATTTTAAAGGTGGAAATTAACAAGAATTTAGAAGTTTAGCTTTTATTTTTAGTAAAAAATTAACTCGTGCTTTAGAGGGCAACGCTTAATTTTGCCGATATTATTTTAGTTGATGTATCGAAGTTTATTATTTTTACTCTTGTTGATGAGCGTGTGTGTCAAGTCTCAATTTTTTGTAGGAGAAGTTCTTGTGGAAGATCGCTCGGAGGTCTATTTAATGCCAATTTATGTTACTAACTTAGAAACCCGAAAAACGGTACTATGTGATTATAAAGGCGCTTTTAAAATAGCGGCTTCTAAAGGCGATGTCGTTAGGTTTACCTCTATTACTACGGATAGAACAGATATCACTATTACCGAAAAACATCTAGCAATCTACAATAATATTGTGGAGCTGAAAATGGCGTATAATGTAATTCCTGAAGTTAAATTGTCTAAATTTAAGCCTAGTGGTATTCTGAAAAACGATGTTATAGCACTAGATGATAAAAAGTCACCGTTGGCTCTCAAGCAAATCATAGGACTTCCAGAATCTAAAGGAGACGGAACACCACCAGAGGCTCCACCTATTGCATTTGTAGGGGGTGGTTTAGGGGGTGGGGTGGTTATTAGTGTAGATGCTATTTATGATGTGATTTCGGGAGATAGAAAAAGAAAACGCCGCTTATATGCCTACGAAAAAATGATGAAAACTACGGCTGCTATTAGAAATTATTATGGGGACGATTATTTTGTTTCTATGAAAATTCCTAAACATATGATAGATGATTTTCTGCAATTCGTATATTCTTCGGAGGAGAGTGTTTTTGCTTTAGTACAAAACAATAAGTACGAAGGAGTTAAAGTCTATTTTGAAAAATACTTGCCAATATTCCAAAAGAGAATGAAAAATACCACCATAATGGAAGTCGTTAAATAGACTTTAAAATTGTATTTTTGCACTTGTTAAAAAATAAGTTGTGGGAAAAAATAAATTAGAGCGTTTTGCCGAGAATAAAATACTTAAAAATGTATTTCAGCCAACTAGAGAGGAGGCTTTAGAAGGGTATCCTTTGGCAGGGCAGTGGCGAGAAAAGGTTTTTAAAAATGATAATCCTATAGTGCTGGAGTTAGGCTGTGGGAAGGGCGAATATAGTGTAGGCTTGGCAGAAGCATTTCCGAATAAAAATTTTATAGGAGTAGATATTAAAGGTGCCAGATTTTGGTTTGGTGCTAAAGCGGCTTTGGCTAAAGGGTTAGACAATGTTGTTTTTTTAAGAACCCAAATTGAACTTATTGACCGCTTTTTCACAACAGATGAAATAGACGAAATTTGGATTACCTTTCCAGACCCTCAAATAAAATATCGCAGAACCAAACATAGGCTTACTCACCCTGAATTTTTGGACAGATATCATAAAATACTCAAAAAAGATGGTGTGATTCATTTAAAAACAGATTCTGAATTTCTACACGGCTACACTTTAGGGTTGTTGCAAGGTCTAGGGCATGAGATAATTTCAGCTCATCACGACATTTATGGAGCTCCAGAATACGACCCTGAAACGCCACTATTGAGAGATATAAGAACTTATTATGAAGAATTGTTTTCATCAAAAGGTAAAACAATTACTTACATTAAATTTAGATTGAAGAAATAAAATAACAAAAGCTACTCAATTGAGCAGCTTTTGTTTTAGACTTATGTGTTAAGGTATATTATCCCAAATAAGGATATTTGTAATCTTTAGGAGAAACAAAAGTTTCTTTAACA
The DNA here is from genome assembly GCF_009663465.1 of Riemerella anatipestifer. Lineage (GTDB taxonomy): Bacteria > Bacteroidota > Bacteroidia > Flavobacteriales > Weeksellaceae > Riemerella > Riemerella anatipestifer_C. The sequence continues at coordinate 282,023 of NZ_QXHU01000005.1, forward strand.
CTTCTTGCAGAAACCCAACGAAGTAGATTCATTTTAGAACCAGCTTTATCGTTAGTTCCTGAAGCTCTACCACCACCAAATGGCTGTTGTCCCACTACGGCTCCTGTAGGTTTATCGTTGATATAGAAGTTACCAGCAGCGTTTTCTAATGCTTTATAAGCCTCGTCTATCGCATAACGACATTGTGAGAAGATAGCTCCCGTTAATGAATAAGGAGAAGTGCTATCTACTAATTTAAGCGTTTCAGCCCAATCTGCATCTTCGTAAACATAAACGGTAAGGATAGGTCCGAAGATTTCTTCTACCATACTTTCATATTTAGGGTTGGTAGTAAGAATTACAGTTGGGTGTACAAACCAACCTTTGCTGTCATCAGTTTTACCACCTAAAACAACTTCAGCATCGCTAGCTTGGTTGGCTCTTTCGATATATCCTTTGCATTTTTCAAAAGAGTTCTTGTCTATCACGGCGTTCACAAAGTTAGAAGGGTCTTCTGGAGAACCTACCTTTACAGTGCTAAGTTGAGCTTCCATTACCGCTTTTACATCATTCCAGATAGATTTAGGAATGTAAGCACGAGAAGCTGCCGAACATTTTTGCCCTTGATATTCAAAAGCACCTCTTACTAGAGCAGTGGCTACGGCTTCTACATTAGCAGATGGGTGAGCAACTACGAAATCTTTGCCTCCTGTTTCTCCAACGATTCTTGGGTAAGATTTATAGTTGTGGATATTGTCTCCAATCAGTTTCCACATACCTTGGAATACTTTAGTAGAACCTGTGAAGTGGAGGCCTGCAAAATCAGGGTGTGCTAATACTTTTTCTGCTGTTTCTTTTCCGTCAGTGAAAATCATATTGATAACACCGTCTGGTAAGCCAGCCTCTTTTAGTACCTCCATAATTACTTTTGCAGAGTAGATTTGTTTGTCCGAAGGTTTCCATACTACTACATTTCCTAGCATTGCCATACAAGTAGGTAGGTTACCAGAAATAGCAGTAAAGTTGAATGGCGTTACGGCAAAGCAGAACCCTTCTAACGGACGGTACTCTGAACGGTTCCAAATGCCATTATCGGAAACAGGCTGTTCGGAGTAGAGTTCTGTCATAAACTCTACATTAAATCTTAAAAAGTCTATAAATTCACAAGCAGAGTCTATTTCTGCTTGATGCACATTTTTAGACTGGGCAATCATTGTAGCCGCATTCAGTTTATCTCTGTAAGGACCAGCGATGAGGTCTGCAGCCTTTAAGAAAATAGAAGCTCTTTGCTCCCAACCTAGTGCGTTCCATTTTTCTTTAGCAGCAAGAGCGGTTTCTATGGCTTCATCTACGGTTTTCATATCTCCTTTGTAGTAGAAACCTAAACTGTGCTGGTGGTCTTGTGGAGAAAACATTTCTACCTTATGGGCTGTTTTCACCTCTTTTCCGTTGATAATCATTGGGACTTCCACTTTCTCTGCCCACATTTTCTTATAAGTGGCAATTAGAGATTTTACTTCGTCAGACCCTGGAGCGTAGGCTCTTACGGGCTCGTTGGTTGCAAATGGTACTTGCGAAATAGCTTTTGACATTGTATTTATATTTTTATGTTGAAAACGATTTTCCACAAAGTTACTATAATTAAAGTAAACTACCAATTTTTAGTTTTTGACCATTTTTGCGAAAGAAAAATCTAACTATTTTATTTCTAAGAAATGTAAATATTCTATAGTTGAACTAGCCTTGTGATTTCTATTATTTTCTTTATCGGCTTTAAAACGTTGATAATCTATAGAGAACAAATCATATGTTCCATATTTTGACATTATAGATTTTATTTCTGAACTATTCATAAGCCCTTCGTTATTATAGCTTAAAAAAATATATTTGAATTGTGAATTTTTGATTAAATTTTCAAAAGACTCCTTTACAGAATTTTTACTACAATAGCTAGATTTGTTATAGTTTCTTAAACCTGTTTTTCCTTTTGGAGTGAAGGTGTCATACTTTGCAATTGTATTTAATAAATGATAATTTGCTCCATATTGACGAGCGTTGTAAGGTGGGTCAAGGTACAAAATATCACCGCTTATTTTTTTAATAAGTTCGTTACTGTCATCGTTAAAAACTTGATGATTGTTATCATTTATAGTAAATATAGCGGGTTCTATTATTATCTCTTTTTGTGCAGATTTTTTAATATGTTTCAAGAAAGCACCGTAAACTGAAGCTGTGTTGGCTACTTTATCAGCACTTTCTAATAAAGAGGCTAGTAAGAAATAATATTGATTGTCTGTTATGTATTTTTTTATTTTCCAATTTTCTATTTTTTGGCGAATAGCATCTATTTTTTTTCCGTTTGTTTCAGAGAAATATAACCTTTGTGCTTTTCCGTTTTCAGAGTATTCTTCAAAAATAAACCCCTGAATTCCCTTAATGTTATTGAGTTCTTTAATTAGATGATTGTATTCAAAAAATTGGTGATTTTCAATATAATTTCTATTTAGTACAAAACTGTAATATTCAATATCGTTACTTATTATTTGCTTTACTTCTGATTTGAAGTTTCTTCCAATAATGCCAGTTCCTGCAAATAAATCACAAAATATTTTTTGACTTAAATCATTACCAACTACGGAGTAGATTGATTGTTTTATAAAGTTTGATAGCTTACTTTTTGACCCTATGTAATTCATATTTCTTCTTCTGGATAAAGTTTCTTTAAAATATTGTCAGTAACTTCTTTGCTAATTTTTATGACACTTGATTTTCTGTATTCAACGGGGTCAAACTGATAGCAACCAACACAACCTAGTTCTTGAGTATAGTGCTCATCTCCTTCGTAAAAAGAATAAGGGTTACCTTTTAGGTTTTTGGCGTTCCATCTTAAATTAGTTTCTTTACATCGTTTACAAATTTGGCGTTTTGCATCGTTTGCGGCTTTACTTAATGGTTGGAAATCCTCTAACCTTTGAGTTTTTATATTTGAAACTCTATCATTATCCTTTCTACCATCTTTATGGTCTATTTCTATTTTGGTATTTATAGAGTTGCCATTTATGCCGAGCATAACACAGTTTTTATTTTTGTAAAAATCTTTAATCTCCTTTCGGATACTTTGATTGAATGTATTAGAATTGTTAAATCCAGTTAATCTTATGGCATCAATGGAGTTTCCTCTTGTTTTTGTTTTATCAAACTCAATGGTGTATGTTTTTGCTAAACTTGAACTTGCTCTACACCAACTTCCTCCATTACCAAGTTGGAGTGCTTTGTATTTACCTATAAACTCGTTTACCGAAACCCAACGGCTTACTCCGTTACTATCAGGTTTTGCTAATTCTAAAAATAATTCTGTTTTTGTCATCACTAAAGTTCTTTTTTAAAAACAAAAATGTATTCGTGTTTGAATATATAATAATCACTCTTCATAGCACGATAGGTCCAAATTCCATTTTTTCCTAATTTTCCTCTGTTGCCTTCTATATTTTTTATGATAATACCTTTTAGTTTGGTTTTGAAATTTCGTTTAACAGTGTCCATTAGATAAAATGAAAGAGGGATTACCTCACTATTTTTATAAACATCTCCAATTACTATGGCAAAATATCTATTTTTTGCTAAGTATGGTAATATATTTTTACAAACTTCTAGAAATTTTTTTACAAAACTATTTAGATTGTCTATTTGTGATAGGTCATTGGGGTGGTTTGTGAATTTTATAATATCCATATAAGGCGGATGCATTATTATAAAATCAACTTGTTTTGAGTTGTTTTTTTTTAGTCCTAGTTCTAAAAAATGTGTAGTCTGTTCCTTGTTAGTAACATCGCAATTAAATATTGAAAAATTATGTATAAAACTAGAATCTTTCATTTGATTTTTCACGTAGTCTATCATCTGCTGATTGATGTCTAGTCCTATAAAATTTCTATTTAGATTTTCACATTCATATAAGGTGGTTCCGCTTCCTAAAAAGGGGTCTAATACTAACTCATTTTCTTTGGTGAAACGCCTAATCAGTTGATTTGGTATTTGAGGAATAAAGTTACCGTGATAAATGTTTTTATGTTTTCCTTCTCTTCCACGTTGGTCAATCAACCATAGAGAGTTAACGTCTATGTCTGTATCTTTCCACTCTTCAACATTTAAATCATTAAACCTCATTTTTGAGATGAATCTTTATTTGTGCCAAAGATAGTTAATAATATTTATTTTTAAACTGTTAAGAAAAGGTATAGAGAATGAATTGATAGTTAATTAGTGGATTTTGTGCCTATCATTGATGTTTCATTAACGATAATCCTTATTTCAGATAGGTCTTATTGTTTAGTGTTTGATGTCTTCTAGGTAGGTGTCGTTATTCTATTGGTAGTTTTCTTTGTTTTGTTGGTAGTGATGAGTGTCTTCTAGGTAGGTGTCGTTATTTTATTAGTAGTTTTCTTTGTTTTATTGGTAGTGGTGGATGTCTTCTAGGTAGGTGTCGTTATTTTATTGGTAGTTTTCTTTGTTTTGTTGGTAGTGGTGGGTGTCTTCTAGGTAGGTGTCGTTATTTTATTGGTAGTTTTCTTTGTTTTGTTGG
>NZ_QXHU01000006.1:0-12807 GCF_009663465.1 Riemerella anatipestifer
CAAAGGCAGAAATACCGCACATAACAAAGTTTTTTTCATAATGTTAAAGTTTATAGATGTTAGATGTTAAGTTGTTAATTGCTAGTTGTTGGTTGTGAAATTGTGAAGTTGTAAAAAAGTTTAAAGTTCAAGGAGCTGAAGCTGTTCAAGGTTCTATGTTTAAGGTTTAAGGGATAGGTACGCTTATTCAACCTTGAATATTTGAACTTTAAACCTTGAACACTTGAACCTTGAACTAAAGCTCTTTGAACCAATGAGAAAACGCCTTCTGCAAACGCCTTTGTAGAGGGCTTTCGCAAGATACCCCAAAAACACACGTGTTTTTGGAGAAAAACACGCGTGCGGATTTTTTTTTCACGCGTGTTTTTTCCTCCAAACACGCTACATTTTTTCATACTTCAGCGTAGCCAACATTTTTTTCAGGTCAGAACCTGGCGTAAAAACCACCTTGGCGCTTTTTATTGCCGAAGCCGTTACTTCTTCCTCCGTGGCTTTGCCCTCGCTACTGATGCTCACCCGCATACTGCCCATTTCGCCCAGCCTTACCACTTGCCCCTCCGCCAAAGAGGTCTGCATTACATCTACCAAAGCGTATAAGACTGCACGAATGTCGGCGCCGCTTACGGTGGAAATTTTCTCGATGTCCTTGGTAAGTCCTGCTAAAGTTTTCTCGCTTACCGTGTTTGCAGAGGCGTAATATTTCTTTTCGCCTCCACCGGCAACCCCAGGTTGCCCTTTCTGAATTACTTTGTACTTGATTGGCATAAGATTTAAATTTTAGTTGTTAGATGTTAAGTCGTGAAATTGTTAAGTTGTGAAGTTGTAAAAAAGTTTAAAGTTCTGGGGGCGTAGTTCAATAGCTCCGATGATTCCTTGAATTTTTGAACTTTAAACCTTAACCCCTTACCCCTTGAATATTTGAACTTTAAACCTTGAACTCTTGAACCAATAAGAAAACGCCTCCCCCCTCTAAACACACACAAAACAAGGAGGAAGGCTAAAACAGAGAGAATAGGGTATCCTCTCTGCACACTAGAAGCCTTAAACCCAAACAACCAATTTAACTTATGAAAAAGATGGACTTCTAGCAGGTATTTATGAAAACAAAACTTAGCGTATGCTAAACACCAAACACCCCCAACGAAGATTGGAGGCACATTATTTATAATTGATGATAAAAATTTAGATAAAAAGTAGTATACTACGCGTACGCGGGTAACTAGTCTGTGTGTGTGTTTACACAATTATTTGGAACTACCAAATAATTGTGTAACTTTTTTACACTTTTTTGTATGTGGTTGGTACTGCGTGTCATAAACTGGGGGCAAACATATCACCTTTTGAGGAAGTATGCAAGTTTTTTGGGAGAAAAAAACAACATACCTCTATATCATTCTGCTTTTTTATACCTCAAAAGGGCTTTATAATACTAAATTATTTATCAGAAAATATTTGTCCTAAAATAATCCCCGCCGCCATAGATACATTAAGGCTTTCTGTAGCTCTGTGATTGCCAAAACGAGGAATAGTGATATTCCGCTTCATCAATCGTTCTACGCTAGACCGCATTCCGTTGCCTTCGTTTCCTAACACTAGATTGAACTTTTTGGGAAAATTAGTTTTATATAGATTTTCGCCCTCCATATCTGTACCGATATTTTCTGCAGAGGAGCTGGATAGAAACTGTTCTATATCACTATACACTACATTTACTCTGGTAAACGAGCCCATAGTGGCTTGTACTACTTTGGGGTTGTAAACATCTACGGTATCTGTACTGCATACTATCTGCTCTATCCCAAACCAATCTGCCAAACGAATAATAGTTCCTAAATTACCCGGGTCTTGAAGCCCATCTAAAACTAAATTGATGTTATTGTGTTCCAAAATTTCCGAAGTAGGCACACGGCAAACCGCCACACTATCTTTAGGAGTTTTAAGAAAACTCACCTTTTTTAGTTCCTTTTCGGTAATAGGAACTAAAGCCTCTGCTAAAAATTCTATTCCCTCGGAATTAGCCGAATAAACGGCTTCTACTTCTATATTGGTATTTTTTAATTCTTTAATGATTTTGTTACCTTCAACCAAAAACAAATTGTATTTTTGTCTGAATTTTTTTTTATCCAAAGATTGTAAAACTTTAACTTTATGATTCGTAAGCATATCAGAAAATATTTCCAAAAGTATTATTTATTTTCCGCACTCACAATTTTGTTTGCTTTTTTGTACGCCTGTAACAGTACCAAAAAAGTACCTTACGGAGATGCTCTACTCACGAAAAACACCATTATCTACGAAGACAAAAAGTTATTTACCAGCGAAATATCTAATTATATACAACAAAAACCTAATAAGAAAGTCCTTTTTGTAGTTCCGGTTGGATTATGGCTTTATAATGCTGCTAATCCTAAATATGATACTATTCTCACAGAATATATGACCTACCCTAACCAAATGAGAAATCAGAGTTTGAGGGACTCTCTATTTGTTAAATACGGTCACCCTGAATATGTAGGAAAATCTTTAACCGTAGACCGTTTTCTGCACACCGTAGGCGAAGCTCCTAAAATTTTGGAGCAAGGGAAAACCATTGCTAGTGCAAAAAATATGAGGCAATTTATGCGTTATAGAGGTTATTGGGACGCCAAGGTGGATTATAAACAAGATATTGATACTGCAAAACAAAAAGCCCAAGTAACTTATAAACTCACCTTTAACGAGCCTACAAGAATAAAAAACTACTATTATTCTATCCCAGATAGCAATATTAGGGGGATTTATGAAGGGGAAGCTTTCAAAAGTAAAATAAAAACAGGTGATATTCTTGATCAAAAAAAATTGGAAGAGGAAGTCAAAAGAATTACCGACCGTGTGAGAGATGTAGGCTATTATAGCTTTAATAAAAATAATGAGGAAATCTACTTTACCGCAGACACTTTAGAGGGTAACAAAAATGTGCCTCTCACTATGGATATACACAAGAGCGACAAAGACAGCCCCTATAAAATAACAACCATAGGAAAGGTAGATGTATTCGTTGTAAACCACATTAGTGATACCCTAAATACTCAACCTTACCGTTTTGATAAACTCCCCAAAGACGACAGTGTAAGGATACACAAACTCGACCAACAATATACAACCCGCTCTCTATGGCTCCCCATCATTCTTAAAAATGGTGAAGTTTACAATCAAAAATGGCTAGACCTTACCAAAAGGAACATCAATGCTATGAACAATTTTAGCATTATAGACTACAAAGAGGGATTAAGAAAAAATAACGATAGTATTTTAGATGTAAGATATATCCTAAGACCACTTCCTAAATATGAGTTCAAAACCGCTTTTGATGCTCATTATTCTCAAATATTGAACTTTGGTTTCTCTCCTTCTGTGGAGCTTATCGCAAGGAATGTATTTGGTGGTGCAGAAAATCTATCTACCAGTTTTTCAGGTATTATCGGTACTACCAAAAACGGCAAAGACCCCGATAAAATATTCAACGCTTATGAACTTTCTGCACAGATGGCTCTTAATATCCCAAGGCTTCTACTTCCCTTTAGATACCACAAACTAATCCCTAAACGCTACTCTCCTACCTCATCTATCGCTTTAGGAGCTTCTATCCAAAATAATATTGGTATGGATAGAATCAACTTTAATGGAAGCCTTAACTATACCGCTAATGTAAATGATGTGGTTTCTCATAGGCTTTCTCTATTCAATACCCAGTTAAGTTTAACAAGAAATAAAGATAGCTACTACGACCTATTCCGCGGAGACAATGAGGTAAGGCAAAATATATTTAACCTCTACCAGACGTTTAACCCTTCCTACAATGTTAATGCTTATTCTTACGATGATGTTTCTAGAACGATAATTTCTGATGGAGCTTTCTCTGGCTCCTTAAATGCAGAGAATAGGGATATGTATAATACTTTCTTGCAATCTCTACTCAATAGAGATAGGCAAACACAAAATGTACTTATTTCTTCTCTAAACTATCAGTTTTTATACAACGAAATTGGTAAAGAATACTATAAACACCCATTCTATTTTAGTGGAAAAATGGAATTTGCAGGAAACCTCATCAGTTTACTCGGAAAAACAAAAGATTCCAAAAGTATTTTAACCAACAACGAAAAAACAATATTTGATATTCCTTATTCACAGTTTGCAAAGTTTGATGCCGATGTGAGAAAATACCTTAACATCAATTCAAAATCTACACTTGTTTTTAGGCAGTTTATTGGGGTAGGTATTCCTTACGGAAATTCATCAAATATGCCATTTGTAAGGTCTTATTTTAATGGAGGTTCTAATGATATTCGTGCGTGGATTGCCTTTGGGGGACTTGGTCCTGCCGACTCTCAATTAAATGAAAAGGTAAGGTCTTTTATTATGGGAAATGTAAAACTTACTTCTAATATAGAATACAGATTTCCTATCAATAATATGTTTGAAGGGGCTTTGTTTACAGATGCAGGAAACATTTGGTCGCTTAAAGATACAGGATTAGGAGATGCCTTCAAGTTCAATAAATTTTATAAACAGTTAGGCGTTGGTAGTGGCTTTGGGGTAAGAATAAATGTTGCCTATGTTACCCTCAGAGTAGATTTTGCCTACAAAATGTACGACCCCAACCAACCAGAAGGAGAACGCTGGAGAATCAGCCATATAAAACCACTTAAACCTACACTTAACTTTGCCTTTGGGTATCCGTTCTAAAGACTATAATAATATTTAATAAAAAAAATCGGTTGTGTAAATAATGACAACCGATTTTTTATTTATGTTTTAAAATTTATTTAGAACCTATCATCACTTTATTTTGTACTTCGATAGACTCTTCGTGAATAGCTTTAAATATTTTTTCTATAAAATCCTGACTCATACCCGTTTCATCAGCTTTTTTTCTAGCATACTCTGTAATTTCTTTCCATCTTTCGGGTTGGAAGATAGCAATATTATTTTCTTTCTTTAAAGTCCCTATTTTCTCCGATATTCGCATTCGGTTAGAAAGAAGCTCCATTAACTGAAAGTCTATATCAGAAATTAAAGCTCTATGTTTCCCCATATCATCTTCGTAGCCAGAAATATCCGAAGTCCTTACCTTTAAACGACTTATCATTTCATCTAAAACCGATGGCGTAATTTGTTGCGAAGCATCGCTCCAAGCCTTATCTGGTGTGCAATGAGTTTCTATCATCGCTCCTTCGTAGCCTACATTAAGTGCTTCTTGAGTAATATCAAACAATCCTTCTCTATTCCCACAAATGTGTGAAGGGTCCACAAACATTGGTATATTAGGAAACTGATTTTTAAAATCTAATGCAATGTGCCAATTAGGTATGTTACGGTATTGCGTTTTCTGATAGGTAGAAAATCCTCTATGGATTGCACCCAAATTTTTAACATCTTGTGCCAATAGCCTCTCTAAAGCTCCCACCCATAAAGCTAAATCTGGATTAACAGGGTTCTTAACCAACACAGGTTTATCTGTACCCTTGAGAGCCACCGCAATTTCTTGTACCGTAAAAGGATTTACCGTAGAACGAGCTCCTACCCAAAGAATATCTACATCTGCCTCCAAAGCCGCATACACATGGTGAGCATTAGCTACTTCGGTTGCCGTTTTAAAACCAAATTCTTCTTTCACTTTCTTAAGCCAACTAAGCCCTATTACACCTACCCCTTCAAACGAGCCTGGTTTAGTTCTTGGCTTCCAAATACCTGCACGGAAAACATCTATCTTTGCATTAGCTTCTTTAATTCCTCTTGCTGTTTCTAGCATCTGTTCCTCACTTTCTGCACTGCAAGGTCCTGCTATCACCATTGGCTGCGGATAGTTTTGCAACCAATCGTTTTTTAAATCTCTTAAATTCATTGTATTTACACTTAATTAAAATCAAACTGCATCAGTTCCTGCAAGTCTTTCAATAATGGATTTACCTCCACCATTTTATTAAATAAATCTCGTTTTGTATCTTTTTTAATGATTACTCGCTCTGCTTCTTCAAAATCAAACTTCACACGATAATTATTAAACTTGTGTTTAAAATCACTAAAAAACTGAGGACTAACCTTTTCAAACTCTACCCTAGCAGATTTAGACGTATATCTAATACAAACTCTATTTTCTTCTGCTTTTTCTATGGTAAAATTTTGTACGGCATTAAAGGTTACCATATCCTCACGAGCTAATTTTTTCAAAAAATGTTTCCATTCTTTTTGTAAATCGGTCTCACTAAAATGTCCATCGGGAAGCTCCTCTTCTTTTATTTCCTCTTCTACCTGCAACTCTTCTGTTTTGTTTATAGCCTCTGTAATACTAAATGAAGATTTTACAGATTCTTTCAAAATAGGTGCTTTAGCCTTTTTGATTTCTATCTCTGGTACTTCGGAAATGTTTTTGGAATTTTCTTTATGAACCGTGGAAGCCTTTTCACTAGCTTTCTGAACCGCCCCTTCTTTAACTAGAGGTGCTAAAATCAGAAACTTTTTTTTTTAGCTCCTTCTGTCCCGTGGGTGAGGCTAGCCAGTTGCATCAGGGCTATCTCCACTGTAAGACGAGGATTTTTGGAACTCTTGTAATTGATGTCTGCATAGTTGCAAATTTCTATCGCATCTACCAACTGCTGAGCTGTCCATTTTTGGCTTTGTTCTGCATATTTGGCTTTCGTTTTCTCGCCTACCTCTATCAAGTTTAAAGTAGATAAATTTTGAGCCATCATTAAATCTCGGTAGTGATTTCCCAATCCAGCAATGAAAATATGAGGGTCAAAACCCTTTTTCACAATTTCGTTAAACGCTACCAAAACATTAGGAATATCATTAGTGTGGATTAAATCTACTATTTTGATGTATTGGTCATAGTCCAAAATATTAAGCACCTCCGCTGCTTTTGCAAGGGTAATATTCTTTTGGGTAAATGTTACCAATCTATCAAAAATAGACAAAGCATCTCTAAGAGCTCCATCTGCCTTTTGAGCGATAAGGAAAAGCGCGTCGTCTTCGTAGCTAATACCTTCTTTATCTGCTATTTTTCTAAGGTGTCCCTGAATATCCTCTATGGTAATTCTCTTGAAATCATAAATTTGACATCTAGACAAAATGGTAGGGATAATCTTATGTTTCTCCGTAGTTGCTAAAATAAAAATAGCGTGTGCAGGTGGCTCTTCTAAAGTTTTAAGAAATGCATTAAAAGCCTGTGAAGACAACATATGCACCTCATCTATAATATATACCTTATATTTACCTACTTGTGGTGCATAACGCACTTGGTCGGTAAGTTCTCGTATATCATCTACAGAGTTGTTAGACGCGGCATCTAGTTCAAAGATATTATAAGAAAAACCATCTTCGCTCGTAGCGCCGTCTTTTTCGTTAATCTTTCTGGCTAAAATCCTTGCACAAGTTGTTTTACCTACGCCACGAGGACCACAGAATAACAATGCCTGAGCCAACTGATTTTCGGCAATGGCGTGTTCCAAAGTATCTGTAATATGCGACTGCCCCACAACAGTGTCAAACTCTTGTGGACGATATTTTCTCGCAGATACTATGAAATTTTCCATTGGTCAAAAATAAGTAAAAATGAATTTATAAAACAAATATTTACTCGTTTATTTAAAAATAGAAAAAGAACCTCCACCGAATATTATTCAGTTTTAGGTTCTTCTTCTTTAGTTTTTACTATGAGCCTTAAAAGTTATTCTCCGTAGTTTGTTTGATAATCTTTAATAGACGCTTCTACCACTTTTTTAGCGTGTTCTGCCCCATAAGTTTCATCTATTCTGCAAGATGCTTCTTCGTAAGGCAGGTTTTTGTAAGTCAAAAAGTAGTGTTTTAGCCTTTTAATTTCTGCCTCTGGAAGTTCAGAAATATCTCTAACGTGTCCGTAAGACTGGTCGCCCACCATTACTGCTATGATTTTATCGTCAGCCTCACCTTTATCTATCATTTTAAACCCACCGATTGGAATAGCGTCCATCAACAAGTTTCCTGACTGTATATTGTGCGAACTCAACACGCAAATATCAAGCGGGTCGTGGTCGCCCATCGTAACATCTTTAGCACCACTTTCTACTGCCAATTTCTTTACTTCCTCATCGCAATAAGTTCTTGGGATAAAACCATACAAAGCTGGAATAATATTAGAAAACTTCTGTGGTCTATCTACTTTTAAATAACCACTTTCTTTATCCACTTCGTATTTAATAGTATCCGAAGGTACAATCTCTACATATACTGTTACCACTTCTGGTGCTTTTTCTCCCGCAGAAATACCGTGCCACGGGTGTGCTTTAAAACTTGGAATCATTTGATTATATTTAATTTTATTTTGCTTTTAATATTTCTTTCCTCAACTCGTCTAGGCAAAGACCGATGTAATCTTCGCCATTGATATAACTCATCAGAAAAACAGTCTTAAACTCCTCTAAACTAGCCTCATTAAGCCCTTGATAAGTATCTTTGAGCAGCTTAATTATACTATTTTTAGCATCGGTTATATTTTCCCAAATCACTTTATCTATATAGATTTGTTGAGAGATGTTGTATTCAAACTCTTGATTGATGTTTTTCTCTGTTAAATACAAAAACTCGTGGGTAGCTAAGTTTTTATCAAAATTTTGGATAAGATAAGCGGGTTTTATACGTTCCAAAAAAATCGCCATTCTCTCGTGAGCCTGTGTATTTATTTCTTTTCCTTTTTTTAGAGTTAAAAGTTCCAATTCCTTTGTCTTCGCTTTCATATAGTAATGAAGCCCCTGTCTAATAAAAACTAAAAAGGGAAATGCCAAAACCAAAGCAAATGCATACGGCAAAAATTCTTTATAACTCATTTTTCAGAAAAAATAAGGGCAAAGTTAGTGATTTAAACTGATTTTAAAAACAGTCTTTCTAACGCAACCCTATAAATTGTAAAAGAATTTGTTTTTTGGATTGATGATAGACTGGATATTTCTCTAAAACCGCTCCAAAACGCTGATTAAACTGCTCCACAGAAGGAATATTACTTCCAAAGAAATTAAACTGATGAGTTTCAATAGACTGTTTGATGATTTCGTCTAAAACTACCGAAGGCGCATTGGTCTTTTCACCCTTATTATTTATAAAACAAAGCAAAGCCTTCTCTCCACCCAAATTAGAAATTACCGCTACGGAAAGCAAAATCCCTTGCAAATCTCTAGCTACATAAATTTCTAGTAGATTTTTTTGCTCCAAATATTCTAAGTGTTTGAAATATTTTTCTTTCAATCTATCCGATGATAACCACTCTACAAATTGAAAAAAGAAAGGTTTTATTTCGGATAAATTTTCTAGTGAAGAAATTTTAATTTCATTGTTTTTTGGAGATTTAAGATTTCTCTTTCGGCTGGTGGAATAGTTACTAAATACTTCTACATAAAAGGATTGATGAAGTTTATAGTTCTTTCTCCATAACATTGAATTCAATTTATTTTTAGCATTAAATGCATAATAAATTACTCTATAATTGTTTTTCAAAAAGCTAAAAAACAACTCGTTAATCTCCAAATTATCCTTTTTTGAAAAAACGCCTAACTGCTGTAAAAACGGAGGAAATAACACCCATTTAACTCCAAACTTTTTGATAATTGGTACAGGCATTACCGCTTCATAATCTCCTAAGACTATAACTTCCCAATTCCCACCATTTAAGGTATTAAGGTAAACTGCTTCGGCTTGAAAATGATACTGCTCAGAAGTTCTTAAACACTGAGTATATTTCTCAATATCAATCTGATGATTTTTCAACAACTGCAGCTTATAACACGCCTTCATCTGCGAAACTAAAGTATTTATTTTTAGCAATAATGATGTGGTCTAACAATCTAATATCCAACAAGACTCCCGCTTCTTTTATTTTCTTGGTAATTTCCAAATCTTGTTCACTAGGCGAAGCATTCCCCGATGGATGATTATGCACCACTATAATCGCCGTAGCGTAATGCTCTAATGCCATTTTGAACATCAATCTTACATCTACTACTGTACCTGATATTCCACCTTTGGATAAAGGTTTCTTCTGCAAAACTTTATTGCTTTGATTAAGAAATATCACCCAAAATTCTTCATTGGGTAAATCGCTTAAAAGCGGCGCCATCATTTCAAATATATCCGAACTTTGCGTAATCTGTAACCTTTTAGGCTGTTCCTGCATCGCTCGCCGTCTGCCTATTTCTAAGGCAGTGGCAATACTAATGGATTTGGCTTCTCCTATGCCTCTAAACTTCATCAAATCTGCAACGCCTATCTCACTCAACGCATTCCAATTATGCCCATAAGTTTGCAAAATTCTTCTCGCTAAATCTACCGCCGACTCTTCCCTATTGCCACTCCCCATAATAATCGCTAATAGTTCTGCATCAGATAAAGCATCTCTACCTTTGGTTAAGAATTTCTCTCTGGGGCGGTCGTCTTCTGATAGATTTTTTATGGACATAATGGCTTGATATTTATTTAATAATAAGAATAAAGCAAAATAGGTTTTTCCGAAGTATCTATATAGTTTTCTAATCGCTTAAAAAATAAATGAGAAACCATAGGACAACCTAAACTCAACGAAATATTTCCATCTATTTCTTGATTCGGAATACTATGATAACTATGTAAAACAATAGCTCTACGAAGGGCATTACTATTGGATTTATCTAATCCTACCAACCTATAAGATTTACCAAACTGACCATTATAACTCCCTCCTATTTTAAATTTACCCAAAGAAGACTGATATGAGTTTTCTGTATTGGAAAATACAAGAGTATTATCTGTTTTATTTACCGAACCTGAACCGTGAGCTACCAAGCCCCTATCTACGATTTTATCCGTTTTAAAACTATAAACAAAGAAGCGATATTTTCCTGATAGAATTTTATAATCTATCAGCATCACAATATCCTGATTATAATTTTTATTTCGGATATATTTCTTTACAATCAGAACTTTCTCCTTAAATCTTTTTTGCTGAAAAGAATCATCTAGAATCGTTGATTTTTCTGAATCTAGCGAAACATTCTCTTTATCACAAGAGTGCCAAATACTTAAAAACAAAAAGAGACAAAGCGTTCTCATACTTATTTTATAGTATCAACCCGTCTTTCATAACAAGTTTTCTATCTGTACTATCGGCGAGTGTGTTGTTGTGCGTTACAATGATGAATGTCTGCTGATATTTGTCTCTAAGGTCAAAAAACAGTTGGTGCAAAGCATCAGCATTTTTGGAGTCTAAATTCCCTGTAGGCTCATCAGCAAAAATAACTTTGGGACTGCCTATCAACGCTCTGATTACCGCTACTCTTTGGGCTTCTCCCCCAGAAAGTTGCTTAGGTTTATGGTTAAGCCTCTCTGCTATTTTGAGCTCTTCAAATAATGCGTGTGCCTTTTCTATATAGTCTTTTTCAGGCTTCCCTGCTATTTTAATAGGTAATAGAACATTTTCCAAGGCGGTAAACTCTGGCAACAGCTGGTGGCTTTGGAACACAAAACCTATATTTTCGTTTCTGAATTTAGACAAATCTTTGTCGTTCATCGTAAGAAAAGATTGCCCAGCGATGCTTATTTCTGTACCATATATCCCCACATCAGATGGCATATCCAGCGTTCCCAAAATATGTAATAGTGTAGATTTCCCAGCACCAGACTCTCCCACTATGGAGACCACTTCTGCTGGTTTTATCTCAATATCCACTCCTTTTAGGACTTCTAAATCACCGTAATATTTATGTATCTTTTTTGCCTTTATCATAGCCCCAAATTTACATAAAATTTAACAAAACAAGAACTTCTACTAAAAGTAGAAGCCTTGTATTGATTATGATTATTTTTTTATATCAAATTATGGAGTCGTTTGCTCTATACAAATGTTCATCACTTTCGAAGTACCATCAAATGGGTTTAAAGTTGTAAAATCAATATTAAATGTATGTCCAGTGTACGCAACTATAAGAGAAACCTTTCCCATTGTACTTGTTTGAAATGAAGCATCAAAAACACTTTCATTTGTACCTGTTATAGTAAAGTCACCTCTAACCGATCCATGGACCGCTCCATTAGAAAACCACCAAGTAGATTTAGCTCTTCTAGTTTGAGATGCCCACTTTGGAGTTCTTCTTACATATAAAGTAAATTTACCTATACCTGTATCCTTCCATTCAAAAATATAACCTGAGTCAGCAAAAGTCATTGTATGTGTAGGCCCCGGAAATACATCTCCGATTGTATTTCTAGAACAATATCTAATAGGCTTATACACTTCTTCTGGTGGTGGTGGCAACTCTATTACTGGCAACCCTGATATGGTACCTAAAACACCATTCGCATCTACTACTACAGTTTTAACAGCAGTAAAAGTTTGGTCTTTAGCCGTAGAAACTGTACCATTTACCTTAGTGTTTATAGCAGAGGCTGTGCCATTTAGAGGTAAATCTGATACCCTAGCGGTACCATTTATATGAAGCGTTTCTGTTGGGTCTTTTGTATTTATACCCACCTTTCCCGTTTGAGCCTTTGATAGCAAAGGCAACATTAAAGCAATAAAAATAGCTTTTTTCATATATTTGATTTTTAAAAAATTATAATTAGAACTTACTCCGAGTAACAATACCCTCATACGAAGAAACTGAAACACAAACAAGGAAATATCGTTGATTGAATAAATCACGATATAAAATAGATGATGTATATGAAATAAATAACTTAAATTAACGCGCGCGAAAATATTGTGTGTGTGTGTGTGTGTGTGTGTGTGTGTGTGTGTGTGTGTGTGTGTGTGTGTGTGTGTGT
>NZ_QXHU01000006.1:12838-118991 GCF_009663465.1 Riemerella anatipestifer
GATTTTGATAAAATTTGCATAGCGATGACAAATATAAACATATTTTCTGAATACACGAAAATAAAAAAGAGTCTATTTAGAACATTCCATAAGCAACTAAAAATAACAAAATCAGCAAAGCCTTTACCTCCATCTATTAAACAATAAAGGTGTGCCTATACTTTTCACCATCAATGTAAAAATATCAAAATCAACAGATTCAGCCGCACAATAATTTTTATATCCAATGACTCCTCACAAGCACTTCTCTGCAGACACAGTAATGTTAGGAGTAAAATTTACAGCCTGAAACATAGCCCTCCCTATTGAAAGAGCAGTTATTAGCAAATAACTCTTTTTCATCTTTCCTAGATGTTTCAGCCTAGAATAGTAAAATACATCTAAACCATAAAGATATAAGCAATAATACTATATTTGCAGAGTAAAATAAGTTTATATGATTTTAGCTAGATATTGTGCCATTATTTTAGGATTTTTAGCGTTGGGAGAATTAGTAGTTTTCCTTACCGAAATTAAATTCCCCTCAAGCCTTATCGGTATGTTTCTACTGACTTTTGCTCTCCACAAAAAATGGATAAAACTAGAATGGGTCAAAGGCATTTCGGATTTTCTTTTAGGCAATCTAGGGCTATTTTTTATCCCTGTGTGTGTCGCAATAATGCTCTATTTTGATTTGTTATGGGATAATATTATTCCTATTATGGTATCCATTGTTATCAGTAGTGCTTTGGTGATTTTAGTAACAGGCAAGGTTTATCAGTTCATTCGTAAAAAATTAAAATAAGTATGATGGCTTTTCTAGAGAATCCAATTTGGTTACTAGGGCTTACTTTTGTGATATACTACGGCACCATTATGCTCAACCGAAGAGTACAATCGCCTTTTCTCAATCCGGTACTTATTGGCTCTGCTGTTATTATTGGCTATCTAGTGGTATTTAATATCCCTTACAATACCTATGCTGTGGCAGGCAACTATATAGATTTTTGGCTTAAACCTTCTGTAGTTGCTCTTGCGGTCCCGCTATATTTACAACTGGAAAGAATTAAGAAACAACTCCTCCCTATCCTTATCTCGCATTTGTTTGGAAGCGTGGTGGGAGTGATTAGTGTTTGTTCTGTAGCTAAATTACTCGGAGCCAATAGAGAAGTAGTAATTTCATTAGCTCCAAAATCCATTACTACACCACTTGCCATAGAAGTTTCTAACACCGTAGGAGGTATTGTTCCGCTTACAGTTTCTGCCGTTATTATTACAGGGTTGGTAGGCGGCATTATAGGATTACAAGTTCTAAAGTACACCAAAATCAATAGCCCAATGGGGCAAAGTATTTCGTTAGGAGCCTCTTCGCACGGATTAGGCGTAATGATGGCGATAGAAATGAGCGAAAAACACGCTGGTTTTGCAAGTGTAGGACTGATACTTAATGGGATTTTCACGGCATTATTAGCTCCTATTATTGTAGATTGGTTGTTTTAAGTATTAAAATTTAATGTAGTGATTAAGCGTTAATACAAAAGAACTCTATCATTTTTTATTGTCTGTACTTTTACTCTCCCTTCTTTTGCCTTGAAACAAACCCAATGCAGTGATTAGGCAAAAACAAAAGGACAACTCATAAATCCGATGTCTATAAAATCTAAAACTTATAAGCATCGGTTTTTTAAAGGGGGCTTAGGCGTTACCTTAAGCCTTCTCGTAGGTGAGTGTCGCTAGGGTATCTTTTATCCCTTTAGCAGGAGCAAAAATTACTTTGGCTTGTTTAATGGTACTGGTAATATCGTGTAGCATAAAACCGGGATAAACTTATTATCCTTTAAAGTTTTAGCATAAGATTTTATGGGTTTAGCGCTCTACTTTTACTTAAAAAGACGAGTAAACTCCCACTAGCATAGCTGATAGAAATAGTGTCTTCATCGGCTATGTTTCTTGTACCTATCCTACTGGTGATAGATAAATCCTCTTTGTTAAGGCTCCACCTAAGCCCTTTGGTAACAATAGATTTAGCCTCTGGGAAAGGATACAAAGAAACGGTTTTACCTTTTACTTCCTTTAGTTCCACCTGTTGAGGTATAAAGAAGTAAGTTGCCATATCATCATAGAAAGTAATGTCTATCGCTTCCTTAAACTGATAGGCTACGGTTAAATTACCTAAAAAATGGTCTTGCTCTTTGCCACTCGCTCCGTAAACATCTACTTTGGTAATTCCTTTGTGTTTAAGAAGGTCTAAGGCTTTATAAAAATCGGTAAAATCTTGATTGGGTGTAGAAATTATCTTCTCACTTGGAAGGTCTTCTAAAGAAACCACAGAGTCAAAATCGCCTGAAATAAAAGCCAACTGCTCCACCGTAACGCCTTTTTGTTTGAGATAACTCCAAGCCCCATCGGTACACGCCCAAATATCCCCTTCCGAATAAGGAGGCAACTGCTTGGGAGGTTCGCCATTGATGTATAAAATTGCTTTTTGGGGTTCTTTAGCCATTGTGGTTTATGGTCTATCGTTAGGATTCCAATACTCTTCTGGTTCGTGGTGTAAGTGAGAAATGTATCTCGCTAATACAAACAGATAATCAGACAAGCGATTGAGGTATTTTATAAGTTCTGCTCTTACTTCTTCCTGCTCACCTAAAGCGACTAAATAGCGTTCTGCTCTTCTACAAACCGTTCTTGCTATATGCAGATGTGCTGAAGCCTTGCCTCCTCCAGGTAAAATAAAGAATTGTAACGGCTCTAGCTGTTCATCAAAGGCGTCTATCCAACGCTCCAAGGTCTCTATTTCATTTTGACCTATAACCAACGGAAGCCTAGATTTACCATTAGCTAAGAAAAGTTTATCCACAGGTGTTGCAGACTCTGAACCAAGTGTAAACAAATCAAACTGAATGACCTTAAGTTGCTCTAAAACTTCTGCCTCTCGAATATAAGATTTTGCCACACCTAGACACGCATTAAGCTCGTCTATAGTGCCGTAAGCCTCTACTCTAAGGTGGGCTTTAGAAACTCTTGTACCTCCATAGAGAGAAGTAGCTCCACCATCGCCTGTTTTTGTATAAATTTTCATTCAGCGAACATCAATGTTAAATCTTTTCAAACCTAAAGTTTTCTCCGAGATAGGCTTGTCTTACCTCTGGGTCGTTGGCTAAATCTTCTGGTAAGCCTTCCTTTAGAATTTTACCTTCAAACATAATATAAGTTTTATTGGTAATAGCTAAAGTCTGTTGCACATTATGGTCGGTAATAAGGATACCGATATTTTTCTCTACCAAAGACCTCACAATTTTTTGTATATCTTCCACGGCAATAGGGTCTACCCCTGCAAAAGGCTCATCTAGTAAAATAAAGTTAGGACTGGTAGCTAAGCACCTTGCGATTTCAGTACGCCTTCTTTCTCCACCCGATAACAGGTCGCCTCTGTTCTTCCTCACGTGTTCTAGTGAAAACTCCTCTATAAGTGCATCACACTTTAGGCGTTGCTCTTTTTTAGAAAGTTTGGTAAGTTGCAGTACTCCCATAATGTTGTCTTCTACAGAGAGTTTTCTAAACACCGAAGCCTCTTGTGCCAAATAACCTATCCCCTTTTGGGCTCTGCGGTACATCGCATCTTTTGTGATATTGTGCTGGTCTAGAAAGATGTTGCCTTGCGTTGGCTTCACTAAGCCGACTATCATATAAAAGGTGGTGGTTTTACCTGCTCCATTAGGTCCTAAAAGCCCTACTATTTCGCCTTGCTTTACCTCTATAGATACGCCTTTTACGACCTTCTTAGGTCCGTATTCTTTTATTAAATTATCTCCCCGTAAAATCATAAGTACAAATATAGAGATATTTCTTTAATGAAAATAGCTCTACCGCTATCCACTAAGATTGGGAATACTTTTTTTCATTTATTTGTTATCTATTCTTGCTCATATCATAATAGTTTTATACATTTGCCCCAGTTTATGACACACAATACCAACCATATACAAACAAGTGTAAAAAAGTTGCAAAATTATTTGGTAGTTCCAAATAATTGTGTAAACACACACACACACACACACACACACACACACACACACACACAGACTAGTTACCCGCGTACGCGTAGTATACTACTTTTTATCTAGATTTTTATCATCAATTATAAATAATGTGCCTCTAGCTTCCGTTAGGGGCATTTGGCATTTAGCACACGCTAAGTTTTGTTTTCATAAATATCTGCTAGAAGTCCGTCTTTCTCATCAGCTGAATGGGTGGTTTGGGTTTAGAGCTTCTAGCCTACAGAGAGGATATTCTATTCTCTCTGTTTTAGCCTTCCTCCTCGTTTTGTGTGTGTTGAGAGGGGGGAGGCGTTTTCTCATTAGTTCAAGAGTTCAAGGTTTAAAGTTCAAATATTCAAGGTTGAATAAGCGTACATATCCCTTAAACCTTAAACATAGAACCTTGAACAGCTTCAGCTCCTTAAACTTTTTTACAACTTCACAATTTAACAACCAACAACCAACAACTAGCAATTAACAACTTAACAATTTCACAACTTAACAACTTAACATCTAACATCTATAAACTTTAACATTATGAAAAAAACCTTATTATGCACGGTATTTCTGCCTTTGGCATTACAGGCACAAGTGGGCATCAATACTCCTACCCCCAAAGCCACGCTAGATGTGGTGGGTAAAGCATTAGATACTGATGCTCTTGATGGGATTATTCCCCCTCGTTTAAAAGGAGTGGAGCTAAAAGCTAAAACTTATACCCTAGAACAGCAAGGCGCCATCGTCTATGTTACGGAGGCAGAAACCTCCCCGTCGGGACAAACGGCGAATGTTACCGATGCAGGGTACTATTATTTTGACGGCTCCTCGTGGCAAAAACTTTCCCGAAAGGATTATACCGATTCCGAAACCGTGAAAGTAAGCGGGACTTCCTTTCAACGGGCGGCTTTAACGGGTGATGTTACCGCCAATTTGAACAGCAACGAAACTAAAGTAACGAAAATCCAAGGTTCTGCGGTTTCTGCTACTGCACCTCAGTCGGGGCAGCTATTGGTATGGAACGGTACCCAATGGACACCCACGGGCGGGTTTCGTAGAGTTACGACTTCAAGCGGAACGGTTACCCTTACGGAAACCGATAACGGCGGCTATGTGTATGTGGATAGCACCTCCCCTACCACCATTAGCGTTCCAAACAGTTTGCCCGTCGGTTTCAGTTGTGTGATTGTTCAAAACAATACGGGGCAGGTAACAGTTTCGGGGGTATCGGCAAGAGGAACCAAAACGAGAACCCAATATTCGGCTATCGGTATTATTAAGGACACCGCTTCCTCGGTAACCGTAACGGGGGACGCCCTCTAAAACTTAAAAGCAACCCAATAAAAAAGAAAACCAATGAAACTTAATAGATTCTATTTTTACAGCTTGGTGCTGGTGTTTCTTCCACTTGTGGCAAAAGCTCAAGTGGTCTTACGGGCGTTAGATGCATATACAGGTCTTGACGTAACGTTGGGGAACGGCAAGAAACGCATTGCTTCTATTTACGATGCCGATTATTTCCCTTACAACATTAACCCCCGTTCGGAAGCCCTTTGGCAAAGGGATATTGCTGCGGACGGCATTCCGGAATCCTTGGTGATAGACCATCAGGGGAAAATCACTACCACAGGCTTTCGGGTTGGGATTCCCGTAACGGTACAGGGCAACGGCATCCTTCCCGCTTACAGTACAGATATTACCATACCTGCCACCTATACAGAGGACGGGAACAGCCGTGTCCTCCGCTTTTCGTGGGGACCGCAAATTTGCACTCCTGACACCACCCATATTTTCGCTACCATTCGTTCGTTAGATGGCGATTTGCTGATTAAGAAACTGGATATGAATATGGGTTTTGGTGCCGATGTGGAAGGCTTACTGATGGGCGCTTTCAGCTATCCCGACCGTTATGCGGGTGCTTTTTCCACCTCTAATACCCAATATAAACTTTATGCGGTAACGGGGATTCCCGACCGATGCCTTGGGAAGACCACTTCTGCCTGTGTGGGGTATGGGGCTAATGTAAGGGAGCACGATTTTGTCTATACGCCTCTTATAGGTCCGGACGGCAGAGTGTGGCTGGGGAATAACCTTGGGGCAGAATATGCCAAGTACGGCTCAGCTTGGTTTGACCCGACACGTCAGGCAGGGGATTTAGATTATACAAATACCACCACTGCCGTACCGCTTTCTAACCCTACTGCCGACCAGATTAAAAAAGACTGGCGGGCGTACGGCTCCCTTTTCCAGTGGCAGAGAAAGCCTGATGGTCACGAGTTGATTAATTGGACTTCTTCTATTTCCGGCACGCCTAAGTATACTTCTACGTCTGCCCTGTCTAATTCGTGGACTTCCCCGAATACCAATTTGTGGATTAATGGACAATCGTCAGGTGAAAACTCGTGGGTAAATTCTGAAATCAACAATATACACCCCATCTATGGGATGATAGATAGCTGGGGGGTGAATGGTTCGAACAATCCTTGTCCTATAGGTTATACAGTTCCGAGCTTTTCTTATCTGAACTACTTACATATATCAATAACAGGCGCATGGGCTTGGAGAAATGTGCACAATAGTCCTGCCATGTGGAACGAAATGAATCTCCGATTTCCTGCTTCGGGTTACCGTAAATGGGATTACGGGGTAATAACTGCCCCATCAATAGTCGCTACTGCTTGGTCAGGTGATACCAGCAATTATCCGCAATACACCCTAATTTTGTTTATGTATGAAAGTCAATCTGCTATGCCAGAATACGCAAAGCGTGCATCCGGTGTAGGTGTCCGCTGCCTCAAAGATTAGCCAACCTTATAAATTAGACTTTATTATAAAAAATATTTAACCTTTAAATACTATATATTATGAATACTTTAAAAGCGTGGTTGCGTCCCAACCTACTCACCAAAGATGACCCTAACGATTTTGTAGCCGTACCCCTTTTGGGCGGTAGCCTTGGCATTACAGAAATCATAGATGCCCTTAAAAAAGAGGGTATGGAGATAAAAACCGAAACAGCGGTGGATATTATCACCCGTTTTAACCGTAAAGCCTCGGAGTTGGTACTCAATGGCTATAGTGTAAATACGGGGCTGGTGTATATGCGTCCTGCCATTAAGGGTGTGTTTTACGACAAAACTTGGGATAAAGAGAAGCACTCTGTATATGTAAATGTAAACCAAGGCACCGACCTAAGAAAAGCCGCCAACGATACCAAAGTAGAAATCCTCGGCGAGCAGTCCAGCCCAATGAGCGTGTTTAGCATTACTGACAAAGCTACTGGTAAAGCAGACGGCACACTTACTAAAGGCAAGAATGCGGAAATCAAAGGTACATTCATTAAAATAGACGGCAATGACCCTAAAAATGGCATCGTCTTCAAAAACCTAGATACTCAAAACGAGGTAAAGCTAACCAAAGACAGTATTGTACTCAATGAGCCGTCGAGGTTACTTATTCTCGTTCCTACAGATTTAGAGGCAGGGAATTACGAGCTAAGCCTCACTACACAGTTCACCAAAGGCAACACGCTCCTCAAAGACCCTAGAACCGAAACTTTATCTACTCCTATAGTAATTGTATAGTAGCGGCTTTCAGCTAGGTTTTATAAAGCAACGCTTCGGTTGGCAAATTGCCAACCGAAGCGTTCTTTTTTACGCCTATGCGTTGCTTTACCCTGCAACGCTGTGTTGCCTTAGGCTACACCTGTGCGTTGCTAGGTAAGGCAACGGGGTGGTGTAGATATGGATTTTAATTGTTTAGTTGTGTCGTTCTTTTCCATTTTAAAGTTCGCCACCCACGCCTTTAAACTTTTTTACAAAAGCCATCATCTTCTGAAATACGCTTTTCTTTTTGGTGAGGTATTGTGGGTTTAAAGGACTCATCTTAGGCAATAGGGGATTCGTGTATTTGGTTTACAGTTTTATACAAAAAATTGAGGCTCTATAAAAAACCTCAATTTTTCAAAAATTCAATAACTGCTTATACTTTACTCTTAATACCCCCCTTTTTCAATAAAGTGTTTTGCTACTTTTTCGGTAAGGGCAATTACATTAGGAGTGTTGGTATATTTAGTAAATCTTCTAAGACCAGAAAGCATCATTCTTTGCTCATCGCCTTCTGCAAAAGATACAATCCCTTCTTTAGCAGATACAATAATCTTCTCTATCGCTTTATAAAGGTTTAGCTGTGCCATTGCTGCTTCTGCAGAATCTGGTGTATAGTGCTTCTCTGCTCTTAAAATAGCAGACTCTGCCATATAAATTTGGTTAAGAATTTCAGATGCATTTAGTAGAAGGTGTTGTTGTTTTTCAATATCCATCATATACTTCTGTAAAGCCGCTCCTGAAACCATTAAGAAGACCTTTTTAAGGTTAGCAATCATCGCCTTTTCCTCACTCATAAATGCAGAATAATCTGGCGTTTCAAAAGACGGGATAGACATCAGCTCCTTACCTACTGCCATTGCTGGAGATATTAGGTCTATTTGCCCTTTCATCGCTTTTTTAATCAGCATACCCACGGCGAGTAGTCGGTTAATTTCGTTGGTTCCTTCGTAGATTCTAGAAATTCTAGAGTCTCTCCAAGCTGCTTCCATTGGCGTATCCTCCGAGAAGCCCATTCCTCCAAAAATCTGAATCCCCTCATCAGCCGAGTGTTGCAACAAATCGGACACGAATACTTTTAATATAGAACATTCTACTGCATACTCTTCTACGCCTTTAAGCTCTGCCTCTTGGTGGTTCATTCCTCCTGCTACAAGTTCATCTATTTTATCCTGAACATCTTTAGCCGCACGGTAAGAACCTGCTTCACTCACAAATATACCGGTTGCCATTTCAGCTACTTTCTTACGAATAGCCCCAAAAGTAGAGATAGAAGTTCCGAACTGCTTTCTCTCGTTAGCATATTGAATAGAATAGTTAAGGATTCTTCTTTGAGCATCTAAACAAGCCGCAGCAAGTTTAATTCTACCCACATTAAGAGCATTAAGAGCGATTTTAAACCCATTGTTTCTCTCTCCTAAAAGACACTCCACAGGTACTTTCATATCATTAAAAAATACCTGACGCGTAGAGGAAGCACGAATACCGAGTTTATGCTCTTCCTCCCCAAAAGTTAGACTTTCTGGATTTTCTAACTCGGAACGATTAACCACAAACCCTGTGATATTTTTATCGTCATCTATTTTAGCAAAGAAAGTGAAGGTATCTGCAAACCCTGCATTAGAAATCCACATTTTTTGACCGTTGATGATGTAATGTTTACCATCTTCCGAAAGTCTTGCCTTAGTTTTTCCGCTGTTGGCATCAGACCCTGCATCTGGTTCTGTAAGGCAGTAAGCTCCAAATTTAGCCCCCGTAGCTAAGTCTGGTAGGTATTTTTGTTTTTGAGCTTCCGTTCCGTAAAGTAAAATAGGTAGTGTACCAATACCTGTATGTGCTCCGTACGCCGTAGCTAAAGACCCCGTAGCTCCCGACAGATAATCGCAAGCCAACATAGTGGTTACAAAGCCCATACCCAAACCACCATAAGACTCAGGAACCGAAATTCCTAAAAAGCCCATAGCTCCGATTTCTTTCATACACTCTTCTGTGAAGGCATAATCTTTCTTTTCGAAACGCTCCCTGTTTGGGATTACAGTTCTATCTATAAACTCCTTAGCAGAGTCTCTAAGCATTTTTTGTTCTTCTGACAGTTCCTCTATTGAGAAAATTTGTGTTGCTGGAGTTTCTTTAATTAAAAATTCTCCCCCTTTTAGTATTGTACTCATTTTGTAAATTTTAAGTGTTGTATTATTAAATATTAAATCATTTTTGAACTCTTATAAAAGCTCAAAAATACTTGCAGCTCCCTGTCCTGTTCCTACGCACATAGTTACCATACCGTATTTGCTGCCTCTTTGTCTCATTTCGTCTAAAAGCTGAACGGTAAGTTTAGTACCTGTACAACCTAGCGGGTGTCCTAATGCAATAGCACCTCCATTCACATTTACAATCTCTGGATTAAGGTCTAACTCCTTTTTAATTGCTACTGATTGAGAGGCAAATGCC
Source organism: Riemerella anatipestifer (assembly GCF_009663465.1). Taxonomy (GTDB): domain Bacteria; phylum Bacteroidota; class Bacteroidia; order Flavobacteriales; family Weeksellaceae; genus Riemerella; species Riemerella anatipestifer_C. Next base: position 22,908 of record NZ_QXHU01000006.1, read on the forward strand.
TCGTTCAGCTCTATTAAATCTATATCTTTAAGTTGTAAGCCTGCTTGTTTAAGTGCTTTTGGAATAGCGTAAACAGGTCCCATACCCATAATTCTCGGCTCTAGACCTGCTGCTGCATAAGATACTAACCTTGCTTCAGGCTGTAAGCCTAACTCTTTTACCATATCTTCAGACATTACAATAACAAACGCTGCTCCGTCTGACATTTGTGATGAGTTACCTGCCGTAACGCTTCCTCCATTCGCAAATACAGGTCTTAGTTTAGCCAAACCTTCTAAAGAAGTATCTTTTCTAGGACCTTCGTCCACAGAGAAATCAAAAGATTTAGTTTGTAGCTTTTGGTTTTCATCAAGGAAGGTATATTCTACTGGAATAGGCACAATTTGATTGACAAATTTGTTTTCCGCCAATGCCTTTAATGCTTTTTGGTGCGATTCAAAAGCGAACAAATCTTGCTCCTCTCTACTGATGTTGTATTGTTTTGCCACCGCTTCTGCTGTATAGCCCATTCCCCAATAGTAGTCAGGGTTAGACTTAGCTATATCCGTCTCTGGTACAGGCTTGTACCCGCCCATTGGGATAAAACTCATAGATTCCGTTCCTCCTGCAATGATGCAATCTGCCATACCTGCCTGAATTTTAGCCGAAGCAATTGCAATAGCTTCAGATCCTGAAGCACAGTATCTGTTCACCGTAACTCCCGGAACTTTATCTGTATTAAGCCCCATAAGCGAAATCAGCCTCGCTATATTAAGCCCTTGTTCTGCCTCTGGCATTGCATTACCCACGATGAGGTCGTCTATTCTATCTTTGTCTAACTGAGGCACATCGCTCATCAGTTTTTCTATTACTTTAGCTGCCATCACATCTGGTCTTGTAAATCTTAAAGACCCTTTAGGTGCTTTGCCTACAGCCGTTCTGTAACCTTTTATTATGTATGCTGTTTTCATATATTTATTAAATTTTAGAGATTAGATTTTAGATTCTAATCCTTTTGAAGTTAAACTTGATTTTAATTTATAAATCATCTTTTGTATTTCTGTTAAATGTTGTAACGTAGGCGTTATGTCTTGATTGTTTTTCATTTGTAATTCTGATAATAAAATAAGCTGAGTTTCTAGTTCGTAACAAGACCCCGAAGCTATTCCTAGAAAATGAATGAACTCTTTTGGGTTATTTCTTCCCGCTCCTTCTGCAATATTAGAAGGTATAGAATAGCACACCTTTTCATCTGTGAAGTCAATCCAAATTTTTCGTTCGTAGGCAACGCTTCACTAATAAGGTAAATCTCCTTAGCTAAAGCGATAGCCTTTTGCCAAACTACTAATTTATTCAATTGATGTGCACTCATTTAGTATCAATTTACAACGTCTAAAATCTCATATCCAACATCTAACAAAAATTAATTTCTTAGTGGTTTTCCTTTTTGAAGCATAAATTGGATACGCTCTAAAGTTTTTCTCTCTCCACAAAGCTGTAAAAAAGTCTCTCTCTCTAAGTTAAGAAGGTATTGCTCTGTAACTAAAGTTTCTTCGGAAAGGTTTCCTCCTGCCATTACAAAAGCTAACTTATCTGCAATTTTCTTATCGTGTTCTGAAATGAAATTACCTGTAAGCATTTGGTCTGTACCTACATAGAACATACCTAACGCATCTTTACCTAAAACTCTTACTTTTTCAGAAACTGGCTGTGTATAGCCTTGCTCTGCCATTAGTAATGCTACTTTTTTAGCTTCTGCAATCTGTCTATTTTTGTTGACTACCACAAAGTCTTTACCGTGCTGAAGAATATCCATATCGTAAGCCTCATAAGCCGAAGTGGCTACTTTACCCATAGCAATATTCATAAAAGCATCTCTTAGACGGTTGTTTTTAACATCGTCTTTAGACATTTGTTTCATAGTTCTTAAAGTCATTTCTTTAGTACCACCACCGCCTGGGATAACACCTACACCTACTTCTACTAGACCAATGTAAGTTTCTGCAGCAGCTACCACACGGTCAGCGTGAAGCGTCATCTCGCAACCACCACCTAACGTCATTCCAAACGGAGCTACCACTACTGGTATCGAAGAGTAACGAAGCCTCATCATTGATTTTTGGAAATAAGCAATCGCCATATTCAAATCGTCCCAATCTTGGTCAATCGCCATCATCAAAATCATAGCCAAGTTAGCCCCCACCGAGAAATTAGCTCCTTGGTTAGCCACTACTAAACCATCGTATTCCTTTTCTGCTAGGTCTATCGCTCTGTTAAGACCGTCTAAAACTTCTCCTCCAAGAGAGTTCATCTTAGAACGAATTTCAAAGTTGATAATACCATCACCCAAATACTGTATCGCGGAACCAGAATTGCTCCAAAGCGTTTTATTTTTTCTAATATTATCTAAAATGATAAAGGCATCTTGCCCTGGTATAGACTGATAATCTGCCTTAGTTTTATCAAAGTATAAAGTTTGACCTTCTTCACTCACCTGATAAAATGCTTTACCTTGCTCTGCTAAAGATTTAACCCAATCTGATACTTCATACCCAGCTTCTTTGGCCAATTCTACACCTTTCTGAACACCTACAGCGTCCCAAATTTCAAAAGGTCCATTTTCCCAACCAAATCCAGCACGCATAGCATCATCTATCTTATAAACTTCGTCTGAAATTTCTGGAACTTTATGAGAAACATAAGCAAACAATGCTCCCAAAGTGCTGCGATATAACTCTCCTGCTTTATCTTTACCACCTATTAAAACCTTAAATCTATCAATAGGTTTGTCTATATTTTTAGTTAATTCTAAAGTAGGGAAAGAAGACTTATCTTGTAATTCGTACTCTAAGGTATCTAAGTTTAATCCTAATATCTCTGATTTGCCATCAGCATTTTTAACTTTCTTAAAGAAACCTTGTTCTGTTTTAGAACCCAGCCAATTATTATCCATCATTTTTTGGATATAATCTGGCAACTGGAATACTGCCTTGAACTCCTCTGCCTCTGCTCCACTTTCTCTAACTCCATTAGCTACATGTACAAGTGTGTCTAGCCCCACCACATCTGCCGTTCTAAATGTTGCAGATTTTGGTCTACCAATTACTGGACCTGTTAGTTTATCTACATCTGATACACTTAACCCTAGTTTTTGTACTTTATGAAGTAAATCCATCATACCAAAAACACCTATTCTATTGGCAATAAAAGCTGGTGTATCTTTCGCTAAAACTGTAGTTTTCCCTAAAAATTTAGCCCCATATTCCATATAGAAATCTACTACTTCTGGAGCGGTCTCTGGAGTAGGAATAATTTCTAAAAGTGGTAAATATCTTACTGGATTAAAAAAGTGTGTCCCTGCAAAATATTTCTTAAAATCATCGCTTCTGCCCTCGGTAAGAAGATGGATAGGAATACCCGATGTATTAGAAGAAACCAAAGTACCTTCTTTTCTGTATTGTTCTATCTTTTCGTAAACAGATTTTTTAATATCCAATCTCTCTACTACTACCTCAATAATCCAGTCGGTATTTTTAATTTTAGACATATCGTCATCAAAGTTACCTACCGTTATTCTGTCTGCAAATTTTGGAGTGTAAAGCAACGCAGGGCTTGCCTTTTTAAGTTTCTCCAAATTTTCAGTTGCAATTCTATTTCTAAAGGCTTTATCCTCTTTAGTAAGACCTTTTTTCTGCTCCGCTTCTGTAAGTTCAAAAGGAACGATATCTAGCATAAGCACCTCTACGCCTATATTGGCAAAATGAGCCGCTATACCAGCACCCATAATTCCTGAACCAAGAACGGTAATGTGTTTAATTCTTCTTTTCATATTAAGTATAATTCTATTTTTTATTTATTTTTTACGATTGAGTTCGTTGGCAATCTTCACAATATCATTAGTTACCTCTTTAAAAACCTCTAGTTTTTCGGGTGAAATTCTCTCAAGAATTAATTTATTAAAGTTAAGTACCATCGCTTTGGATAAATTTCTAGACTCTAAACCCTTTTCAGTTAATTTAATGATAACCTCCCTTTTATCTACAGAAGATTTATCCTTATAGATATAGCCATTATCCTCCAATAGTTTAATAATCCTTGTAAGCGAAGTAGGTTCTATCGCCATTTTAGGACCTAAATTAGTGCTTCTAGTTCCGTTCTTTGGGTCTATCTTCAGCAAAGTAAGTGCCTGTACAGTAGTTGAATCATGCTCTTGAGCTTTCTCCGAATACATTCTAGAAACAGCTAACCAAGTGGATTTAAGTATTAAATCTATATTTTCTATTTTGTCTTTATTTGATTCCATTTTTATATCTAAAAACTTTGTACTTCAAATATAACACAAAATACTATGCATGCATAATAATTAAATGTTAAATTTAAGTTAAATCAATAGTAATCAATATTATAAATAATATGTAAAACATATAAAATAGTTTCCACATAGAAACTAATCATCAGATTTATAACAAATTAAGGGCTTGATGAAAACCACCAAGCCCTTAATATCTGAGAATAAAATATAAGTTATTTAACTTTAACCAATTCTACATCAAATAATAGCCACGCATTAGGCGGAATAACACCTCCTGCACCTCTTTCTCCATAAGCCAAATTAGATGGGATAAGCAATGTTGCTTGCTCGCCTTCTTTAAGAAGCATAATACCTTCGTCCCAACCTTTAATTACTCTACCTGTTCCAACAGGAAACTCTATTGGTTCTCCTCTTTTAAAAGAGTTATCAAACTCTTGTCCGTTAGTTAATCTTCCCGCATAGTGTACTGCTACCATATCACCTGCTTTAGGAGCTTTACCTTCGGTAGATTTTGTAATCTTATATAAAAGCCCAGACGCTGTAGCTGTCATTCCTGCCTTTAATTCTTCTAATTTCTTAGCAGCCTCTGCTTCTTTTTTAGCTATGTAAGCTCTATTTCTTTCTTCGATTTTAGATTTACCTTCATTAAATACTTTTGCTGCATCATAATCTTTGTAAGACTCACCTTTAGTGAAAATCTCCACTTTCTGTATTACTACATCTTGCTTAGGCTTATGTTGTGCTCCTATTTCTACATTCGCAATCGCATCTATAACTTCTAAACCTTGTATTACTTTACCAAACACGGTATGCTTACCATCTAACCAAGGTGTAGCTACTTCTGTAATAAAAAACTGAGAACCATTGGTATTAGCACCAGAATTAGCCATAGAAAGATAACCTTTACCCTCGTGTTTTAGGTCATTCTTTTCGTCATCAAATTTATAACCAGGATCTCCCATTCCCGTTCCAGTAGGGTCTCCTCCTTGAATCATAAAATCCTTGATAACTCTATGAAAAATAATCCCATCATAGTAAGGCTTTCCTTTTTTCTTAACTTTATTTTCTATTGTACCTTGTGCTAATCCCACAAAGTTAGCCACAGTTACAGGAGATTCTTTGTCGTTAAACTGGATAATCATACTTCCTTTAGAAGTTTCCATTTTTGCATAAACACCCTCTGGAAGAGCGTTGTAAAATTCTTTTTCGATATTCATTTTTTTGTATATAGGATTACAATTAGTTAATGATAAAATTGCTAATAAAGCAACACACAAAGATAAGACTTTTTTCATCGTTAATTTAATTTGGGAATGGTTAAAACGAAATACCGAAACTTTAGTATCTAGCCTCGGTATTACTTTTATTTCAATTATAGCAGATTAACCTTCTTTACTTTGATCATATCTATCTACCACCTTCTGAGAAACCCCAGTATTGCTAAATCCTCCGTCGTTGAAAAGATTTTGCATTGTTACCTTTCTTGTTAAATCAGAAAACATTGCCACACAGTAGTTAGCACAATCTAAAGCTGTTGCATTACCTAGTGGAGACATATCTTCTGCATAACCTAAGAAACCTCCAAAGCCTTTCACTCCGCTTCCCGCTGTTGTAGGTGTTGGAGATTGTGATATGGTGTTTACTCTTACTTTTCTTTCACCCCAATAGTACCCAAAGCTTCTCGCAATACTCTCCAAATAAGATTTGTTATCTGCCATATCATTATAGTCTGGGAAAGTTCTCTGAGCTGCAATATAAGAGAGTGCTAAAATAGAACCCCACTCGTTCATACAATCTTTATCCCAAGCGGTTTTCATAACTTTGTGAAAAGAAACTGCCGATACATCCCAACCTTTTTCTAAAAAGCTATAATTAAGGTCAGTATAAGGCTTACCTTTTCTCACATTAACCGACATTCCTATAGAGTGTAAAATAAAATCTAGCTTTCCAAATTTTTCTATCGTAGCATCAAAAAGTTTTTCTAAATCTTCCATAGAAGTGGCGTCTGCACCAATGACCTCTGCTCCTGTTTTTTCTGCCAAAGCGTTTAATTCTCCCATTCTCATAGCGATAGGTGCATTAGATAAGATAAATTCAGCACCTTCTTCATGACATCTTTCTGCTACTTTCCAAGCGATAGATTGCTCGTTAAGAGCTCCAAATATAATTCCCTTTTTTCCTTTTAATAATCCGTATGACATAATTATTTTATTTAGCAACAAAAATAATAAAAAAAATAAGATTGGGATTACAATCTACCCTAAATTTGACTAGACTTCTTACATTAAATTACTATCTTTGCTGAAACAAAAATCTAATTTAAAAATGAAATTTTTTATCGACACCGCTAATCTTGAGCAAATTAAAGAAGCTAAAAATCTAGGTATTTTAGATGGCGTAACTACCAACCCTTCTCTAATGGCTAAAGAAGGCATACAAGGGAAAGAAGCTATAATGAACCACTACAAAACCATTTGCGAATTGGTAGATGGAGATATTTCTGCAGAGGTACTTTCTACAACTTATGAGGAAATGATAAAAGAAGGCGAAGAACTAGCAGCCATCCACCCTAATATCGTGGTAAAAATACCAATGATAAAAGACGGAATAAAGGCTATAAAGTATTTTTCTGATAAAGGTATTAAGACTAACTGCACTTTAATATTTTCGGCAGGACAAGCTCTTTTAGCAGCTAAGGCTGGAGCGACTTATGTATCGCCTTTCTTAGGAAGATTGGACGACATCTCTACTGATGGACTTAATTTAATAGAAGAAATCAGAACGATATATGATAACTATATGTTTGAAACTGAAATTCTAGCAGCTTCTATAAGACACTCTATGCACATTATAGATTGTGCTAAAATAGGTGCTGATGTTATCACGTCTCCTCTAGCTCCCATATTAAGTTTACTTAAACACCCTTTAACAGATAATGGTTTAGCACAGTTTGTAGCAGACGCACAGAAATTAGGCTAGTAAACAATATCATAATTAAAAACCAAAATCCTCACAACTAAGTTATGAGGATTTTTTTTATTATTTGATTTAGATATTAAACATTAAATCTAAAATGCATAATATCACCATCTTGCACAACATATTCTTTACCTTCTACAGAAAGTTTACCCGCTTCTTTCACCTTAGCCTCCGAACCGTAATTGATGAAATCTTCGTACTTAATTACTTCCGCACGGATAAACCCTTTCTCAAAATCAGTGTGGATAACTCCTGCCGCTTGAGGTGCCGTCCAACCTTTACCTATCGTCCACGCTCTTACTTCTTTTACGCCTGCAGTGAAATAAGTTTGTAACTTTAAAAGTTCATACGCTTTACGGATAAGGCGGTTAACACCTGGCTCTTCTAACCCTAACTCTTCCAAGAACATCTGGCGTTCTTCGTAGGTTTCTAGTTCGTTAATATCTGCCTCTATCTGTGCTGCTAAAGCCAACACTTCCGCTCCCTCTTTTTGAGCCATTTCCTCTACTTTGCTTATCCACTCGTTGCCATTTTTAATAGAGTTTTCATCTACATTACAAAGATAAAGTACAGGCTTTTTAGTTAATAGTTGTATTTCGTCTATGATAGGCTGGGTAACATCATCAGTCTCAAACTCACGAGCATTTCTACCACTTTCTACAAACTCTAAGATACTTTTTAATGTTTCGTATTTTAAAATATCCTCTTTTTTTCCTGATTTTATAAACTTCTTGGCTTTTTCTACCGCTTTAGTTAGAGTTTCTATGTCTTTTAGTTGTAACTCTATATCTATAATTTCTTTATCTCTTAATGGGTCCACCGAACCTTCTACGTGCACAATATTGCCATTATCAAAACATCTCAACACATGGATAATAGCCTCACACTCACGGATATTTGCTAAAAACTGATTACCTAAACCTTCTCCTCTACTCGCTCCTTTAACTAGTCCCGCTATATCTACTATCTCCACCACTGCAGGAAGAACTCGCTCTGGATTAACCAATTTTTCCAACTCAAACAATCTTTGGTCTGGTACAGATACCGTTCCTAAATTAGGTTCTATGGTACAGAAAGGATAGTTAGCACTCTGTGCTTTTGCATTACTAAGACAGTTAAACAAGGTTGATTTTCCTACATTAGGCAAACCTACAATTCCACATTTCATAATCAGATATATTATAATTCTGCAAATATAGTTAAGTAAGATTGGATTAAAAAATAAGACCTCTGTTTTTTAAAGTTATTTGAATATTTTTTCTTTACTTTGTGCAAATCATATTCTACTCTTATGAAAACCAAACACCATCTACTCATTATAGCAATGCTTATCTTATCGCAGATGAGTATGGCACAAACTCTTAATTTTGAAGAGTATTTCACTAGTGGAAGCCTCCGCATAGATTTGTTACTCACAGGTAACCACGCCCACAAAACAGCTACAATACATCAACTAAAAAAAGAACCTTACTACGGAGGTGGGACTTCAGCACAGCTTATTTTTCCTGATTTGGGTAATTATAGAATTGTGATAAAAGATGAACTTTCCAAAAAAATGATTTTCTCTAAAGGCTTCAGCCCCATATTCAGTGAATGGCAAGCCACCGAAGAAGCTAAAAACAAATACAAGTCATTTGAAAACACCTTTACAGTACCTTTTCCTAAACACAACATTATTCTTGAAGTACAGTCTAGGGAAAGAGATGGTTCATTTTCCAATCTTCTTACAGAAGCCATCAATCCTAATCAGTTTGATATCATCAAAGAAACACCTTCTTTCTATCCTTCAACTAAAATTTACGGTCATAAACCTCCACAAAATGCGGTAGATATTGCTATTTTAGCAGAAGGCTACACCACCGAAGAAATGCCTAAATTTAAAAAAGATGCCCAACGTTTTATTGATTATATGATGAGCGTAGAGCCTTTTAAATCAAATAAAAATCACTTTAATGTATATATTGTAGAGTCGCCCTCCCAAGAGTCTGGAACGGATATTTCTGGAGAAAATATTTATAAAAACACCATTTTAAACTCTCATTTCTATACCTTCGGAGAGCCTCGCTATCTTACCGCTTTATCTTCTTTTAAAATTTCGGATATAGCTGCCAATGTACCTTATGACCAAATTTTTGTTATCGTAAATACACCAAGATATGGTGGCGGTGGTTTTTATAATGTGATTAACTTAGTATCAGCGGATAACTACCTATCCGAAAAAGTATTTGTGCACGAATTTGGACACGGTTTTGCTGGTCTCGGAGATGAATATTACAACAATTCTGGTGGAACTACCGATTTATATAATCTAAAAGTAGAGCCGTGGGAACCTAACCTTACTACTCTAGTGGATTTTGGTAAAAAATGGAAGCATAAGGTTAATAAAAACATACCTATACCGACACCTAGAACGGAGTTATATAAGAATAGTATTGGAGTATTTGAAGGCGGTGGTTACACTCCAAAAGGTATCTACAGCCCAGTGCAAGATTGCAGAATGAAGTCCAACACTCCAGAAAATTTCTGCCCTGTATGTACAGATGCCCTACTAGAAACTATATTATTCTACACGAGGTAAAAATATTATTTCTTACTCAAAAACAAACTGCTAAGTATAGAAGTAACCACAGACAAAGCAATACTAAACCCTAATGCCCACCAAAAACTATCAATCGTAACGCCATCTACTAGATATTCTGCCAAAAGTATAATACAAGCGTTAATGACTAGCGAAAATAAGCCCAAAGTAATGATAGTTAATGGAAAGCCTAAAATTTTCAAGATAGGTTTTATTGTGATGTCTAATAGACCCAAAATAATAGCAAATATCACCGCAGTGCCAAATGAAGCAATATGCACCCCTGACAATACACTCTGAAGTACAAAAGCACTTGCCGCTACAATAAGAAGTTTGATAATCAGTTTCATAATAATAGAAGATTAGTCCATTTTATAAAGAATTGCATTGATATTCATTCCTGCTCCTACAGAAGCAAATACTACATATCCTCCTTGTTTAAATTGATGATTGCCTAGCTGCCCTTTCTTAATAAGATTGTACATCGTAGGCACAGTAGCTACCGAAGAATTACCAAATTTTTGAATCGTCATTGGTGCTATCGCCTCATCGTAAGTTTTCATTCCGTAAAGGCGATGCAAACGAGAAATAATAGCGTGATCCATCTTAGCATTAGCCTGATGAATTAAAATTTTATCAATATCCTGAATGCTTAAGCCTGCTTTATCTATTGTAGATTTTATAGCATCTGGGACATATTTAAGCGCAAACTCATAAATTTTTCTCCCACGCATTCTGATATAATTTTTATCTTGAGGCTCCGCTGGATTAAGCGAAGACGAGTTTTCTAAATAACTCAGTTCTTCCCCATTAAAACACAATGTACTATCCGCAATAATACCTTTATCCTTGCTTTCGTCAGCCTTTACAACCACCGCTCCAGCCCCATCTGCAAAAATCATTTTATTTCTATCGTAAGGGTCGGTTACTTTACTTAGAGTATCCCCGCCTACAACCAAAATATATTTAGCTCTCCCTGCCTTAATAAGACTATCCGCCAAAATCATACCCTCTACCCAACCTGGGCAACCAAATATCATATCATAATTGATACAACTAAGATTTTTAATCCCTAATTTATTCTTTAGCCTTGCAGACATATTAGGCATAAAATCCGATACTCCACTATTACTTACCTCACCAAAATTACTTGCATAAATAATATAGTCTAGTTCTTCTTTATCTATACCTGCGTCTTCTAAAGCCTCTAGAGAAGCCTTTAGTCCTAAGTCAGAATTATACTCGTTTGGATTACAATAGCGACGTTCTTCTATTTCTGTAATTTCCACAAACTTATCAATTACCTCTTGTGTAGGCTTATCTATTAGTTCTTTATTATCATCAAAAAAAATAGAATCTAAAAAATCTGACCCTTTAATTATATTGCTTGGTACACAACTTCCTGAACCTATAATGACTGTATTTGGCATAAGTATTTTGGATAAATTAGACTGCAAATTTAATAATTATAATGATAAACACTTTAACTTTGGAGAAAGTTTTATGTTTTACGAGTAAAATTGCTCAAATCGTGGTTTTATGTTACCTTTGTGGCTGTAAATTTTTGAACCTATGAAGTTATCCGCACCTGTAAAAGGATTTATTTTCGCCTTTATGGCTGTTATTTTAGCTTTTGCTATCTACTTCTTTTTCTTGGCTAAGAAAAATTACTATTTGGTAGATAACCCAACGCCTAACACTTATTATTTTAAATTAAATAATGGAGAGGAGCAAATTATAAGTGCAGGACAATCGGTGCAGGTGGACTTGTCTAAAGGCAAAAACAATATTCAGGTTTTTGATAGCAACAAAAAAATCATTTACGACTCTGCATTTCAAGTGAATAAAATAAGAGGCTTACTTAATATCGCTCATCAAGACTACTATGTTAATAGGCAATTTTACGGTTATATTCCTAATAAAGATTCTCTTTTACTATCTCACGGAAAAACCGTAATAGACGGTAAAGATTATCTAGGCGATGTAACCCATTACAACAAACTATACATAGAAGATTTCTATTATAATGTAAACGAAGATTACGATGCTGTGGTAAAAAACATACAGAAAGTAGAGTCGAGAACCAAGCTATTCAGAAAACAAGATTTTCTAAATTATTATAACGAATATTATAAATTTTAAAAAACATTAAAATTGAAAACACAAGTTACTCCCTATAATACAGACGCAGGAAAGAAAAAAGAAATAGAAGCTATGTTTGACAATATAGCTCCACAGTACGATTTTCTAAATAGAGCTCTCTCTTTAAAAGTAGATTTAATTTGGAGAAAAAACCTCGTCAACTGGCTTAAAAAAGACCAACCTAAACTAATATTAGACATTGCCACTGGCACAGGAGACCTCGCCATCGCTATGGAAAAAGGGACTAAAGCCGAAATTGTAGGTCTAGACTTATCTCAACAAATGTTGAACATCGGAATAGAGAAAGTTAAGAAACTAAACCTCTCTAACAAAATAAAAATGATGAAGGGCGATGCCGAAAATCTGCCTTTTGAAGACAATAAGTTCGATTCTGTAACTTCTGCCTTTGGCGTTAGAAACTTTGAAAATTTAGAGAAAGGGTTGTCCGAATTCCGAAGAGTGGTAAAAGAAGGTTCTAGCATCTACATTCTTGAGTTTTCTAAGGTAGAAGGCTTCTTGGCTCCTTTCTATATGTTTTATTTTAAAAACATTCTCCCTAGAATAGGCAAACTTATCTCCAAAGATAGCCGTGCATACACCTATTTACCCGATTCTGTAAATGCCTTCCCTTATGGTGAGAAAATGAAAGAAATCTTGCTAAATGTAGGCTTTAGAAAGGTAGAATACAAAAAACAAAGTTTAGGTATTGCGACTATTTACAAAGCAACAAAATAAAAAACCATATTCTCTGTTTAATATCTTACAATAAGACATTATTTTATGAAAAAAACACTTTTTTTAATCCTCATTAGTGTTACTGCCGTCGCTTCTGCACAGTTTAGAATAAAGGATAGAATGGACAGAATGGAAGGTATTGATGATAAAAAGTTCAGCTACGGATTTTTCCTTAACGGTAGCCAAAACGATTACAAAATGGTACTAGACCCTAAATACGGCACTAGAGGAAATAAAAATTTGGTTTCCTCCAAGCCTACTTATAGCTTTGGTGCAGGATTGATAGGGAGAATGAGAATCAACAAAAATCTAGATTTGAGGCTAGAACCTGGAATGCAATTTATAGAACGAGATTTGTATTTTGATACCCAAGTTAATGATATTTACGCTACTGATGCCAAAGCGCCATTCACTCCAAAAAAACTTACCGAAGAAGATAAAGTGAGAAAAATTAAGGCAACTACAATAGACATTCCGCTTCTGCTAGAAATACACGCCGACAGATGGTTTAACTCTAGACCTTATGTAGCGGCTGGTGTTAATTGGCTGGTGAATTTACAATCCAATTCTAGTAGCGAAGATGATAATGCCAATGGCACCTTCCGTAGTACCACCCACAATTTTGGTTATTCTGGAGAGGTAGGCATACAATTTTATTTCAGTAAATTTAAACTTACGCCAGCCTTTAGAGGCACTTTCACTATGGGCAACGAACTCGTGAGAGATAATGCCAACACTCTACCTTACTGGACATCTGCACTTACCTCTACCCAAGGGAGAAGTTTTATGTTTGTACTTAAATTTGAATAATAATAACTCATAACCGAATAATACAAAGCACTCACAATATTAAAAGAGTGCTTTTTTACTCTCTGTACATTTAAAAATAGTTTGACTTTAAATGTTTACTAATGGCTACAGTCGTTTATTACTAAAAAATGGATAATCGCAATCGGAAACAGTCATTTATTACTAAAAAATAGAGCGTCGCAATCGGAAACAGTCATTTATTACTAAAAAATAGAGCATCGCAGTTCGGAAATGATAATTTATTACTAAAAAATAGAGTGTCGCAATCGGAAACAGTCATTTTTACTAAAAAATAGAGCGTCGCAGTTCGGAAATGATAATTTATCACTAAAAAATAGAGTGTCGCAATCAGAAACAGTCGTTTTTACTAAAAAATAGATAATCGTTAATTACAAATTGCCTTATTAAAACTAAACATTATGCTAAAAAACATAGTTCCTTTTATTGTTATTTTTTTCTTACTAGAGTTTTACATTTATAATGCCATTAGAACACTTTACTCTAGCCCTTGGTTTAAAATCACCTACTGGCTTATCACTATTTCATTATATGGTTGGCTACTTTTTGAAATACTAACCTTTGATGCTTCCGCTAGAAATAATAAAAAAGTGTTTATTATCTCTAGTATTCTTATGATTTTTATACTTCCAAAGCTACTCCTACTCGCTTTTATTTTATTTGATGATATTATAAGAGTTCTACAATTTGGGACTAAACGCATTTTGTCCAAATCCGCTTTCTATCCAGAAAGAAGAAACTTCATTACCTTAATCGGTATGGGTGCAGCAGCTTTGTTTTCAGCCTCTGTGATTGACGGGATTATTTTCGGAAAATACCGCCATACTTTAAGACAAGTAAGACTAAAACTAAAAAATCTACCGAAAGAATTTAAAGGTTACAAAATCATTCAAATTTCTGATGTCCATAGTGGTAGTTTTAGTCAGCCCGAAAAATTGCAAAAAGCCATTGAACTCATCAATTCTCAAAATCCAGATTTGGTTCTATTTACAGGAGATATGGTGAATAATTATGCAGAAGAATTTTTACCTTTCGTTGATTTATTTTCTAAAATTAAAGCCAAAGACGGTAAATATTCTGTACTCGGAAACCACGACTACGGAGATTATGGACAATGGAACTCCAAAGAAGAAAAAGCCCAAAATATCCCCAAACTCATAGAACTACAACACAAAGCTGGTTTCAAAATGTTAAGAAATGAACACCATACCATCAATAAAAATGGGGCTTCTCTGTACCTCATCGGCGTGGAAAACTGGGGAGAATTGCCTTTTCCTCAACTCGGAGATTTAGACTTAGCGACTAAAGGCATTCCCGAAGAAGCCACTAAAATACTTATGAGCCACGACCCTACCCACTTTGACCACATAGTAAAACATCACCCCAAAGATATACAGCTCACACTTTCTGGACACACCCACGGAATGCAGTTCGGAATTGATTTAAAAAACATCAAGTGGTCTCCCGTAAAATACCGCTATCCTAAATGGGCAGACCTCTACGAAAGCAATGGGAAATATCTCTATGTAAACAGAGGTTTTGGAGTATTAGGATTTTCTGGAAGAGTGGGCATCAATCCAGAAATTACCCTATTTGTCTTAGAATAAGAAAAGGGGCAATATCGCGACTATCTATTTTTTAGTGATAAGATACTGTTTCTGGTTGCGACTATCCGTCTTTTAGTAGTAAAGTCAATAACATTAAAACAAAACCATTTTTAAAATGCACGACGGGGCAGTATTTAAAAATTATACCTTATTTTTGTGAGAAATTTTTTACTTTTTGGAAATCAATTATGTTTAAATTCATTAAGAAAATACTGTTTTTAGTTGTACTGATAAATATACTAATGCTAATTAGTGGGCGGTTTTTCAATCCCATCATTACCATTACACAGGTAGAAGGATTGATAAAATACCACAAACTAGATAGAGATTATATTGCATTTTCTGAAATGGGCAACAATGTAAAAAAAGCCGTTATAGCCTCCGAAGACCAAAATTTTTACACCCACAACGGCTTTGATTTTAAAGCTATTGAAAGGGCTATGAAACACAACGAAAAAGGCAAAAGCATACAAGGAGGCAGCACCATTTCTCAACAAACTGCCAAAAACATCTTCTTATGGAATGGCAGAAGTTGGATAAGAAAAGGGCTAGAGGCTGTCTATACCTTTATTATTGAAAAGATTTGGTCTAAAGATATTATTCTAGAAAGATACCTTAACTCTATAGAAATGGGACAGGGCGTTTTTGGGGTAGAAGCGGCATCGCAATACTATTTTAACAAACCAGCTAAAGACCTCACCAAAAGCGAAGCCGCTTGGATAGCTGCCGTATTGCCTAACCCAAAGAAGTATGACCCTAAAAACCCCACACCTTATCTCAACAGAAAGCATAAGTGGATTATGAGACAAATGAACTTTATCTCTTTAAAATAGTTTTTATGAATATATTTAGTAATCGTCCTATAGAATCACTAGAATCTCTCATTACAAAATATTTTAAATTTCAGAACGAAACCTCTGCACTAGAACCTTTGTCTGAAATATTCGAAGCTACTAAAAAGGAAGGCTTCAGCCATTTATTAGATATACTCACCCAAAATGAAGATTTAAAGAATAATTTTGCTCATTATCTAAAAAATATTTTCCGAGGAAAACGAATGGTTCTGGCTCTTACAGAGGCTAATATTTTATCCGAAAATTCTTTCTTTGCAGAGTTTAAAAAGAGAGTAATTGCGAAAGTACTCCCAGCAGTAGAAGATGAAGACACAGTTTCTTTCGTTATAGAAAAAATATTACTTAGCTCTAAAACCAATTTTGATTTTCTGCTTAACCTCTCCAAAGAAGAAAAAAATACTTTTCTACAAATTATGGGGTTTGAGAGTCTTTTTGCACAAAAGGTCGTTCAAGAAGATTTATTTTTATCCATCAACATTTTAGCCTGGAGAGCCATAGGAAATGCCCTAGATGTAGAAGTACTTAAAATGGCTCCAGAATATAAAAATTTTGACAACCCTTTTATTGCCCTACAAAATGAAATTGACCGCCTACTAGAGTTATTTCAAGAAACTTCAGAAGTTAAAATTTCTACTAAAAACGAACATTATAAACAAGCTAAAGTTTACCTTAACCAATGTTTAGATTTCATTAAAATAGCATTTAAAAACACCTCTAAATACGGGCTATCTAGCAAGACCAACCAGTCTTTAATGAAAATTAGACAACAGCTGGTAAGAATTTCTGAAATATTACCGCTACTGGTTACAGAGGATAAGACCGCTCATCTTGAACAATCTAAAACTTTGGTAGAAAATATTCTTAGGTACAAATCTCACAGAAACAATTTCAGCGAACTATTTGCGGATAGCACCTTACAACTTTCTCACCTCATTACTACCCATACCGCACAAGCAGGGACTCATTATATCGCTTTCAATTATAAGCAGTATATGGATATGTTTAAAAAAGCGGCCGGAGGTGGTATCATCGTAGGATTTTTATGTGTACTCAAGATGCTTTATAGCTACAGTAATGGTAGTGAATTTACCCACGCATTTTTGTACTCGTTCAACTATGCTATGGGCTTTGTACTCATCTATCTCTTGCACTACACTTTGGCGACTAAACAACCTGCTATGACAGCAGCTACTATGGCGAAAGTATTATCCGAAGATAAAAACACTTCTAAAAACTACACTGATTTTGCAGATTTAGTATCAAAATTATTCAGAACGCAATTTATTGCATTTGTAGGCAATGTATTGCTTGCCTTCCCAGTAGCTCTACTTATTATCTATGGATTGGATATTATCTTCCAACAAAACCTGGCAGCAGATAAAGCTAATAAACTTTTGAGGGACTTAAACCCTGTAGAATCCAAGGCTATACTACACGCTAGTATAGCTGGGGTATTTTTATTTATTTCAGGGATTATATCTGGAAATATCAGCAACAACTCTAGGTTTTACCAAATTCCTCAACGAATAATTAAAAATCCTTACCTTAACAAAGCCTTTGGAGCAAAGGCTGCCCGAAGCATTTCTGCATTTTATTCTAAAAACTGGGCGGGTGTTGTTTCTAACTTTTGGTTCGGAGTATTCTTAGGTGCCACAGCTCCTATTGGTAACTTTTTAGGATTAGATTTGGATATTAGGCACATTACCTTTGCCGCTGGCAACCTCGCTTTAGCCATATACGGAAAAGGGTTCGATATTGATATGGGAACTTTTTGGATTAGTTTCATTACAGTATTTCTAATCGGATTTTTCAACTTTATCGTAAGTTTTGGGCTATCAATGTCGTTAGCGTTCCGTTCTAGAAAGGTTAAATTTGGAGAAGTAGGGTTAATCTACAGAGAAATTTTTAACACCTTTGTTAAAAATCCAGCTAAATTTTTCATTCCATTACCTTCTGGTGTAAATACCAATGCTGAAAAAATGGTAGTAGAACTAGAAAAAGAGGGGAAAAACTAAACAAAATAGACCTCCTCTACTACATTTTCACCTGCTACTTCTTTAAATTTTTGAATAAAAAAAGTTTTCCTCATTCTAAAATCATTTTTTAGCAATGGGGATTTTACTTTTATGGTTAAAGTTTTGTCCAAAAGATTAACATCTCCTATTTCTTCAAAAAGTTCATCGTCCAAATAATCTTCTAAAAAATCTTTGATTTGGAAAGCTAATAGCTTCTCTTCAAACCCAAATTTCTTCGCAAAAATTTTAACCAAATCCGAAGACTGATAAGCCCTTTTTTTCTTATTCTTCATAAATTACAATTTAAAAACACATTAATTCACAGTAAATACAACAAAAATAAAACATTATCAAATCGAGATATTTAAACTATTATTCAATCTCACAAAAAGAAGTTTCAAAGAATTAACACTATTTCATCCGATTGAAGTTTTTATCATTGTCTTCTATGGCTTGTCGTTTTAATCGAATTTCATTAAATAAATTTACTTAAGAAATCTCTCCAAATTTATCTACACCCTCCAATATTTTTTGGTAAATGATATTGAGACTTTCATCAGAAATAGTATAGGGCGGTAACACATAAATTGTATTACCTACTGGACGAAGAATTACCCCTTGCTCTATAAAAAACTGATATAGTCTATTTCTTAAATCTCCATAATAATCGTGCTCACCATCTACCTCTAACTCAAATGCTAAAATAACACCTAGTACTCTAGCATTAGCCACTTTTTTTCCTTCTAATTGTTTCAAAAATTTAAGGTGAGACTGATGAACCCGTTTAATATGCCCTTGCATTTCGTCTGTAAGCAAGAGATTTATCGTTGCTAAAGCCGCCGCACAGCCCGTAGGATTAGCCGTGAAAGTATGCCCATGAAATAAGGCTTTATTAACATCATCATCATAAAACCCTTGAAACACCGCCTCCGAAAAGCTAGTAACCGCCATAGGTATAGTTCCCCCCGTTAGAGCTTTGGAAAGGCATATCATATCTGGTTGCTGAGAAAGATATTCACTAGCAAAAGTTTTGCCTGTTTTACCAAAACCCGTCATAACCTCATCGGCTATGGTAAACACTTGGTTTTGTTTAGCAATAGTAATCAATTGGTTGAGAGGCTCTGCATCGTACATTTGCATTCCTGCCGCACCAAGCACTAATGGTTCAAAAATAAAACACGCAAACCCATCTGTTTTTACCAAAGTTTCAAATTGTTTAATGCATCTTTCCTCGTTTCCTTTGGTAGGCACAGGTATCCTTTCCACTTCTATAAGGGAGTTTTTAAAGGCTTCAGTAAAAAATGAAATCCCACTAGCCGCCATCGCTCCAAAGGTATCTCCGTGAAAAGCATTTTCAAAAGCGATAATCTTTGTTTTTTTTAAACCTTTATTATAAAAAAATTGGAGGGCTGCCTTGATGGCTATTTCCACCGCCGTAGAACCATTATCCGAGTAAAATACCTTTTTTTGATTAGAAGGCAATAAACCTAGTAACCGCTCCGAAAGTTCAATTGCTTTGGTATGCGTAAAACCACCAAACAACACATGTTCTAAAGTATTAAGCTGGTTATAAATCGCTTCCGCCAAAACAGAATTACTATGTCCAAACGGATTAACCCACCAACTGGCAATGCCGTCTATATAGCGTTTACCATTGGTATCCCATAAAAACTCGCCTTTGCCCTTCACAATCACAGGGAGTTCTTTTAGCCCTTTATGTTGTGTGTAAGGGTGCCAATTGTATTCTAAATCCTTTTCGCTCCAATCCATTTTTTGAAAAAATTAGTATTAAACACAGAAGCGTATTTTCGCACTGTTTCTTTATTCCATATTGGTTCTTCCGCTACCCTACCTATTACTTCTAGTTGAGTTTTAGAGATGATAATCTGTTCCGTAGAAGGATTAGTTTCTCCATTAAATACAATACCTAAAAAATCAACACCTTTATTTTTAAGCACTTCGTAAGTCATTAAAGTATGATTGATACTTCCTAAATAATTTCTAGAAACTAAAACCACTTTATAATCTTCCTTAATAAAATCTAAAAAAGTATCCTGATTATTGATGGGAACCATCACACCACCTGCACCTTCTATCACCAAATCGTTATCGGTATGAGGTTCTAGCATAGATTCAAGTTGGATAGACACGCCATCTAATTCTGCCGAATAATGCGGACTGGCAGGTGTATTAAGAGCAAAAGCATTTGGGTGAAACGACACATCTGTACGAGTAACCAAACTTCTCACTTTATCTGTATCTGAAAAGTCTAAATCTCCTGCTTGTATAGGTTTCCAATAATCAGCTCCCAAAGCCTCTACCAATATGGCAGAAATCATAGTTTTGCCAACCTCTGTACCTATGCCTGTAACAAATAGTTTCATAAGTTTATTTCTTTAAATTAGAAATGATAAAATCATGGGCAATTTCTAAAACTCTCGTTATCTCCGAAGGCTTATTGTAAGCGTGTATGCAAAATCTCAATCGTTCTTTGCCCTCGGGAACGGTAGGCGAGAGTATTGCTTTGGCAATGTAGCCGTTTTCTTCTAAAGTTCTAGATAATAGTTTAGCTTGGCTATTGCCCTGTACCAGCATACCTTGTATAGGAGCCTCACTAGGAATAAAATAATTACTAAGCTCTAAGCGTTCTACCTCGCTTTTGAAAAAAGCAATATTCGCGAGTAATTTTTCTCTTTGATGGGTTTGAGTTTTAAGTGCTTTATATCCCTTTAAAATAGAGAGCACCGAATGCCTGTCCAAAGCCGTAGTATAAATAAAACTCCTCGCAAAGTTGATAAGATATTCCCTCAACAATTCTGAACAAAGCACCGCCGCACCGTGACACCCTAGACCTTTACCAAAAGTAACCACCCTACAAAGCAAAGCCGAATGCTGACACCATACTTGGCTCAGTCCGCTCCCATACTCCCCAAAAACACCCAAAGCGTGAGCCTCGTCTATAATAACATAAGCTCCATAGCGTTGAGCAAGATTAAGCAGGGCTTCAATATCAGGAGCATCGCCGTCCATAGAGAAAACAGATTCTGTAACGATGTAAATCTCTCCTGTAACCAATGTTTCTTTTTTGGTTTTAAGCAAATGTTCTAAGTTTTCTAAATCATTATGTTTAAACTTTTTAGATTGTGCGTAAGACAACCGAATGCCATCTCGTATAGAAGCGTGAGAAAGTTCATCATATAACACCCAATCATTCCTTTGAGGTAAAGCACTAAGCACGCCTAAATTAGCATTATATCCCGAATTGAAAATAAGAGCTGCTTCCGACTGATGAAAGCCTTTGATAATCTCTTCTACCTCTCTAAAAATAGACAAATTGCCAGACAATAGTCTAGACCCTGTAGAACCTCCTAATGTCTTTGGATACGAAGCGATTTTATCATCTTCTAGCAAAGCTTCTTTAGAAAAACCTAGATAATCATTAGAAAAAAAATCTACATATTCGCCTGTGTATTCCGTTAACACTCGCCACGCATTTTTTTCTTTTCGTTCGGAAATTTTATCTAACAATCTTTTGGGAATATTCATTTTAAAGGGAATAATTCTGGGGCTAAAGTACAAAAATATCACTAAAAAGTAGATTCAGTCCATCTCATATTTTTATCTTTGCTCTTTCTTAACACAGATTTAGACAGATGAAGCTAGACGAGGCTATTGGTATTTACGGATTTGGCAGTGTATCTGCTCTAGGCATGAACAAAACAGATATTTGGAGTGCCTATTGTGATAACAAAACCTACTTAAAAAAAGAACTTTCCAACGGAGAGACTACCTTAATGGGAAAACTGCATGATAGCGTAATACCTCATCTGAATGCTTTAAAAGAGGAACACCCTTCTTACAAAAAGCTAGACCCTTCTGTACTGTACGGCATACTTGCTTCAAGAATGGCTTTTAGAGAAGCCCAATGGGATACTAACGATAATATTGGGGTAAATTTAGGCTCCTCCAGAGGTGCTACTGAAAGTTTTGAAAAATTCTACCGAACCTTTTTAGAAACAGGAAAAACTCCTACCCTAACCTCTCCACTTACCACTTTGGGTAATATCTCAACTTGGGTGCTTCAGGATTTAGGCATTACAGGTCCAGACTTTTCTCATTCCATTACTTGCTCCACGGCTTTGCATTCTGTGGTCAACGGTATTGCATGGATAAAAGCAGGATTTACCAATCAGTTTCTGGTGGGTGGTGCCGAGGCTTCTTTAACGCCGTTTAGTATCGCTCAAATGAAAGCCCTTAAAATCTACTCTCATCGCCTAGACAAAAATTATCCTTGCCTTGCTGGAGATATTTCTAAAACAGAAAATACGATGGTCTTAGGCGAAGGTGCTGGTGCTATGGCAATTGGTAAACTCACAAGCGAAAGACCACCATTTGCTTATATTACAGGGATAGGCGTTGCTTCGGAGCCTTTAACCCATAACATTTCTATTTCCGAAAGGGCTGAATGTCTTAGAATGACGATGGAAATGGCAACTCGAAATATTGACAAGTCTAAAGTAGATGCCATCGTGATGCATTCTCCTGGAACTATTAAAGGTGATACCTCCGAAAGATTTGCCATAGAAGATGTTTTTGCTCATCATAACATTCCTTTCTTTACCACTAATAAATGGAAAATAGGGCATACCTTTGGAGCTTCTGGAATTTTGAGTTTAGAATTGGCTTTGCTAATGTTAGAACACCAGCAACTCATTGAAGTTCCTTTTATTGAAAAACAAAATATAACCAAGGAAAATAAAATCAATAATATACTAGTAAATGCCGTTGGATTTGGAGGAAATGCTGTAAGCCTATTGATTTCAAAAGAAATTGACTAATAAAAACGTTCAGGCTATCGTAAGATAGCCTGAACCAATATCAATTTTAAAATATAGCTTCTGCTATTTTTCTCACACTTTCGCTTCTGCCCATAGAGTAATAATGGAGAATAGGCACTCCGTTTTTCATTAAATCCTTACTTTGCTCTATGCACCATTCTACACCGATTTCTTTAGCTTCATTATTGTTATTGGCTTTAGTAATAGCTGTCACCAAATCATCTGGCAAATCTACCTTAAATCTATGCGGAATAAGACTCAACTGAGCTTTAGTAGCAATAGGCTTAAGTCCTGGTATAATTGGGACTTCTATCCCTTCAGAACGACATCTATCTACAAAATCAAAGTATTTTTGATTATCAAAAAACATTTGGGTCACGATATAATCCGCACCTGCCTCCACTTTTTTCTTGAGATGACCGATGTCTTGAGAAAAACTAGCGGCTTCCATATGTTTTTCTGGATATCCTGCCACACCGACAGAAAAATTGGTAGGAGCCGCTTTCTCCAAACTAGTATCTAAGTAAATTCCTTTATTCATATCCTGTATCTGCTTTACCAAATCTGAAGCATAAGTATGACCATTTTTCTCCGGTTTAAAATAAATTTCGGACTTTACTGCATCTCCCCTCAATGCCACCACATTATCTATCCCCAAAAAATCTAAATCAATTAAAAAATTCTCAGTATCCTCTCTATTAAAGCCCCCACAAAGGATATGCGGAATGGCATCTACCTTATACTTATTCTGTACCGCAGCACAAATCCCCACTGTACCAGGGCGTTTTCTTACCACTCTTTTTTCTAACAAGCCATCTCTTACCTCTACATACTCATACTCTTCTCTATGGTAGGTAACATCTATAAAGCTAGGATTAAACTCAATAAGAGGGTCTATGGCATCAAAAATACATTGTATATTCTGACCTTTTAATGGAGGTAATATCTCAAACGAAAATAGAGTTTTACCTTCTGATTTTTTTATATGTTCTGTTACTTTCATAATCAAATTTTAATATTTTACACAAAAACTAAACTACTCTGATAAATTAGGAGCAAGCCATTTTCTTGCTTTTTCTATACTGATGTTTTTTCTATTAGCGTAATCTTCTAATTGGTCTTCTGTAATTCTGCCCACTCCAAAATATTTGGCGTGAGAACTTCCAAAGTAATACCCCGACACCGATGCCGTAGGAAACATCGCTAAACTTTCGGTGAGGTAAACCCCTATTTCTTCCTCCACTTTGAGTACTTCCCAAATGGTTTCTTTTTCCAAATGGTCTGGACACGCAGGATACCCTGGAGCTGGACGAATCCCCCTATATTTTTCGGCAATAAGCGCCTCGTTATCTAAACTTTCATCTTGGGCATATCCCCAATATTTTAATCTTACCTCACGGTGCAGATATTCTGCAAAAGCCTCTGCAAATCTATCCGCAAGAGCCTTTACCATAATGGCGTTATAGTCGTCATTTTGAGCTTCGTAGGCTTTAGCCAATTCTTCCGTACCAAAGCCAGCCGTTACACAAAACAACCCCAAATAATCTTGCTTACCCGATGTTTCTGGAGCAATAAAATCCGACAAAGCATAGTAAGGCTTTCCTTTGGATTTTTTAAGCTGTTGCCTTAATGTTCTAAAGGCTATTTTTTCCTTATTTTTGTTGATGATAATATCGTCTTTATTATTAGATTGAGCAGGGAAAATCCCAAAAACGGCTTTCGCTGTAAGTGTTTTTTCTTTCAAGATTTTTTTGAGCATTTTTTGAGCATCATGATACAATTCTTGAGCTTGAGCCCCAACGACCTCATCTTCTAAAATATGTGGATATTTACCGTGTAAATCCCAACTCCTAAAAAACGGCGACCAATCTATATAAGGCAACAATGCTTCCAAATCTTGATTTTCAATCACCTTTATTCCTAAACTATTAGGCTGAGAAATAGTTTCTTTCTCCCAATCAATTTTAAAGCGTTCTTGTCTAGCTTCTTCTATTGAGACATATTCCTTCTCTATTTTTCTCCCAAGAAATTTCTCTCTAAACTCATCATACTCCTCTCTCAAATTAAGAGCATAAGCATTGGATTTCTCTTTATTAAGTAGAGAACTTACCACATTTACCGCTCTAGACGCATCATTAACATGAACTACCGTATTGCGATACTGAGGGGCAATTTTAACCGCTGTATGAGCTTTTGAAGTAGTAGCCCCTCCTATCATTAAAGGAAATTCTAGATTTTGCCTTTCTAATTCAGAGGCAATGTGTACCATCTCGTCCAAACTCGGAGTAATCAGTCCACTAAGCCCTATAACATCTACCTTTTCGTCTATCGCTGTTTGGATTATCTTTTCAGCAGGTACCATTACGCCCAAATCTATAATATCATAATTGTTGCACCCCAATACTACACTCACAATATTTTTACCAATATCATGCACATCTCCCTTTACGGTTGCCATTAAAATTTTACCATTGGACGGTCGTGTAGCATCTTTTTCACGCTCTATAAAAGGCTGAAGGTAAGCCACGGCTTTTTTCATCACTCTAGCTGATTTTACCACTTGAGGCAGAAACATTTTCCCACTCCCGAATAAATCACCCACTACACCCATACCCGTCATAAGGTTATTTTCTATAATATCTAAAGGCTTTTCACTCACTTTAAGTGCGGCGTCCATATCTTCCTCTACGAAGCGGTCGATACCCTTTACCAGTGAGTAGGTAATTCGTTCTTGTAAAGATTGTTCTCTCCACGACAAATCTTCTACCTTTTCCTTTTTGGTAGATTTATGCGTCTCTGAATATTCTAGTAGGCGTTCTGTGGCATCATCTTTTCGGTCCAATATAACATCTTCTACTAGGGTCAGAAGTTCTTTAGGAATTTCATCATACACCTCTAGCATAGTAGGGTTTACAATTCCCATATTCATTCCTGCTTGTATGGCGTGGTATAAAAACACCGAGTGCATAGCTTCCCTCACGGTATCATTACCTCTAAAAGAAAACGAAACATTACTCACGCCTCCACTTACCGAAGCGTACGGTAAATTCTGTCTTACCCATCTCGTCGCTTCAATAAAATCTATGGCATTTCGTCTGTGTTCCTCCATTCCTGTAGCTACAGGAAATATATTAAGGTCAAAGATAATATCCTCTGGAGCAAAATTGACTTTATCTACCAAAAGACGATAAGACCGCTCTGCAATTTCTATCCTTCTATCGTAAGTATCGGCTTGTCCCACTTCATCAAAAGCCATAACAATAACCGCCGCACCGTATCTTTTTATTTTTTTAGCTTGATTGATGAATTCTTCTTCGCCACCTTTAAGACTAATGGAATTGACCACCGCTTTACCCTGTACGACCTGTAACCCAGCCTCTAAAATCTCCCACTTGGAAGAGTCTATCATAATCGGAATACGAGCAATATCAGGCTCGGAAGCAATGAGGTTTAAGAACTTTACCATAGCTTCCTTACCGTCAATAAGCCCATCATCCATATTGACATCTAAAATCTGAGCTCCACCTTCTACCTGATGCCTTGCAATATCTAATGCTTCGGAATAGTTACCTTCTTTTACCAGCCTTAAAAATCGTTTAGACCCTGCAACATTGGTTCTTTCCCCAACATTCACAAAGTTAGATTCGGGAGTGATGATAAGCGGCTCTAATCCTGACAATTTAAGTGGTCTCGCAGGAAGTTCTAACTGATGATGATTTCCTTTCATACGAGATTAAGTTTTCTAGGTTCATAATGTTTTACCAATTCGGCAATGGCACGGATATGCTCTGGCGTTGTACCACAACAGCCCCCAATGATATTGGCTAACCGTTTATCTAAATACTCTTTAACTTGCTCTGCCGTTTGTTCTGCCGTTTCATCGTACGCTCCAAAAGCATTGGGCAACCCCGCGTTAGGATATACCGAAATGTAAAAGTTGGAATGTTCTGACAAAGCCTGTAAATAAGGCGTAAGCTGCTTAGCTCCCAAAGCACAATTAAGCCCCACACTCAGCAAGTCTAAATGAGAAACCGAAATGAGAAAAGCCTCCGCTGTTTGTCCGCTAAGGGTTCTCCCAGACGCATCGGTAATTGTACCTGAGACCATAATAGGGATTTTGGTATTCCTCTCCTCTGCCAACTCATCAATGGCAAACAAAGCGGCTTTGGCGTTAAGCGTATCAAAGATAGTTTCAACGAGTAAAATATCAGCTCCACCTTCTAGCAATGCTTTTGCCTGTTGCTTATAGGCTTTTCTTAAATCTTCAAAGGTAATTGCCCTATACCCAGGGTCATTAACATCTGGAGACAATGATGCCGTTCTGTTAGTAGGTCCCATTGCTCCTGCCACAAAACGAGGTTTATCAGGATTGTTTTCGGTGTAAACTTCACAAAGTTTTTTAGCAATTCTAGCTGATTCATAGTTGAGTTCTTCCACCAAAGACTCCATTGCGTAGTCTGCCATTGCAATGGTGGTACTAGAAAAGGTGTTGGTTTCTATAATGTCTGCCCCTGCGTCCAAATACAGGCGGTGTATCTCTTCTATGGCTTGTGGCTGTGTGAGGGATAGCAAGTCGTTATTCCCTTTAACAGGGTGCTCCCAATCTTTAAAGCGTTCGCCACGATAATCTTCTTCGGTAAAATTATACTGCTGTATCATAGTGCCCATAGCACCGTCCAAAATAAGTATCCTCTTTTGGAGCAAGGCATCGAGCTGATTAAATATGTTAGTTTCCATTTCAATAAAGTTTAAAAAATCATTGAAATGTTAAAAAGAAAGCTCAAAAAGATAAAGTAGAAATCTTTTAGTTATCTATCCCAAAATAGGTAGAATGTAGCACCTTCTTTCTTGATGAAAGGGTTGCTAAGGCTTCATAGGGTCTAGTCCCTCCGCCTTTCTTGATAACATTTCCGATGATGTTAAGGTACAAATACAGCACAAATATAGACCTTAGGTTTTGAATATCCAAAAGAAACAAAACTTTTTTTGACACAAGTGCAACTTTGGCCTAATAATCCTGCCCTAAAATAAAAAAGCCAAAGTAAAAGGCTTTACTTTGGCTTTTTTGTATATCTTAGATAGATTTTATCTTTCTGTTTTTCTTCTTTTAAGTTCTCTTTCTATTAGAGATAGCTCTCTACCTGTTTGCCCCGCCACAGAAGTATTCTCTTGGGCTCTTCTTGTAAGGTATGGCACTACATCTTTCACTGGACCATAAGGCAGATATTTACACGCATTGTATTTTTTGTTTCCTAGGTAGTAAGTGATGTTATCACTCATTCCATAAAGTTGTCCAAAATGGATTTGTTGGAAATCATTCGGCAGACCTTTTTCTTTCATTCTATCCATCACCAGCTCCGTAGATTTCTCATTATGAGTCCCAAAGAACGCCGAAACCTTATCTAAATTAGCCATTACAAAATCTATCCCTGCATTATAATTGTCATCAGATGCCTGTTTTGTTGGCTGGATAGGTGATGGATAGCCCATTTTTTCTGCTCTTTCTCTTTCTTTCTCCATATAAGCCCCTCTCACAAACTTATAACCTAAGTAGTAACCTTTAGATTTGGCTCTTTCTAAGTCTTCGGCTAGGTACTCCAATCTTCCTGTTCTATACATCTGAATGGTATTCCATACGATGGCTCTCTCCTTATTATAACGAGATTTCATTTCGTTTACCAAATCATCTACGGCTGTTTGTATCCAAGACTCTTCGGCATCTACCATTACTATCACACCTTTGTCGTATGCTAACTGACAAACTTCTTCGTAGCGTTTCACTACCCTGCTCCACTCTTCTTTTTCTGAACTTGTTAGCTCTTTTTTCGCCTGAACTTCTGCATATAGATCTAACCTCCCAAATCCTGTTGGTTTAAAAACTACAAAAGGAATGGCTGGATTACCCGCAGCGTATAGAATATTTTGTTTTATTTCTTCACAAGTATGGTCAAAGACTTGTTCTTCTTCTTTACCTTCTATGGCATAATCAAAGATGCTGCCTATATGACGCTGATACATCTCATTAACCACCTTCTGACTTTGCTCTCTAGTAACGCCACCACAAAACTGCTGGAATAGTGTTTTTTCAACAATCCCCTCCACAAAAGGGAAATTATTTTTAATACTAAAGTTAAGAAGGTTTATCCCCATATTAGTCAATTGTGGAAACTTAATCATAGTAAACATCCACTTTGCTTTCTCTAGCTGTTCTGTTGTTTTATCTGCAAAAGCGACTTTGGTATCGTTAAAAAGACTCATTATTAGTTGTTTTTTTATATGACGGCAAATTTATCTAATTTATCTGATTTAAAACTAATTTCTTTATTAAAATTTAGTTCCTTTTCAAATAATCGTTGATAATAGCAAATGCTCCAAATAAACCAATGGAGTTTTAATTTATTTTTATAATTTAGCCGTAATGAAAATGACTTTGCTACGATTATGAGATATTATTAGCTATAATAAAAAACTCAATTATATGGGCATTTTAATTCCTTCTTTAATACTTATATTATTTTTGATTTTTTTGGTGCTGAGAAGTTCAAGATTAACAAAAACAGAAAAATTATCAATTATAATCTTTATTATCTTATTTTTTCTAATCGGTATTACATACATTTTTATAACAGGTTGGGAGCGTGGCAGAGATCCACAAATACCAGAATATGAAAAAATAGAACAAGACGAATGACAAAAACCGCTTACTTAGTAGTATCAAAAGATATTTGTTAAGGCTAAACTAATTTTAAGGTTCAATCCCATTTCCACTTTTCAAAAAACTACCAGTGTATTAAATGCAAGTCAATTCCCGTTTTATTTTATCATTTCATTAAAATCTAATTCTCTCTTTTTTTATTATTTGGGGAATGGAAATTCTTGATTTTTATATCCGTATCTATAGCTTAACTACCGTACATGTTCGGATTGTACCGTTTCTCTGTTCGGTTTTACTGTTAGTTGTGCATAAATTATTCTTTAATGATATCCCAATAATATCAATTATTATTGTGGTGTTAGGCTTATCAGCTTTTAATATAATTGACTCATTTAGCCTTCATTGTGATAAAAATATTCAACCAAGCTCCATATTTAGAGCTATTAACTTTCTAACCAGTATCTTTCTATTGTTTACACCTTTACTTCGTATTGGGGGAAATTTGATAGGAAACAACTTCAACCCGCTTTCGGCAATACCTTGTTACCTGCTGGTATTTTGTTTTTTTCTTTTTACCTTCCATTTTTTGATTTTCTGTCATAACTCGTCAGCCAATCTGTATATTTTTCTTTAAATCTTTCTATTCCGTCATTTTTTATCCAACCAAAGTAATATTCTACCCCATTTGGATTGTTTTCACAAAACGCTAAGAGACAGTTTTGAACTCCAGTCAGAAGTGCGTATGGCATTTTTTTAATTTGGTCAGCTATGATAATTGCTATTTCTCCTTTTGTTAAATTCCGTTTCTGACATTCCGATTTCACATTAGTCAGAGTTGAGTTAGTGAAAAAATCAGCAAGAATTGGTAAAGATTTTTCTCCGTAAAAAATTATTTTTTTGGCTTGTTCTGTTTTTCTAATTTTTTTTGAATCCCCCGTTTTCGCAATTCCGTTCAATAATAAGTCTATTTCGGATTTTGTTTGTGCAAAACCTAAAGTTTGATTTAAAACCAAAATTATTAATATTAAACAGATTTTTTTCATACTTGCAGGTAACGGTCCGAGTATTTTCGAAAGAGCGGAACAGAAATGAACCTAAAGTTCAATTCAGTCCAACCGAAACAGATGCTTTTTGGCTTCGCCGAATCTTCGATTTCAATGAAACTAAACAAAATTGTAGGAATGAAAAGCATTTTCGATGAAAAACTACTAAACTTTCTATCATCCCCT
Organism: Riemerella anatipestifer; assembly: GCF_009663465.1. Classification (GTDB taxonomy): domain Bacteria; phylum Bacteroidota; class Bacteroidia; order Flavobacteriales; family Weeksellaceae; genus Riemerella; species Riemerella anatipestifer_C. The sequence goes on from NZ_QXHU01000006.1 coordinate 53,659, forward strand.
GAACTCCGCCTTTTGCAAATCGAAGATTCAGCGAAACTAAATACTATGTTATCTGAAGAAATTTCAGAGTAATATATTTAGAGTTGTCTCAATGTCTTTAATATTATACTCGGATATTTCACCACGTACAATCTTTATTATTCCATTCTTATCTAAAATTATATTGGTAGGGTATGCCTCAATTCCTAGTTCATCTATTTGATTTTTAGAGTTGGGAATATGTTTATAATCGTATTTATATTTCTTTACAAAATCATCAATTGATTTTTGATTTTCAAAAGTTACACTTATAAAATTTACCCGGTCGCCGAACTTTTCTTTAAGTTTCTGTAAACTTGGGATTTCACTGATACAAGGAGGACATTTAGTAAACCAAAAATTTATTAATGTCGGTTTGCCTAATATAATTTTTTCAGAAAGTGCCTTCGAATTTTTATTTTTCAATTTTGCTATTGGAAATTTTCTTCCAATAAACTTCCTAGTTTCGGCATAAGGATCCTTACCATCTGGTGTTTTACCTATGTTACCAATTTTAACATACTTAACTATTGAATCCTTTTTTGTCTCAGTTTTCAATAAAATCTCTTCAATTTCACCCCTTTTTAAATAAACCTCTTTGAGTTTAGAATATTGAGATTTATCGATAGGATTTTTTCCATTTACACGATAGTATTCACTTTGTGCAAAGGAATGGTTCCATACTAAAACCAATAAACCAAAAAATAGAAATTTCAATTTGTCGTTCATATTTAAATGTGTTTGGTTATTGCAAATACTATGTTATCTGCAGGCATTATTCACAATTTTTTAAATCTATGGGGTTTTTAAAGAAATTAATTTTTTCTTTTTCTACTTTATTGAAAGATTCACGAGCTTCCTTTGTATTCACATCTTTGCCGTTATAAACATAACTGTAAGTCGCACCTTGTTCATTTAGGTTTGCAAAAATATTCGAAGGGTCTTTCTGAAATTTCTCCCAAAAAGACTCCCATTGCTTTGGAGTTAGTTTTACAATGGCTGATTCTCTGTTGCGTTTTGATATGTCACTTTTTTCCCGTGTCAATGCCTTAGCTTCAAAAATAAAGTTTTCTTCAGAATCGCTTATTCTTAAAATTAATCCAGGAAGTCCATAAAATTTATATGGACCGTCATTAATTGGAATTTCGTCAGTAAACCAAGCTATCCATTTCCTTCCACCAAAATTTGTTTCTGCACTACGGGAGTTGTAGCCAAAAACCTCTCTTTTGTCCTTTAAAATTTTCCATTCAGGTTTACAGGTGTATTTAGTGATATAAGTTTTATCAAAAATATCCTGCTCTACCAATATGTTTCCACTCTGTAAATCCTTTTCTATCAACTGTTGGAATTTCCATTCATGTCTTGGGCTTGGGACACTTCTAATATCCTTGTTTCTTAAATCCGTTTTTAAGGAGTCATATTTAAATTTATACAGAGCCTCAAACTGGGAAAGTTTTGAATTTGTAGTTAAAGCCATTAATTCTAAATTGTAATTGCTGTCTGATTTATCCGATTTCCACTTAAACTCATAAATTATTTTATAGTCCTGTGAAAAATATAAATCACATAAAATCAAAGAGAAAATTATCAAAAATATTCTTTTCATAATTTTTTGCATTTTTTGAATGGTTGCAGATAATGGTAGGGGTATTCGGGGCTCCCCAGCACACAACTTCAACTAAAATACCATACCTCAAAAGTAAACAAAATTTTCTAAAAAAGCAATTAACCCCCGCTTGCGGCAATACCTTGTTGGCTGTAGTTATTTTATTGAGTCATTTTTCAATTTACTATGTTCAATGTTTATTATATTTTTGCTACTATTCTTAAATTTAAGTACATAGTGAGCATAAGACTTTTCAGAATAGTCTGTTACTAAATTGTCATTTTTAAGTTTTCCAATTCTAAATTTTGAGTTATGATACATATTGAAAATTATCAATGGGATAACATAAGTCTTTTGACTTTGTTCAAAATATCCATTTTTTAATTTTCCTTTAAGAATATACGTCTTCAGGACTTGATTTTCAACATAGATTGTTATTTCAATTTGTTTTTCTGTTAATGACTTTAATTTAATAAAGTATGGCTTTTTTTGTTCGTAAATCAATTTATAAACAGATTCATATTCTTTATTATTGTAATTTTTACCCCAGAAGTAACCCATTGGTAATACTTTAACTTCTGTATTATTTAAATAAATACCATCAATCAATTTAATATTTTCTTTTGTTAAGAATATTCTCTCTTTATTTTCATTAACTGATTTAAAAGATGAACAAGAGAAATTAATCACACAAAGAAATATTAATATCAGCCTCATTATAGTTTTTTTGATTTTGATTAGATGTCTTTTTAGTTTCAGTTTCTATAATTACAGATAACGGTCCGAAATTGCCGAAGGTTGGGCTTTTTAGCACCCAACTTCAACTGAAATACCATACCTCAAAGGTAACCAAATTTTTCTAAAATGCAAATGGCAATACCTTGTTATGCTCTTGTTTATTTTCTGTATAAAAAATCATCTTTTAATATTTTCTCGTATATGTATGAAATTGTCCAAGCCTAAATATTACTTTAATATATTTATTCCCTTTGACTTCTTTTATCTTTCCCGTATTACCATTAATCCATATCCCCGAAAGATTGTAGTTTCCTGACTTGAAATTATGAGGTTCATAATATGTTCTAAAAATATAATTCTCATCATATATTATATCTAAACTATAATATCCATTCTCGGTTTTTATATTGTTTTTATTAATATAATCTCTACAAATATTAGATGCCTCCTCTAATGAAAATCTTAATCTTTTCTCTTTTTCTTTAAACTCAGGTGTCATATAAATATATATTTCAGGTGTCTTACACGAAGAAAAAATATTTCCAAATAATATAATAATTAACCCAAACTTTATGGCAACCTTATTCATTTTCATTCTTATAGTTTGTTTCCCAGATTTTATTGATTTTGCAATAACTTATTTTTATCTAATGGAGCATAATGTCGGCTCGGCGGTTTTGCGAAGTTCGCGAAGCGACGAGCACATCAGGCGGTGTATAGGTGATGTTGGGCATTGGTTATTCTTTTTCAGCATATTTTATCGTCAATTCGTCTTCTGAATCAAAAATTGTTAATGCCTGTTTTATTCTCTCAAATTTCCCAATATTATCTATGTTTCCTTCAATGAAATAGGTGTCATTTATTGGAACGGCTTGTCTTGGATTACCTTCTTTTGGGGTCTTTGTTAATGTTATCTTTTCTGCCAAATCAGTTGTGAAAAAGGTCTCTGGTTGCAACTCAAAAAGTTGCTTAAACACTTCTACATACAATTTTGATACTTGGTTAACTTCAATTTTTTGGTCGAAGAAAATGGCATACTCCAATTTTTTATGTTTTGGGTCTTCTGCTTCAAAAATATTTACTTCATTGTTTTCGTCTTTTTCCTCTAATTCAATATTGGGTATTTGCCAAATTTTCAAGAATCGTTCTACGAGCAGGTCAAAACGCTTTTCAATTTCTGCTTTATCCCACTTCTCGGCAGTTGACAAGTATTTATTTAACCATAAACGACTAGCCTTGTAGCCCGCATTTTCTAAATCTCTTTTGAATACAAATGGTCTATTTCCAAGTTTTCCATTATTGCCCGATAATGTTAAATTACCGATTGTATTCAAATAGGTTTCTTTAATTAAATTGTATTCGTCTGTTCCTAATTCCACTTTCCATTTCGGGTCGGGATTTTGTGGAAAAATGTGTTCTATGGTTATATCTGCGTTGCCGTCAATTATTACGGGTTCGTTATTTTCAAAATTCTCAAGTCGTTCAAGTAGGTAGGTTCTGTTTTTGGATTTTATATTATAAACATCTTTTAGTTTAAGACTTTCAATAACTTCTTTGTTTTTTGGAAAACGCTGCGTTCCAGGTCTTTTTAGCAACCATTTTTGCAAGGACAACAAATAGTCGTTTTTGTCTATTTTTTCGTAAAGGGTCATAAATATTTTGTTCAATGCGTTTGTTGGTAATCCAACAATAAATCTTCTCCAAGCAAAGGACTGTATGAAATCCAAAACTTTTATAAATGTGGCTTTGTCAATTATGTTTTTTGAATAATCTTCATAAACTTTCATTAAAAACGGATAAGCGACATTTATTTCAAGTCTGTTTATATATTCAAGTTGTACTCTTATGTCTTTGTCTGCCTCGTTCTTTGGATTAAGCAGTTTATTGTAAAATTTAACAAGTGATTTTATTGGCGAGAGGTTATTTTCCAATTCTTGCAAATCTGATGTTGGAAAATTTTCTTTAAACTCCAAATAAACTTTGTTTTTGTTCGGGATTTTATTATTAACTAAAGTCAAATAATCTCTTATAAAATCAGAAACTTTACTTGTATTCAAAGTTTCATCTTTAGCCAGTTTTTCAATGATTTCCCAATAGTTGTTATAAATTTTGTTTTGGTCTTTACGATTAAGCCCCATTAAAATGTAATTTCTAATTAAATCAGCTTGCGATAATTCAAGACCTGTAGAGTTTAGGCTCTCAAAAATCCTCTGTGGGTCGTCTTTCTCTCTATCAAGTGAAATTTCTACGAACATCAATTTTGAAAGTCCTTTCATAACGAACTCAAAATTTTCTTCAGTTATTCTACTTTTAAAATAATTGAAATTGTCAATCACTTTTGAGAAGTTACTAAATTCTTCCTCCTCATCACTTCTCAATAGATATTTTATTGCTTTGTCGTTGTTTTCTGTTGGTCGTAGTTTTAGTTTTTCTTCTTCGGGTGCAAACTTGTTCGTAAGATAGGTTTCTGCAATTTCGGCTTCAAGTCCTTCGTCTCCAATTTCAATCGCCAAACGGTAAAGAGCTAAATAAATTAAGGTCAGCGTGGTCAATCTTTGCTGTCCGTCAATTATGGTTAATTCTTTAATTCGTGAAGATGTATAAACATCATCGTGGACATAAACAACACTACCAATAAAGTGAGCATTCATTTTATTATTAGTTCCGACTTCTAAAATATCGTCCAAAAGTTGTTTACATTGACTTGTCGACCAATCGTAATTTCTTTGATAAACCGGAATCACAAATTGTGTTTTATTTGAAGATAAAAAGTCTTCTACTTTTGTTTCGTTTGCTTTCATTTATTCATTTTTTTTGCAGTATTGTTTTTATAATAACACCGAACGGTCCGAAATTGCTAAAGACGGGGCTTCTTAACGCCTAACTTCAACTAAAATATACCCAAAAGTAACCAAATTTTTCTAAAAAAGCACACAAGCCTTGCCTTCGGCAATATCTCGTGAAATTATTATTTTTCGCACCATTTTATAAATTCGTCAAATATTTCGTTCCATTTGCTAATTGGTTCTTTGTTGCTATCATTTGGAACTGTCATCAATGAATGGTTTAAATCAGGATAGAATTTATAGGTTAGATTCGATTTATTATTTCTGATAAATTCTAACGGAATTAATAAACTTGATTCAACAGGAACACTTTCATCTTTGGCTCCGTGTACAACAAAAATTGGCACATTGATTTTTAATAAATTTTCAATTGCTGGCTCGGAAAAACCCGACCATCTTTCATAAGTACAACCAAAAAACTCTTTATTAATGTTGTTTGGGTCACTAAAAATGCTATTCATTTGATTGACCAATGAGTCATATTTTTCTTTGTATTCCTCATCAGACATTTTACCTTCATAAACTTTTCTTCTATCCAATAAAGCAAAGTCATAAAATTGCGTATTTGCCCCACCAGACCAATATCCAATATGGGTTATTTTCTTATTTACGGTTCCTAATTTTGCAACGACATCAGTCCCTTCAGAATGTCCAAGAGCCACAACCTTAGTGGGATGTTTAATAATTTTTGTTGTTATATATTTTACAACTTCGTCGGATTGCCAAACTCTATAATTTAGATTTTCGTTTTGGTAATATGATTTTGTTGCAATAGTATCATTGTTTTTTGTTTCAAATTTGAATCCTTTTTTTGAAATAATGACAAGATTATAGTCATTTGGGAAATTTTTCAAACTGAAAGGATTTGAAGAATAAACAATATTGTTTTTTATAACGTCAAAAGTATCTGAGTTTTCTTTTCTTATAGTATCATTTTTCTCTATAATATGATAGATTGATTGTGGTCCTGAACCTTGAATGAATAATAAGATTTTTTTATTCTCTTTATTTTTGGTAAAAATATGGAAATTTATGGTGTCATTTTTCTTAATGATTTGATAGTGTTCAAACTGTTCATAATAGCTTTTCTTTTGCGAAAAGACTTTTAGACTAAAAAACAGAAAAGTTAAAAGTAATATTTTATTCATTGGATTTGTATTTGGTTATGATTTCTGCTAACGGTCCTGGTATTGCCGAAAATGGGGCTTCTTAGCGCCTAACTTCAACTAAAATACATACCCAAAAGTAACCAAATTTTTCTAAAATGCAAATATTCCCGTTTTTGACAATACCTTGTTAGTGGTAGTTATTCTTTTACAATTTCCATATTCCCATCATTCTTCTTTACGAGTTTCCAGTTTGGATTAAGTTCGATTTCATAAAACTCTCCGATGATTTTTTGGTCAGTTATATTAGTTGGTAAAGGAAATACAAAGAAAGTTGTTCCGTTTTCTTCGCAACTTAAAATTCCAGATTCACCAAGTTTATCTTTCCCTTCAATCGTTGAAAAATTTCCGAAATTTTTTCCGTCAGATTTATCTCTTCCACGTATGCTTGAATATACAATTCCTATGTCCTTTAAGGTCAAAGTTCCGTTCATATTGAAAGAACGACCGTAATTGTCAAAATCTGCGATAACAACTTTCAAAGTCGGTTTATTGATAAGCAAATCGGTATAATAAGCAATTAGTTTGTTCTGATGTTCCTCTCTTGCATTTTCCTGCTTATTTATCTCCTCAAAGTTGTTTCTTGCTTTGGCTTGGTCTAAAGTTTTTTTGTTGATTTTGAGTTTCGATTGACTGATCTGAGTTTCATAGATTTCAGCAAAATTGTAGACTTTATCTAACCCATTTCTCCATCTGATATTCAGGAAGTCGAAAATTAGACCATAAGCTGGCCCAGTTGCATAAGGAAATAGTCGGGTATAGGTTTCGGCATTTTCTCTTTGATTGATTTCCGATATTGCCTTATCATATTTGTTTTCATAGGTGGATAAAACAAATCCTGTGTAATTGGCTAAGCCTTCTAATGTTTCGATTTCTAATTCATCGTTTAGGTAGTTTAAATACTGTTTTTGCCTTTCTTTTCGAAATGTTACAGCATCTTTTAGATAATTTTTTACTTCTTCAATTCCTTTCTTTTCGTTTATAGCTTTCAAAGAATTTCGTAATGCTTCGTATTCCAACCTCAATAAAATTCTTGCGTTGGTTTCGTCTAAATAGTCAATTGCATCTCCGTTAAATTTCCTGAATTTGAATTGCAATAAATGAAACAACTCGTGAATGATTGTTGAACTATTATCTCCGAGATAATTGCTTAAAACTGTTGCATATTCATTTTCTTCGTATTTCTGAGTGGTGTTTACAAAAACGAGTGTATTCGCTTCCATTGTTTTGTAGTATAACGTTTCATCGTGTGTTTGACTGTTCGATAATTTTGCCAAACTGTAAATGGTATTATCATAATCAATCACAATAATATTGTCATTCCAGATTTGATGTCCCCAAAGTTTCTCATTATCTTTCTCTAAAATTGATTTGGCTTCCAGAAGTTTTGCTTTGATGTTTTGTCGGGTTCTCTCAGGTTGAGTTGCTTTATTTTCTTGGATTTTTAAAATGGCATTTTCCCATTCTTTTGCGGTGTGCCATTTTTGAAATTCGTTTTGACTATTTGCTTTTTCAAAATCTGAATAAAAACGGTTATCAATCAGATAATCCAAAATCTGAAACGTTTTCTGTTGATTGTCATTTCCTGCAAAAATTGTAGCTCCCTGAAATAAAACGTAATCAGACAGGTTTTCCATTCCTTTTGCCAATTCTATCAATTTAGAAAAAGCCTCTGCTGATTTTTTATAATTTTTCGCTTCGTAATTTTCAATTGCCGTTTGATAAATTTGGTTGATGTCCGTTTTTTGCGCGTTGGCAAACGGTATGGGGATTGAAAAAATCAATACTAAAAATACTCTTTTCATTTCCGATTTGATTGTTTAAAATTTGGAAGCAAAAGTAGTGTTCAAAATATCGGTAAGTGGATTTAATCAGGGGTGAAATTAGGACTAATCCCAAGGATGATTTTTGATTTTTTCTGCTAATTCGTGCCTGTTTGCTACATTTAGCTTAGCATAAAGATTTCGGATATGTGTTTTTACTGTACTCAACGATATAAAAAGTTCATCGGCAATCTCTTTGTTTGATTTGTTGGCTAAAATCAGTTTAGCAATTTTTTCTTCCTGATTGGTTAGTACTAAATTGTGAATTTCTTGTTGGGTTTCTTTGGGTTGGATTAACCTTAGTTTTCTAAATAGCCAAAACGTAGTGAATACAAATGTAACAGTTAATATTCCTAAAAAATAATTGAGGTTTTTGTGAAATGAATATTTTTTTTGAACAATTGCATTGGATATTTTTGAAATTTCGTCTTGAAATTGGATATAATAGGATGTTTCGGAATAGTAGCTTTTAAGGGAGTAAAGAATGTTATTATAGAAGTCTGGATTTTTTTCAAAGTCAGCTTTCAGGTCAAAATTGTTTCTTTTTATATCTGAAAATGCAAGAAGTTTTACTAACGGATGTGAAATATTTTCATCGCTATATGCTTTTATTTTTCCCGTAAAGTCTTTAATGGCTTGTTGTTGTACTTCTCTATTTTTCACTTCAGAATACCCTTGCAGTAATTTTTCTTCAAATAGTTTCAGGTTATTCCATTCTTTATCTGTTTGGTTGGTGTTCTTGGGTTGGCTAAACCAATGATTTTCAGATTTTGAAAAATAAATTGTGTCTTTATTTGAGAAAATAAAATTATGGTAATTATTCTTTTCCTCATTGCTTACTAACTGCAAGCCTTTTGCTTCATCAAGATTTGAGTGAATGCGATAAAGTTTGTCTTTATCAGATAACAATTGACCTTTAAATTCAAAGTATCCTATACTGTCGGTTTGCGTAGAAAAAAGGATTTGATTTTCGGTAATTAATGTTTCTTCGTCATATTTAAGCAAACTCAAATACACTGTTTTTTTTTGTTCGGTGTCAATATATCCCGAAATCTTGTATTGTCCGTAACAAGCCGGGAGGATTAAAAATGTAGTAATTAAAAATGTAAAAATTTTGATAGTTTGTCTTTGTTGCATTCTCGGTTTTATAATTATTCACAACTATTTGAGTGTATGTGCAGCAGCGGATTAGAAGCACTTTCCTTTCGATTTAGCACAAAGTTTCTTTGAAGCACAGAGCTTCGATTTACCACTTTATCCGCTGTTATCACTTCGGTGTTCGTGTTCGTCCGGTTGGGCAGACACATTCTTTGCCAAGTTTGGGTTTTAGCGTTGGCTGTTGCGGCTCGCCAATGTGCGTGGCTGTTGCGTTGGCTATAAACTATTTCCATATTTTTCTAACCATTTTATTGATTCTTTGTAGTCGGGATAATAGGACTTTAATAATGTCCAAAATTTATGGGTATGACTCATCACTACGGTATGAAGCAACTCGTGAACAATCAAATAATCAATCACATAGTCTGGTGCTTTTATCAGTTTCCAATTCAGGGAAATGTTTTTGTCTTTTGAGCAGTTGCCCCATTTTGTTTTAGATTCTCTAATAAAAAACTTATTGTAAGGCAGTTTTAGCTTTGCAGACAATTCTTTTGTCCGTTTAGTCAGGTGTTTTTTGGCAATGGCTCTGTACCAATTTTCCTGAATGTTGGCATCAAGTAAATCTCGCTTTGCTCTGATGGTTTTGTGTTCGTGGTCTATGATTACCTTTTGCGCATAGGTGGTGTCATAGAAATAGCTGTAACGATTGCCAAAAAGCAGTAATTGGTTCCGTTGTAGTTCAATCTTTGACATTTCGTTGAAATACTTCAAGTTGCTGTCAATCCATTTGGCTTTCTTTTTTAGCATTGAAGAAATATCCTCATCAGAAAACGAAGGCGGTGCAATAATTCGCACCCGTCCATCTTCACTAACTCGAAGGCGGGCGTGTTTTACTTCCTTGCGGATTAATATATAGTTATCAGGTAACTGCATTAGTTTAACTTGTAATTCTGTAAAACGGCTTTCATTATCTGCTCCATCAATTCTTCGTTGCGGTCTATCTTCAATTTTTCAAATTTTGGATTTACTGACAACAATAAAATTTCATATTTCAAGCGGTCGAATTCTCTCGGTACTTCTTGCCATCCGTTGTAAATTTTGGCTTTGATTTTTTCGGCTGCTTCAAATGAAAATTTTCTTACCAATTCTTCATTGAATATTTCGCCCGATTGGTTTTTGATTATCGTATAAAACTCAAAACTGCCTTTGTCGGGGAAGCCCATTCGTGCAGGTAGTGATGCCACTTCGTCCAATTCGGTGTAAAGTGTGCCCAGCTGATTCAGGATTTCTTCAATCGCCAAACTTTCTTCTTGTTTCTGTCTAATCAATTCATCTAAACGGTTTTGGAACTCCACATAAATGGCACTGTTTACTTCGTTTTGGCGAATGACCGTTTCGATATCTCGAATAATTTTTTCCGCTTTATCCGAAGGGTCGAGTTTAATTTCTTGGAGCTTGTTCAGATAGTTCGAATCAATGGCAATTTCAGGTAAATGTCCTTTAAAGTTAAGCAGTTTGGCACTTTCCTGAATCAGCTTCCGAGTTTTGGCGGCATAGATTTCTGCATCAAAATCCAAGCGTTTGAATTCTTCTAAATAGATTTCGTAAATCTCATTTAGCCACAAATATTTTGTTTTAACTTCCCGAAGTGCCGGGTGTGGTGAAATGGATTCCCACAACTGAACTACTTCTCTAAACTCGTTTTCAAATTTACCGTGGTCTATTTCTGAAAGTTTTCTCACGATTGCCATTGTACATTCGTAGCTGTCTTCTAATACAATTTCGGCAAAGGGCTTCAATGCTTCTTCCAAAACTTTCGGGAAGGTTTTTACCAAACTTTCTACATCTTCAAACTCGCCAATGTCTTCGGGGTCGTAATTTAATGCCTCTTTATAATTTTGGAAAACACCCACATAATCCACTATTCGCCCAAACTCTTTGGACAGCTTGGTTACTTTATCATCATAAGGGCGGTTGGTGCGTGCTACGGCTTGTAAAAGGTTATGGTCTCGCAAAGGACTATCCAAATACATTGTTTGCTCAATGGGGGCATCAAAGCCTGTCAACAGCATATTGCAGACAATAAACACTTTCAGATTATTCCCCAACTTTTGTTCTTCTTCTGTAATTCTTCGCTTAAACTGTTTGATTAACCTTTTACGCTCTGCATCTTCTTTGTAATGGTCTTTGTATAGTTCGTATTTTTCGCCTTCTTCGTAATTGCCCGTTGAGAAAATAATTGCTATTTCCGAACGGTCAAAGTATTTCAATAGCTCGTTGTAATACAAAACACAGGCTTCTTTGTCGCAAGCCACGATTTGGGCTTTGTAGCCTTGTGGTTCTACGGTTTCTCTAAAATCGGTGGCAATAGCTTTGGCAAGAATTTCTATTCGCTCGGGGTGTTTTAAAAATACTTTCCAAGCCGAAACCCGTCTTTCAACGGCTCGTTTTTCGTCTTCGGTGAGTTCGGCTGTGATTTCTTCATAGCCTTGTTTTAGTTTCTCTTTATCCAAAAACCATTCAGTAGGTCCAAAGGTGTAGCGAATAGGTCTGGTAGCTCCATCATCTATCGCATCTTGAATGCTGTAACGGTCTAAATAATATTCGTGCTTTCCTTTTTCTTGGTCAACAATGCCAAATTCCTGGTGGGTTTTGGGAATGGGTGTGCCCGTAAAGGCAAAGCGTTTGGCATTGGGTAACACGGCTTGCAATTCCATTTGATAATTGCCGTATTGGGTGCGGTGGGCTTCATCTATAAGCACAATTACATTATCCCGCAAATCTTGGAGGTTGCCCAATTCATTAAATTTCTGAACGGTGGTAATGAACACGCCCGAAGGTGCGGTTTTGATAATGTGTTTTAAATCGCCTATGTTATTAACGGCTCGGGCATTGGGAAATTCGCAATCGTCAAATGTGCCGCCAATTTGTTCCCGCAAATCCTTGCGGTCCACCACTATGTAAATGGTTGGGTCTTTCAGTTCCTTGCTTTGTCGCAATTTGTAGGCGGTGTATAGCATTGTTAAACTTTTGCCACTGCCTTGGGTATGCCAAATAACGCCTTGGTTTAATTCACCCGTAATTACTCGTTCTGCAATTTTGTTGGCAGCTCTCAACTGCTGGTAACGGGCTATTTTTTTTATGATTTTGCCTTCTACTTCTTCAAACACGATGAAGTGCTTTAATATGTCTAACACACGGGCAGGCTGCAACAAGCCTATGATCCCGAGTTTCATTCGCTCCAACACTTCGCCATTGGGCAGGCGGGCTACATCAAAATTCCAAAGTCCGTCTTTTTGGTCTTGATAGATGGGGCAAAGGTCGTTTGTAGGTTCAAGGATTGGGTTGTGATGACTTACCTCTAAAATGGTGTCTTTCCACTCGTTGAAATAAGACGAAGAAGCTCCCAGAATACCGTATTTGGTAATTCTGCCATTGCAAGCCACTCCAAAACAATGACACATAAAAAGTTTTTCGGCTCGTTGGTCGTAGGTAGAAAACTGTTTAACACCTTCCATCCAATTGGTGCCTTTGCGGGCTCGTTGCTTGGCTTCTATGGGAACTAAGGGAATGCCATTGACCAACAGCACAATATCGGTTTTTACCATTTTGTAGCCTTGTACCCAATATTGGTTGGTAACGATGAAATCGTTTTTCCAAATCGTTTCAAAATCAATGAAATGCACATCAATGTCTTGGTCTTTTACGGTGTCTTGGTCTTTTACGGTAAGGGTAATGCCCGAAACCAATTGGTTTAAAAAGGCTTTGTTGCCGAAAATGGGTATAGGATTGTTCAGGTTTTGCAAGAGCAAATCTACGGCTCGCTGTGCAACATCTTCGTCAATGCCGTTTATAGCAGCCGTTTTTTCTATGAGTATTTGCTCAATAACGGGTTTGGAAAAAGGGCGTTCATAGACCTTTAAGTCTTCGTGGCTTCTAAACGACCAACCCATTTTGCTCAACCATTCGGTTACGGGTTTTTCTACTCCGTTGAGTTCTGATAAATTTCCCATATTATATTGTCTTTATAGTATTGTTAATTTCTTCCACCGCTTCAAACTGTGCGATAAACGCCTTCGGTAACCGCACCTTGCCCGCAAGCAAGTTTTGCATCAAGGATTTTTTTAAGCGTTGAAGCGTTTGGATTTTGGTTTGTTTTGTCATAAATTCTTCATCAGTTGATTTAATTTTTAATACAATTTCTTCTTGCTCTACTTTTGAAGTTGGTCGAAGTAGTTTGTATTTTTCAAATCCACTTTTGTTTATTTGTGGCGTGGCGTTTATTCCTGCTATTTCTTTGAAATGGGGTTTTCTGTATTCCATCATATAGTAAAAGAATTCCCCTGAATTATTGTCATTTGCGATAAGAGTATTTATTTGCTGATTAGTACAGGAATCAATTTTGGTGATTCCAATTTTCCCAATTGTGGAACCTATACAAACCACACAAACTGAATTGCTAGGTACTTTAAAACTGTGTCTAATTCCCTTTTCGGTTACATATCTTTCAGATACCGAAATATATTTTGAAACGCCTAAATCACCTGGGGTAATGAATGGAAAACGGGTTTCATTTTCCGTTTCTGAAAATACATTTGGCTCTGCGGTTGGTGGCGTTTTCCCTGTTTGGACAAAACCGTAATCTTTGACTCTTGCGACTTCCCACCCCTTCGGCACTTTGCCAAACTTTTCATCTTCATAAAATTCATCTTCGCTACGCCACGAGCCATCAGGTTTTAGTTTGCCGGTGAGCAGGTTTTGCATCAGGGCTTTTTTGAGTTTTTCGGCTGCCTTTATGCTGTTTTGGGTGACGGCTATGGCTTCATCTACTTTGGAAAGTAAAGTAGCTATGGCGGTTTGTTCGGGTTTGGGTGGAAAATCTGGTAGTTTGAATCTACCTAAATCAAAGGTCGTAATTTGGGGTTGTGCTGAACCTGAAGTTAACTTCTCCCTTTTTTGGGACTTTAAGAAGAAATACAAAAACTTAGTATCAACATCATCAGTTTCAAATTCGCAAATAATTGAATTATTTGTAATAAATGAATAGGGTGGACTAATATGAATAACACCGCTATTTTCACCACGGCAACTTACAAGAAGCATTTCATTTGTATGCGTGAATTGGTTGTGATATCCGATAATTCCATTCGCCCCACATACTGGATAATCGCCATTTTGAAATTCTTTTTCAGGCAGGTTTTTCCCATAATATAGTTTGCAAATATTTTTAAGTCTTTTCTGCATCTTAATTCAACACCTTTAAAAGTTCATCAATCGTTTTATCCAAAGCGGTTTCTTGGTTGAGCGTGGCTTTAAACTCGGCAATGGCTTGTTTTAGGTCAATTTCTTCTTCGGGTTCAAAGGTGTCCACATAGCGAGGTATGTTTAGGTTAAACTCGTTTTCTTCCAACTCTTCCATATCGGCAATGGCAAAGTAGCGTTTGCGTTGTTCGGGGTCTTGCAGCACTGTAATAAGTTCCTGCTCTACGGCGTCAATGGCTTGGCGTTCTTTTTCGGCTTGCTCGTGGGCAGCGGTTACTTTGGCGGCTTTCTCATTGGTGAGTTTATCTAAGGCATTTTGGGCAATTTCTACGGCTTTCAAATGCGTTTTAGTAGGGTTTTTGCCTTCGGCTGCTTTATCGGCAATTACTTTTTGGGCATTTGCTAATTTTTCGCTTTGTTTTTCTATGTCTTCGGCATAGTATTCTTCAATTTCCAAGAGTTTAAAATCAAGGTCTTCCTGTATCAGGGTTTTTAAGCGGATTTTTTGCGAGTCAATCCAATTCTTGGCAACTTCCAAATCGCCCCAACTTTCTAAAATGGTAGAAATACGCAGTATGTCGTGAGGCAAAAGCACATTCATATTAGCTTCTTCCTTGTACCAACCTTCTTTGGCGGCATACACCATCAGCACTTTGTCTTTGCGTTCTACCGGTTTGTTTTTATTGATAAACAAAATAGCACCCGGAATGGTAGTGCCGTAAAACAAATTGCCGGGCAATACCACTATGGCATCAATGATATTGTGCATTTCGGTAAACTCGCCGTTGTCGTTTACTTTACCCTGTAAAAATCCTCTGCGGATTAGATATTCGTCATCTGCCTTGCGGTTTTGTCCGTCTTCTTCTTCGGTTTTTTCGGGTTGCCCACGAAACAAAACCCCCTGCGGACAAACCACACCTGCTTTGCCATCCTCTTTTATGGAAGCAATAATGTGCTGCAAAAAGGCAAAATCTCCGTTGGAATAGGGTGGTGTTCCGTAGACCAAACGCTCATAAGGGTCGGTATAGCCTTCTTTGGGGTAAACCAACTGCGGTGAGCCGTCTTTTTTATTTTTAACCTTGCCTTTGCTGTCTTTTTTGGGCTCTCCTGTTTTAGTCCAATTCTCTTGTGAGAAAGGGAAATTAGCCATACATAAATCGAATTGCTTAATTGCCAATTCGTCATCTTCTTCCACAAATTTTGGGTCGAGCAGGGTGTCGCCTTTTTCAATGCGGGCATCCAAGCCGTGTAAAATCATATTGATATTGGCAATCGCCCAGGTGTTCCAAACATCTTCCTGCCCAAAAATGCGAATGGCTTTAGCGTTATTGTAATTGGCTTTGCAGTATTTGGCGGCATTAATCAAGAAACCACCCGAGCCGCAAGTAGGGTCGTAAACGGTGTTTCCTTTTTGCGGTTTCAGGTAACGCACGATAATATCCACTACTTCCTGTGGGGTATAGAATTGTCCTGCCGTGGTGTCCCCTTTGTTTTCATCAGCGAAACGCTTAATCAGGTATTCATAAGCATCACCCAACACATCTACGGAAGCGTTTTTGTTGCTCAAATCTACGGCATCCAAGTAACTCACCAAAGCGGTCAAGACTTGTGGACTCAATTTTTTGCTTCCCGAGCCATCTGGTGCAGGTTCGTTCCAACGCACGGTATTGATAACTCCTTATTAGAACGGCTTTGCCGTTTCTGTCCACATTAGCATCAGCAATTTCGTTTACAGCCTTGTTGAGTTTTTCATTTTTCTTATCAGGCGAAGCATCACGCACATCTTTCCAAAAACAGCCTTCAGGAATTTTGAAGTCGTGTTTTTCACGCATAATGATTTCCAACTCTCGTTCGGTGGGTTGTCTGCCTTCGCGTTTTACAAATTCCTTGATTTCGTTTTCAGTTTCCCACTCGTAGTTGTCGGAAAGTCGTTTGAAGAAGAGTAGAGAAAGTATGTAGGCTTTATAATCTTCAACCTTGTCACGAAGAATATCGGCCATTCCAAAAAGTGTACTTCCTAATGCTTGTTTTGTTATCATTTATTGTCTTGTTCTTTTTTATCTATTCAATTTATTTTCTGTCTCTGTTTGAGCGTTGACAAAGAACAGCTCCTTTGGTTTTTCAGCGTTGACTCTTATGTCAGAAAAAACCAAATGTGCTGTTTGTACGGTTGGCTTTTTTTACTGATTGCCAACGGGCAATGCCTTGTTATAGCCAGTTTTTTTATTCCTTTTTAAATATAATTTTCATTCCTCCCTGCTGTAATTCAAAGGTATTGTCTTTAATATTAAATATTACTTTTATATCGGCAGGTTCAAAGGTAAATGTATCATCTTCATAAGCTTTCAGTGGAATTGCTTCTTGTCCTGTTGCTTGTGTATAGAGTACATTCTCTTTCTTGGTTATCTGTATCTTTAATGGGAATTTCTCATTAGTATAAAGACCTAAGTATTTATCCAAATCTTCTGATTGTAAAACAACCGGTTTTAATGATTTTTCTACCGGTAAAGGCTCATTGTACAATATTTTTCTAATTTCTCTGATTGGTAGTTTTGTAGAAGAAAGATCATTATTTTGCAAGAAAATGATTGTTTTGTCATTAGTTAAATGTCTTTCGATAAAAGTAATGTATCCTGCCCAACCTCCTGAATGATTCACTATTGTACCGTATTTATCATTTTGGGAGAGACGCCAACCAAATCCATATGGATTTTCCTTTCCATCTGTAGTTTTTGAAGGCTGGTAAATCAATTTTTTATCATTTTTATCAACCAATTTATTTTCATATAAAGCTCTGTCCCAAATCAATAAATCGCTGACTGTTGAGTTAACCATTCCATCTCCAACAATCCCATCAAGATAATAAAATAATGTTTTTCCCAAACTATCAGGACGCACTTTATTGCCCAAACTGTCTGATACATATCCCAAAGCATAATTTTCAATCTTCTTGGGTTCATATTTACTTCTATAAACAAAGGTATTCTTCATTTTTAGAGGTGTGAAAATATATTGCGTCAAGAATTTATCAAATGATTTCTTAGAAACCCGCTCAATAATCAAACCTAACAAAGCATAGCCCGTATTGCTGTATTCAAATTTTTCGTTAGGTTTGAACAATACATTGGGCTTGTATTTGGCAAATTCATTTACTATATCCTGATTGGTTGCAAATTTTGTTTTATCCCATTTTTCTTCAAAAAAATCCATATAATCAGGTAAACCGCTGGTATGATTTAATAAATTCCTTATCGAAATGTCCCCATAAAAAGCAAGTCCGGGAATGTATTTTGATATTTTATCATCGTAATTTAGTTCGCCTTGTTTTTGGAGAATGACTATCCCCATTGCTGTAAACTGCTTAGAAACTGAGGCCAACTCAAAAATTGTATTTTTATCAAGTTTTCTTTTGGCTGATTCATCGGCATATCCATAACTTTTTTCAAAGATGATATTACCCTTTTCCGCAATCAAGACGTTTCCATTGAAAGCTTTCTTTTCATACAAAGTAGTAAATAAGCTGTCTAATAGCTTCACTTGGGAATTTTGTCCAAATGATAGGGTTGAAAAAATAATACTCAATCCTATTAAAATACTCCTTTTTTTCATATTATGTGAGTTTATTTTAAAAACCCTTTAGAGCTATCGCTTCTTTGTAACCAAACATTCCTCTGTCTTTAATCATATCCGCTACACCTTCTGGAAGTTGGCATTCCCAACCTGTTTCGCAATTTGCAATTTTAGCCAGAATCTCACGAGAGTAAATTTCGGAATATTTAGGATTATAAGTCTCAATATCAACGATTCTATTATTATGCTTAAAATACTTATACAGTTCCTTAAGATTTTCGGTAACTTTCAAATTGTCAGAATTTAATACCTCATGAGATTCAGGATCTTTGTATGGATACAAATAAACTTTCATATCTTTTCTAAAGAATTTACCAAACGCTTCCAATATTCCACCTGGCAAGTTTTTGTAATAATCTTCATCAAAAACCATCAACAAATTATTAACGCCCATCGCTACCCCTAGATAGCGAATGTTATAGCTGTAAAAATACTCTACCAAACGATAATACTCAGAAAAGTTAGACACCATTACAGTATAACCCAACTTTGCCAACACATCTACCCTATCCAAAAAGTCTCTCTCGTCTATTTTACCCGTTGCTCTAAGATTAGCCGTTGTAATTTCAAAGATAATTACGGTATCTTCAGGTTTTCCTTTAGTATCCTTTAGAAATAGATTTAGCCCATTTTCAAACATATCTATATTTACCAATGTTACAGGTCTAAAACTACCTCTAACCGCAAAAACATCTTTTTTGTAAAGAATATCTGCAGGAAGCATATTTTTACCTTCCGAATTAAATATCACCGCTTCTGTCATACCTTTTTTGACAAGTTGTAAGCTCATCAATCGGTTATCAACATATTCAAACGCAGGCCCCTGAAAATCAATCATATCAATTTCTATTTTATCAATAGAAATATCATCGTAAAGGCTGTTAATCAAGTGTCTTGGATTATCAGCATAGTTAAAAGCCCCAAAAATGAGATTAACACCTAGATTCCCTAAAGTTTCCTGCTGAAGCGTAGCATCATTTTCTTTAAATCTGATATGCAGAATAATTTCGCTGTACTCCACTCCTGCCTCGTGCTGGAACATCAATCCTACCCAACCATGACCTTTAAAGGTCTTGTGGTAATTTATCGTGGTTACGGTATTAGCATACGAAAAAAACTTTCTATCTGGAGTTTCGGTATTATCTAGTCGCTCCTCTATAAGGCTCACCTCGTGTCTGAGCATTTTTTTTAATCTATTCTGAGTAACGAATCTATTTTTAACCTCTTGCCCATAGATGGCATTACTATATTCCTTATCATAAGCAGACATCGCTTTAGCAATAGTACCGGAAGCTCCTCCTGCTCTAAAGAAATGACGTACCGTCTCCTGCCCCGCTCCAATTTCCGCAAATGTCCCGTATATTGAAGGGTCTAAATTAACAGCTAATGCTTTTTGTTTAGGGGTTAAAACCGCTTTGATTCCCGACATATTCGCAATATTTATATTTTTTTGTAAATTTACCAAAATGATTTTAAACTCAAAAATGAAGCTAAAATTTTTAGGCACAGGCACTTCGCAAGGCATACCTGTTATAGGATCTAAGCACCCTGTTTGTCTTTCTCAAAATCCTAAAGATAAAAGACTTAGATCTTCCGCCATAATTACAACTAATGCTAATAAAAAAATCTTAATAGATTGCGGCCCCGACTTTAGACAACAAATGCTTTCCTTCGGAGAATCTCACATAGATGCACTCCTAGTAACGCACGAGCATAATGACCATATTATTGGACTAGACGACCTTCGTCCCATTATTTTCAACACTAATAAAAACATACCTATCTATTGTTTAGAAAGAGTTTCAAACGAAATTATGCAAAGGTTTCCCTATGCCTTCGCTACGGAAAAATATCCTGGAGCACCAAGTTTTGACTTGTATAAAATTACTGACCAATCATTTGAACTACTAGAAACTTTAGTAGAACCTATAGAAGTACTCCACGGAAAACTCCCCATACTTGGTTATAAAATAGGAAATCTAGCCTATGTCACCGATGCGAGTTTCATTAGTGAAGTCCAACTTAAAAAATTAAAAAATTTAGATATTTTAATCATTAACTGCTTAAGAGCAGAAGAAGCTCATACTTCTCACTTTATACTTCCACAAGTTTTAGATCTTATAGAAATCCTAAAACCTAAAATGACTTACCTCACACATATTAGCCATAGATTAGGGTTTCACGATGAAATAGAAAGTCTATTACCTCCGCACATAAAACCAGCTTATGACGGATTGGAAATTTTTTGGTAAAATTCTAGAAAATATTTTTGTATAATCTAAAAAAAGTATATATTTGCAGTCTCTAATTCAACCCTTGCCCAGATGGCGGAATTGGTAGACGCGTTGGTCTCAAACACCAATGCCGAAAGGCGTGCCGGTTCGATCCCGGCTCTGGGTACGATTTTAAAAGCGTAATTTGTTAATTTATAACGAGTTACGCTTTTTTGTTTCTCCATTTTGCCGACGAATTGCCGATTTTTGCCGAAAAAATGAAATTTCCTAAAAATTCAGACCCTTTTTGTTGTCCTTAACAATATGGTAACTTAATACTCTTGTATGATAACTTAGGAGGTTTATATGGTAACTTTCTTGTGATTTTATTTGCCATACATAACAGAAGCCCCTGCAAACCTCATCTATATTGCTCTGATTATGAAACATTAGCCTTTTTAGTCTATTGATTATGAACATTTAGCCCTTTTAGTCTATACGCAAATACAAAAAAGCCCCCTGTATTTTGGGGGCAGTGGTCAGAGTTTTATAGTTGGGGTTATATTTAAAGCGGTTTCTATTTCGCTGATGAGTTCCAACTCTTGGAGTGGGATTAGTGTTTGTGCAAATTGCAATACATTAGCTACCTCTATCGGACTTGCACCGAGTGTATCGTATTGCTGTTTTGGTGTCATTTTGCCGTTATCTTCTAGATTATACAAAGCACACGCACAAACCCCTATTATGTTTTTGACTAACCAACCTAAATTTTGCGTTTGGTCAAAGGGGCTACACTTTAACCCTTTTTCTTTAATTGTACTAATGTACTGGTCTAGTTCTACTGGTTTACCGTTGATGATTACGGCAGTTTCTTTTTTGGTCATAATTCTTGGTATTTAGGAATATTAAACCCGTACGGCTAAGGTGTCCTACGCTACCAAAAGCGTTGCAGGGCTTTCGCCTACTGCCACCATACCACACGGGCAAAATGTTTGTTTTTCTTGTCATTATTTTTGGTATTTAGGAATTACAAATATAACTAAAACCTCATCTATTTTATAATTAAATTGTAGTTTTTTGGGATTAAAGCGTAATTTTTTGAGGTAAAAATGGTAATTAAATGTAAATAAAACGCAATTAACACTCAATTAAACGCTTCATCTAATTTTGTGTAAACCATTTATCAAAAGGCATTTGCAGGGTTTTTAGCGTTTTTAATATTGCTTAATGGGGGTGTACCGCCCCTGTATAAAATAATCGCTCAAAATAACCACATTTAACCCTTTGGGTATAGCTACATTTTGCTATACACTCCCCTTGAATATAATATATCCTCTATTGTTGAGGGCGATAAATAAAATTCGTCCGAAAGTTTTTCTATTATAAAGCTCTCTTTCCAATGAGGATAGTTTTCAGTTAAAGTGTTGTATCTGTTCCGTATTTTTTTATTGCGGTCTATTATTCTTTTGTTTCGTTCTTTGTGTTTACTCATCGTTTTTGTTTTGTTGGTTTAAATATTTTTATATCTTTGCACCGTCGGGGCGTAAAACCTCTGACACGCCTAGCATCAGTTAGGTCAAAAGCACAGACTATTTTAGTTTGTGCTTTTCTTTATTCGGGTGGTCTGCCCTTATTTATCTTCGTTATTTCCCTTATTAGCTGTTTTGCCCTTAGTGTCGTGAATGTTTGCGGAGGACGGTTTTTATCGTTAGTTATCATAACTTTTTTTATTTGTCTTATCCAGTCTTTTGGGGCGTGTATTTCGCTTTGGCTTAGGTGGTCGGCATATTGTAGCCCGTCTGCCTTGTAGATTACCAACAAAGGAAGATTAAGCCGTTCTAATTTTGGCAGGAGTTTTTTTAGGGCTTTCATTTCTTGCACCCTGTTTTTTTGCCTTTCTTTGGTTCTGCGTTTGCCATTGTATTGGTTTTTGCATTTTAAACCGCAAAACTTAGCGTTTGCCCGTTTGTTAGTTAATTCTTTTTTACAGTTCATACATTTACATCTATTTTTTTGGTTAAGTTGAGGTATTTTTTTAGGGCTTTTTTTACTAGAATTAGTATTGTTATTTTTAGAGTTATTTTCTTTATAAAAATGAGTGTGTATATCGGGTAAAATATTACCCGTTTTTAACCCTTTATCTAAATGGTTAATTTGTCGCCAATTTTCATTTTTTAAGCGTTGCTCTTTTTGGTTAAAATCTTCGTTATTTTTTTGGTTCTGAAACTTGGTTAATTTGTCGCCAATTTCTTCGGGTGTAAGCGTTGTTAATTTTTGCAGTTTCTCAATAAACAGTCCTGTTATTACCTCTTTGGCGTTAATCCCTTTACTGTATAGACTTTGGAACTTTTTTAAATCATTCTTAGCCTTATAGTAAGTGTTTCGGTTGAGGTTGCACCAGTAGTGAACATCAAAAAAACGGAGGTATTTTTTTTGTCGGTGTTCGGTCATTTGCCTATAATCCAAACTTTTATCTATAAAAATAATATCGCTCCATATTTCTAGTATTCTTTCCGATAGTTTAAGCCAAACATCTTTATTTTGTAGGTCGGCTAGAGTTTTAACGCCTAGCTTTTTAGCATACTCCATTTTCTTAACAACCACCTCAAAACGCATAAGTCGGGAAGGCTTTTTTGTTTGGTGTAGCCCTTTATCATAAATTTTTATTTCGTATTGTTGGAAGTCTATTTTTATCCCGTTGCGTTTGCCGTTTATTTTATTGATACCTGCAATATTCATTTTATAGCACTTCACGGCTTCGTAAACATTAGAAATATCAAAAGGCAGGTTAATATTTAGCCCAAACTCAAAACGCTTTAAATCGGCGGTTTCTGCACTTACCGACAAATCCGTTTTTAGTAGGTCGCAAGTGGTTAAAAAGTCGTTATAGTCATAATCAAAAGCGTTGTGGTCGCCATTGTTATAATATCTAGGCAAAGCCCCTCTAGCTTCGCAATATGTTTCCGCTTCGCCTTCAATTATAGAAAGGTGCAGACCTTTAATATCGGTGTGTCTGTTATTATACGGCATCTCTCCCGTTGTTACATCAGTCCACGAACGAAAGGACAAATTTTTATTATTTGTCCATTGGGTCGGGTTGAGGTTACATAATATTTTAACGCCGTCTATCAATTTGGGATAGGTTTGTTTAGCTTTCTATTAAAAGAGTTAAAGCATTGGTTAGGTAGTCTGTTATTGTTGTTTTTGCGGTGCGGTTATCTAAATATCCCAGTAGGGTAAGTTTACACGCATTGCGTACACTAGAAGCACACAAATAAGCCCCCAGTATTTCGGGGGTGGGGGCTTCGGGGTTTCCTTTCTTTTGGGGATTAGGGTAAGTGCCTAGCGTGTCTATTATTTCGCTATATACTTTGGCGTGTTCATCTTCGGGTAAATAGTCCACTACTGCGATGAGGTCTATACACTCCATTAGTATTTGCTCTTTTGGTGAGTGCATTACTATTTAGCTTTTAAGGATTGTAAAACTTCGTCTTTCTTATACATTACCCTGTTACCTATACGATAGGAGGTTAAAAGCCCCTGTTTAGTCCAGTTGTTTATGGTCATTAAACTAACCCTTAGCATTTTTGCCACCTCTTTTTTATGCATTAAATCGTGGCTTTCTACTGGTTGAGGTTCGGGAGTTTGTAGCTCATTTTTTACGGCGGTAGCTATTGCTTTGATGAGTTCGTTTGCGGTTACGCCTTGTACTTGGGTTACTTGTAGGTTTTCCATAACTTTATATTATTTATATTATTTTATCATTTTTATTAAATTATAAACAATTACAAAACAAGGGTTAAAACCCTTTGTTTTTAATAAAGTTATAGCGGGTTTTTATTTTTTACAAGCTGGTTTTTGAACGACAAAACGAAATATCCAAAAAAAATAACGAAAATAGGCGGGTTTTTATATTAAATCACTGACAAACAATATTTTAATGTTAAAATATATGTAATTACACCCCCTCCAGTTTGCTAAATTTTGCACTTAAAGGGTGTTGAGTTGTTATTACACCCCACTTAAAGGGCTAAAAAAACACACTTTTTGTCCACCCAAAAAAGAGATTTTTTTTATAATTTAACTTTTTATAGTGATTGATTTTTTGAAAAAAAAGAGAGTATTTTTAATTTTATCACTAGATTTTTATTATTTATAAAAATTAACAAAAACATAATAAAAACATAAAATAAATATAAAATACATAAATACAAAATAAGAAAACCCCTAGTATATAGGGGCGTAAAATAATTTATTTTTAAAGAACTTTTAAATCACTTTTAAAACTGGCTTCCTGCCTTTGGCTTCGTTTTGTTTTTTGTAGAAATTACGCAATACTTCGGCATTTTCTGATGAGGTCTTTTTAATATAGTTTAAAAACATTGTTTCGGTAGAGTGTCCTGTTATTGCCATAATTGACGGGGTTGGTATTTCTCCGTATAGATTAGTTGCAAAGGAACGCCTACAAATATGCGAGGTCATAAGTTCATATTTAGGATATGTACCTTTTATTTTTCGCTTCGTGCCTTTGTCATCTATTACTTGCACTTTTGCCCCTTTGGTTGGGGTGTCAAAGCCTAGTATTTGCCCTATTTCTTTGATATAAATGTTAAATTTTTGCTCACTTATTGCGTGGGGTAGTTTGCCCCCTCTTTTTTCCAGTATGCTTTTTATTTGTTGGTGCATTGGTATTTCTGCCACCTTACCCGTTTTTTTGGCTGTTATTCTAATGGTATCATCTTTAATATGGTCCAGGTTTAAACGCATAAAGTCGGACACTCTTAACCCTGTATGTAGCCCTATTATTAGCAAGTCCCTTGCATTATCTAGTCTTAGATTTTCTTTAAAATCGCAGTTAAATATTTGGTCTATTTCGGCGGTAGTTAGATATATATCTTCGGTCTTCTCGGTGGTTATATCAAATTTTTTGTAATGATTAGGAATATTCAGCCCCTCAAATTCAATCTGATTGCAAAAAACCCTTATTTCCTTGATATGGGTAAATATTGAGTTTGTCCCCAGTTTCTGTACATTACGGCAGTAGTCCACAAAGTCATAATAAAACCGCATTGTTATATCTTGAAAGGTCAGTTTTTTGTTTGTATGGGCTTCAAATTCTTTCACTTTGTTGTAAGTGGTAACATACTTTTTTATTGTGTTTTGGCTCAATGGTTTGCCCTTTATTAAGCGTTTGGGTGCATTGTCTATGAATACTTTTATCCAATCCAAAAAATAGACGGTTTCGGGTTTGCTCATATCGGCACGGTTAAAAAACGCTTTCACTTTTCGTTTTAGCCAATCTTTCGGGATAGGTTCGCCACTGTTATAGTCCTTGTTAAAGCCCTCAATAACAAAGCCCCGTAAATCGTTTAATTTGGAGTTAATAAAATCCTTATCACTTGCGGTAACTTTGTTTTTTACTTTCTCATCTTTCACGCTCCAGTCGTTATATTTTACACGCATACCCGTAGCAGTTTTAAAATCATATTCACGACCGCACCAAAAACGGATATAAATTTGAGAATACGGGTTTTTTTGTTTCAGTATAAAATAACGCACTTTCATAACTAATCAATTTTATACAAAACTATAAATTTGCCGACAAATTGCCAACATTTTTTTTATTTATTTTTATTTCGTTATATTTTAATTGATTTTAAAACTCCCTTAAATTGGGCGTTAAGCGTGATAAATAAAAGGGTTACTATAAAATAATATAAATAGGGTTTTACTTCGGCTCCGGGTACAGTAAAATGCTATTGATGAATTCAATAGCATTTTTTATTTCCACTAATAAAAAAGAGCTACTTTTTTCAAGTAACTCTTTAGCTATTAAACTGGACAATTTACAGATTACTCAATATAAATTGTGTCATTTTTTCATAAAGTTGAGAGCGAGTATTTCCTCCATATATACCATGATTTTTATCTGGATAAGTCATAAACTCAAACTGCTTTTTATTCTGAATAAGTGCCTCGGAAAATACTGCTGCATTTTGAAAATGCACATTATCATCTGCTGTACCGTGTATCATCAAGAACTTACCTTTTAATAAATGAGCATATTCTGTAGGAGAGTTTTCATCATAACCTTTTGTATTTTCTTGTGGTGTTCTCAAAAATCTTTCTGTATAAACCGTATCATAAAAACGCCAATTGGTTACTGGTGCTACTGCAATTCCCATTTTAAAGACCTCAGCCCCTTTAGTCATTGCTAAACTCGCCATATAGCCTCCGAAACTCCAACCAAAAATTCCAATTCTATTCGCATCTATATAAGACTGTTTCCCAAACCATTTTGCAGCGGTTATTTGGTCTTCTATTTCGTATTTACCCAAATTAAGATAGGTTGATTTTTTGTACTTCGTTCCTTTATATCCTGTTCCTCTACCATCTACACAGGCTACAATATATCCTTTCTGAACTAAGTGATTAAACCATAAGCCATTCCCAGAATCCCAAGAATTACTTACCTGTTGAGACCCTGGTCCTGAATACTGAAACATAAACAAAGGATACTTTTTATTAGGGTCAAAATTTTTAGGTTTCATAATCCACGCATTCATTTGGTCTCCTGCATTATTAGGTATAGTAAAAAACTCCTTTTCTACCCAATTATCCGTTTTCAACTTAGTTAAAAGCTCATCATTATTTTGTATTTCTTTCAAAATCTTTCCATTTCTATCTTTCAACACATATTTGTGTGGTGTTTTAGCCGAAGAGGTTGTATTGATAAAATAATTAAAATTAGGACTAAAAGAAGCCGTATTATTACCTTCTAAATCCGAAACAATTTGAGATTTACCCGTATTGATATTGATTTTAGACACCACTTTATTGATACTTCCATTCTGAGTAGTTTGCACAAAAACCTCTTGATTTTTAGCATCAAAACCGTAATAATCTGTAATTTCCCAATTTCCTTTTGTAACTTGTTTTTTCAACTTACCTTTAGCATCATACCAATACAAATGACGGTAACCATCTCTCTCCGAAGCCCATAACATACCTCCATCAGAAAGAAATTCTAAAGTCAAATTATCAGTTTCTATCCACGCCTTATCTGTTTCCGTAAATAGTTTTTCTATTTTTCCGCTAGAAGTTTTTAGTTTTAGTATATCTAACTTGTTCTGATGCCTATTAGCTGTAGCCACCAAAACCTCATCAGATGCCTTAGACACAAATAATTGCGGGATGTAATAGTTCTCAAAAGCACTTAAATCTACCTTAGCTATTTTTTTTGTATCCAACTGATAATAGTGCAAACTAACTTCAGAGTTTTTTTCGCCTGCTTTTGGATATTTGAATTTAAAATCTTGTGGATATAGATTGTTTCCGTAGATAGGCATATTCATTTCAGGAACAGATGTTTCGTCAGACTTTACAAAAACAATGGCATCACCGCCACTATTCCATACATATTGTTTGGCGTGACCAAATTCTTCTTCATAAACCCAATCTGCCAATCCGTTCAAAATTTCATTTTTCTTACCGTCCGTTGTAATTTGAACCACCTGCCCCGATGCTAAGTCTTGGTAATACAAGTTATTCTCTGAAATAAAAGCCACTTTACTACCATTAGGCGAGAATGTAGGTTCCTGAACAGGTTTACCTTCAAATAAAGAAATGATTTTTCCGTTTGATAAGTCTTTAATTTCAAAAACACCTAAAAAAGAATGTCTGTAAATAGGCTCACTAGCTTTTTGTAACAAAATCTTTTGACCATCGTTAGAAAGTTGATAATCTTCGTATCTTCCCTCTACTATATAACCTTCTTTTTGTAAAGTTTTATAAGAATATTTTGCAATTCCTGCTGGTTCTATTACAGCGTAATAATCATCTGTTTTCAAAGGAGAAATCCCCGCTATACCTTTACCTCTATAGTAGCCCGAGTAGATTTTATCCAATGTAATTTCTTGCCCTTTATAGGCATTAACAGACAAAAATAAACCTAATGCTAGTATCACTATTTTTTTCATATCATAATAATTATTACAAATCGTCCCAAAGATAAAAAAACTAACTATTCTATTTAACATTTCATCAAAAATAAAAAATCACCCCAATGTTCTAGAGTGATTTTAGGTATTTAGTACTGAAAACTTCTTATTGCTTCTAAAGTTTTATCTATCTCATTATCTTTTATTTCAGAAGAAATAAACCAAGTTTCGTACCCACTAGGTGGAAGATAAACACCTCTCTCCAACAAGTGATGGAAAAAGGTATTAAATAACGAATGATTGGCCTGTTGTGCCTCATCAAAATTAGCTACTCTATTAGTATGGAAAAACACAGACATCATAGAGCCTTTTCTATTGATACGGTGTTCAATCCCTTTTTCGTTAAGGATTTTAGCAATTTCAAAATCTAATTTTTCTGTGGTCTTATCAAGGTTTTGATAAAAGTTTTCATCATTTTTAATAAGTTGCAGTGTCGTCAGTCCCGCTCTCATCGCAATAGGATTACCACTAAGCGTTCCTGCTTGATAAACAGCACCTTTAGGAGCTAGACATTCCATAATTTCACGACGCCCAGCAAAGGCACCCACAGGCATACCTCCACCGATAACTTTACCATAAGTTACCAAGTCCGCCCTCACTCCATAGACCTCTTGAGCTCCACCAAATCCTAGACGAAAGCCCGTCATCACTTCATCAAAAATTAAAAGAGTTCCATTAAGGTCGCAAATTTCTCTCAGATTTTGTAAAAAGTTATTTTCAGGAAGTACACAACCCATATTACCAGCCACTGGCTCTATGATAACCGCCGCAATTTGCCCTTCGTTATGGCGAAATAAATCTTGGATTTGTTCCCAATCGTTATATCTTGCTAGTAAGGTGTCTTTAGCCGTACCTTGTGTAACTCCTGGAGAGTTAGGGTTTCCAAAAGTTGCCGCACCACTTCCTGCCTTTATCAGAAACGAGTCTGAATGTCCGTGATAACAACCTTCGAACTTAATAATTTTATCTCTCCCTGTGTAACCTCTAGCCAAACGAATAGCGCTCATACAAGCCTCTGTACCAGACGACACCATTCTTATTTGGTCTATATTAGGTACATTTACTGTAATGAATTTAGCAATTTCGGTTTCTAATTCGGTAGGTGTTCCAAATGAGAAGCCTTTTTCAGCTTGTAACTTTACAGCCTCCAGCACTTCGGGGTGAGTATGCCCTAATATGGCTGGTCCCCACGAATTGATATAATCTATATAAGTTTTATCGTCTGCATCTGTAAGATAAGCCCCTTTGGCCGACTTCATAAATACAGGAGTCCCACCCACCGATTTAAACGCCCTTACAGGAGAGTTTACACCGCCAGGAATATAGTTTTTAGCCTCTTGAAATAAAGCACTACTTCTTTGATATAACATTTTAATTTTATTTTTCCTAATTATCAAATATTATCTACGTGGAGCTTTCTTTTGCAAATAAATAATTTGCCCTTCCTTAGGCTGTTCTCCCTGCTCCATTCTATTTTTAGAGTAAAGTTTTCTTAACTTAACACCAAACTTTTGGGAAATTTTATGCATTGTATCTCCCTTTTCAGCCTTGTATGTTTCTACACTTCCTGTTGAAGATTTGGGTTCCAAAAATAAGATATCGTTTGCTTTTAATTTACTCCCGCTTAAATCATTCCATTTTAACAATCTTCCTTCTCTCATATCAAATTTTTTGGCAATGTAAGCCACATCAGTATCTGCAGGAATCACTACATATTTCAACCCTTCGTTAGGATGAGATTGTACTGCCATACCTTCTAGCAATGCTAACTTTTCCTTTCTTAATTGCTCTGCTGTTTTTTGTTGCTCTGCATAAGAAGTTTGCCTATAAGGAACATATACTGTTACATTTTCCTTCTTTTTAACCTCTTTTTGAGGGTTTATTTTCGCCATAAACTCCTTATCATCATTCAACTCTGGATAAAGTTTTAATAATGTATAAGAAACTTCTTTGGACGAAATATTATCAAACTCGTAAAGTTTATACTTTTCTATCTTATCTATCAAAATATAAGCATACCTAGGATTGGTAGCATATCCTGCTTTTTTAAGCCCATGAGCCCAAGCTCTATAATCCTTTGGGTCAAGTTTAAATAGATTAGTATAGTATTTGCGATAAGCTAAAAACTTAGAGTGGTCTTCATAAGATTCCTTTGGGTCGTTATACACACGGAAACACTCGTTAGGAGCATCATCAGTATGCCTCATTGTTTTGCCTGTCCAATCTTCCTTACATTTAATTCCAAAATGATTATTACCTTCTTTCGCCAAACGAGATTGCCCACCTCCTGTTTCCAATATCCCTTGTGCTAAAGTAATACTTGCTGGGATTTTATATTTTTCCATTTCTTCTACGGCATATCCTGCAAAACGCTGGATATATTGGTCATCTGTTGCCCACGTCTGAGCCTTAAATTGAGAAACAACTAAAACCGTCGAAGCTATCAAAAACTTTTTCATAATATCTTATAAATTATGTTTTTATTAAAAATAAAGCAGCAAACCAATCCAGCTTGCCACTCAACAAAGATACAATAATCTTTTTATTTGTAGATGTAAGCCTATCTCACCTATACCACATCTTCCTCAACAATAGTAGGTCTGCCTTGGTTTTTCAGGAATTCATTAGCTCCTTTTATCCCTTGTAAACCACCTGTATGAAAAGCTAAAATTTTACTACCAGAAGCAAAAAAGCCCTCATCTATCAGCTCCCATAAACGTTTCATCATCTTGCCTGTATAGATAGGTTCCAATAAAATATTATAATTACGATAAAATTTATTGATAAAAGCCACTACTTCGTCTGTTATTTTACCATAACCTCCTTGACCTGTCTCCATCAATTGAAAATTATTTCTTCCGCTCCATTCTAAAATTTTACCGTCTAAAGAATCATCTTTTACAGCTTTAAAGCCCAAAACTTTCTGATATTTTTCAGCAAATTTAGAAAGCCCTGCTATCGTTCCACCTGTACCTACTGCCGTGCATAAATAATCAAATTCTATTGTCTTTTCATCCAACATAAATTGAACACCCTCCACCGCTAAAGCATTGCTGCCTCCCTCGGGAATGATAAGTGCGTTAGGAAAAAGCTCCTGATAAATTTCTGTAAGGTGATTTTTATCTCTATAAGATTCTCTAGTTACAAAGTCAAAAGCCATTCCGTCTTCGTTAGCCTTTACTAATGTAGGATTTTCTTCCCACTTATAGACCAGCTCCTCTCCTCTTATAATCCCTAAAGTTGGAACTTCTAAATCTCTTCCCAAGGCTGACGTTGCAGCAATATGGTTAGAAAAAGCACCGCCAAAAGTAATAATCAGTGGATTTTCGACCTGTTTTTTCCTGTAATTCTCTATGTTATAAAGTAGTTTCCAGTATTTATTACCTGATATTTCTTTATGTACCAAATCCTCTCTCTTAATATAGAGTTCAATTTGTTTATTAAGATGAGGAATTTTTGTTATCGGAATTTCAACTTTGCTCATTATTTGTATTTTAAAAATGCCCAAAAACTCCTCTCTTTAAGATAATGTAAATTAGATTCATTAGTATAAGCCTCTCTTTCAAAACAAATATTGATGTAGGCTAAATGAGGATTTTTGTATTGATATAATCTATAATAGAACTCTAACACATACCATAGATAGAAGAAAATAAGTCCTAACTCCAACTGTTGTCTTAAGTGTATTTTCTCGTGATTAACTAACTTTTTATTAGTTTTATCTGCCCTTGTGCGTAAAAAAATGAATGGAAAAATAGCAATTCCAGTAATTTT
This sequence comes from Riemerella anatipestifer, assembly GCF_009663465.1. GTDB lineage: Bacteria > Bacteroidota > Bacteroidia > Flavobacteriales > Weeksellaceae > Riemerella > Riemerella anatipestifer_C. Next base: position 85,833 of record NZ_QXHU01000006.1, read on the forward strand.
TGTATTTTTAAGCAGTTTTTGGCACACTATTATCATTAGGATAAAATTAGTAGAGCAAAGATATAAATTCTAACTTATGCCATCACACAACAGTAATAAAAATGAAGATTTCTATTATAACGAACAAGGCTACAAGGTATTTACAGAAAAATACCACCTCAAAAGAGGCTACTGCTGCAAAAGTGGCTGTAAACATTGCCCATACGGATATGACAAGAAAACTGACACATTTATAAAGAGTAAAAAACCTTTAAAACAATAGCAAAATGAAAAAATATGTTTTTTTAATCCTAGCAGCCGCTACTACACTAAGTATCACTTCTTGTAGTCCTTTTAACATCAGAACTGATTATGCAGAAACTGCTCAGTTTAATCAGTATAAAACTTATATGTTCCGAACTGATGATCTAAAAATCAATGATTTGGACAAGGACAGAGTGCTTAATGAAATTGCAAAGCAATTCAACGCTAAAGGTCTTAGTACTAACCAAAACCCAGATTTAATAGTCAATGTAAAGGCTTCTCATAAAAAGGTAGAAGATATACAAAGCACCAACCCTTATGGTATGTGGGGTTGGGGAGGCCCTTGGGGCTGGGGTTGGGGTATGAACCGCACTTGGGTTTCTAACTACAACACAGGTACTTTAGTAATAGACATTATAGACGCCAAGACTAACAAATTGGTTTGGCAGGGCATCGGGAGTGGCATCAATGTAGATGCTCCTAAGTCTAAGCAAAAACAAATACCTCAAATTGTAGAAGGAATTTTAAAGAACTATCCTCCCCAGAAAAAATAATAATTCATAAGGCTATCTTTTTAAGGTAGCCTCTTTTTTTAGAGAGGCCAAGTCTAATTCAAAATAGTTCTAAAAAAACAATATAAAATTCTTACTTTTGTGAGTATAAATTTTTTAACATTGAGAACACATTTCATTGCTATAGGCGGAAGTGCTATGCACAACCTTGCCATCGCTCTTAAAGATAAAGGTTATGTAGTAACAGGTTCAGACGATGCTATTTTTGAACCCTCAAAATCAAGATTAGAAAAAAAAGGATTACTCCCTGAAAGTCTTGGTTGGTTTCCAGAAAAAATAACATCAGATATAGATGCCGTAATACTAGGTATGCACGCTCATGCCGATAATCCCGAACTAGCTAAAGCTAAAGAACTGGGACTTAAAATATTTTCTTACCCAGAATTTTTATACGAGCAAAGCAAAGATAAAACTCGTGTTGTAATTGGTGGCTCACACGGTAAAACTACCATTACCTCTATGATTCTTCATGTCCTCAATTTTCATCAAAAAGAGGTGGATTATATGGTGGGAGCACAACTAGAAGGCTTTGATTGTATGGTAAAAACCACAGAAGATAACGATTTTATGATTTTGGAAGGAGATGAATATTTATCCTCACCTATAGATTTAAGGTCAAAGTTTCTTTTGTACCAACCTAACATCGCTCTTATTTCTGGGATTGCGTGGGACCACATCAATGTATTTAAAACTTTTGATGATTACATAGAGCAATTTAGAAAATTTGTGGCAAGTATTACTCCTGGTGGTGTATTGGTATACAATGAAGAAGACGAAGAAGTAGTAAAAGTAGTAGAAGCTGCCGAAAATTACTTCAGAAAAATCCCTTACAAAACTCCAAAATATAAAATCACAGACCAAAAAGTTTATCTAGAAACCGAGATGGGAGAAGTTCCGTTGTCTGTTTTTGGTGCTCATAATTTACTGAATATGGAAGGTGCTAGGCATATTTGCCAACAATTAGGCATTATGGAGGAAGATTTTTATGAAGCCATTATCAATTTTAAAGGTGCCTCTAAAAGATTAGAAAAAGTAGAAAGAAACGATAATGGCATTCTTTACAAAGATTTTGCCCACGCTCCTAGCAAAGTAAAAGCGACCACAAAAGCGTTTTCGGAGCAATTTTCTAACACCACTAAATATGGTTTCTTAGAACTTCACACTTACTCTTCTCTAAATCCAGAGTTTTTAGAACAATATGCTCACAGCTTAGATTTATTAGACCAAGCGGTAGTTTTCTACTCGGAGGAAGCTTTAAAAATAAAAAGAATGGACACTATTTCTCCAGAGCTTATCAAGGAGAAATTTAAAAATCCTAATCTAAAAGTGTTTACCAATGCGGAAGAATTACACCAATATTGGCAAAGTTTGGATAAAACCCAAAGAGCTTTTCTTATGATGAGTAGTGGTAATTTTGGCGGATTAGATTTAACTCAGTAATACTTTCGGCGTTTAATGCAACTAGAACACCACGAAATCATCAACCCAAAACACCACAAAGAGATAAGCCTTATCTTGGAGCACCTACAATCTCCAGAAAACATAGGGCTTATCCTTAGAACGGCTGAAGCTATGGGAGTGCAAAAAGTTGTGATAGTTTCTGATAACTTCCACCAACTTTCCCCTAGAATAAAACGAACCACAAGAAGTGCAGAAAATAATCTCAATATCATCTTTGTAAATAGTTGGGAAGAGGCTATCAATCATTTTGAAAAGAACACTCGTTTTTACGCACTAGAAAAAACAAGTAAAAGTGTAGATTATGCAACTTTTGAATACCATTTCCCTTGTGCCATCGTATGCGGTAACGAAAAAAATGGGGTTTCCGAAAAAGCTCTAGAAAAGTGTACCGACCATCTACACATCAATATGTATGGAAAAAACACTTCTCTAAATGTAGCTATTGCTACTGGTATTTTACTTTCAAAAATAGTTTCCTAAAAAATAGAATATGACTTGGACTGAAGTATTAGCACCTATAAAAAATTCCTCTTATTTTAAAAATTTATGGCAAAAAGTAAAACAGGAATATCATCAGTATAAATGCTTTCCTCCCAAAGAACAAATATTTAGAGCGATTGAACTTACTCCTTTTGAAGAAGTGAAAGTCGTAATTTTAGGGCAAGACCCTTATCATAATGATTTTCAAGCTAATGGATTATGTTTTTCTGTATCAGACCAAGTACTCGCACCACCATCACTAAGAAATATTTTTAAAGAATTACAAGACGACTTAGGTATAATTAAAACCAGCAACGAGCTAGACTCTTGGGCAAAGCAAGGCGTACTTCTACTAAATGCTACTCTTACCGTAAAAGCTCACGAAGCGAACTCTCATAAAGATTTAGGTTGGGAAACCTTTACAGATTTTATCATCAAGGAAATATCAAATAAGAAAGAAAATGTTGTTTTTGTGCTTTGGGGTTCTTTTGCACAAAAGAAAACTCAATTTATAGACGCACACAAACATCATATTATAAAGACCGCTCACCCTTCTCCTCTATCCGCCCACAGAGGTTTTTTAGGTAGTAGACCTTTCTCTAAGATAAACAGCTATCTTCTATCAAAAAATAAGGAGGAAATTAAATGGTAACTTGAGTGAATAAAAAAATGGCAAGCTACCTAAATCACACCGCTACAACCGATTACCTTTGCTGCGTTCCCACCCTGGAGGATTTTCAGGAGCTGGTTGTTTAGGACTTGCCGTTGCAAATATACAACTTTTTCAGAAAATACAAAACATCAGAAAATTTATAGCTTCAGTAGAACTACATTTTCCATGCGTTTATCATTTCTCTTTTCCCTTTAGGACCTTCTAATTTTTCCACTTTAAAATTAAGCGATTTTAACACCCTCTGAAAACTCCCTTTAGAAGAGTATGTAGTTAACAAACCTCCTACTTTCATTTTCTCTGCCACCATTTCCATAAGAGGTAGCTCCCACAAATCTGGCTGAACTCTAGCTCCAAAACAATCGAAGTACACCAAATCTATCTTTGGCAACTCAATGTTTTTTAATTCATAAAAATCTGTATTAATTTTTGTGATATTAAAATTAGGCAATATCTCGCAAGGTTGCTCCCATTCACATTCGTGTAAAGTTGTGTTGATAACATCTATATCAGGAAGATTAAATAAATTATGAAAAGATAGTTCCTTAATTTCTTTTAAATTCACAGGATACTTCTCTAGAGTAAAATAATTTATTTTCTTTATATCATTAGAAGCCCTTATTTTTTCCATAGTTACTAAAGCATTCAGCCCCGTCCCAAAACCAAGCTCTAATATATTTATTTCCAAATCATTAACTCTATCTAAACCATTCTTAATAAACACATGCCTTGCTTCTTGAAGTGCTCCATGATGAGAATGATACCCCTCACTTAAATCATTTATAAACAATGTTTTAGAACCATCTTCCGTTAATTTAACCTCTCTTTTCATTCTATTTTTTTTCAAAAATAAACCAAAATTTGGATATTCCAAAAATTATATTATCTTTGTGAACAACGAGTAAATTTTTCAAAAATGATAATTCAAAAATCAGAAAATCCTAGAATTGATAGTTTCAATCCAGAAAATTTTTCTTTCGGGAATACCTTTATAGACCATATGGTAATATGTGAATATGAAAATGGAAAGTGGGGAGAACCTAAACTTATGCCTTATGGCCCCTTACCATTTACTCCCGCTATGATGGGGGTTAACTATGGACAGGCTTGTTTTGAAGGTATGAAGGCTTATAAGGATAAAGATGGAGAGGTTTACTTATTCCGTCCAGAGAAAAACTTTGCAAGAATTAACAAATCTGCAAAAAGACTAGCAATACCTGAACTCCATGAAGAAGTTTTCATGAATGGATTAAAAGCACTCATGGATATTGATAGAGATTGGATTCCTTACGGAGAAAACTCCTCTTTATATATTCGTCCTTTATTATTTGCTACAGAAGAAGCTCTTAAAGCAAGAATAGCCGACAAATATATGTTTGCTATAGTGGCAGCACCAGCAAAATCTTACTATACAGAACCTGTTTCTGTAAAAATCGCAGACTATTACTCTCGTGCTGCTAGTGGTGGAGTTGGTTCAGCTAAGGCAGCTGGAAACTATGCCGCTTCTTTCTATCCAACTAAATTAGCTAATGAGGAAGGTTATGAGCAGATTATTTGGACAGACGACGCTTCTCACGAGTATTTTGAAGAAAGTGGCACTATGAATGTATTTGTAAGAATAGGAGATACTATTTACACACCTCCTACATCTGATAAAATATTAGACGGTGTAACTAGAGATAGCTTTATACAACTAGCCAAACACAATAATATAAAGGTAAAAGTAGAACCCGTTAGCGTAAAGAAAGTGATTGAAGCACACAAAGAAGGTACTTTAAAAGAAGTTTGGGGTGTTGGGACAGCAGTAGTTTTAAGTGTATTCCAAGCGTTAGGTTACAAAGAGGAGAAAATGGTTTTACCACAGTTAAGCGAAGAAGAAAGTTTTGCAATAAAACTTAAAAACCAATTAGTAAGTATTCAAACTAATACAAGTGAAGACCCATTTGGATGGAGATATAAAGTAGAGAAAGGATTTGTAGATACTTTATAATAACATCTAAATATAAGTTATAAGAAAGAGAAGACTAACAGAATAGTCTTCTCTTTTTTATGATGACTAAAAGTACACAAATTTTCAAGTTCAGCTCTTTAAATTGAAATAAAAAACCCTGACACTTTAGAAAGCATCAGGGTAAAAACTAATAACCATGAAAACTCAAATTAAACATGAGAATCGTTATCATTACATCAAAAGCTGTGCCAAAAAAAGTTTTAAAACTAGAAATAAGTTCGTATTTTTGTACGGTTAAAATTAAAATAAAATGTCAGGAAACATTACTTTTACGATGATTAAACCAGATGCAGTAGCAGATGGACACATAGGAGCTATACTTGGGAAAATAGCTGAAGCTGGATTTAAAATTAAAGCAATGAAACTTACTCAACTCACAGTAGCAGATGCTAAGAAGTTTTATGAAGTTCATGCTGAAAGACCTTTCTACGGAGAGTTAGTAGAGTTTATGTCTTCTGGTCCTATTGTAGCTGCTGTTTTAGAAAAAGAAAATGCAGTTGAAGATTTCAGAAAACTAATTGGTGCTACAAACCCTGCAGAAGCAGCTGAAGGTACTATAAGAAAAATGTTTGCTAGAAGTGTAGGAGAAAATGCAGTACACGGCTCTGATTCTGACGAAAATGCACAAATAGAATCAGCATTCCACTTCTCTGGAAGAGAAATTTTCTAAGAAGAATAAAAACAATATCACAAAAAAGGCTATCTCATCTCTGAAATAGCCTTTTTTGTATCATTAAATCAATAACAAACTAACTTTTCTTCTTTCTTATTCGCAAAGGATAATCCCTTTATCGTTACTAAATTCTATAACGCCACTCTTTATCGGAAGCGAATAAACAGAGTCTTTACCATCTTCTTTAGAAAAATACTTCGCATAATCTGCTGATACTTTATCAAGGTAAAGTTTTACCTTTCCCCCAACTAAAGACGATACAATAGCTGCGTGATTTTTCATAATATGAAACTCTCCATTCTTCCCTGGAAGTAGTACAGAGTCTACCTCTCCCTCAAAAGCTACATATTCTGGTGTTAATATTTTTATATTCATTTTAAAAGACAGTTTAAAATTTCAAGTGTTGAGTTCTAGAATAATCTCCAAAACTCAACACTTAAAATCTGAATTATTTATTTTCTGCTAACATTTTCTCTCCAGCCTCTATAGCTTCCTCTATAGTACCTTTAAGGTTAAATGCTGCTTCTGGTAAATGGTCTAGTTCACCATCAATAATCATATTAAATCCTTTGATAGTATCTTTAATATCTACCAATGCTCCAGGAATACCTGTAAATTGTTCCGCTACATGGAATGGCTGAGATAAGAATCTCTGTACCTTTCTTGCACGATAAACCACCAATTTATCCTCTTCAGAAAGTTCTTCCATACCAAGGATAGCAATGATATCTTGTAGTGCTTTATATCTTTGTAAAATTTCTTTTACTCTTTGAGCACAGTTGTAATGCTCCTCTCCAATAATTTCTGGAGCTAATATTCTGGAAGTTGAATCTAGTGGATCTACCGCTGGATAAATACCTAAAGAAGCAATTTTTCTAGAAAGTACCGTAGTCGCATCTAAGTGAGCGAAGGTAGTTGCTGGAGCTGGGTCAGTTAAGTCGTCCGCAGGAACATATACCGCCTGTACTGAAGTAATGGAACCATTTTTAGTAGAAGTAATTCTCTCCTGCATCGCACCCATCTCAGATGCTAATGTTGGCTGATAACCCACCGCAGAAGGCATACGACCTAAAAGTGCTGACACCTCTGAACCTGCCTGTGTAAAACGGAAAATGTTATCAACGAAGAAAAGTACATCTCTACCTTGTCCTGTTTCTCCACCATCACGGTAGTACTCTGCTAAAGTAAGACCAGAAAGTGCTACTCTTGCTCTCGCACCTGGTGGCTCATTCATCTGTCCGAAAACGAAAGCAGCTTTAGACTCCTTCATTAATTCGGTATCTACCTTAGAAAGGTCCCAACCTCCTTCTTCCATAGAGTGCATAAAGTCTTCTCCATATTTAATAATACCAGACTCTAACATCTCTCTAAGAAGGTCATTCCCCTCACGGGTTCTTTCACCTACTCCTGCAAACACAGATAGACCACCGTGCCCTTTTGCAATGTTATTGATAAGCTCTTGAATAAGTACTGTTTTACCTACTCCCGCACCTCCAAATAAACCAATTTTACCTCCTTTTGCATAAGGCTCAATAAGGTCAATTACTTTAATACCTGTATAAAGTACTTCTGCTGAAGTAGAAAGTTGGTCAAACTTAGGTGCTTCTCTGTGGATTGGCAAACCGCCTTCTTTAGATAAATCCTGTAATCCATCGATAGCATCACCCACTACATTAAATAGTCTTCCGTTAACTTCATCACCTATAGGCATTGTAATTTGGCGACCTTGCCCTACTACTTCCTGCCCTCTTTGAAGACCATCTGTAGCGTCCATAGCGATACATCTTACTGTATCCTCACCAATATGTTGCTCTACTTCAAGCACAAGCTTTTCACCATTTTTTTTAGTAATTTCCAGTGCATCATAGATCTTTGGAAGCTCTTCTACTTCGCTAAAAACGACATCTATTACTGGACCAATAATCTGAGAAATTTTTCCTTTAATTTGGTTTGCCATTGCTAATTTTTTTCTTGTGTGCAAATATAATGATTATTAACAAATTTCCAATTGCTTAAAAAAAAGATTTTTATCATATTTGCAAAACAAGTATTTGGAAAGATTTTATTGTTCTAAAATAATTCCAGTAAACCTATTTTATGAAAGTTATAAGCTCCATATCCGAATATAAAAACACCTCTCCCACCGCTCTTTCAATAGGAATGTTTGATGGTGTTCATCTTGGACATCAAAGCATTATCAAAAATTTAAAGGAAATATCAGACGAGAAAAATCTCAGTTCTGGACTACTGACTTTTTGGCCACATCCTAGAACTATATTTAATCCTAATGAAAATTTAAAACTTCTAAATACTTTAGCCGAAAAGACCTCTTTAATAGAGAATTTGGGTGTGGATTTTCTTTTTTTGCAAAACTTTGACGAAGACTTTAGAAACCTCTCCGCAGATGATTTTGTAAAGAAAATATTGGTAGATAAACTTAATGTAAAGTATCTTATTATAGGTTACGACCATCGTTTTGGAAAAGATAAAAAAGGAGATTTCAATCTGCTCCAAAAAATGGCAACCGAATTTGATTTTGAAGTTCAGCAATTAGATGCCATACAGCTAGAAAACCAAAACATCAGTTCTACTAAAATTAGGAATGCAATTGCCAGTGGTGATTTTAAAAGTGCTAATGATATGCTGGGCTACCATTACCCACTAAGTGGCAAGGTGATACACGGTAAAAAAATAGGAAGAACCATTGGCTATCCTACCGCTAATATCAGTATTGATAATATTAAATTATTACCTAAAAAAGGGGCTTATATTGTAGAAGTTTGGATAGACAATCTATTCTATAAGGGAATGCTAAGCGTAGGTACTAATCCCACAGTATCAGGCACGGAATTATCTGTTGAAGTGTATATTATAGACTTTAATAAAGATATTTACGACCAAGACATCACCATCAAATTTAGAGATTTTCTACATGAAGAAATTAAGTTTGACGGACTAGAAGCTCTTATCAAAAAACTTGACGAAGATAAAGCTCTAACCGAAAGTTTTGAGTTCTAAAAGCTATAAACTCAATATTTCTTCTTTTTGTTTTTTAGTGAGTTTGCTAAAAACCAAGTCGTAAGAGTGATCTAACAACTCCAACAATAATGATTTTGGTAAACCTTCTACCACCACCGTGTTCCAATGTTTTTTATTCATGTGGTAAGCCCCGTATATTTGAGGATATTGTTCCCTCAACACTTCGCTCCATTCGGGATTGGTTTTTACATTAAATGCCAATGGAATTTTATCTAAAGAAAGTAACAAAAAGACTTTACCTGAAACCTTAAATACCAAAGTTTCATCATTAAAAGGAAAACTTTCGGTAACACCTTTCTTCTCTAGACAATAGGCTCTTATAGTTTCTATATCCATAATTTTTATCTAGCCAACAGACAAAACAACAACGCCAACATTGCAGGTACAGCTTGTAATAGAATAATTTTCTTACTAGCCGTAAGCCCTCCGTAAATTCCCGCTACAATAACACAACCAAGAAAGAAAGCCCTTACATTAAAACTCCATTCTGGGTTTTCTATCAAAAAAGACCACACCAAACCTGCGACTAAAAACCCGTTATACAACCCTTGATTGGCTGCCAACCCCTTAGTGGGTCTAAATAATTCTTTCGGTAGGCTTTTACCAAAAACTCTTTTCCCTGCTGTTTCCCATGCAAACATTTCCATCCACAAAATATAAAGATGCTCTACTGCTACTAAAACCGTTAAAATTTCTCCTATTACTTTCATATTTAACCTTTTATTTATTGAGCTTAAATTTGATAAAACAAAGAGGTCATCTTAAATTCAAAAGACAACCTCTTTATTATTAGATTAAGATATAGATTTATTTCTTATTAGCCAAATGATAATAAGCCAACATCTTATAATATAGCTTTGCTGCTAAAAATGCCGTAGGTTTCGCCATTGGAGAATCCATTAGCTCTACAATATCAAAAGCTACTACATTGCATTTTTCAAACACCTTTTTTAGAAGCTCTAAAGTAGGATACCAAGCTAAACCTCCAGGCTCTGGCGTCCCTGTAGATGGAGCAATAGAAGGGTCAAACGCATCTAAATCTATCGTAATGTAAACATTTCCTGACACCTTTTCTAATACCTCATCTATCCAATTAGGATTTTGAGCGATTTCGTGAGCCCAAAAACACTGTCCTTTTGGTACATATTGCATCTCTTCTGCGTCCATAGAACGGATACCTACTTGCACTAGATTATGCTTCTGACTAGCTTCAAACACCGCACAAGCGTGGTTAGATGTAGACCCGTGAAACTCTGGGCGAAGGTCTGTATGAGCATCTAATTGTAATACCGTAAGGTTCTCATATTTCTCTCCTACCGCACGGATAGAGCCTATAGATACCGAATGCTCCCCACCAAAAAGAGTAAATAATTTATCTTCGTGCTTTAGGAGTTCTTTTGTTTTTTGGTACACCGCCTCCGTCATAGCTTCTGGAGAGCTATCTTCCGTTACCTCACCTGCTAAATACACGCCTTCTAAATAAGGCTCTGTACCTGTCTCAATATCATAAAGCTCCATATTTTCGGAAGCATCTAAAAATAGTTCTGGACCTTTATCAGCTCCTTTACCCCAAGTAGATGTCCCGTCATAAGGAACGGTAACTAACATTACTTTTGAGTTTTCTAAACTTGCATTTTCCTCTGGAATACCTGCGTATGTTTTCATTTAATATAATTTTGTGTTATTATTTCTTAATAGCCTACCAGCTTAAGTACATCTTCTGGACTTTGTTTTTCTCTAAATAGCTCGTAAACAAAGTTGCCTTCTTCATCTTTAGTAATTAAAATGTGTCTTGGTTGAGGAATTAAACAGTGGTGTGCCCCTCCGTAGCCACTAATACTCTCCTGATAAGCCCCCGTATTAAAGAACCCTATATAAAGAGGCTTGGTATCGCTAAATACAGGGAGATAGATGGCATTAGTATGCTGTTCGGAGTTGTAGTAGTCATCAGAATCACAAGTAAGACCTCCTAAAAACACCCTTTCATAACTGTCCTCCCAACGGTTGAGTGGCAACATAATAAAGTGTCTAGAAATAGCCCAAGTATCTGGCAAAGTCGTCATAAAACTACTGTCTATCATATCCCATTTCTCACGGTCGTTTTGCCTTTTCTGACTGATAATTTGGTACAGATTAGCACCACTTTCGCCCACGGTAAAAGACCCAAATTCGGTATAGATATTAGGCTCTTCTACCCCTTCTTCTTCACAGAATTTTTTAATTTGAGAAACAATCTCATTCACCATATACTCATAGTCGTAATCAAAGTTGAGCGAGGTTTTAATAGGAAACCCACCACCTATGTTAAGCGAATCTACCTCTGGTGCAATTTTCTTAAGCCTTGCATACACTCGTAGACACTTAAAGAGTTCGTTCCAATAATAAGCGGTGTCTTTAATCCCTGTATTGATGAAAAAGTGTAACATTTTTAGCCTTGCATTAGGGTGCTCCGCTATTTTCTGACTGTAATATGGGATAATATCCTTATAACCTATCCCCAATCTAGAGGTATAAAATTCAAACTTCGGTTCTTCTTCGGAAGCAATTCTAATCCCGATATTAAAGGTAGTGTCTATACTTTCTGTAAGTTTATCCAGCTCTCTGTAATTATCTAGGATAGGTGTAATGTTCTCAAAACCTTCATTGATTAAATCTGATATTTTCTCTAAATAATCATCGGTTTTAAAACCATTACAAATCACTTCTATATCTTTGGTTACTTTGCCTTTATCGTAGAGTTTTCGTACAATATCCATATCAAACGCAGACGAAGTCTCCATACTAATATCGTTTTTAAGAGCTTCCTCTAGCACAAAAGAAAAATGGCTAGACTTAGTACAGTAACAGTAGCGATACGTATTGCGATACTCGTTTTTAGCAATGGCTTCCGAAAACCATTTTTTTGCCCTTTGGATATTTTGCGAAATCTTTGGTAAGTAACTTATCTTTAGAGGTGTCCCAAACTTCTCTACCACTTCCATTAGGTTAATCCCGTGAAAATGAAGACTTTCATTCTCATAGCTAAACTCTTCTTGTGGAAAATAAAGCGTTTGGTCTATCAGTTCCGAATATTTAATTTTCATTCTATTATTAAGTCTTTGGATTTTACTAAAACTAAGTGCAAAAATGCAAAAAAAGAATGGATATAAAAGCACCTATTGTAAAAAAGTTTCCCCAAAAAACAATACAGTCCCGCTCTAAAAAAATGATATAGACCTCATAAAAAAATCGTCTAAACGATTTTATAAAAACCTTTAGACGATTTGCTCCATTCGTTTAGACGATTTTACTCTCCTTTGGCAGCCTTCTCATATTTGGCTACCGCCAGCATTTCTCTAAGCTCTATACCTGGGCGAAAGAGGATTTTATTGCTCTTTATCTTAGCCGCAGTTACCTTGTCTTCGGTTTCTGCTCCCTCGGAAGAAATAGAAATTTGGAACGAACCAAAATCTCCAAAACGAACAATTTTACCATCTGACAGATGTTTAGACAATACCTTAGTGAGGTCGTTAAGTACTGCAAGCACATCGGTATCACTTACGGTGGTACTGCCCTGTGCAATCTCTTTACTTAAACTTCGGAAAGTAACCTCCCCACTGGCTTTAGCCGAAGCATAATACTTCTTAGGCTCTTCGGGCTTACTAGGATTGCCTTTTTGTATCACTGTGAATTTTACTGGCATAATACTTTTGTTTTTATGAGTTATATATTTTAGTTATTTACTTTTACATATAAGGTGTGTGTTATCCTTTTGCTTTTTGCTGTCCTCTTAAGCTAAGCCCATTGGACTAATCCTTAATACAGCGAACGCTGATACCGAATGCACGCCTGTAGTTGCCGCCTCCAGCACTGCTATCGTAACTATGGAACCATAGGTACATCGAGTAGTAGCTATTGTACTGATCGCTGCTCCACAAGAGGCCATAGTCGCTATGAGTATAGAACATGCCGTGGATGGTATCGCGGAAACCACTAGCAGGCAGGCGGAGCACTTGCTCGTTCCACATTTTATTGGAGTTAACATAATCATTACCTGCATCATATGTTAAAATCACATTATGTAAAGCTACCTGCTCTGCGTGAGTGGAAACGTGATACCCCATAGGACAAGGGTTATTAGATTGTCCTGACTTCCATAAGTTCTTATTAGTAGCTTCACTATTTAAGGTATCAGTAACCCAAGCGCCACTATCACTATTATTTACTATAAAATTGTTATGACCAGGGGTTGTCCAAGAATTAGATAAAACATTTGTACTTGTATATTTAGATGCACTTGTAGTATTAGTATTGGACCAATTGATGAGTTCGTGTCCATCAGGATTACGCTGCCATTGGAACAACGAACCATACGCACGCCAGTCTTTTTTAATCTGGTCGGCAGTTGGATTAGATAGCAGCACTGCGGAGGAGGTGTCTGTATAATCTAAAGCTCCCGCTTGATAAGTTGGGGTAAACCAAGGCGAACCTACTCTAGCATAATCTGCACCTAAATTATTACTAAACCAAACCCTACCATCGGGACCTTTTATTGGGACATAAATAAACTCGTGTTCCTTCTCATTCGCTCCATAGCCTACACAGTCCAAGGTGGTCTTATCAAAGCAACGGTCAGGAACGCCTGTAATCGTTTGTACTTTGAGCGTGGTAGTACTGCTCCCATTTAGACTGATGGTGTAAAAATTGGCATTGCTAATGGCATTGCGGTATATACCATCTTCTGGGTCTAAGGCAGGATAGTAAGTAGCCCCACTTACATTTTTCAGCTTAGCGGGTATAGTACCCGATGTCCCCGTAAAATTACCCGCTGGATAGTACAGCTTAAAGTCTTGCATATAGCCACTCCCATTTTTTAGGGCTAAGGTTTGCTCGTAAGCGGTATAAGCCCCATCAGTAGGCAATGCACCGCTGTAAGGGATATTTACAGTGATTTCTTCTTCATTGGCTATGCCTGTTTCTTTTAAGTTACTCCCTTGTACCAAGTAGTCTTTTCCGTTGTGCTTAAAGACCACCAGCTTAACATCTTGTACCGTTCCTAGAGTGGCCGTTGCTGGGGCAGAGGGGTTACTCACCTCACTACCTGCATTCGTGTTGGTACAAATCCACTCATGTACTCCATTGATAAGACCTTTGTACATTTCTATACAATTTTTGTCCTTATTGTAAATTAGAGTTCCCTTTTTGGTGTTAGACGAAAAGGCAAGGCGTTCCGCCGTAGTCAATTCAGGGAATAACACCCCTTGTGGCTTATCTGCTGGCATCGTAGGACTTACTGCCACCTTAGAAATATCTAGAGTGGCTTGGGGCGTAGTGGTATTGATGCCCACTCTGCTTCTGTAATCTTCTTGTGCCTGTAATGCCATCGGCAGAAACATCGCATATAACAAAGTTTTTTTCATAATGTTAAAGTTTATAGATGTTAAGTTGTGAAATTGTGAAGTTGTAAAAAAGTTTAAAGTTCAAGGAGCTGAAGCTGTTCAAGGTTCTATGTTTAAGGTTTAAGGGATATGTACGCTTATTCAACCTTGAATATTTGAACTTTAAACTTTGAACTTTAAACCTGAAACCAATAAGAAAACGCCTTCCCCCTCTATACACACACAAAACGAGAGGAAAGGCTAAAATAGAAAGAACAGAACGCTCCTCCTGTACGCTAGAAGCCCTAAACCCAAACAAGCAATTTAACTTATGAAAAAGATGGGCTTCTAGCGGATATTTATGAAAACAAAACTTAGCGTGTGCTAAATACCAAACGCCCCCAACGGAAGCTAAAGGAACATTATTTATGATTGATGATAAAAATCTAGATAAAAAGTAGTATAATACGCGTACGCGTGTAACTATTCTGTGTGTGTGTGTGTGTGTGTGTGTGTGTGTGTGTTTACACAATTATTTGGAACTACCAAATTTTTGTGCCACTTTTTTTCAATTTTTTGTATGTTACTGGTATCGTGTTGCATAAAACTGGAGCAAACTTATCATCTTTTACGGAAGTGTGCAAGTTTTTGTAAGAAAATTATTTTTACCCTAGCAAAATAGCCCCCATAAAGTAGAAGCTATATTTAAACTTAACCCCTTTTATCCTATTTCCCCATTTCAGGGATAGCCTTAGCACTAAAGTTTCCAGAATTGTTATACAAAACATATTCGGAGAAGTCGTCTTTGGCATTCATTCCACCAGAAGCCACAAAGGTATTGCCGTCTTTATCGGTAATAAACACGGTGTCTTTGGTGTACATTTTATTGTTCTTTTTATCCCAATAGATAGACTGCATTACAAATGTTTGGCCCTCGTTATTGATGACTTTTACATTACCTTTAGCTTCGTAGAAATCCTTTTTTTGTATTATTTTGGCATAGTTTGCCCATAATTTACCTGGTACTTTAGGCTTCTTTTTATCGTAAAATTCTAGGTAAAGCCCTTTCTTAATTTCCACATAAGGCGTGTCTATAAACTCGTACTCTTCTAAAAGAGGGGCTTTAAACCTAATTTTTACCGCTCCAGAATCTCTTTGCACAATATCTGCGTTATAGATAATCCTAGAGGCAAAGTTGGTCGGTTTGTTCTGATTGTACTTGGTAAGGTCTTCCTCGCAAGAGGTTGAAACAAAAAATATAGCCCCCATAGATAGGGTAGCTATACTTTTAGTTAATATTTTAGCTATTGTTTGTTTCATTGATAGCCAACTCCAATATTAGTCGTACTGGCGTTTGTTAAACCATTTATCGGCAAAATTAAGCCCTATTTTGAAGTTGATAAATCTTTCAGAGATAAGATTATTGCTCAAAGACCCTCTCTTACCTAAATCAATTCCTAAATCAATTCCGTTCATTCTCATTACATTAGAATTTTGGAACGGAAATGTCCCTCCAAGGCTGATACCATACTCATTGATATTGGTATTATTGATGTTAAGATTGCCTTTTTCATAGTAAGCTCCATAACGATAGATAACTCTAGAAAAATAGTTTCTAAAATCGTTATGGTTCGGTAGATACCACCCTCCCACTGCTATACGGTAAGCATCTTTAAACGTAGCAGGAGCTCCCGAAAACTTTACTGCTCCACCTTTGGTATAATCCATTTGAGCTGAAATAAACCACTTAGCATCATGCCCTAGACCAAGCCCTAATGAGGCTCTTTGTGGGATAATATCGTTTTCCTTATAGCTTTCCTTAGAAATCACCGTTTCGTCCACCTTTTCTTTACCATAGTAGTAATAGGTACTATTGAGGTAAGAAGCATCTATAGTTCCCATATTTCCGAAAGTGTAGGTAGCCCCTATCGTCATTTTTTTATCTTTAGGTAATTTCTTTTGATATACAGAACCTAAAGTAAAGTTCCAACTTTTTATCTTTCTAGAAGTTTCAAAACCGTTGATGAGTTCTGCTCCAGAAATAGCCACTTCTTCTCTATCTATAATCTTCCCAAAATAGAAATTACTTCTTAAACCTAAAGAGAAAGACGGCGTAATCTGATACCCTATGGCAGACTGAATGGTATTGAGCGTACCTTCTCCTGTAAAAGAATTAGCCTGTGTTACGCTTCCGTTTTCTGTGGTTTGAGAAAGAATATCATAACGCTTAGAACTATAGGGCTGATAACCTAAACCAAACTTAACCTTCTCCGAAAGTGGAAATGCTATAGAGATGTTGGATAAATAAGAAGAATGCTTAGTAACATCTAGGTTGTTATAGTTAGACTTGAGGTACTGATTGTCATTATTTACCTGTACTTTAAAAGCCGTTAAACCAAAATTGGTATTTGCGGCTGGGTTGCTAAAGTTAAAACTATTATTAAAGTCCCAAACATAAGCCGTAGAAATCCCTGCCATAGCACTTATTTCCGCAGTATTATCATATTTAGTATCTCCTATTCCAAAGGCAGCATAGGGCGAATTACCTATATTCTGTGCAGACAATAATCCTGCAAAAATGATGAACGATGCGTTAATGATTTTCTTCATTATCTATATAAATATCTTAATCAGAACGCAAATATCCTAATTATAAATGAAATGAGAAAATTTAAAGGGCGTTAAAGTTTGTTAAGGCGTTACAGAACTTAAAAAAATTGGAAAATAGAGAGATTTTAGTATCTTTGGAACATGAATTGGGAAGCGGTTATTGGTCAAAATAAAATTAAGCAAACTCTACTAGAAAGCATTGATAATAACAGAGTGAGCCACGCACAGCTATTTTTAGGAGAAAGTGGCTACGGGACTTTAGCTCTAGCTTTAGCCTATGCCCAAGAAATCTTAAAACGAGAAAACGAAAACGCCGCTACCAAAGTGGAGCATCTTAACCATTTGGATATTCATTTCAGTTTTCCTGTGTTTAGAGATGATAAGGGGAAATCTGTAAGTAGTTTCTTCTTTGATACCTGGCGAGAGATGATGCTTAAAAACCCTTACTCCGAACATCACAACTGGGTAAACCAACTAAATGCTGAAAATAAACAACTCTACATTTCTGTAGATGAAATTCTAGATAAAAGTGAAAAGTTTAGCCTTAAAAGTTTTGAGGGTGGCACCAAAATACTCATCATTTGGAATGCCGATAAAATGCGTGAAGACGCAGCAAACAAGTTCCTTAAATTTTTAGAAGAACCGCCTGAAAAGACCATTATTATCCTTACAGCCAACTCTTCGGAGGTGATGCTCCAAACGATACTTTCTCGTTGTCAAATCATTCAAGTTCCTAGGATTGAAGAGCAAGATTTAGAAGAAGGCATCAGGCATCTTACCTCTAACGAGGATAAAATTAAAGAAGTCCTACACCAAGCTCAAGGCAACTATAACACAGCCTTAAAGCTCATTACCGCAGAAAATTCTGACGAGGAGTATGAAGACTATTTTATACGATGGGTAAGATTAGCCTTTCAAGCGAAGAAAAATCCTAAAGTATTAAAAGACCTTATTATATGGGCTAAAAGCATTTCCGAATGGAACAGAGAGAAACAAAAAAACTTCTTAGAATACTGTACCGAGATGTTTCGTTTGGCAATGTTACAGAATTATGGTGTCCAAAATTTAGTTTATAAAAGACTAATGAAAAACAATTTTAATTGGGAGGCTTTTTCTAACTTTATCCACGGTGCAAACATAGAGGATATCCTTTCTGAGATTTCTAATGCGGATTATCATCTTAGCAGGAATGCCAACGCGAAAATTCTATGGACAGATATGGGAATTAAACTAACAAGGTACATTCATAAAAGTAGTTCTTAGAATAAAGTCATAAATCTAAGCCATTTCTATCCTAAAAATACTTCCTTTACCAATCTCTGTATGGGCAACTTTTATATCGCCTTTATGGTAGTCTTTAATCACTCTTTTAGATAGAGATAACCCCAATCCCCAACCTCTCTTTTTAGTAGAATATCCTGGATTAAAAACATTCCTTACTTGTTTTGCAGACATACCACAACCTGTATCCTGTATATCTATAATGATTTTTTTATTTTTTTGATAGAGTTTTAGTTCCAATTTGCCGTTACCTTTCATTGCATCTACCGCATTTTTAATAAGATTTTCTATAACCCAGCTCACCAGAATACGATTATGAGGTATCAGCACTTCCTTAGATGGTAAAACTATATTGAATTCCACTTTCTTAGAAATACGAGTTTTAAGATAATCATAGTTTTGCTGTAAAGTTTCATTGAGATTAAAATCGTTAAGTTCTGGAACAGAACCTACCTTAGAAAAACGCTCTGATATTGTGGTAAGTCTATGTATATCCTTTTCTATCTCCTGTACTCCAACGCTGTTTTCATGCTCCATTCTTAGAATTTCTATCCAACCTATCATAGAGGAAAGTGGCGTTCCTATTTGATGGGCTGTCTCCTTAGCCAGTCCTGCCCAAAGGTAACCTTCGTCTGTTTTTTTTACGATTTTAAAAAACCAATAGGCAAACAACAGATACAATAAAATGAAAAAGCCAAGCAATGCAGGATAATATCTAAGGTTATTCATCAAATCTGAATTATCAAAATAAAGATATTGTATATTACCTTCCGAAATTTGCAACTCAAAAGGAGGGTATCCTTCTTTCATCTCCTCTAAGCGAACCTTAAGAGCCTTTGGATTATCTTTAATTTTATCAGGAATATTTTTAACAAATTCTTTAATTGGCTCTCCTTGGTGATTAGTTACAATAATTGGGATATTATCATTAGTGGTAATAATTTCCTGAATCAGCTCCAACATTCTTACATCTCCCTGATTTTCATCTTGTAAAAACCTCATAGCTTTAGCAAAAACCGTCATATTAGCCGTTTCTTTCTGCCTTAAATCTTTCACGATAACCACAGAGTAAATGATAAGAGCAAATACAACCGAACTAAACAGCAGAAAAACCACTAAAAAATTAACTTTAGAGAATAAGTTTTTACTTTTTTTCATCAAATACAATGCTTACTTAAGATTATTAAGAATTGAAAACAGTTCATTATTGATTCCATCTCCATCATAATTATTCACGATAATAGAAAAGACATACTTTTTACCATTTTTAGCCGTATGGTAACCTGTATATCCTTTGGTATCTTTTATTGTACCGCTCTTCATTTTCATATCATTGTAAATAGGCAGTGCATTATAAAATTCATTAAACCAAGGTTGCTTTTGAGCCCAAAGTAAAGCCTGAACTTCTGCCCTAGCCGAAGCATAGTTCTGAGGTGACAACCCACTGCCATCTGTAAAGTTAATCATTGCAGGATGAATACCTTTAGACTTCCAAAAGTTTTTCAGCACCGAAACACCACTGGAAAAACTAGAGTCATTATTTTGCTCTTTTCCTAGAGTTTTAATAAAAGTTTCTCCGTAAAGATTAACACTTTTTCTCAAAAACCAATAGACTATTTTACTCAACTCAGGAGATTCGTATTCAAAAAAAGACTTCCCTGTAACAGACGGAACAGATTTTCCATCTAAAAGTAATTGTCTGCCCGTTATGACTTCTCCCAAAAACTCTATCCCTTTAGATTTAATGCAATTAACCATTTCTGCCCCCAACTGAACCGGTGGATTAGGCGTTGCTCCCGAAATTTTAGTCGTTTTTTGAGCAGGAAGTGTTCCGTTAATACTCGCCACCGTACTGTATGGAGCGGTATAAATTAAACTTTTATCTCCTGAATTTGAAGCCGCTGAAGTTAACTCATTAAACCATTTTACCTGTACCAAAGGATAAGAAAAAGACTTAATTTTTGTAGGTTTACCAATAGAAGCTCCTCCCTCAATATCTATATCAAACTGGTTTTCTCTCCAATTAACACCCCAAACGCCTGCACCATAATAATTACCTATATCGTTCCAAGCCCAACCTCCTGGCGTGGTTTGAAAA
This sequence comes from Riemerella anatipestifer, assembly GCF_009663465.1. Lineage (GTDB taxonomy): Bacteria > Bacteroidota > Bacteroidia > Flavobacteriales > Weeksellaceae > Riemerella > Riemerella anatipestifer_C. The sequence goes on from NZ_QXHU01000006.1 coordinate 106,328, forward strand.
TCAAAATAAGTATCATCTATAATTAAATTACCTTCTACCTTCTTGATACCTTGATTTTTTAAAGCTGCATAAAATTTTTCTAGAAAATCTTCGGGTTTATAACCGTCATATCTCCAGCTTCCAAGAGTAGGGTCTCCATTGGAAGTAATGTAAATATTTCCCTTTAAAATATTCCTTTCTAAAATCCCATCATAAACGGCTTTAGTCTTATATTTATAATTTTTCCCTAAAAGCTCCAAAGCCGTAGCAGCAGTAAATATCTTCTGTGTACTAGCCGTAGAAAGCCCTTTATTTCCTTGATATTCATAGATGAAATTTCCATTTTCATCAGCTACATAAAAAGATATATTAGCCGCGTACATTTTAGGAGAATTTAAAAATGCTTTAGTCGCTTTATCTAACTTATCTTTAATACTTTGAGCTATTCCTAAAGAGTAGAAAAATGTTAATACAAAAATTAAAAATTTAGTCATCTTCATATTTTAATGTTTTTCAAAGATAATCATTTTAAAAATTACTTTAATTTCCCAAAAGTCCAACCTACAAAACCATTTTTTTAATATTCAAAAGCTAATTGGCACAATTTTTACTACTCAACAGAGTATAAAATAATATAATAATGAAAAAACTACTTTTTACTGGGCTTATAGGAGCTTTATCTTTGTCTGCATGCTCCACAGTACAGAAAGGTCAAGAGGCTCAAAATCAGCGTTCCAACTTTATGAAACTTAAAGGAATTTGGGAAGTTTCGAGTGTTAATTACGATAAAAACTATAAAATTAAACCCTTTGATGAAGGTGTAGATGCTAAATGTTTTTTGGGAAGTACTTGGTCTTTAGTACCTAATAATTGGACTGGTAACTACACTCTTAATGGAAATAATGGTTGTCCTGCGATATCTCAACCTATCAAATTTGAAGTGGTAAACGGAAATCAGTTTCAGTTTAAAAAAATACACTCTGGAGAAAAAGCTAAACAAAACGTTTCTGGGTATGTATTAGAATTCCAAAACCAAACAGATAACTCATTTACATTAGTTCAGAATGTTCCATTCGAGGGTAACTATATAAAAGTGTATTATGAATTTCAAAAAGTAAATCAATCTAAATAAACTATAAAATGAAAATATTTAATAAAACCAATGTAGCAGCATTATTTTTATCGGGAAGTTTGCTACTTACAAGTTGTGAATCTGTTCAAAACGCTAATAATCAACAAAAAGGAACGGCTATAGGTGCTGCTGCAGGAGCAGTTATAGGTGGTATACTAGGTAATAATATAGGTAATGGCAGAAACGCTCCTGCTGGTGCTGTTTTAGGCGGTATCATTGGAGGTGTTGCTGGTAATGTTATCGGTAGCAAGATGGACAAACAAGCCAAAGAAATTAAAGAAGCCTTACCTGGTGCGGAAGTAGAAAGGGTAAACGAAGGTATTAAAATTACCCTTAATGAAAATACGGTTAATTTCGGGTTCGACTCTGCTAACCTTACTTCTGTAGCAAAAACCAATTTGGATAAATTAGCCCAAGTTCTTAAGAATAATCCTGATACCAACATCAATGTTTATGGACACACAGATAGCAGAGGTGCTGATGATTATAACCTAAGGCTTTCTGAAAGAAGAGCTAATGCTGTAGTAAGCTATCTTTCTTCTCTTGGTATAGCTTCTAACAGAATGATTGCTAAAGGTGTAGGAGAAGCAGAACCTATTGCTAGTAACGATACAGACGAAGGAAGAGCAAAAAATAGACGAGTAGAGTTCGCTATCACTGCTAATGAAAATATGATAAAAGAGGCTCAAAAAGGGAACTAATCCAAGTTCTATGTAAAATCAAAACCGCATTTAATTGCGGTTTTTTTATTTTATGGTTATCTTTGTGCTTTGCAAAACTTATGAAGAAATATTTTAATCTACTTAGAGTAGAGCAGTGGGTAAAAAACTTTTTTATATTTGTTCCTCTTTTATTTTCAGGTAAAATACTTGAAACGGATTTATTTTATCTTAGTTTTTTTGCATTTCTTATTTTTTCACTTACTGCAAGTAGTATCTATATCATCAACGATTATATGGATATAGATTCTGACAGACAACATCCTGAAAAAAAAAACAGACCTCTAGCCAGTGGAGCTATTTCAAAAACTACAGCTCAAATACTTTTCAGTGGACTTATTTTATCAATCTTGGGAAGTTTATGGATAGGACTTTCGGTATTTAATATTGGTAATATATGGAAATTTGGAAGTATTATTTTATTTTATTTCGTAATGAATTTGGCTTATACCTTCAAACTTAAACATATTGCCATTCTAGACATTACCATTATTGCAATTGGTTTTGTACTTAGAGTACTAGCAGGAGGTTATATTACAGGACTTATTATCACTCAATGGGCCATTTTACTCACTTTTGTTCTCGCTTTAGTTCTAGCCATTGGGAAAAGAAGAGGTGAATTGGTAAATGCTCAACTAACAGGCAAAACTAGGAAAGCATTAGATGGTTATAATATCCAGTTTGCAGATATTGCTCTTTCTATTAGTTGTGCTTTAGCTATTGTTTGCTATCTTATGTTTACCTTATCTCCAGAAGTACAGGCTAGGTTTCATCCTAGAGTTTTCTATACGGTAATTTTTGTTTTATTTGCGTTCTTAAGATATTTACAGCAAACTCTAGTCTACAATAGAACTGAATCTCCAACGAAAATAGTCTACAGAGATAGATATATACAAATTACATTGGTATTATGGATTATTGTTTTTCTTTACCAAATTTACGCTAAACAATAATGAAAAATCGTATACAAAAAGTTTCTAACTGGGGAAATTTTCCCATTGTAGAAAAGGAAATAGTTACAGAAGACAATCTTGAAAAAATTAAAGATTTTGTTAAAAGTCGTCCCGAAGTTATTGCCAGAGGAAATGGCAGATGTTACGGAGATGCTTCTTTAGGAGAACATATCTTCTCAACCAAAAGACTGAACAAATTTGTTAGTTTTGATAGACTGAACGGAATTATTGAGTGCGAAGCAGGTGTTCTTCTTTCTGAGGTTTTGGAAGTTATTGTACCACAAGGTTACTTTTTGTATGTAACTCCAGGTACTAAATACATTAGCATTGGAGGAGCCATAGCTTCTGATGTACACGGCAAAAACCATCATTCAGAAGGTTGTTTTTCAGAATATGTTTTAGAATTTAAACTACTGAATGCCAACGCTCAAGTAATAACATGCTCTAGAACTCAAAACACAGACCTATTTTGGGCAACCATTGGCGGAATGGGACTTACAGGTATTATTTTATCTGCAAAATTTCAGCTTAAAAATATAGATACGGCTTATATCCGACAAGAAAGCATCAAAGCAAAAAACCTAGACGAAATCTTTCAACTATTTGAAGAAAGTGAAGATTGGACTTACACCGTAGCGTGGATAGATTGTTTACAGAAAGGAGATGACATTGGTAAATCTATACTTATGAGAGGAGAACACGCTCTAAAAGACGAACTTGCTTCTAAGCTAGCTAAAAATCCTTTAGTTCTAAAGCCTAAATTAAAACCAAGTGTTCCTTTTTATTTTCCAAATTTTATTCTAAACCAATGGACTGTAAAGATCTTCAATTGGCTTTATTACAAAAAACAGTCTAAAAAAATCGTCAAAAATATCATTGATTATGAAACCTTTTTCTACCCTTTAGATGTCATCAATAATTGGAATAAAATCTATGGTAAAAATGGTTTTATACAATACCAAATGGTAATCCCGAAAGACAAAGGCAAAGAAGGTATGGAACGAATTTTAAAAACCATTGCTCATAGTGGTAATGGCTCTTTTTTAGCGGTACTAAAGTTATTTGGAAAGAATAATCCAGAGGCATACAACTCCTTCCCTTTTGAAGGTTATACGCTCGCACTCGATTTTAAAGTGAATAAAAAGCTCAAAAAACTCGTTGAAGATTTAGACCAAATTGTATTGGATTTGGGTGGCAGAATTTACCTTACCAAAGATAGTATGAGTAATCCTCAACTGACTAACTATCTCAAAAATGTAGATAATCATAAATTTAGGTCTTTACAAAGAAAAAGAATTACGAATTAAAATCTTACTAAATTGAATTTCAGAACTGAAGTTAATCTTACGCCTTCCTCAAAAAAAATAGAAATTACAGATCAAGTTTTTTCTATCGGCTCTTGCTTTGCTTCGGAAATGAGTAACCGACTGTCAGAGGGACAAATAAGATGTTTGAATAATCCTTTTGGGACGCTATTTAATCCGTTTTCTATTGCCAATGCTTTAGAAAAAATCGTTCATTCTGAATGTTATCACGAGAAAGATTTGGTTAATCATCGTGGTTATTACCTTTCGTTAGACCATCATACCTCGTTTGACGGTGTTTCTGAAACCGCTACTTTAGATAAAATAAACACAGAGCTAGCCAATGCTCATTTATTTTTAAAAAATGCTTCTTGGGTTATTATCACTTTAGGGACTTCGTTTATTTATGAGTACCTTCCTAAAGGGCAAAAGGTGGCTAATTGCCATAAGATACCAAACACTCTTTTTAGTAAAAGAATGCTCTCTGATGAAGAAGTACAAACTTACATTAAAAAAGCGATAGAACTCATCAATCAACACAGTCTTAATACTGTAAATATTTTGTTTACAGTCTCTCCCGTAAGGCATACTAAAGATGGTATGGTTGAAAATCAGCTTAGCAAATCAAGGCTCATCAATGCACTGCATCAAGTGGTAGCAATGTGCCCAAATGCTCATTATCTGCCTATTTATGAGATTTTAATGGACGATTTAAGAGATTACAGATTTTATAAATCAGACCTAATCCACCCTAACGAACAAGCCATAGATTACATCTTTGATAAATTTATAAAAGCCTACTGCACAGAAGACACACAAAAATTTATCATTGACAATCAGAAAATTATTTCGGCTTTAAAGCATCGTCCAATCCATACCGAACACCTTGATTATCTAAAGTTTACAGAAAACATCAAACAGAAAATAAAGGAGCAACAAGCTAAAGTTAATTTTAAAATATTTTCAAACTTCTAACTTTCAATTATTTATGATAGACACGCATACTCATTTATATTCAGAGGAATTTGATGAAGATAGACATTTAATGATACAAAGAGCATTAGATAAAGGAGTTACTCATTTTTTTCTACCAGCTATCAATTCTGAATATCACGAAAAAATGCTCCATCTAGAAGCAGAATATCCTAACCAAATATCAGTAATGATGGGCTTACACCCAACTTATATAAATCCTGAAACTTATGACCAAGAAATAAAATTGGTAAAAGATTATTTGGAGCAAAGGGATTTTTGTGCCATCGGAGAGATTGGGATAGACCTCTATTGGGATAAAAGCCATCTAGAACTGCAAAAAGAAGCCTTTAGACTACAGATAGATTGGGCAATAGAAAAAGACTTGCCTATCGTGATACATTCTAGAGAAAGTTTTGATGAAACTTTTGAGGTTTTAGAAGAAAAAAGACACCCTAAATTAAGAGGTATTTTTCATTGTTTTACTGGAACACTAGAACACGCCAAACAAGCCATAGACCTCAATTTCAGTTTAGGAATAGGCGGTGTGGTTACTTTCAAAAATGGTAAAATAGACCAATTTTTAGATGAAATACCTCTAGAACACATCGTTTTAGAAACCGACTCGCCTTACCTAGCACCTGTACCGTACAGAGGAAAAAGAAATGAATCTGCCTATCTAGAACAAATCATTGGTAAATTAGTAGATATTTACCAAATGCCTATCAACGAAATAGATAAGATAACTACTAACAATGCTAAGCAAATTTTTGGACTAGCTTAAATAAAAAAACACGGGTAGAAAATCTATCCGTGTAATTTTTTCCATATTGCATCTTTAAGTTCCGTAAGCCCCTCTCCTGTAACTCCAGAAATAAATAAAGGTTGTCTGTTTTCAGGGAATTTGGCTGCAACTTCTTTTTTGAGTTCTTCGTCTAATAAATCTGACTTTGAAATAGAGATGATAAAATCTTTATCTAGCAACTCAGGATTGTATTCTTTAAGCTCGTTTTCAAGTATTTTAAACTCTTGGAAATAATCTTCTGCATCTGCAGGAATTAAGAAAAGAAGAATTGAGTTTCTCTCTATATGCCTTAAAAAACGATGCCCTAGCCCTTTACCTTCGGCAGCTCCTTCTATAATACCCGGTATATCTGCCATCACAAAAGACTTGTAATTACGATAATCTACAATACCCAAGTTAGGTGTAAGCGTTGTAAAAGCATAATCGGCAATTTTAGGTTTAGCGGCAGATACTGCAGACAATAGTGTGGATTTACCCGCATTAGGAAAGCCTACCAAACCTACATCTGCTAATACTTTTAGCTCAAACACGATATACCCTTCTTCCCCAGGAAGCCCCGGTTGTGCATAACGAGGTGTTTGGTTAGTAGCCGACTTAAAATGCTCATTTCCTAAACCACCCTTACCGCCTTGCATTAAGATAATCTCTTGCCCATCTTCTAAAATTTCGCCTATGATTTCTCCCTCTTCATTTTTAGCGATAGTGCCAATGGGCACCTCTATATAAACATCTTCTCCATAACGACCCGTCAACTGATTTTTACCACCTGGCTGACCGTTTTCTGCCTTAACATGCCTTGTGTAACGCAATGGTAATAAAGTCCATTCGTGTGCATTTCCTTTCATAATGATATGACCACCACGCCCACCATCTCCACCATCAGGACCGCCTTTAGGAATGTATTTTTCCCTTCTGAGGTGAGCTGACCCTGCACCTCCGTGCCCAGACTTACAATGGATTTTTACATAATCTACAAAATTTGACATATCTTATTTAATTAAATGCTTATTACACGATATAAAACAACCAAAAAACCATCAAAGCTTAAAACTCTGATAGTTTTTTGATTATCATTCTATTGTTATTATTTTAAAATTTTCTCTACTTCTGAGAAAAGTTTTTCTGCAATTTCGGAAATTTCGCCTACTCCATTTATCTCTACATATTTTCCTTGTTGCTTGTAAAGTTCTGCCACTTCAGCAGTTTTTGCATAGTATTCTTTAATTCTGTTTCTAATGATAGACTCATCTGCATCATCTGTTCTACCACTAGTTTCACCTCTCTTAAGAAGTCTTTGAACCAAAATTTCGTCCTCTACCACTAGCGACAAACAGATGCTTATCTCCTCATTAAGTTCGTCTTTTACAATCTTTTCTAAGGCTTCTGTCTGTGCTGCTGTTCTGGGGAAACCATCAAATATAAATCCTTTGGTATCCGTAGGTTTTCTCACCTCGTCTATCAGCATATCTATGGTAACTTGGTCTGGAACTAGCTCTCCCTTATCTATATAAGATTTTGCCAATTTCCCTAGCTCAGTATCGTTTTTCATATTATAACGGAACAAATCTCCTGTGGATATTTGTTTCAAATTGAACTTTTCAATCAGATTTTGAGCTTGAGTACCCTTACCACTTCCCGGAGGACCAAATAATACAATGTTAATCATCTTTACTTCTAATTTTTAGTATATCTAAAATCGCTAAAACACGATTTATCAATGTTAGTTTTCTTTGTTAATGGTTAATTCTACCTTCTTCTAATTGGTATAAATCTGGTAAATTTCTTCCTAACTCATCATAGTCTAAACCGTAGCCTAACACAAACTTGTTAGGAATTTCTCTTGCCACATAGTCTATAGTAAAGTCTTTCTTAAATACTTCTGGTTTTAATAAAAGAGAAGCCACTCTAAGCGACTTAGGGCGGTGTGTATTTTTAAAATATTCAAAAAGACTTTCTATGGTATTTCCTGTATCTACAATATCTTCCATAAGGATAATATGACGCCCTTCTACCTCTTTAGTAAGTTCCATTTTAGTGTAAACAATCCCCGTAGATTGCAAACCTCCGTGATAAGAACTTACCTGAACAAAGGCTACCTCACACTTCCCTGGGTAGTGTTTTAAAAAGTCTGAGAAAAACATAATTACCCCATTAAGCACTCCTATAAATACAGGAGTTTCGTCTTTATAATCTTCGTAAACTTTTAGAGCTAATGCCTTTATGTAAGTTTGTATTTCTTCGTTCTTTAAATAAGGAACAAAAGTTTTGTCGTGAATTTTTACTTTTTCCATTGTCTTTCCAAAATGCAAATTTAAGAAATTTTTAGTGGTTCATCTTTGTATCACTCGTGTTTTTTTGGGTTTATAGCACTTTCTATTAAGTTTTCAGTAATTTCTAATGCTTTTTGTTTTGAAATACGCTCCACTTCTCTAATGTTTTGAGAGTTTAATACTTCTTCCATATTTTTAGAAAAAACAATCTTTTTACCGTACTTCATCGCATCACCATTATTACCACTTACCTTCGTTTTACCGTAATATTCTGCAATGTTAAAAAAGTGTGTTTTCTGCTGTATGGGTGCCCAAATCAGACTAGCCTTCAGTAAATACTCATCAAACAATTCTTGCGGTACTTTCTCTGTAAAGTAGGTTACTTTCAGATTATTTAGATTTTTTTGTTCTAAACTCTTAAGCCAACCTAACTCCTCTCCCATTGCTTTTCCTAAGAAAACTACTTCAGTAGGTTCGTTAAAATAGTGATTACTTAGACTTTCCACTACCGCTTTGTAATCTCTTCGTTTTTGTGATACAATACCCGGAATAACCAATGTTAAACCCTTATTATTAGAAAGCTCCTGCTGATATTCTGTATAAAAAAGCGGAATATGCTGATATCTAGAAGAAGCCAAATCTTCCGACAATACCCAACAGCTTTCCGAATTTTGGTAAACGTTATTTTTCAGCATCAGACCTTCCTTTAAAAGGAGTTTTAGCCTATAAACAGTATCTTCTTTCAATAAGACTTTTAACAAGTCTATATTACTCGCTTTAATAAAATTAAGATTATGGCAAATGATGGCGGTCTTATAGTTTTTAACTATTTTATCAAAGGTATTAAAATAACGGTGCACCGTCCCCACCACCACCAAATCATACTCTTTGGCTGATAATAACTTAAGTATGGTATTAGGACTTGCTTCTACAGTGTTAGGCGTATTTTCACCCAACAACTTCTTTATTTTATTAGAAAAAAAATAATCTACCTCTACCCTGCTAGATGCCTCCATCAATGCTTTAAAATTAAGAGCTATTTCTGCATGAGTGTCTAGCTCCACATAAGCTATTTTATATTTAGTCATTACCTTTTACTCTAGATTCTCTCTCTTTATCACCCAACAAATATATAAAAATAGCCTAAGCCAAAACGGAATATTTAGGTGTTTTGATTCTAAATCCATTATCTTTGCGAAATCCAAACCTATTTATATTTAATAGATGAATCAAAAATTCAAATTAGGGCTTGACGGCATTGCTGTACTTATAGGGAGTTACATCGTTGCTTCGCTTATACTCGCTGTGTACACTATCGCTAATGTCTTTATTTTAAAAGAAGAAGTTGCCACTTCTATGGGGCTGAGTTTAGTCTCATTTGTACTTTCATTGGGGCTACCTATTGCAGCGTTTGATATTTTTATTGTAAGACCACAGACCAAAAAACCACTCCGTTTAGGTGTAGGTAATGTAACGGCTCAAAATATTCTTTTATCTCTAATGATGATGATAGGTATGGTACTGATGGCAGAAGTCCTCACTTCTTTTATCCCAACGGAAGGCGGCATATTAGGAGAGCTTTACGATACTTTTATGGGAGTTTTTAAAGGAATGCTTAGCGATAAGGTAGGACTTGCCATTATGGTAGTATGCCTTGCTCCTCTATTAGAAGAGGTTTTATTTAGAGGCATTATACAAGGTGGACTTACAAACAAAGGCGTTGCTCCTAAGAAAGCCATTGTTATCTCTGCTTTAGTGTTTGGTATTGTACACGCCAATCCTTGGCAATTTGTAGGAGCGTTTTTGTTGGGGCTAGTATTGGGATTAGTTTATTTCAAAACCAAATCTATTGTAATCCCTATTTTACTACACGCTTTTAACAATTTCATCTCTTATCTGATACTAGTCTATGCCGATACAGAACACTCTTATGAACTTTTAGGTATCAACAAAATAGTATCATTTATTATAGGTATGGTTATCTTCGGAATTGCCTATTATCTATTTATGCATAGAAAAACCTATTTTACCAAATAAAAACCAATACTCTAATGAAAAAAGAAATCTTAATAGCGACACACAATCAACATAAAAAAGAAGAAATCCAACAAATCTTAGGTAATGGCTTCATAGTAAAAAGCCTTTCCGATTATCAACTCAATGATGAAATCGTAGAAGACGGCAACACTTTTGAGGAAAACGCATTCATTAAAGCCTCTTATTGTTTCCAAAAAACAGGCATTCCGAGTTTGGGTGATGATAGTGGACTTGTAGTAGATGCCTTAGACGGAAGACCGGGTATTTACTCGGCGAGATATGCTGGCAACCACGATTTTAAAGCCAATATTGCTAAAGTTTTAGAAGAAATGCAAGGCAAAACCAATAGAGCGGCACACTTCATTACTGTATTATGTTTGGTAGATGAAAACGGAGCCTCCTATTTTGAAGGCAAGGTACATGGACATCTTCTAGAGGAAGACCGAGGACACCAAGGCTTTGGCTACGACCCTATCTTTGTACCTAACGGCTATGAAACCACCTTTGCCGAAATGGCTCCAGAGGAAAAGAACGCCATTAGCCACAGAAAAAACGCCTTAGACCAGTTTTTAACCACCATTACCCAATAAATTTCATCTAGCAGTGAGTGTACATTTAACCATATTAGGCTTCAATTCTGCAATTCCTACCGTAAACTCGTCCACCACCTCTCAACTTTTAGAGGTGCAAGAACGCTACTTCTTAATCGATTGTGGCGAAGGGACACAAGTACAACTAAGAAGAGCTAAAGCCAAGTTTTCTAAAATCAATCATATATTTATCTCTCACCTACACGGCGACCATTGTTTTGGCTTACCAGGGCTTATTGCATCGTTTCGTTTGTTGGGGAGAGAAACCCCTTTGCACATCTATGGTCCGAAGGGAATACAAGAGATGCTAGAAACTATTTTTAGAATTACAGAAACCCAAAGAGGCTTTGAAGTGATTTACCACGAGCTAGAAGGCAATCAGTCGGTAAAAATCTACGAAGACCATAAAGTGGAAGTCTTTACCATTCCGCTCAACCATAGAATTTACTGCAACGGCTACCTCTTTAGAGAAAAACCAAAGGAACGCCACCTGAATATGGAGGAAATCAGCAAATATCCTGAAATAGAAACTTGCGACTACCACAACCTTAAAAAAGGAAAAGACTTTACCCTATCCGATGGTTTTGTACTCAAAAATAAGGTGCTTACTACCCCACCGCAGCCTTCTGTGTCTTATGCCTTCTGTAGTGATACCCGCTATTTGGAAAGCATCGTCCCAATTATCAAAGGTGTAGATGTACTCTACCACGAGGCAACTTTCTTACACGATTTAAAGGAAATGGCAGACTATACAGGGCATACCACCGCCCTAGAAGCGGCTACTATTGCCCAAAAAGCAGGGGTTAAAAAACTTATTTTAGGACACTTCTCTAACCGCTATGCCGACTTAAATGTTTTTACCGATGAAGCAAGAACGGTATTCCCTAATACCTTTCTACCCAAAATGCTAGAAACCATAAAAATCTAATGGATTCCAACGAGTTAAAAGACTTCCTAAACGAAAAGGCAGACCTATACAACCACCCCAATTTTATAGAGCAAGACCCTATACAAATACCGCATAGGTTTTCTCTAAAGCAGGATATTGAAATCTCGGGGTTTATAGCGGCTACCATTGCTTGGGGCAACCGAAAATCTATTATCAAAAGTGCTAACCATATTATGGAGCTCATGGGGCAGTCGCCATTGGATTTTGTACTGAACCATACCGATAAAGATTTAGAAAAGATAGGCACTAGAGCCATACACCGCACTTTTAACTCGGAAGATTTAATCTATTTTATCCAAAGATTTAGGCATCTCTACCAAAACCACTCGTCTATGGAAGAGCTACTACTCCCCCAAGACGGCGAAACCAATTTCTACCACGCACTAGAACGCTTTAGAAATGCTTTCCTAGATATCACCACCCAGCACCGTAGCCACAAACACATCAGTTCTACCTACAAGAAATCTGCGGCTAAACGGCTGATGATGTTCCTAAGATGGATGGTAAGAAAGGACAACAAAGGCGTAGATTTTGGTATTTGGGAACAGCTAGATCCTGCCCTACTATCTATCCCACTAGATGTGCACACGGGCAACATCGCAAGGCAGCTCCAACTGATTACAAGAACCCAAAACGATTGGAAAACCGTGGAAGAACTAGACCACACCATTAGAAAATGGGACGCTAAAGACCCCGCAAAGTACGATTTTGCTCTCTTTGGGCTAGGCGTTTCTGGAGAGTTTAAATAAGTAAATTTTATTTTTTAGCCACTAAAATTTGCATACTTCCCCAAAAGGTAATATGTTTGCCCCCAATTTATGCAATACGTTATCAACCACATACAAGAAAATATAAAAAAGTTGCAAAATTATTTGGCTATCTCAAATAATTTCGTAAACACACACACACACACACACACACACACACACACACACACACACACACACACACACA
>NZ_QXHU01000006.1:119017-169157 GCF_009663465.1 Riemerella anatipestifer
TTATAAATATGATTTCGCTAACATTAGTTGGGGACGTTTGGGCTCTAGCACACTCTAAGTTTTGTTTTCATAAAACCCCGCTAGAAATCCCATTAGCTCATAAGTTTAATTTGTTGTTTTTATTGGGAGGACTTTTAGCATACAGAAGGAGCTTTTTTGTTCTTTCTGCCTTAGTCTTCCTCCTTATTTTTTTGTGTGTAGAGAGGAAGAAGGCGTTTTTTACAGCCTCATCAATCCTTAATCCAACATCTATAAACTTTAAACCTTGAATATTAAACTTTAAATATTTAATTATTATTTTATGAATAAAATTTTATTATGTGCGGTGTTTCTTCCCCTAGCGCTAAACGCCCAAGAAGATTACAGAAGCAGAGTAGGCATCAATACTACTGAACCCAAAGCTACTTTGGAAATTTCTAAGGTGGCAGTAAGTCCTACAATGCCAGCAGAAAGGGCACAAGGAGTGCTATTTCCCGAATTTACTACGGCAGAACGACTTACTTTTTCGCCTAACACCAAAAAGGGTACTCTAATTTACAATAAAGACAAAAGCTGTATAGAGATATATCAAGGCTTCATAAATGGGGTACACGAGTGGGCTTGTACCAGTACCGATGCACGTACGGTTAGTAATCCTTCCGCTACAGCTACAGCCACTCTAGGAGCGGTACAAGATATTAGGCTAGTGGTCTTTAAACATAACGGTAAAAACTACTTAGTACAAGGGGGCAATATTGTAACAACAGGCATAGCCGACGAAGCAGAAATCCCAGTAAATATCCCTTACAGTAATGCACAACCTACTAATGGAGATTATAGCGCTTATGAGCAAACTTTATCTTTAAAAAATGTAAGTGGCTATATGCAAGACTTTAAGTTATACTATCCAGCAGGTAATTTTGCAGGAGCAGCAACAGGCACTATACAAGCTAAGTTGAAAAATGTAAGTGGAGCTGCTTATTACCCTGCCTTAGACCCCTTAGACGGGATATATCATAATGCCATTAGCGGTGCTAATGCTTATACTATCAGTTTAAATGGAAACAGTACCACCACGCTCAAAGTGCAAACCCTTACGGGCGTTCCCGACCGTTGCTTTGATAAGACGACTAAAGACTGTGTAGGCTCTGGAGAGAATGTGAAAGAGCATAATTTTGTTTATCTTCCTGTTACGGTTATGGGAACTTACGATGTAAATGGCAGACCTTATTCTAAAGAATGGCTAAGCCTCAATTTAGGGGCAGATTATGCTAATGTGAACTCACCGCATTTCAACCCTACCCAGCAAGCCACTTCGCCTACAGATTATAAGGCTTATGGCTCATTATTCCAGTGGGGAAGAGTTCAAGATGGTCACGAGCTTATCAGCTGGTCTTCTCCTACAAGTGGGACACCTAAACGCAATGTAGGTTGGTACAACAATACTCAATCATATCGATTCAACGACCCTTGTCCTTTGGGATGGCGTACCCCGACACAAGCACAACTAAAAGAGCTTCATCAGGCTTTGACGAATGATGGTGAAAATTATATTTATGATAGTCAGACTTGGAACCAATCAACAATACACCTACCTAATAATGGAGCTAGGAAGACTGATTATAATACATTTGTTGATACGGGTGTGAAAGTTAACTTGTGGATTAGGGATGCATGGACTGGAGGGTCATCAGAACAGAGGTTTATTATCAGAACACTTGATTTATCAACTGTGCTTACGGAAGATAGGACCAACGGCTATGGTATCCGCTGCATCAAGGAATAGTCAACTTTAGCAATTAGAACTATAAAACGGGAAACTACGAGCTAAGCATCACCACGCAAAGGAGCAGTGGCAACGCCTTACTCAAAGACCCGAGAACAGAGACGTTATCCACACCCGTAGTGATAGGATAACGGTCTTAACCAAAACCCAACCAATGATGCCCACCGCTATACTATAGTGGTGGGCATTGTTATTCTGACAGCACAATCCCATAAAAACAGACAGCCCAATGTCGGAGCCTCCGACACGGTAAGGTAGGACACCCCGACATTAGCAAGTCGTACTGTACGACACGGTAAAGTTGCACCAGACGATATAGAACAATGGGGTTATTTCAATACCAAATGATTTTCTATCACCAAAGCCTTTAGCTCTGTTTCTCGCCATTCTTTTGGTGGTAGGCTTTTAGCGTTTATGCCACCGCCTACATATACCAAAGCCTTGTTTTGATATACCTCTGCACACCTAAGATTTACAAAATAAAACACACCATTGTGATGGGTTATTTTAATATATCCCGAATAAAGCTCTCGAGAGTGGCTTTCAAACGCCTTGATGCTTTCCTTACAAAATGCTTTTGGGATACCACAAACGGCTGGTGTAGGGTGCAGCTCTTCTATAATATACGGCACTTGGTCTGCGGCAACTTCTAGTACAAAATCGTTTCTGAGGTGCTTTATAGAACCGCTTGGCACGGTATAAGTTTCGGATACTTCTACCCTATCCGAGTATTTGGTAAGCGTGGCTTTAATGTAATCCGTTACGGGTTTTTGTTCCTCTAGCTCTTTGTCGGTCCATTCTTCGTTTAGAGGGAGTGTTCCCGCCAAACTCATCGTCTTGAACTGATGACTGCTAAAGTGGTACTCGCCTAGAGTTTCGGGTGTAGCTCCTACCCAGCACTTGCCATCACGAACCAATAAATAAACTAATGCCGAAGGATAGGCTTTGCATAAGGCTAAAAAAGTAGCAGTAAGCGATGCTTCTCTACCGTTAAAATCTAGTATTTTTCGTCTAGAAATTACCAATTTGGGTAAACGGTGCGTCTTGATAAACGCTACCACTTGGGCTATCTTTTCTAAGTAGGTATTTTCGTCCTCATCAGCTTCGGCTAAATCTGATAAAGCCTTTAATTCGGTAGAAGAATAGTCTAAAGATTGTAACTCCTCGGCAGAAATTTCTTTAGTGGTTCCTTTAAACGAATATCTTTGATAACCATCAAAATCAAAAAAAGAAACCTCATCTTCCGCTCCAGTAGAGGCTTCGGATAAGGTATAAATGGTTGTTGTATTAGGTAGTCTATAAAAAACAGAATCTCTCTGCATCTATTTCGCTATAATATTATTAGTCATTGTAGTATGGTTGATAAGCACTCCTTTCTCATCTCTGATTTCTATTTCAGAAACGTGTACCGTTCTGCCTTTTCTAATAAATCGGGCAACACCAGTGAGCATTCCGTCTTTTTTACTTCTGAGGTGGTTAGAGTTGATGTTAGTCCCCACCGCATAAAACTTTGATGCATCTACATTGATGCCAGACAGACAAGAACCTAGCGTCTCCGCTAATACACAACTTGCCCCACCGTGCAAAATCCCAAATGGCTGATGCACCCTTTCGGTTACAGGCATCGTGGCAGTAAGGGTGTCTTCGGTAACATCGGTAAACACGATGTCTAGCAGCTTACCCATATGCATCTCGCCCCAATGATTAAGGAACTCTAATATTTCTTTTTTCTTTGCTTCTTCCATCGTTCTAGAAATGATTATTGAATGTTAGGATTCCAATTTTCTGGTACTTTAGGCACGATGTTTCGCTCCACGAAATAATCGCCAATTATTTTAAGTATTTCTTCGTAAGGTTTTGTCTGTACTTCTTCTAGACTTATCTTCCTACCCAAATAGATGGTTTTGGTTCTAAAATCTCCCGAAGCCATTACAATAGGTACTTTAGCCGCCAAAGCCATATGATAAAACCCTTTTCTCCATTTTTCTACATAGCTTCTAGTTCCCTCTGGAGTAATCACCAGCGAAAAATCTTCTTTTTCAAACTGTTTTGCGACAAAGTTTACCAAATTGTTCCTTTGGCTACGGTCTATCCCAATACCGCCTATTGCCTTTATCAAGCCCCCGTACCACGCTTTAGTATGAGCATCTTTAATAATTACCTTAAGAGGCTTCCCTAAAGACCAATACGCCAAGTTGCCCAGCATATACTCCGAGTTGTGTGTATGTGGAGCCACCACAAGAATACAGCGGTCTAGATTATTAACATCTCCGTCTAAAACCACCTTCCAACCTATAATTTTAAGAATGATTTTCGCTAGTATTTTTTTCATAGTATTTTAATTTTTAAACAAAACAGATAGCCCAAAAACTTTAGGCTATCTGCAAAGGTAATTATTTTATACTAAATCTATTTTAAAAGAATATCCCGAAAACGAAATCTATAAACTTAGTGATGAGTTCTAAGACCAATTGTATCATAATATCTTGTTTTTAATGGTGATTATTTTTAGCAAATATAAGTTTTTATTATCAACTTCAAAACTTATTTTCTGTTTTTTATACTGATGATAATGTCGCTAATATCATCACTATCTAGGTTAAGTCCTTCAATCACTTTTTCGGCTTCTTTCTCATCGTATTTCTTACCATTAACGGTGATAGAATCACTATCCGCAGTATTAAAGCTAATGTGGTTACCACCAGAACTGAAAGAGAATGAGGCTTGATTAAACACTTTGCTGTTTGAACTATGAGAATTATTGGATTGATTACCTTCATCCTCTTCACTAAGGTTAACTTTTGAGTTTTCCATTCCCAATACCTTCATCGTTCTAGGAACTACCAATTCGTAATCTACATTATAATTCCTCATTCTATCTTGGTACGGATAACTAAAGTAGTTAGGTATGAATATTTTATTACCTTCCACTTTTACTGGAATATTCGCTCTCAACGGTAAATTATACCCCGAAGCTCTTTTCTTAACCACAAGATAAGGTGTTTTTACAGTATCTTTTCTCACAATTTCAATGTACGGATATCCGTCTTCTTCAAAAACAGTTTTGTTATCCGAGTACACGCTATTCCAGTAAGATTTGAACTGTGGTGGTATGTTTACTTTGTTAGTCCCTACCCACAAACTATCAGAAGTGGTATTGATGGCTATATTATCTGTTTCCTCGTTAGAACCTCTAAAATTAGTTTGGTAATTCATTGCAGAGAACCCTGTAATTCCTAGTAATACTAGCCAAACAAAACATAAGGCTCCTATAATATACCCCACATACTTCAGCTTAGTTTTAGGAGAAAATAACTTGATAGATAAAAAGATAAATATCAGCGCAGGTATAAGCATCGTAACAAAAGCTAAGGCAAGCCCCGCAAATTTTATATTAGTATCATCTATATAAAACCCTACAAACCCTGGCAAAGTAAGTCCCGTGCCTGTAACACTAACTCCAAACACCATAAATGCTCCTGCTAAAAACACCAACCCTAACAGTCCTAAAAAACCGCCAATTACATACCTTAATGCATTTAGAATGCTATTCCCCGCTTCGTTGATGACTGGTCTAGTATCCTGATACACCTCATTGATACGTTGGGTAGAATCGTTAGCAAATTTTACTATTTTGCTAGATTCATTTTTCAAATTATCAAAGTTAAGTGGCTCCCCTCTCATCTTCAGAAAATCTGCTGCCGTAGTTGCTTTGGGAAGAATAATCCAAAAAACTACATAGACTAATACCATAAGCATTGGAGACCCTGGCAATGGAATCAAAATTAGAAATAATGCCAACCAAATAAGCCTCATAGCAGTCATATCCATTCCGAAATAAGCCGCCATACCTGCACATACTCCTGCTATTTTTTTTCTTTCTGGGTCTCTGAAAAGTTGTCTTTCTGACACTTTCGTTCTTTGTTGAGTAGTCTTTTGGGTATTGTGATAACCTTCTTCTTGTTCTTCTATTTGTTCTGGTCTTCCTATTTGAGCGATTACTTTCTCTACATCAGCATCGTTTACCACTTCTCTTCTACCCAAACTCTCTTTAAATATTTCTACGATTCTGATTTCTATATCATACATAATCTCATCAGCCTCCTCTGCATCTAGAGAATTTCTGAGAGCCTTTAAGTAATCACTTAGTTTGATATAAGCGTGTTCTTCTATCATAAAAGAAAAACCAGCCAGTCCTATTGATAATGTTTTGTTCATTTGTTTAGTTTTTAGAGGTTATTGTTTTTGAGTGATTTTGTTTACAGCTTGTGTGAGTTCTTGCCAAGTAGTTCTTAACTCTTCTAAGAAAACTTTGCCTTTATCCGTAATTTGATAATACTTTCTAGGAGGTCCTCCCGTAGATTCTTCCCATCGGTAAGAGAGAAACTCTCCGTTTTTAAGTCGGGTAAGTAGAGGATAGAGCGTTCCTTCTACCACATCAAAGTCTCCGTCTTTTAGCACTCCCATTAAATCGGAAACATACATTTCCTTTTTACTAAGAAGGTCTAAAATACAGAATTCTAGAATACCCTTTTTCATTTGAGCTTTAGCATTTTCTATATTCATAGGTTTAGTTCTTTATTTTATTAAACTATTTCAACAGTACAAAGATATAAAATAAATTTACTATTATGCAATACAAAGTAGTGTTTTTTTATTAAAAATTTTTCAACCCACAAAAAAACTCCAGCTAAAAGCCAGAGTTTCAATTTAATTTCAAAAAGTATTTTCACTAACATTCCGCTACATTTACTGCAATAGCAAGACCACCTTCCGAAGTTTCTTTATATTTAGCATTCATATCTTGAGCCGTTTCCCACATAGATTTTATAACATCGTCTAGGCTTACCTTTGCCGCTTTAGGGTCGCTCTCCAAAGCAAGATTTGCTGCTGTAATCGCCTTCATTGCCCCCATAGAATTTCTTTCAATACACGGAATTTGAACCAAACCTTTAATAGGGTCGCAAGTTAAACCTAAGTGATGTTCCATAGCAATCTCCGCTGCCATCAGCACTTGTTCTGGCGTTCCACCTGATATTTCGGTAAGCCCCGCCGCTGCCATCGCAGACGACACGCCTATCTCTGCCTGACAACCACCTGCCGCTGCCGAAATGGTTGCATTTTTCTTAAACAAAGTACCTACCTCACCTGCCACCAACAAGAAACGAATCACATCTTCCTCCGAATTGAACTCCGTAAAAGTTTGTGCATACATAAGCACCGCAGGAATAACACCACTCGCTCCATTGGTAGGTGCCGTGATAATTCTTCCAAAACTAGCATTCTCTTCATTTACCGCCAAAGCAAAGCAAGACACCCATTTATTGATAGTACTAAAACTTCTCTCAGAATTTACCACGAGATTAAACCATTCATCTATATTATGATATTGAGCGTTTTCGCCTAAAAGTTTCTGGTTGAGTTTAGCCGCTCTTCGGGAAACATTAAGTCCACCTGGAAGAATACCCTCTTTATTAACCCCCTTATAAATACATTCTCTAATCTGTTGCCATATATACAAGGCTTCCGCAGCCGTTTCTTCTTGAGTACGCCACGCCTCTTCATTGATTTTAACTAAATCCGAAATTCTTTTTAGGTTCAGTTTTTCACAATAATGGATAATGTCTTTCGCTTTATGACAAGGATACAAAGTTCTGATACAGCTTTGCTCCAAAGTATTTTCCTCTTTGGTCGCCACGAAACCACCACCTACCGAATAATAATCTTGACTTATTTCTTCTCCATCGTTAAAAACAGCTTTAAAAATCATTCCGTTAGGATGAAAGTCCAAATTTTCTTTCATATTAAGAACGAGATGTTTACCATATACAAAAGGTAATTCTTTCTCTCCTCCTAAGTTTAATTTTTGAGAAGTTTTAATAGCGTCTATTTTTTCATCTATCTTGGTAGTGTCTATGGTTTTAAAATTTTCTCCGCAAAGCCCTAGCATTCCAGCGATATCAGTCCCGTGTCCTACCCCTGTTTTAGCTAAAGAACCAAAAAATTCCACAAAAACCTCTTCCACCTCTTGTATGGAACGATGCCTTCTTATCAAATCTAAGAATAATTCTGCTGCATTCCACGGTCCCATCGTATGGGAACTAGAAGGTCCTATCCCTACCTTAACTATTTCAAAAACACTTATTGATTGCATCGGCATTATAAATTTTAATGCAACAAATATAAAGTATTAAGGTAGGCTTAAAAAATTTTTCTTAAAATTTCCGATACTTCCTTCGCTTTAGTGGCTGGAAAGAGGTGCGTAGCATTCTTTATAACATAGTCTGGCTGAGAATTTTGTATTGGGAACGCGATATCTTTATCACCCATAATTTGGATAATATTTTCTGTTTTTTCAAACTCCCAATTTACAATTTTATCCAAACTCCATTTGAGATAATATGGATCTCTTACCCTAAAATATTTATCTACCCTTGGGCTATCGGCTTCTATAAATTTCCTTATAAAACTATACACAAATACGGATTTTTCCGAGAAAAAAGAAATAGGAAGAAACTTCAATAATTTGATTTTCTTGAAAAAAGAACCCACTTTTGGCATTTCGGCGTTCGATTTTATAGAGGCTAACAACACCACCTTTTCCGCAGGTTTTATTTTTTTATTGATTTCTTGAACTATAAATCCTCCAAACGAATATCCCAAAAGTGCAAATGGTTCAGAAAAATCAATCTTCTCTGCCATTCTGCGGACATAATGCTCAAAATTCTCATTATTTTCGGGGATAAGCCACGGAATGAAAATAGGCTCTACAGTATCAGGAAACTTAATATTTTCTAAAATTTTAAAATCGGCTCCCAATCCGCTGATAATGTATAATTTCATTTTGTTCTTTTAAGTAGTATATCTCCCAGCTTCAGCAAAATTTATGCTAAACCATCTTAGCTTCAAAAAATGCCTCCGTATAACATTACTAATATTAAAAATCAACACTTTAGCTCTACTAATATAAAATTTATGACATAAATCATAGATTTTATTTGTACTAATTCTAAATTAAATTTACTTTTGCGAAGAATTTATTCAGCTATGAAGAAATTAGCATTATATCTAGTACTCATTCCCTTTTTAGGAATCTCTCAAAACCACAAAATACATTTGAGAGATAGTACCCAACATAGAGATATTAAAGAAGTTAGATTTACCAAACTAAAATCTGTAAAATCCGAAATAGAAAAGAAAGGGTTTGCTGTAAACGTGATAGAAACCAAAGAGATAGCGCTAAGAAATGTACAAACTGTAGAACTACTGGATAAAAGTGTAGGAGTAAGGGTAAGGCAAAACGGTGGATTGGGCTCTGATATCAACCTAAATATTAACGGAATGTCTGGTAACGCCATCAAAATAATGATTAACGGAGTACCTGCATCTACCTACGGAGCATCTTTTGACCTCAACAGTATCCCCACTGCAATGATAGAAAGAGTGGAGGTCTATAAGGGCGTTGTGCCAGGAAGTATCGCTGATGATGCCTTGGGTGGTGTCATCAATATCATATTGAAAAACGACATTAAAAATCAGTTCAACGCTTCTGTATCTTATGGGTCATTCAATACCATACAAACTCAGATGAATGGTACTTATAGAGCCTCTAAATCTGGCTTCACTACAAAATTCAATGGATTCTACAACTATTCTGACAACGATTATAAAGTATGGGGAGATTTTATAAAAATTACACTCCCTAACGGAAGAATGGAGCCTGTTGTAGCTAGAAGATTTAATGATGCTTTTTCTGCTGGAGGAATATTGGCTTCTATAGGATTCTCTAACGTAAAATGGGCTGATGAACTTATGCTTAGTTATAATAAAACTAACTCTTATAAAGAGATACAACACGGTGTTTATATGACGATGCCTTATAAAGGTAGGTCTGTGACTTCAGATGCTGATGTACTTACTTTGGATTATCGTAAAAAGAATTTCTTATTAAAAGGGCTTGATGTTAATATACAAGGTATATACAGCCACAGAGAGCGGCTAACTAACGACACCGTAAGACATAGGTACAATTGGCTAGGAGAAGTTCTGTTAGATAGAAACCAAGGCCAACCTATACTTTCTACCACAGGAGCACAGCAAGGCAAAAGGACGATGCTCAACATCACTAGTGCCATCTATTCTTCCAGAGCTAATGTTAGTTATAGTGTTAATCGCCATCACCGTTTTGTATTTAGCCATCTATTCCAGTCTATAAAAAGAGAGGAAGATGATGAAATACTAACTCCCCTAGAGCGAGAGTTTACTCCTAAAAGAAACTTAGTAAAAAACATCAGCTCGTTATCGTATGAAACCAACGCTTTCAGAAATAAATTAAAAACTAACATTTACGGAAAGATTTTCCAACAAAATATAGAGCGAATAGACAATAGAGCCTATACACTTAGTAACCAAACTATTAGATACACCGAAATCAATAATAGCACCGTTAGAGAGCATAGCTTTGGAGGTGCCCTCTCTTATCTTATAAAACCTGCCATCGTTGTTTTAGCCTCCGCAGAAAAAGCGGTAAGACTGCCTAACGAAAACGAAGTATTTGGTGAAGCTGGAGAAAATATTATCCCTAATTTTAATATTAGACCCGAAAAGAGCCATAACTATAACATTGGTTTCAAAATAGGTCCTTATCAACTCAATCATCATAGTCTATCATTATCTTCTAACTTTTTCATAAGAGATACCAAGGACAAAATCGTAAGACGAATGGCTACTAATATTACAGATGCTATACAAATAGAGCCTTTTGAAAACTTAGGTAAAACAATTTCCAAAGGCATAGATATAGAGTTGAACTATTTTTATAAAAAGTACCTCAACATTGGCGGTAATTTCTCTAAGTTTGATGCGAGATACAATAATAAATACGATAATAATGGTAATATACTAGCCCTCTATGGGAAACAACTTCCTAGAGAACCATATATGACGGCTAATGCCTTTATTAACTATAGTCTAAATGATTTTCTCCAAAAAAAATCACAACTTAAAATGCACTATAATTTCCAATTTGTGGATAGCTTTTATAATGTTTGGATTATTAGTAAAAATATCGTAGGCTACGAAAATTTCAGAACTCCAAGACAATACTTACACGACATTGGTATGAGCTATTTCTTTCCAAATAAACAATGGGTAGTTAGCCTAGATGTAAGAAATTTATTCAACAGACAAGCGTTTGACAATTTCGCAGTACAAAAGCCAGGAAGAGCATTTTTTATGAAAATCAATTATCAATTTAATAATCTATAATTTAAAAAAAATGAAAAGACAAATTTTAAATTTAGCTAAGCCTGCATTATTTCTAGGATTAGCATTAGGACTTACTAGTTGTAATAGAGACGAACCTGCTACAACAACCCCTGAAACTCCTACCTCTGAAAGAATGATTACTATAGCAGGAGCCATTATGGGACAAAATGCAGGAGATGGTAACGGTGGTACTATTCTTTACTCTATTTCTAAACAAGATGCTAAAGACCCCAACAAGAGTTTCAACATTTTTGAAAATGGTTTCT
The DNA here is from genome assembly GCF_009663465.1 of Riemerella anatipestifer. Lineage (GTDB taxonomy): Bacteria > Bacteroidota > Bacteroidia > Flavobacteriales > Weeksellaceae > Riemerella > Riemerella anatipestifer_C. The sequence goes on from NZ_QXHU01000006.1 coordinate 130,316, forward strand.
TAGTAAGGTCTGAAAGAACCGCAAGATTACAATCTTCCGAAGACGGCACAGTTATGTTTAATATCGCCTATGCTGGAGCTAACGGCGGCGAATACTCTAGATACAAAGTAAAAGGAGGTAATGTGTTTGAGGAATTTGGTGCTAAAGCTGATATCTCTCAATATGCTACCAATGCCCCTAGATGGGTAAAACTATTTGATGGAGACAAAACAGGGGTAGCCGTAAATGTACAAGCTCCAGTTGTGAAAACAGGAGAAAACAATGTGTACCAATACACTAGAGGCATCGCTAGTATTGTATCGCTAGACCTACAAGAATCTCTCATCACTAATAATACTTCTTTTGAGATACCACTTAGTGCAGAAGAAGAAAAGCTAGGGCATCACATCTTTAGACTAGATGCTCCTACTCTGAACAAAGCTAAAAACAAACTTATTATAGGTACTTGGTTAAGAAAAACCAACCCTTCTACTGGAACTAACGAAAGAACTTTTGAAAGATTAGGCTCTAAATCGGTTATCGTAGATTACCCTTCACTTAAAAACCCTAAAGTGATTACCTCTACAGTAGGCTTTGGGGATACTAGTGGCTACAGAAGTTTCAATAGCTTCCTAGGAGAAGATGGTAACATCTACCAAGCGACACAAAGAGATTCTAAAGGCTCTCATATCCTAAAAATTAATTCAGACAACGAATACGATAATTCTTATGTATTCAGTCTAGATGCTGCTTTGGGCGTTAAAGGCACTTATATAGAATGTTGGAGATATGCTGGTAATGGCATTGCTTATGTTATGTACACTCATACAGATGCACCTACCTCTGCCACTACCAATTTAAAACAAAGTTTCTTAGCTAGAGTAGATTTAAAAGCTAAAACTGCCTCTAAAGTAGATTTACCTTACGATGCAGATTTATACTTCTTCCAATACCAAGGTATGGTAGTAGATGGCGACGAAGTATTTATTACCTTTGCACCTGTAGGTAAAGATGGTAACATCTACATACTTAACAGCAAAACTGGAAGCGTAACCAAAGGAGCTAGATTGATTAACAAAACTGGAAATCACTTCATAGGAGCTTTCTAACTTACTTGCTTTCAATATAAAATCGGGAGTTAGAGCTATTTATTCTCTACTCCTGATTTTTTCGCTTATCAATCATTAAATCATTAAAAAATGAAAATTAAAAAATTTTTAGCATTAGGACTAGGGCTTATCTTCTCTCATGCTATCGCACAAAACACTCTTCTAGAAAGAAATTTCTGGGAAAACAAACCTCAACTAGAAACCGTAAAAGCCGAAATAAAAAAAGGAAATAACCCTGCCGAAGCCAATCCTGCCAACTTTGATGCTACTACTCTTGCCATTCTTCAAAATGCTCCTATAGAAGTTATAAAATACCTTATAGACCTTGAAGGAAATGGCATCACGAAAAGCACTCACGACAGTAGAACTTACCTTCATTGGGCAGCGTTTAAAGGCAATGCAGAACTTACCGAATGGCTTTTGAAAAAAGGAGCTTCTGTACAGCATACCGATAGTAGAGGTAATACACCTTTAGCCTATGCTACATTGGGCGGACTTAAAGACACCAAAATTTACGACCTCTTTTTAAACCACGGAGTTAACATCAGACAAAAGTATAAAGACGGAGCCGAAATTTTCCATTATGCTATTTCTAACGATGATGAAAACTTAACCATTACAAACTATTTTCTAAGCAAAGGTGTTCCTCTAGAGGTTAAAGATAATCTTGGTAGAAACATTGCCGATTATGCTTCCAAAGGACAAAATCTTAACTTACTAAAAAAACTTATCGAAAAAGGTATTAAACCTAGCTCCGAAGCCTTATTATTCGCAGCAAGAGGAAGTAAAAAATGGCAAGAAGTTGCTCCTTTCTTCAATTTCCTCATCAACGACCTTAAAATATCTATCAACACGACAGATGCCGAAGGTAATAATGCCCTACATCACGCACTTTCGGGTAGAGGAATCAATGACGATATGGTACAATTTCTTATAGAACAAGGCACTTCTTACGAACAAGCGAACCAAGAAGGAGAAACTCCTCTAATGAAGGCTATCCAAAGGAATAAAACTAATTTAGTTCAACTTATGCTTTCCAAAGGAGTGGATAAAATAAATGCTACTAACAAGAAAGGTATATCTGCTCTAAGTTTCGGTGTGCAATATGCCAGTCCAGAACTTGTAGAAACCCTTATCAAGAAGGGAGCAGACATCAATACAACAGACCAAAAAGGAAATCATCTGGGGCTTTATCTTGTAGAATCTTACAATAAACGAGATAAAAATGCGTTAGAAAGCATCATTTCAAAAATAAAAATACTTACAGACAAAGGGGTTGATTTAACTAAGCCTCAAGAAGACGGAAATACATTGGCTCATTTGGTAGTCCAAAAACAAGAGCCTAAATTATTAGCTGTAATGAAACCTTACATTAAAGACATCAACGCTAAAAACAACGAAGGCTTAACTGCATTACACCTCTCTGCAATGATAAGCAAAGATTTAGAAATGATAAAACTATTGCTAGAAAACGGAAGCGATAAATCCTTAAAAACATCATTAGACGAAACCGCTTACGACCTAGCCATAGAGAACGAAATCTTAGGGAAAAATAAATCAGAATTAGAATTTTTAAAATAAATTAAAGAATGAAATTATTATTAAAAAATAGTTTAATCTTAGCTTTTACACTGGTAAGCACATTAGCTTTAGCTCAAAAAACAAATTATAAATGTATGCTCCAACTCAAAAATTACAAAGGAGAAGGTGCCTACATTGTAGCATCTCTAGTCAATGCTAAAGGAGCTTATATAAAGACACTAGCCGTAATGGGCGATGATGCCGAATGGTACAATACACTTAAAGAGTGGCATAAGTTCCAAAAAGTTAAAAAAGAAAAACTAGATGCCATCACAGGAGCCTCTGTATCTCCTGGAAACAGAGCTGCCAAAGTTTTTGAAATAGACTCCCAATGGATGAACAAAGGCTTTAAAATAAGATTTGAATCTGCTGTGGAAGACCAAGACTACCATATAAAAGATGTAGAAATTCCACTTACAGATGCAGAAATCAGTCAAAAATATGAAGGTAAGGGCTACATAAGATTTATTAAACTTAATAAAATTTAATTTAGATGAAGACGGCTATTTGGCGTTATTTACACTTGGGTTTAGCTTGTTCTATTTCTACTTTACTCATTATAGCCTCCGTTACAGGAGGCATTTTGGCATTAGACGAAATGGTAAAAAAATCTGAATATAAAGCACACCAATTTCCTGCTCACATTTCCATTTCTGATGCCATTAAAAACATCAAACCTTCTTTTTCTGAAATACAAGAACTAAAAGTAGAACAACAAGTACTTATCGTAGAGGGATTTAACCAAGACCTCAACACCGTTGTAAGCATTACCAACCCATCTAATGGCAAACTTATAGCACCACCTAGAAAAAGCCACCAATGGGTCAATTGGGCGAATACCTTACACCGTTCTTTATTCTTACACGAGCTAGGCAGAGGCATCATAGGAGCTACCTCCTGCCTATTTTTACTGTCTATTTTGTCTGGTGGGATATTGCTTTACAGAAGACAAAGCAACCGCTTACTATACAATGCTAAAACAAATACCAAAGTAGATTTCATACACTTTATAGGTGGAAAATGGCTAGGTATTCCCCTATTCATCATCGCATTTACGGGGAGTATCCTGTTCCTTTTTAGATTTGAGGTACTACGCTCTACGCCTGCTCCAGTAGAAACTTTCAAAACCAAATCAAAGAACACCTCTTCTCCATCAGAGTTTGAAATATTCAAAAATACCCCTCTCACAGAGGTTAAAAAATTGAGTTTCCCACTTTTTGAAGATGAGGAAGAATATTACAAACTTACTACCAAAGAAGCAACTTTCACCATCAATCAATTTACAGGAGAAATTATATCAAAACAAAACCAAACACCACTACAAAATTTTGAAGGTCTTAATAAGACTATCCACACAGGCGAAATCCATTTTATATGGGCAATAGTTTTATTTTTCAGCAGCCTTAGCATCCCTCTCTTTATATTTTCTGGCATCTTACTTTGGTGGAGGAGAAAAAAGAAGAAAATTAAAAATCCGTTCCAAGCCAATCAAGCAGAATACATCATTCTAGCAGGTACTGATGGTGGCACTACTCTAGAATTTGCCAATAAAATTCATCAGCAATTTTTAGACTTAGGTCTCCGCTCCTATCTTACCGAAATGAACCACTACACCACCTATCCTAAAGGGCGTTTTTTACTATGTTTCGCCTCCACCTATGGTGATGGAGAAGCTCCTTCTAGTGCTATATATTTTGAAAAAAAACTAAATACCATTGTACAACCTCACAAAATGAAATACAGCATCGTGGGATTTGGCTCTATAAATTATCCTAAATACAATGCTTACGCTACGCATATCGCCTCTATTTTGGAAGAAAAAGAAACTTTTGAAAATGCTTTACCAATAGTAAAAGTAAACCAAAAATCACCAACAGCATTTCTAGAATGGGTACAGTATTGGAATGAATATTTCCCAGAATATCAGCTCAATACTTCGGAATCTTTTTACAGATTAAAACTCAAAAAAAAGATAAAACTTAAAGTGTTAGACAAAACCGAAGTGTGTACACATAACCAATTATTTAAAATAAACCTTAAACCTCTTGTTAAAATACCACTTCGGTCTGGGGATTTGCTAGAAATAACACCTATGGAAAACCAACCTAGACTCTACTCTGTCGCTAAACAAAATAATTCTATAACTCTATGGGTAAAACTTATCCCTAACGGATTGGGGTCTAATTTTCTCTATAATTTAGCCATAGGTGATAAACTTAAAGCAACACCTATCCAAAACAAACATTTCCGTTTTCCTAAAAAAGCAAAATCTGTCCATCTAATATCCAACGGTACTGGTATTGCTCCATTTTTGGGTATGATAGCCGAAAATACTTCTTTAACAAAAATCTATCTCTACGGTGGATTTAGACATCGTACCTCCATTATTTCTGAAATAGAAAAAGACTTAAACCATTACATCAAAAATAATCAACTGACTAGCTATCAGTTAGCATTTTCTAGAGATACTAATGGCAATAGAATTACTAAATATATAATAGATGATTTGGCACAGATAATAGCCTCGCTAGAAAATGGTGGCACTATGATGGTATGTGGTTCTGTAGAACTTCTATCAGATATAGAAACCGCTATCAACAACTATTCTGAAAAACACCATACTCCTAATTACACCTATTTTAAAAATCACCATCAAATCTTAACTGATGTTTACTAAATCTATCCTTAATAAAAGTTTCCCCATACTATTCAGTTTATTATTTTCAACTCTTTTCGCGCAACACCTTGCCATTAAAGACACCGTGCTAATGGGGTGTAGCTTCCAAATAAAAATAGTGGGGAAAGACAGTATTACCGCACACACTTTAGCCCACGAAGCCGCTGAAGAAATCAGTAGAATAGAACATCTCCTCTCCGATTGGTTACCCAGTACCCCCGTATCCCAAATCAACCAAAATGCAGGAAAACAACCTATCATCGTCCCCAAGGAGGTTTTTGACATTACTCAAAGAGCTAAAAATTACGCCGAAATAACGGGTGGTATTTTTGATATTACCTATGCTTCTATGGATAAAATTTGGCGATTTGATGGTAGTATGACCACTTTACCTTCGCCTGAAGACATCCAAAAAGCCACTAGAAATATAGGTTATCAGCACCTCATCCTCAATCCTAAAGACCAGAGTGTTTTTCTAAAAAAAGAAGGCATGAAGATAAGCTTTGGCTCCATAGGAAAAGCTTATGCTGCAGATAAAGCCAAAGAAAAAATGATAGAAAAAGGAGCTTTATCAGGGCTCATCAATGCTTCTGGAGATATTACCACATGGGGAAACAAAAACTCTAAATCTTGGCGTATCGGCATACATAACCCTTATCAAAAACACCTGCCTATAAAAGTTTTAAAACTCTATAACAAAGCCGTAACCACATCTGGAGATTATGAAAAATATGTTTTATTTAATGATAAAAGATACAGCCATATCATAAACCCACTTACTGGCTACCCTTCCACAGGAACCACCAGTGTTACAGTAGTAGGCGAAAATGCAGAAATCTGTAATATGCTAAGCACTTCTCTAATGATTCTAGGGGTTGAGAAAGGTAAAAAACTCATCAAACAATATCCAAAATATACCGCCTATCTCATCACAGACCAAGGAAAAGTACACCATCTAAAACCCTAGCTTAATCTAATACCTTTATTTTAGCTTGATGAATTTCGGAAAATTGCTCTATTAGAGAAGATTCTTTCGCCTTTTTTATTGAAGCAATGATACTACATTTCTCATCAGCATTAAACTCTTTTATTTGAGCCTCATTTTTATTTAGTAAAGTAAAAATTACATTTTGAAGATTGAAAGGAAATTCTATTCTTATCTGTGTTTCAAGCTCTTTGGTAACAATCTCTGCTTCGTCTAGCGTTATCTTAGCCGATTCTTTGTAAGTCTTTACCAAGCCACCTACCCCTAACTTAGTACCACCATAATATCTTACCACAATCAGCAGAATTTGAGTAAGCTCATTAGCTAAAAGCTGATTATAAATAGGTAATCCTGCACTACCAGAAGGCTCTCCGTCATCATTCGCTCTATAATTTTCTCCATTAAGTCCTAACCTAAAGGCGTAGCAATGATGTGTTGCTTTAGGGTGTTCATCTTTTATTTTATCCAAACACGCTTTTAGCTCCTCCTCATTATTTATAGGATAAGCATAGCCCAAGAATTTACTTCCTTTTTCTTTCAAAAGGATATTTTCTACAGGCTCACTAATGGTTTTATATTCAAAAATAGCTGACGACAATGGCTTTAGTTTTATACGAACACAAAAATAAGAATAAATTTTAGGAGTTTATTTTAAGTTTTAATGTCCGTTTTTTTATTAACCTAGCAAAATATTAGAATATACGGCAATTTATTTTAGTATTTCATTGAGTAAGATATGAAGAAAAATTCAGCTACAAATTCTTAATTAAATCAATATTGATTTGAGCGGAAATTTTTCCAGCTTCGGTAACAAATGTATCAAAGGAAACCGTAGTACCTTCTCCTGCAATATCCGAAATGGCTCTTAGAACAATAAAAGGGGTTTTCATTTGATGGCACACCTGTGCAATAGAAGCAGCTTCCATCTCCACAGCTTTTGCAGTACGGAAGTTGTCTTTAATCCATTGAAATTTTTCAGGACAGTTGATAAAAGCATCACCACTAACGACTAAACCTTTATTAGCATTGATGCCGTGTTTTCTAATGACAACCTCAGCTTTTTCTACATAAAAGGAATCAGGTATGAAAGCTGGAGGCATTTTAGATTGTTGCCCGAGCTCGTAACCAAAAGCCGTTAAATCCACATCGTGGTGGCGTACTTCTGTAGCGAGGATAATATCTTTGATTTGAACCTCTTTCAGTCCACCTGCCGTTCCTGTATTGATAATTAAATCAGGAGCAAAATGATTAATAAGTAAACAAGTCCCTATAGCCGAACTTACTTTACCAACTCCAGAAAGTAAAATAATAACTTCGTGGTTGGCAATAGTCCCAATGTGAAACTGAAATGAGTGAATTTCCTTTTTTATAGGATTTTCTAGAGCATCACATAAGTGCCTTATTTCAACTTCCATCGCTCCAATAACGGCTATTTTCATAGTTTATAGTTTAAAACATTATCACAATAAGGTACGTAATCCCTGCCACTATCGCACTAATTGGGATTGTAAGTATCCATGCCCAAAGCAAACTCACTGTAATACCCCAACGCACTGCAGAAACCCTCTTTGTAAGCCCAACTCCGATAATAGAACCCGTAATCGTATGGGTAGTAGATACAGGAATACCAAAGTGGTCGGTTAAAAATAGAGTAACCGCACCCGCTGTCTCTGCACTTACCCCTTCTAATGGTGTTACTTTGGTGATACGAGTTCCCATTGTTTTCACGATTTTCCAACCACCACTCATAGTTCCTAACGCAATAGCCACAAACGATGCTAACGGAACCCATACATAATCTTTCGCAAAATAGTTGAACCTATCAGTAGGAAGCATTTGTGCGTATATATCTGTACCACCTACCATATCTACATGGTAGAAAATCACTGCTGCTCCGATAATCCCCATCACCTTTTGAGCATCATTAAGCCCATGCCCTAAACTGAACAAAGCTGAAGAAACCAACTGAAGTTGTTTAAATGCTTTTTCCGCCTTGTGAGGATTAGACTTTTTACAAATATTGATGATGATAAGTGTAATAATAATAGATACTACCATACCAATAAAAGGAGCCATAAAAATGAATAAGAATATTGGTATTACCTTACTGTACTTTACTACATCTTGAGAAAACAACTGTTTAAAAGCCAGTTTCATTGTTTCGAAGGTAGACAACTCTGGTTGTGCCGATACAATCTCGTGATAATCCAAAACCAAAGCGTGCATAAGAGCAGCACCTAAAAACCCACCTATAAGCGTATGTGAAGAAGATGATGGTATCCCAAACCACCAAGTTAGAAGATTCCAAGCGATAGCCGCCATCAATCCTGAAAAAATAACTTCTAGATTGATGAAGTCTTCGTTCACCGTCTTGGCAATAGTATTACCTATCTTAAACTCTCCTACAATGTAGAAGGCTATAAAGAAAGCGGCGAAATTCCACACAGCAGCCCAAAGTACTGCTTGAAAAGGGGTTAAAACTTTAGTAGAAACAATAGTCGCTATAGAGTTAGCGGCATCGTGAAAGCCATTGATATAGTCAAAAATAAGTGCTAACGCAATAATGACAATGAGCAGTATAGGAAATTCCATACTTTTTTTGTTTTAAGTTAAATTTAAAAAACCTCTAAGCGTATTTGATGATAATATTATCCAAGATATTAGCTACATCTTCTGCCTTATCTGTTACCTCCTCTAGGTAATTAAGCACTTGGCTTACCTTAATAACATTGATAGGGTCTCCAGACTCAAATAGTTTTATCATCGCTTGGCTATGCACATCATCAGCAATGTTTTCAATGCTATTGATTTTGATGGTAGCCTCTTTAACCGCCGCAGGATTTTTAAATTCTTTAAGATTTTCTATCGCTACTTTTATTTGTAAGCAAGATTTATGGATGAGTAGCGAAAGCTCTTGGAATGCATTAGTTTCAGGACTTTTATATAAGAATATATACTTAGTAGAGGCGTAGATATAATCAGCTATATCATCTAAAGCACTCGCTAGATAATGGATATCTTCTCTATCAAAAGGGGTAATAAAGTTTTTACCCAACTCCACATAGATTTCGTGAGTAATATCATCATTCTGATGCTCAAAATCACTTATTTTTTTCAATAGAGAGTCATCATTTATATCAAAATCTTTAATCCCTTCGTGGAAAATCCTAGACATTTCCACCAAATTATCAGCTACTTTTTCAAACAGCACAAAAAATACTTTATCTTTTGGCTGAAAAACTTTGAATATGTTACCTATTCCCATTTTATTTTTATTTTACAGGTGGCAAATATCTGTATAAACTCGGAACTAGAGAAATTCTAATGTTAATTTTTCTTAACATTTGATAAAAATCATTACATAATCATTTTAAGATACATCTTATTTTTCCAATTCCTAAGGCTATCCGCCACAAACATCACTTCGATAACTTTCTAGCTAACAAGTATCTTCTGAATTGATAAATGGAAGCTATCATAAATACTTAATAAAAATTTAACCTACTTATAACCATATAATGCTAACTTTGGCAAGAAACATTAAATACTAACAGATTATGAAAAAAATTCTTTTAGCCGTATTTCTAATGGCAACGGTAACAGTGGGTAAAGCCCAGTCAATTTTGGGAAAATATGAACAATCTGCATTAGATGCTCCTGATGAATATAAGCACAGTGAAGATGATGTAGTAATTACTAGAGATGCCAAAGCATCAAAGAAAATATGGATAGCCAACCTCATTCCCAATAGTAGATTTTATGCCATACTAGATACAAAAGGTGAGAGAGGTTCGAGCTACTCTGTACCAAAACAAACTGCAGGTTCGTATAGAATAAACTTAGGGTGCATCGTTTTTAATAATGATGACGAAGATGGTGGAAGATTAACCATATCTCTAAACAATAAAGCGGATTGTTTAGATGATTATGGACCTGTAAGTGTGGGAAAAGATGGCGTGAGTGTAGGCGGAATAAAAATTGGAAGTAATGGAACCGTACGTGCCAAAGGTGTGGATATAGGAAGAAATCGCATAAAGGTAGATGCCAAAGAGGTAATAGTAGGAATCCAGTACATAGGGCATAAAAAATAGAGTATAAAACAAAATATTGCCACCTAATAGGGAATTATTATTTATTATCCCTAGAAAGGTGGCAATATCTTTTTTAGACGGATATACTTCTGTCTGTACTATTAGTTAGAATACTTCGCTCTTAATTCTTTCGCTGTTTCTACCATCGCTACAAGAGCGGCTTTGGTTTCTTCCCAATGGCGTGTCTTAAGCCCACAGTCTGGGTTTACCCAAAGTTGTTCTTTAGGGACTACCGCTACTGCTTTATCCATCAGTCCAGACATCTCCTCAACCGAAGGTACACGAGGCGAATGGATATCGTACACACCAGGACCTATCTCGTTAGGATACTTAAAATCTGCAAATACATCTAAAAGCTCCATTTGCGAACGAGAACACTCTATCGTAATCACATCGGCGTCCATATCAGCGATATTAGAAATAATATCGTTGAACTCCGAGTAGCACATATGCGTATGTATCTGGGTAGCATCTTGAACTCCCGAAGCAGAAATACGAAAAGCTCTAATTGCCCACTGTAGATAATCTTGCCAATCCTTTTTTCTTAACGGCAAACCTTCTCTAATTGCAGGCTCATCTATCTGAATCACTTTAATACCCGCCTTTTCTAAATCTACCACTTCGTCTCTAATTGCTAAAGCAATTTGGGTACAAGTAGCAGAACGAGGCTGGTCGTCCCTTACAAAAGACCATTGCAAAATAGTAACAGGACCCGTAAGCATACCCTTTACAGGAACTTCCGTTAAAGACTGGGCAAACTTAGACCAACGCACCGTCATTGGTACTGGGCGAGATACATCTCCAAAGATAATAGGTGGCTTTACACAACGAGACCCATAACTCTGCACCCAACCAAACTTAGTAAATACAAAGCCTTCTAGCTGCTCTCCAAAGTATTCCACCATATCATTACGCTCAAACTCCCCGTGAACTAGCACATCTATACCTGCGTCCTCTTGAAAACGGATAGACTCTTCTATCTCCTTCTCCAAAAGCCCATCATACTCTGCTTGGGTTAGCTGTCCTTTTTTAAACTGTGCTCTCCAGCTACGAACTTCTGGAGTCTGCGGGAACGAGCCTATAGTAGTTGTAGGGAACAATGGTAAATTTAATGACTGATGTTGTAGCTCTCTACGATGAGCAAAAGCACTATTACGCTGTGCCTCTTTATCTGTAATCTTAGAAAGACGCTCCTTAACCCCTTTGTTATGAATAAGCTCTGATACCTTTCTACTTTCTGCGGCTTTTTTATTTTCTGCTATAAGTTTTTGTGCCGATTCTGAAACTACCCCATTAACGATAGAAGTAAGTGTAGCCACCTCGGTAACTTTCTGCTTTGCAAACGCTAGCCACTGTTTAATTTCTGGGGTCAAGACAGCTTCGTTATCCTCCAGCTCCAAATTACAAGGCGAATGTAATAATGACGACGAACTTGCCACAAATACACGCTCTGCTCCTAACTTTTCTTTAGCTTTATTGATAAGCGTAAGCGAATCTTCAAAATCATTTTTCCATACATTTCGTCCGTTTACCACCCCTACCGATAAAATCTTATCCTCTGGAAACTTGTCTAAAACAAGCTCTAATTGCTGCGGTGCTCTCACCAAGTCGATATGGAGTGCCTTTGTAGGAAGAGAAAGTGCTAACTCTAAATTATCTCCCAAGGCTTCAAAATAAGTAGTTAAAATAATCTTGAGCTTAGGAAACTCTTCTTGAAACTTCTGATAAACTTCTCTATAGGCTTTCTGTGCCTTCTCATCTAAATCTAATACCAATAGAGGCTCATCTATCTGCACCCACTCTACCCCTGCCTCTTGCAGCTCGGCTAAAATCTTACGATAAACCTCCAGTAGAGAAGGTAACAACTCTAGACGGTGGAAACCTTCCTCCTTCTCTTTACCTAATAAAAGATAAGTTACAGCCCCTATCAAAACTGGTTTAGTTTCAATCCCTAAATCTTTTGCCTCTTTGTAATACTCTAGTGCAAAGTTCTTACGCAACGAGAACGATTGGTCTTTAGTAAATTCAGGAACAATATAGTGGTAGTTAGTATCAAGCCACTTGGTCATTTCCATTGCAGTAATATCTATCCCCTCCTTCTGATACCCCCTAGCCAAAGCAAAATACAGCTCCAAATCTGTTTTTTTAGCTTTTTCTAACTCCAAATAACGCGTAGGGATAGCATTAAAGCTAAAAGTAGCATCTAACACTTGGTCGTACAACGAAAAATCGTTAGACGGAACCAAATCTACTCCTGCCTCTTGTTGCAGTTTCCAGTTGTGAGTACGAATTTCTTTCGCTACCTTCTGTAGCTCGTCTTCGGTTATCTTACCTGCCCAAAATTGCTCATTAGCCTTTTTGAGTTCTCTTTTCTCCCCAATACGAGGATACCCTAAAATGTTTGACTTTACCATGCTTACTAGCCTTTATATTATTTATATGCGAACAAAGTTCTGTAAAAAAATAGAATAAAAAAAATTTTTTACTGTAAAATTTTAAAATTACACTATTTTAATACAACATTTACTCTAATACACAGATAAAAATACATACATATACCCAAAATAAGAGTAAAATATCTAACCTTATTTATTTAGTAAATCTGAAGGTAGTTCACTCGTACGAGTGAAGCATCTTCCCCTTACCGAGGGAAGAGGCTTCGCCTTAGGCAGTGAGGTGTCTTCCCCTTATAAGGGGAATGCCCTTCCTTAATATTAAGGAAGGGCATTCGTTATTAGAAGTGCCAAAAATACACTACACAATAGTAATAGGCGTGTTTAGAGTTTCGGTTCTTGGCTCTTTTAATAAAATAGAACCTTTACTGCTTTGCGTAGTGATGCTTAGCTCATAGTTCCCTGCTTCTAAATCTGAAGGCACAAGGATAAGCACCCTTGATGGCTCGTTAAGCACAATACTGTCTTTGGTTAGCTTTACCTCGTTTTGAGTATCTAGGTTTTTAAAGACGATGCCGTTTTTAGGATTGTCGCCGTCTATTTTAATGAATGTACCTTTGATTTCCGCATTTTTACCTTTGGTAAGTGTGCCATCTGCTTTACCAGTAGCTTTATCGGTGATGCTGAACACGCTCATTGGGCTGGACTGCTCGCCGAGGATTTCCACTTTGGTATCGTTGGCAGCTTTTCTTAGGTCGGTGCCTTGGTTTACATTTACATAAACCGAATGTTTCTCCTTATCCCAAGTTTTGTCGTAAAACACACCCTTAATGGCAGGACGCATATACACCAGTCCAGTATTTACACTATACCCGTTGAGTACCAACTCCGAGGCTTTACGGTTAAAACGGGTGATAATATCTACCGCAGTTTCGGTTTTTATCTCCATACCCTCTTTTTTAAGGGCTTCTACAATTTCTGTAATGCCAAGGCTACCACCTAAAAGAGGCACGGCTACAAAATCGTTAGGATCATCTTTCGTTAATAGGTTGGGACGCAACCACGCTTTTAAAGTATTCATAATATATAGTATTTAAAGGTTAAATATTTTTTACAATAAAGTCTAATTTATAAAGTTGGTTAATCTTTGATGCAGCGGATGCTGAAGCCATACGCACGATTGTAGATGTCGCCTACAATGCTATAGCCGTTATAGAACCATAGGAACCTAGAGTAGTTGTTATTGCTCTGCTCACTACTCCACAAGTAATTGCGGTAGCCTCGGTCACTAAATGAACCGCCGTCGCTATTGTGGCTACCGCTTGCAGAAAGGCGGAGCACCGACTCGTTCCACATAGCTGACGAATTAGTGTAATTATTAACTGCATTATAACCTAAAATCGCATTGTGCAAAGCCACTTGCTCTGCGTGAGTAGGCACATGATAACCTACAGGACAAGGGTTATTAGAACCATTAGTCTGCCACAAATTCTTATTGGTAGATGAACTATTTAAGGTATTATTAACCCAACTCCAATAAGTTGAATTGTTACCTATGATAAATTGGTTATGATTAGGGTTAGTCCAAGAATTAGACAAAGTAGTTGTAGTACCATATTTAGACGTACCATTTGTGGAAGAGGTCCAAGTAATCAGCTCGTGCCCGTCTGGGTTACGCTGCCATTGGAAAAGAGAACCGTACGCTCGCCAATCCTTTTTGATTTGGTTGGCTGTTGGGTTAGAAAGCGGTTCTGCGGAAGCGATATTTATAGGGTTTAAAGCCCCTGCTTGATAGGTTGGGCTAAACCATTGGGAATCTACACGAGCGTATTCCGCTCCGAGGTTATTATTAAGCCAAGTTCTACCATCTGGTCCCGTGATTGGAATATAAATAAACTCGTGCTCTTTCACATTTGCCCCATACCCCACACAGTCTAAAGTGGTCTTACTAAAACAACGGTCAGGAACACCACCAATACCTTTAAGCACTAAACTATACGGTTGCCCATTAAGCGTGTAAGGAATTGTAGCAATAGTGTACTCCTGCTCTGGAGCTAACATTTTTACTAAATATTCTTGGTCGCCTCCACCTACAGTAATAATAGCTTCTAAATAGCCTGTTACTCCGAAATTACCCGTTGGGATATTAAGCGTAAGAGTATTGGTATCACCACCTTGTCCAGAGGCGGTGGTAACTGGTGCGGAGGTAACTGCATTATAAGAACCTCTTCCATTGGTATAAGGGATTTTTACGATGAGTTTATTGGCTGTATTGTTTATTTTACCTTGATGAGTAATACCATTATATTCTAAAGACACTACATACTCTGTTTTAGGTGAGGTAATAGTGGCTGAACCTAAGCCCACTTGGGTTTGTTGGTCGGCTTGGGCGCCGAGTTTATTAAAATTAGCTGTTAAAGTACCTGCAGACGGTGTGCCCTCCATCGTGTACCATAACATCGCCGATTCTCCAGAGTTTAAGTTAATAAGACTTCCCGAAGTGCAAGGATTCACGCTTCCCGTCGGCGTAGCCCCATTAAGTTTCTGCCACTGGCAGTTTGCCATCGTAATCGTTGCGCCACCATTCTGAAAACTTACCGCATCGGCAAAAGACGAGCTAACATTAGAAAACGAGTTGTTTTCTAGTTTAAATTTGGCTTTATTGGCACCGGTAAATGCCACACCACCCACATAAGCACCTTCAAAGCCTGCTGCCTTTACCGCTACCGACTGGGTTTGGTTGCTCCCCGGCATACAAGTCCACTGGTGAACCCCCGAAACCACGCCTTGGTAAATTTCTATACAGCTTTTGTCGGTATTGTAAATCATCGTGCCTACTTCGGCAGTCCCCGAAAATTTCAAACGCTCCTCCGAGGTAAATTGAGGGAATAGCACCCCTTGTGACTGGGTGTTAGGGATATGGGTGTTTTTCTTCACCTCTAAGGTGGCTTTGGGGTCGTTGGTATTGATGCCTACTTGTGCCTGTAATGCCATCGGCAGAAATATCGCACAGAATAAAATCTTTTTCATAAAATGTTATAGTTTATAGAGGTTAGATATTGGATTTTAGAGGTTGGAGGTTCAGCGGTTCAAAGTTCAAGGAGCTGAAGCTGTTCAAGGTTCTATGTTTAAGGTTTAAGGGATATGTACGCTTATTCAACCTTAAACTTTGAACTTTAAACCTTGAACTAATGAGAAAATGCCTCCCCCCTCTAAACACACACAAAACGAGAGGAAAGGCTAAAACAGAAAGAACAGAACGCTCCTCCTGTAGGCTAGAAGCTCTAAACCCAAACAACCAATTTAACTTATGAAAAAGATGGGCTTCTAGCAGGTATTTATGAAAACAAAACTTAGCGTATGCTAAACGCCAAATGCCCCTAACGGAAGCTAGAGGCACATTATTTATAATTGATGATAAAAATCTAGATAAAAAGTAGTATACTACGCGTACGCACGCAACTATTCTGTGTGTGTGTGTGTGTGTGTGTGTGTGTGTTTACACAATTATTTGGAACTACCAAATTTTTGTGTAAGTTTTTTTCACTTTTTTGTATGTGGTTGGTATCGTGTAGCATAAACTGGGACAAATGTATAAGCTATTTTTGAAATATGCAAGTTTTAAAAAAAATAATCTTGGTAGTACAAGAAATTATTCTACTTTTTTCACCCTAAAAACAGTCCTTGTGTTTTAAATAATTTGTTATATTTGGGGCTTAATAATCTAAAAAAAGTGTATTATGAAAAATTTAAAAAATTGGACCTTATTGTTCCTTACCTTGTTTGTGGCTAGTGTGTATTCGCAAAAAGTAAACCTTACCAATGTACCTACCAAAACCCAAACATTTGATGTGGCTAGTTTTAACCAGCTTAAAGTTCAGTCCAATATAGGAGTTAAATTAGTAAAGTCTAATCAGGAGAAAGTAGAGGTAACTTCTAACGCTTTAGATTACCTTACCGTTGTTTCTAGCAATGGTGTGCTTACATTAAAATACAAGCCTAACACCTCTCTAAAAAATGCTAAAACCAAAGCCATCGTCTATACCAAAAACATCAACAAAATGGAATTGAGCGGTGCTTCTTCGGTAGAAAGCCAAGATACATTCAATACTAGTGATATTCGTTTGAGCGGAGCCTCTAATGTTTCTGGAAACTTTAATGCTAAAAACATCAACCTTAGTTGCAGTGGTGCAAGTAACTTTAAAGGCAACCTAAATGCCGATAGCACTACCATTGAAATCAGTGGTGCAAGTAACACTTCTGGAACTATTACCGCTAAGAGTGCTAAAATTGAAGCGAGCGGAGCATCTAACATCAATAGTCAAATAAACGCTACCAATGTAACTACTTTGGAAGTTTCTGGTGCTTCTAAAGCCGTTCTAAAAGGAAGTTCTAACAAAATAATAGCTAGTGCTAGTGGTGCTTCTAAAATAGATTTATCTGACTTGTCTTACAGCAGCATAGAAAAAGAAAGCCACTCTATGAGCAAAATAATCTCTAAATAATTTCTCTGAATACAAACTAAATAAGGCTACTCCTAAAAGAGCAGCCTTATTTTTTATAATGTTACCAAGTATAATTGTATTTACTTAGTTTTTTTCATCTCTGTATAGTATTGGAAGAAATACGGAATACTTTCTATCCCCTTATAGAAGTTATACAAGCCATAATGTTCGTTAGGAGAATGTATTGCATCTGTATCTAAACCAAAGCCCATTAAAACACATTTAGCTCCTAAAACCTCCTCAAACAACGCCGTAATTGGGATACTACCACCACTTCTAAATGGTAAAACTTCTTTTCCAAAAGCCTTTTCCATTGCTTTTTTAGCGGCTAAAAACTCATTGGTATCGCTCTTTAAAACATAAGGCATTCCCCCGTGGTGTGGCGTTACTTTTACTTTAACGCTATCTGGTGCTATTTTCTTAAAGTGATTTACAAATTTTTCCGTAATTTCTTCTGGTGTTTGGTTAGGTACTAACCTCATTGAAATTTTAGCAAATGCCTTAGATGGTATTACCGTTTTGGCACCTTCTCCAATATAACCTCCCCACATTCCATTAACATCTAAGGTAGGTCTAATAGAAGTTCTCTCCAAAGTGGTATAGCCCTCTTCTCCTTGTATACCATTAAGCCCAATTGACTTTTTAAAAGACTCTACATCATCTTTCAACTTATTCATTTCTGCTCTTTCCTCAAGGGAAACAACTTCTACATTGTCATAGAAACCTTCCACTGTTATTCTCCCTTTATCATCTATAAGGCTACCTATCATCTTAGACAACACATTGATAGGGTTAGGAACAGCTCCTCCATAAAGCCCAGAATGTAAATCTCGGTTAGGACCCTCTACCTCTACTTCCACATAGCTAAGACCTCTAAGCCCTGTAGTTACCGTAGGTTGCTCCATAGAGTAAAGCCCCGTATCCGAAATCAGAATAACATCACAAGACAGTTTAGATTGGTTTTCTTTAAGGAAATCCGCCAAGCTAGCCGAACCAACTTCCTCTTCTCCTTCTATGATAAATTTAACATTACAAGGGAGAACATTGGTCTTCATCATCGCTTCAAACGCCTTTAAATGCATAAAAAACTGACCTTTATCGTCTGCCGCTCCTCTTGCAAAAATTGCTCCTTCTGGGTGCAAAGGAGTTTCTTTAACTACAGGCTCAAAAGGACCACTTTCCCACAATTCCAAAGGGTCAGGTGGCTGCACATCGTAATGCCCATAAACCAATACCGTAGGAAGTGATGGGTCTATCATTTTCTCACCAAATACAATAGGATAACCTTTGGTTTCGCATACCTCCACCGCGTCTGCTCCTGCATTAGTAAGGTGTTTCGCTACCTCTTCGGCACAGTTGAGCACATCTTGATTATAGGCTGGGTCTGCACTAATAGAAGCTATTTTAAGCAATTCTATAAGTTCGTCTAAAAATCTTTTCTTGTGGTCTTGAATGTAATTTTGTGTTTCTTGCATCAGTTTATTTTTGATGTAGTAAAAGTAATTATTTTTAATGAAATAAAAAAACGCCCCTCCAAAAGCTAGGAGAGACGCAGATTATGCATTTATACTTTTCTTATTTTGTGAATCTTACAGACATTTTTCTATCCGAAGCTCTTTCTTCATCAGAAGCATCTGCTGCTACTTTAGCAAATTTACTTCCGTACCCTTCTGCTGATACTACTTGAGCTCCCACTCCTGCTTTTTCTAACTGTGCCTTAATAAACTCTGCTCTAGCTTGAGATATTTTAACATTAGTTTCCTCACTACCTGTTTTATCTGTATAACCTCCAATTTTAATTTTAGCGTCTGGGTACGCCTTTAATATTTTTGCTAAGTTATCTATTTGCTCTGCACCAGACTCTAACTGATTGGTAGAACCCATTTTAAAGTTAACATGGTCAAAATCATACCAAACATTCTTAAGAACATCGTCTGAAGAAGATGCATACTTCCCAGATTTAAGGAAAGATAACATAGTGTCTTCCATTCCACCTTTATATCCTTTTAGAGCAACCCCCTCTAAGTCTATAGTTACCTCTTCTTTAACTCCCGATTGATGACCTCCAGCATGAGCAGAATGCCCATTACCTTGAGCGTCGTCTGTATATCTTTCTACCCCTTCTTCTAGTTTAATAATATTCTTATTACCCCCTGGCTGAATCTTCTTACAAGATACCATAAGCGAAACAACAGCTACTGCAAAAATATATTTTTTCATTCTTTTAAATTTTGTCCCAAAGTTAATAAATCTCTTTTTAATAGCCTAAATATTTATTTTTAATTTTTATTTAGACCTCAAAATCACTTTACCTTTTATGGTTTGAGTAAAAATAAGATAGTTCTGTCCCCCATCTTTAAGTTTATATTTTTTCTTAATTTCCACTGGATTTAGCGGATAATTTTTTGAAACAAGGTTATACTGCTCTCCTTTTTTTATTTCCTTAGATGAAACCTCTTCTACCTCCAAAACTCGCCCTGGAAAATCTAATATTTTTTCTTCCGAAGTATAGAGGTGTGTGTTAATATGTAGCTTATTCAGTTGATATTTTTTTGCAACACTCTTGAATGCCCCCGATTTAAGTATAGCCCCATTAGGAATATACAGATATTTCTTCGCTTCAGAAAAAGAGACTTGAGTATCCTCCTCATCTTTTATAACAAACGAAAAATCGGGCTCGTTTGTTTCTAAATTAAAACATCTGCAAAGCGGAAAGTTGTTTTCCTCTGCACTTCTGTCCATCAAAACTAAAACTTCCTTCACTTCATTTTTTACCGCTATAACATCTATGGAAACGATATGAGACAAAATGGAAATCAAGTATTTAATATCAATAAGAGGAGAAAGTTTAACCAACACCTTTGGAGAAATCCCTAAAAGTTGATTTTTAATCTCTAAGATATTAGGCGATAAATCCTCTAAAAGAAATTTTTTATTTTTATTATTATCTCTTCTAGCAGGGTCTAAATAGACCAAATCATATACCTCTTGGTTATTTTTTAAAAAAGTTTCTAGATTTGTATTGATAAAATTAGCCTCTCTCCCAAGTTCCGTCCAATTATATTTAACTATTGATAAAAGAGAGCTATTTTGCTCCACTAGAGTTACTTTTTTAAATTTTTGAGACAGAAAAAAAGCATCTATTCCGAAACCACTAGTTAAATCTAAAAAGTGATTTCCTCTAAACCATTCCCCTTTAAAAGAAGCCGTAGATTGTGAGGAAGATTGTTCTAAATTAAGATGAGGAGGAAATAAAATACCTCTTCTATCTAAAAAAGGAAATTTTTTACGAGCTACCCTACGCCCTTCTATTTGCTGAACTAAGTCTTGATTGCTAATTCCTTCAAAAATTGTTTTTTTCAAAAGAATTTTCATCACATCTTCTTCGAGATGTGCCTCTATAAAATCTTTCACTTCATTTCTCTGTAGATACTCCATTCTGTTTTTTTGCTGTACAAAGGTAGAATTTTATCGCTAGTAACAAAAGCTAGAAATTGGATAAACCTCATAAAAAACCAAAAGTCTCCTCATAAACAAAGGAGACTTCTGAACACCAAATCACAAAATATTAATATGAAAAAAATTTACTTTTCAGCAAATTGTGACTCGGCTGGGATTCGAACCCAGGACCCATACATTAAAAGTGTATTGCTCTACCAGCTGAGCTACCGAGTCTAAGTTTTTTTTCTGTGTGCCTGCGACTGGACTCGAACCAGCACATCCTTAAGGATACCACCCCCTCAAGATGGCGTGTCTACCAATTTCACCACACAGGCAAAAATCTTCTTCAAGATTTTTTCTTGTGACTCGGCTGGGATTCGAACCCAGGACCCATACATTAAAAGTGTATTGCTCTACCAGCTGAGCTACCGAGTCATTTGAGTTAGGATAATTCCGTTCTCAAAAGTGGTGCAAAGATACGGCTTTTTTTGTTTTCTCAAAATTTTTCTGCAATTTTGTTTAAAAATAAATCATGATTATTACTCTAACAGGCTATATGGGAAGCGGTAAATCACTAATTTCCAAAAAATTATCAGAAAAAATAAATTTTAATTTATTAGACCTAGATAAGGTAATTTCTGAGCAAGAAATGAGAGAAATACCTCAAATTTTTAAAGAAAAGGGGGAAATTTATTTCAGAAAAAGAGAAAAAGAAACCCTAGAACACCTACTCAATACTCAAAAATCTACAATCCTTAGTTTGGGAGGCGGTACACCTGTTTATTATAATAACATAGATACCATAAATACTTTTTCCGAAAGTATTTATCTAAGAACTTCTGTAAAAAATCTTCATAAAAGATTAATAAAAGAAAAAAGCAGCCGACCACTTATAGCTCATATAGAAGACAGTGACCAACTGCTAGAATTTGTTGCAAAACACTTGTTTGAAAGGCAAGCCTACTACTCAAAAGCAAAATATATCGTAGATACTGATGACAAATCTCCCGACGAAATCGTTAATGAAATTATTAGTCTTCTAAGTCTTTAGCATCATTAAAAAACGAGTCCCAATCGTCTTCATCGAAGAAAGTCTCATCGTCTGTATTGATAAATTCGGTCATATCTCTACGGTCTTTTTTAGTAGGTCTTCCTTCGCCTTTTTGACGATAATAATCTTGTGATAATTTTCGCATTCTTAGGATTTCGTATTGCTCTTTCTCCGTCATATCCTTAATGTGAAGCGGAACTAACTTAGCTCCTATCCTACTTTTAGGGATTTGAATTACCTTTATTTTATAATCAATCTGGTTTTTTCTAATTTTAATTGTATCGCCCTCCATCACTTCTCTAGAAGGCTTTACAACTTGCTCGCCTACTGAAACTCTATTCTTTTTTATTTCTTCTGCCGCTATGCTTCTTGTCTTAAAAAACCTCACACTCCACAAAAATTTATCTATTCTCATATTTTATTTATATTTTTGTCGTTACTAAAAAATAAAATCGCAATTTAACAAAATTGCTTATTAAGCAAAAAGATATTCTATGAAAAAAAGTATTGCACTCAGCCTTTTGGCTATAGGACTTACCGCTACCTCTTGCAAAAGAGATGATAACACTACTACCACTACAATAGTAGATATTAGTGTACAAAACGATTATGATGTACAAGCCATTCAGCAATTTTTAAAAGACAACTATTTTGATTCTAAAGGGAATATTGTAGCCTTTGATTCTAATAATACGGCTGATGATAACGAGAAACCTTTATCCGATTACAACCCTCAAACTTTAGAATCTGGAGTAGTATACATTGTAAGACCAAATGCACAGCCTGATAATGGTACTACTATAGGCGCTACAGATAGTATAAGCCTAATGCATAAAACAATGACTTATGTTGCCACTAAAGAAGGCGAGAGTGTAAAACTTAGAAGTCCTTATACTTTCTATAATGCCATTAGTGGTACAGGAATACCACAAGAAGATCCCTCTTTCTATTATGTTAAAAACTCGGTACTAACAAGTAGCGGAAAAACTAGAAGCTACTACGAAATAGAAGGTTTCCAAGAGGCTTTAAAATATTTCAAAAGTTTTAATCAAGGAGCTGAAGCAGATTATAACTTACAAGGTGTAATTATAGTGCCATCAAAAGCAGCTTTTGCTAGAGATGCTCATTTTAATTATGCTGGTTACTCTTTAAACGACAGAACTTTTGTATTTAACTTTCAAGTTTACAAAACTTCTGCTAGAACTAGCGACTAATTTTATAAAAAACGGATAAATGCCTCTTTACAAAGAGTTTTCTACGAAAGAAATAGCTATTCTGGTTTGGAAACACGATGAACAAAAGGAGGTATGGCATGAGGAAATAGATACTCAATCTAAAATTTCAATAAAAAAACAATACGAACGACTGATGGTAAGGAGAATGCTCAATTCGGCATTGCCTCTCCATCAGTTGTTTTATTTGGAAGACGGAACACCCTACTTGGAGCCTTCTTCTGCGTTTATTTCAATCAGTCATTCATATCCTTATGCAGTTTTGGCAATCGCTCCTAGAAAAATAGGTGTGGATATAGAAAAGAAGTCTGATAAATTAGTTCGCTTAAAGGAGAAAATACTCTATCCTTCCGAAAAACTTTGGGTTTCTTCTCAAGATGAAGAATCTTATCTGACGGCATTATGGACGATTAAGGAGAGTTTATATAAAATCCATTCGGCTAAATATTGGTCTTTTAGAGAACATTACGAAGTGTTGCCTTTTTCTCTGGATAACCTATCTTCGGTGGAATGTAAGGTGCTTAATAGCCTAACTGGTAACGCAGATATATACAGAGCAAAGTTGGAGATTATAGGCGAAGATTATTACTTAGCCGTAGCGGAAGAAGCGTAGTATTTTCTTAGTTCTAGACTTACTTTTCTTTGTTTTTTGGCGGTACTGAAAATCAGTTCTAGGAGTTCTTGTATGCTTTTAAGTTCGGTGAGGTAAGTTACCTTTTTAGAATCTCGTATATTATAAAACTCGTTTTCGGATATTTCTGTTTTCCTTTTGTTTAGCAGTTGGTACACATAGTCTTCGGGAGTTAGTTGGCTTTGTTCGTCTAATGTTTCATCATAGAACTCATTATTTAGAGCAATTTTTATTTTGCTTAGTTCGGCGTTTATCTTGGTATCCCACGCTTCAAAATCTATTTCAGGGTAATCTTTTGTGGTCTTAGCGTATTGTGATAAAGAAGCGATATAAGCCGTTAATAGATGTGAGGTATTAACGAATTGATGGATATGCTCTAGCTTTTTTCGCTGGTTTTTGGGGTCAGATAACATTCTTTGGAAATTGTCGGATAAATTGGCCAAAGCAATGGTCGCATTTTTTCTTAGCAAACGGTATTTTTCGTCAGTGATGTTTTTATGTTGTAGGGTTTTTATAATCTCTTCAAAATAGGCTTTGTTATGATTGATGGCATTGAGCATAAGGGTTTGGTTTTGGGTATGCTCCCAAACAGGAAAGATAAAATACGAAGTGACAAGAGCGATAATTCCAGCAATGATAGTATCTATAATTCTATCTTTTAAGATGGTTTCAAAGTTGCCTGGATTTAAAAAGTTGAATGCCAAAAATATGTAAACCGTCATAAAAAGGACTGCCCAAAAATAGCGCGTTCTAAAAGTTGCAAAGCAGAAGACCATAGAAACGAATAGTATGGAAACTTGGGCAATGGGGTGAGTAATCCAATAGATAGCTGCTGTTCCCAAAAAAGCACCCACCAAAGTACCATAGAGTCTAAGGAGGTTTCTACTTTTAGTAATGCTGTATGCAGGACGCATAATGGCGACAATGGTAATGAGAATCCAGTAAGAATGCCCAATATTTAGGATTTCTATTTTAGGAACGATATAGCCTATCAGCATAGCTACAGTTACCCTAATAGCGTACCTAAATTGTGCAGAATCTAAGGAGAGATTATTTTTAAATACCTTGAAATTGATAGGATTTTCCTTTGGTAAAAATTTAGATAAATCCAGTCCAGAAGATAGGCTTTTAGCGAGTTTTATATCTTGAGATGAAACTTTGTAAATATGATTGATACTTTCGGTAAGTTCTGCTAGTCTCATCATACTTTGTCTTAGGAGTAAGAAATAATCTAAAGTTTCTGCCGATAGCTCTTGGTTTCTTAAATCAAAATAGGTGTTAAAGCAATCTTCTAATTCTAGTGTAAGAGGATATTTAGGCTTTGGAGTGCTGCTCGTTTGTATGCTAATGCCGATGTTTTTCAGTTCAATAGAGAGTATAAGCAGCATTCTTTGTATCTTGCCAAATACTTCTTCGTTGCCGAAAAATTGTCTTATTTTAGAGTAATCATTATCAGAGGTGAGGAGCTTTTCGTACAAATCAATACTACTGATAAAATTCATCATTAGAAGTCGGCTTGTGGTGGTAGATTCATTAACGAATTTTCTGGTTTTAAAAAGTAATTCTCTCGTTTCCTCTTGAATGTTTTTAATGAAAATTTGTTGTGTGGTAAGTTGTGTTACCAGTTGGTCTAAATCTGAATCTTTGGAATAGAATTTAGATTTTTGTTCTAGAAACTTGGCGAGTTCTAAATAATTTTCGCCTACGAGTTGCTTAGCGAGTTTGTAGGGTTGTAGCCTAGATAGCAATAGTAATAAAAGCAAATACCAAAGTGTTCCTAGAGTAAAAGAAAATAAACTTTTAATGACGTGGTTGCCTGTGAGATGCCCGTCAATAAAAATAGCTAACACCACCAATGAAAGTCCACCAACGGAAGCCAATCTCGCACCATAGACCCCTATCATATTGAAAAACATTCCAAAAACGATAATCTCCAAAAACACCAATAGACTGTATTCTTTGAGAAAACTAGCCGTAACAGATACCACTAAAAAGGAGATAATAGCAGCAATTAAAGTGTTTCTTCTTCTAACGAATGAACCCGGTAAATCCACCAAGGCAACAAAGCTAGTACCTAAAGGAAATAAAAAGAAATCTTTGAAAATATCTAAATAGCTAAAGATGATAGAAGGTATAATAATAGCCAGAGAAATCCTTACCCCAGCGTACAAATATTGACTAGAAAAGAAGTTTTTGAGTTCTGTGGTGTATTTCATATAGCTAGTATCGAGGTAAGTTTTATTTTTTCTTCTTCTTTTTCTTCTTCTTTTCTTTTTTACAGAATTTAGAAAGGTCTTTAGTAGTGATGAGTTCTTCGTTTAAAAGTCTTTCTATCAATAGTTTTTTATTGGTAGGGTAATAAGTTTCTATAAAATTTTTGAGTAAGAAAAGCTCATATTCTTCTTTGGAAATTTCTATTTTGTAGAAAAAAATCCGGCCTTCTTTTTCAGTGCTTATAAAGTTCTTTTCTACTAATATTTTAAGGAAGGTGGAAATAGTATTTTGATGAGGTTTGGGTTCCGGATAGGCTTCTACAATATCTTTAAGGAAAGCCCCTTGTAATTCCCATACAACTTGCATAAGTTGTTCTTCAGCAATAGTGAGTGGTGTTATCATTGATGAATAGTTTGCTACAAAAGTAAAGAAATGATATTAAATTACCATAGCTGAAAGTAGTTTTAATTACAAGTTAATGTATGCTTTAGTTGTTCAAAAACCCTTTGGTCTATGGGTAGCTTAAAAGGGCATTGGTCTTTTAGAGTTACCCATTTGATGTTTTCTATGCTAGGCTCTTTTATTTTTAATGATGCTAAATTTTCTATCTCTACTAAATAATAGACTGTAAGTAGTTGCTCGTTATCTCTAAATTTAGAAACTAAAAAATCTTCCTGTGTGTAGAAATGTTGGGCAGATTTTACAGTTAGATTTAGCTCTTCCCTAAACTCTCTTTGGAGGCAGTCTAGCAGCCCTTCTCCGTATTCTAGTCCGCCGCCAGGAAGTTTAGTGAGGTCTTCACCTATATATTTTTCTTCCAATGCTAAAATTTCGGATTTACTATTCAAGCAAATGCCGTAAACACGAATGTTAATCTTATCTATTTTCATAGGTTCTTTTTTCTTAATTTTGTGCCACAAAGTTAAATTATTTACCGATGTTCAAAAAACAAATCGTTCTTATTGCTCTAGTATTTTTGGGGGTTTATAATGCCAATGCACAAGACCTTAAATTTCTAAAACTTAAAAAGTACAAAATAGCCACTCTAGACAAGAAACTTAACGAAACTTCGGGGCTTACAGAAATAGGAGAGAAATTATTATCCTTTAATGATAGTGGGAACTCGGCAGATATTTACGAAATTGACAGAGAGAATGGCGATGTTAAAAAAATAGCTACCAATGCCACTAACTTTGATTGGGAAGCCATTAGCACCGATGGTAAAAACCTTTACATCGGCGATTTTGGGAACAATATGGGGACAAGAAGCAATCTAATGGTGTACAAAATTCCGTTTCACGATGGAGAGTCATCTCTCAAGTACGAGAAAATATTGAGGTTCTATTATCCTAATCAAGAAGAATTCGTTCCACTTAATAGGAAAAATAACTTTGATGCTGAATCTATGATTTACCATCAAGGCAATATCCAAATCTTTTCTAAAGAGTGGGCTAGCTATAATACAAGACATTACGAAATAAAAACCGATACCGAAGAAAGACAACCTGCGGTTCTTTTAGAGGAGTATCCATTGGGTTATTTGGCGACTGATGCTACCTACAAAGAAGGTAAACTTTACATTATAGGTTATACCAAAAAGGCGGAAGTTTATCTTACGGTATTTCAAGAAACGGCTCCAAACAGATTTTTTGAAGCAAAACCACAGAAATACTATTTAGGTATGAGCTTTAGTATCGGTCAGATAGAGGGGGTTACCGCCACAGAAGAAGGGCTTTACATTTCTGGAGAGCGTTTTAAAACCAAAATAAGAGATGTAAAACAACCGCTGTATTTTGTGCCATACAATAAACTGAAATAGCTTATATTTGTAGCATAATTTAATAATATTTAAGTAATCTGTGGCAAATATTGTAGAGGAGATAAAGCGACCAATTGGTGCGGAAATGAAACTTTTTGAACAGAAGTTTTATGAGTCTATGCAGAGTAAAGTACCTTTATTGGATAAGGTAACTCGCTTTATTGTAACTACTAAAGGGAAGCAAATGCGTCCGATGTTTGTGTTTCTGTGTGCCAAGCTCGTAGGCGATGTTAATGAGAAAACTTACCGAGGAGCTTCTATGATAGAGCTTATCCATACCGCAACACTGGTGCACGATGATGTGGTGGACGAAAGTTTTAAAAGACGAAACTTCTTTTCAATCAATGCTTTGTGGAAGAATAAAATAGCCGTTTTGGTGGGAGATTACCTTTTATCTAAATCGGTGTTGTTATCTACTGATAATAAAGACTTTGATTTACTATCCGTAATATCTACCACCATTAGGGAAATGTCCGAAGGAGAGTTACTTCAGTTAGAAAAAGCTAGAAAGCTAGATATTACGGAGGAAGTTTATTATGAAATCATCAGGCAGAAAACGGCTACTCTGATAGCGGCTTGTTGTGAAATAGGAGTCTTGTCCAATGGTGTAGATGACACTATGGCTAAAAAGATGCGAGATTTCGGAACTTACACCGGAATGGCATTTCAGATAAAAGATGACTTGTTTGATTATTTATCTAAAAATATCATAGGAAAACCTGTAGGGATAGATATAAAGGAACAGAAAATGACGCTTCCACTTATCTATACTTTAAAAAGTGCCAACGAAAAAGACCGTAAATACTACTTTGATACCATAAAACGCCACAATCATAATCCAAAGAGAGTTAAAGAACTGATTGATTTTGTGAAACAGTCGGGTGGGTTAGATTATGCTATGGGTGTTATGAAAGATTTTCAGCAAAAGGCAAAAGATATACTAGAGGAATTTCCAGATTCTGAAGCCAAGACTTCGCTCAATTTGATGCTAGATTATGTTATAGAACGGAAGTTTTAGGTTGAAAAAAGAGGTTTAGGATTAGCCATTATACTTATTTTACGACAAATAAAAACCGAATAAAGAAATGAAAAAAAGTCTTATATTTTTAATCCTAATTTTAACAATATCGTTGTCATTTGGACAGACCAAAGTAAATTACAAAGTATTTTATTCAGAAAATCTTCAAAATGAAGGTTTAAAAATACAAGTTTCATTTTATTCAAAAAAAGCATCTGACTCTACATATTTTCAATATTCAAATGAAGTTTGGGGAGAAACCAACCTTACAAATTGTTTGAAATTTATAGAAAAAGAAAACCCTAAATACAAATTTAAAATTGTAGCGGATAGTAGTAGTAGTATAGTTGTTTATCATCCAAAAGAAAAAAAGTATTAGTTTTTCATATCACATTATCCAAGACGTAAAACAGGAAAACCTAAAATCAAAAAACAGACCTTTATTGCAGAAGGAATATTTCCATATTTTAGGGCAAAGTCTTTTCATAGTACCTGAAGAAATATTTGATGGAAAAATTGACGACCCCAAAATTACTGCAAATATTGAATGGCTCAATTTTCCTAAAAACTTTATCATTCATAACACATTTGGTTCACAACAATTAAAACAAAACCTAAAAGTAAAACTTTGGAGCGAATTTTATCATTCACTATTTGTCGGCGGTGATTATAGAATTAAATCATTCAACTATTTGGAAAAGCCAGTATATTTTGCAATTAGAGGAAAATGGTTAGGAGAATATACTGATGACAACCTTTTTGAAGCATTAAAAAAGACAATTCCGACTCAAAGAGAATTTTGGAAGGACAATGATTTTGATTATTACACGGTTATCATAACACCAACTATCACTCAAACCGATAGTGCTTACAGCGGACAAAGCATTACAGGGACAGGGATTAAAAATGGGTTTATCATTCGGTCATCAAACAATCCTTTTAATGATTTTTCTACAATGAATCATATTTTCAATCACGAAATGATGCACGATTGGATTGGTGGTAAAATTTCAATAAAAC
Source organism: Riemerella anatipestifer (assembly GCF_009663465.1). Lineage (GTDB taxonomy): Bacteria > Bacteroidota > Bacteroidia > Flavobacteriales > Weeksellaceae > Riemerella > Riemerella anatipestifer_C. The sequence continues at coordinate 160,062 of NZ_QXHU01000006.1, forward strand.
ACGAAGAACTAAATTATTGGTTCAGTGAAGGGTTTACAGATTATTATACTTACAAAAATAGACTGCGAAATAACGACCTAACTTTGAAGGAGTGGCTTGATAGTTTTAACACAGAAGTTATAAAAGCGCATTGGGAGAATCTAGAAAGAAAGAAACAAACCAAACTATGTAATTAAAGATGACTTTTGGAAGAGCGAAAATGTAGAAAAAATACCTTACAGAAGAGGAGCTATTTTTGCTTTTTGGTTAGACAATCAAATTTTAAAGAAAAGTAATTACACAAAATCTTTAGACGATTTAATGAGGGATATTTTAAAAATTTGCACAACTGAAAACAGAAAGTTTACCGATGAACTGTTTTTAGAAATTGCACAAAAATACCTTGATAAAGATATAGCATACTTTTTTCAGAAGCATATCATCAATGGATTAGATTTTGAGTTAAAAAATGAAGACTTGATAGACGGATTTCAAATTGAATATGTTGAGAAAGTTCCCAAAATAGTAGCTGAAAAAGAAGTGTTGAAGAAATATATATTGAAATAAAAAACAGCTGTTATTTAAGTTACTTTCTCCTTTAGTAATAAAAATCAAAGTGTTAAAATACTAATAAAACCTTCTATATCCTATGGAAGTTTTTATTTTTTAGCTAAATTTGTACCTTAATTTTTTTAATAAAAACAAATCAATGGATATTTTTGATAGAATAAAACAAAATCCTGGTCCACTTGGTCAGTTTGCTGATTATGGAGAAGGCTATTTTGTGTTCCCAAAATTAGAAGGTCCTATAGGTCCTAGAATGAAATTTCAAGGTAAAGAAGTTATTTTTTGGAGTGCAAACGACTATTTAGGGCTTTGCAATCATCCAGAAGTAAAAGAAGCTGATGCCAAAGCAGCAGAGGAATACGGTATGTTTTACCCTATGGGAGCTAGAGCAATGTCTGGCGAAACACCTTATCATCAGCAGTTGGAGCAAGAGTTGGCAGAGTTTGTAGGTAAAGAGGCTTCTTATTTGCTAAACTTTGGCTATCAAGGTATGGTATCCATTATAGATGCTTTGGTATCAAAAAATGATGTTATTGTTTACGATGTAGACTCTCACGCTTGTATTATAGATGGAGTTCGCCTTCATATGGGTAAGAGATTTACTTATCGCCACAATGATATAGAAAGTGTAGAGAAAAACCTACAAAGAGCTACAAAAGTAGCAGAAGAAACAGGTGGCGGTATTTTGCTGATTACAGAAGGTGTTTTCGGTATGAGAGGACAGCAAGGTAAACTGAAAGAAATAGCCGCTCTTAAAAAGAAATATAAATTTAGAATGTTGGTGGACGATGCTCACGGTTTTGGTACATTAGGTAAAACAGGAGCTGGAGCTGGAGAAGAGCAAGGGTGTCAAGATGAGATAGATGTTTATTTCTCTACTTTTGCAAAATCTATGGCAGGTTTTGGAGCGTTTGTAGCAGGAGATAAGGAGATTATCCGTTATTTAAAGTACAATATGCGTTCTCAAATTTTTGCAAAATCCCTTACTATGCCTATGGTTATAGGAGGTTTGAAAAGATTGGAGCTACTTAGAAGTCGTCCAGAGATTAAAGCTAAACTTTGGGAAAATGTAAATAAATTACAAAACGGTCTTAAAGAAAGAGGCTTTAATCTAGGAGATACCAATACTTGTGTAACGCCTGTATTTATAGAGGGAAGCCCTGTGGAGGCTACCCTATTGGTAAAAGATTTAAGAGAGAATTATGGTATCTTTACTTCCGTAGTAGTTTATCCTGTGATTCCTAAAGGAATGATTTTACTAAGACTTATCCCTACGGCTTCTCATACAGATGCTGAAATTAACGAAACTATTGCAGCGTTTGAAGCGATACACGATAAGTTGGTAAAAGGTTACTACAAGGAGCAAGAAAAACAACTTTTGGAAGAAAAAGGTTTTTCATTTAAACCTATATAAGACTTATTGAAAATAGATATTTAATAAGAGGGGCTTAATTAAAAGTCTCTCTTTGTTTTTTGTAAATGGAATTAAATCTTTCTAACAGATAAAAATGATTATCTTTGCAGTAAAATTAAATAAAGAATTATGAGTGAAGTAGTTTTATGTCCTAAATGTAGTTCAGAGTTTACTTATCCACAAGATGATTTAATGGTGTGTTCACAATGTTTTCATGAGTGGAATCCAGCAGAAGTTTCAGCTTCTTCCGATGGAGAGAAAATATTAGATTCTAATGGTAATGAATTACAAGATGGTGATACTGTAGTAGTAATAAAAGATTTGCCAGTAAAAGGAGCGCCAAAACCAGTAAAGGCAGGGACTAAAGTAAAGAATATCAGACTAAATTATGATAGTGACCACAATATCAGTTGCAAAATAGACGGGTTTGGAGCTATGGGCTTGAAATCAGAGTTTGTGAGAAAGGCTTAAAGTCAGAAATAATTAAAAAAATACAGTGTAAGGAAGGATAAAATTAATCTAGACTTACACTGATTTTTTTTGCAGTTAATTCTGCTTCGGAGTACATAATGAGTTCTACATTCATAATATCAATTTTATTCCAATAGAATCCTCCAGAAAATCTACTTTCTAGTACCGTTGCAGTGTATGCTCCATTTAGGGATTCTTTGATTTCGTTAGGATAATAGAAGTTTTTGGAACATTGTAGAATTTCTTTCTGTTGTTCGGTTAGGATATTTACCTCTCCAAATAATTTGGCAACATAGCTGTTGCTAGGCTTTTTATATAGCTCTTGTGGTGTGCCATTTTGAACAATTTGCCCATCTTTTAAAATTAAAATTTCATCTAACCAAGGCATCACTTCCTGTAAATCGTGGGTAGAGATTAGAAGCGTGATGTTTTGTTCTTTAACATAATCAAACAGTTTTTTTCTAATATCTATCGTTCTGGAAACATCTAAATTACTGAAAGGTTCGTCTAGTAGTAAGAGTTTTGGTAATAGAGAAAGGGCTCTTGCAATGGCAACTCTCTGTTGCTGTCCACCGCTTAGGAATTTGGGCTTTTTATCTATTTCATTACTAAGACCCACAATGTCTAATAGCTGATTGACTTTGTTCTTTTTCTCCTCAAGATTGATGTTAGAAATAAATTTACCTACATTATCATACACCGTTCCGTAAGGCATCAAATCGTAGTTTTGAGCCACCAATTTCATTTCTTTTTCACCAGGGACAATGTTGGCTTTTGGACCAAATAAGGGGTTGCCTTCAAAATAGATGTGTCCTTCTTGCCAGTCCATAAGACCGTAGATAAGACTTAGAAGAGTGGATTTTCCGCACCCGCTTTCTCCAGCTATGGCAATGATTTTCCCTTTCTCAAAACTCCAATTGAAATTAGTGAAAATAGAGCGTTCCGAATGGTACGAAAAAGATAGATTCTTTATTTCTAAAAACATAAGGGCAAAAGTAAGGATTTTTACCTTCGGAGATGAGGTTATTGTAGGTTTTTGAGTGTTGAAATTTTATATTAGTTTCAAAACTCCTATTTTAGCGGTCTAATAGTTTTCTTGTAATTGACTTTAGAAACTTCCATAGAATACCTTAAAGGAGTAGGTCCAGAGCGGGCAAAACTCATCAAAAATCTGCTGGGAATAAGTACGGTGGAAGATTTGCTTACATTCTACCCAATAAGATATTTAGATAAAAGCAGATTGTATAAAGTAGCAGATTTGCAGAAAAATGCAGATGTAGAGGTGCAATTAAAGGGCAAGATAAGAGAATTGCAAGAAGTGGTTTATGGTAAGGGACAAAAGCGATTGTCTGCAAAATTCTACGATGAAACAGGCGTGATAGAACTGGTTTGGTTTAGATATACCAAATGGATGGTGGAGCAGATGCCTATCAATAAAGAAGTATTTATTTTTGGTAAGGTCAATTGGTTTAATGGAGTTTTCTCTATGCCTCATCCAGAGATAGAGCTGGACGAGAAAAAGGCTTTATCTGAAACTTTATTGCCTATCTATTCAGGGAGTGAAAAACTTACCAAAAGAGGGGTTAATAATAAATTTTTCCAAACCATCATCAGGGAAGTTATTAAACAGACTTCTTTCTTTTTAGAAGAAAATTTGCCGAGTAATATCCTTAGCTCGCTTAAACTGATTGGTAGAAGAGAGGCTTATCAAAATATCCATTTTCCTCAAAATATAAAATGGATAGATGAGGCTAATAAACGCCTGAAATTTGAGGAAGCCTTTTTCTTTCAGCTGGGGTATGGTCTTAAAAAGCAATATCAAAAAGTATCCAATGTAGGGATTCCTTTTCCGTTAGTGGGAGATTATTTTAATAATTTTTATCAAAATAAATTACCCTTTGAACTCACTAATGCCCAAAAGCGAGTTCTGAAAGAGATTAGAAATGATATGAAAAAGCCTATCCAAATGAACAGGCTTTTGCAAGGCGATGTAGGCTCAGGTAAAACTATGGTGGCGTTGCTTTCAATGCTATTGGCGTTGGATAATGGGACACAAGCGTGCCTTATGGCTCCTACGGAAATTTTGGCTCAGCAACATTATAACAGCATAGTTGAACTTTTAGAAGGAACGAACATTGAAGTAAGGCTCTTAACAGGTTCTACAAAAAAATCGGAACGAAAAGACATTCACGAGGGATTAGAATCTGGGAGGTTGTCTATCTTGGTAGGAACTCACGCTATATTGGAAGATGCGGTTAAGTTTAAAAATTTGGGCTTGGGCATTATAGACGAGCAACATCGTTTTGGGGTGGCACAAAGAGCGAAACTTTGGTCTAAAAATAAAATTCCACCGCATATTTTAATTATGACGGCAACGCCTATCCCTAGAACTTTAGCAATGAGTTTTTATTCGGATTTAGATGTCTCGGTAATAGATGAGTTGCCGATGGGAAGAAAGCCCATTATTACGGCTCATAGGAGAGAAAAAGACAGGCTCTCGGTTTATCAGTTCGCAAAGGAAGAAATCCAAAAGGGAAGACAAATTTATTTTGTGTATCCGCTAATAGAAGAATCTGAGACTTTAGACTATAAAAACTTGATGGAAGGCTTTGAAATAGTACTAGACTATTTTAAGGAATACGAAGTGACCATGCTACACGGCAAAATGAAACCTCACGAAAAAGATGAAGCGATGAATTATTTTGCTTCAGATAAGGCTCAAATTATGGTGGCTACTACGGTTATAGAGGTTGGTGTAAATGTACCAAATGCTTCGGTAATGGTAATAGAAAGTGCCGAAAGGTTTGGGCTTTCACAGTTGCACCAGCTTAGAGGCAGAGTGGGACGAGGGGCAGAGCAGAGCTATTGTATTTTGATGTCCTCGGACAAACTATCCACGGAAGGGCGGAAACGAATTAAAACGATGTGCGAAACCAATGACGGTTTTAAAATCTCGGAGGTAGATATGCAGCTTAGAGGTCCTGGGGATATATTGGGAACTCAACAAAGTGGTATTGTAGATTTTAAAAAGTTGGATTTAACTAAAGATGCTTCGGTAATTAAGGTAGCACAGAAAATAGTAACCCTATTGGTGCAAAGCGATCCTAATTTGACTCATCCTGCACACACTCAATTAAGAAATTACTACATAAAGCAATATAAAGGTAAAAACAAATGGGGAAAAATCAGTTGATTTTTCCCCATTAACAGGTATTTTATTCTATATAAATAATTACATATGCAATGCTCTTTTCCCTGTAGCATCTAAAGCTGCTTCTTTAATAGCCTCTGTAAATGTTGGGTGAGCGTGAGAAATTCTTGAAATATCTTCGGCACTCGCACGGAACTCCATAGCTACCACAGCTTCTGCAATCATATCCGCAGCACGAGCTCCTATCATATGAACTCCTAAAATTTCGTCTGTTTTTTCATCAGCCAGTACCTTAATTAACCCATCGATATCTCCACTCGCACGGCTTCTACCCAAAGCTCTCATTGGGAAACTTCCCACTTTATAAGAAACGCCTTCTTCTTTAAGCTGTTCTTCTGTCTTTCCAACTCCAGCTACTTCTGGCCAAGTGTAAACCACTCCTGGTATTAGATTATAGTTGATATGAGGTTTTTGCCCTGCTAAAGTTTCTGCCACAAAAACACCCTCTTCTTCCGCCTTGTGAGCCAACATAGCTCCCTTAACCACATCACCAATCGCATAGATATTAGACACATTAGTCTGAAGATGGTCGTTTACTTTTACTCTTCCTCGTTCGTCTAAGTCTACACCTGCATTTTCTAAGCCTAAACCTTCCGTATAAGGTCTTCTTCCTACTGATACTAAGCAATAATCTCCCTCTACATTTACTTCTTCTCCTTTTTTATCTTTAGCCGTTACTACTACTGTATCGCCTTTTCTTTCCACTGCTGAAACTGCTGTAGAAAGCATAAATTTCATTCCTTGTTTTTTAAGAACTTTTTGCAATTCTTTAGATAAAGAACCGTCCATTCCTGGGATAATTTTATCTAAATACTCTACCACTGTTACCTCAGAACCTAGTCTTTTGTAAACAGAACCAAGCTCTAGCCCTATAACACCACCACCGATTACGATAAGGTGCTTAGGTATTTCTTTCAAATTAAGAGCCTCCGTAGAAGTTATTACTCTTTCTTTATCTAAACTAATGAAAGGCAAAGAAAACGGCTTAGACCCCGTAGCTATAATGGTATATTTAGACTCAATAGACTCTGTAGAGCCATCATTTTTTGTTACTTTAATTTTAGTTGCTGTTTCAAAACTTCCTACTCCTTCAAAAACCGTAATTTTGTTTTTGTCCATTAGGAAATTAATCCCTTTAGTTGTTTGTTCTACCACTTCGTTTTTTCTTTCTACCATTCTAGCCAAATCTGCTTTAGGCTCATTGATAACAATTCCGTGGTTTGCAAAGTTATGTTTAGCATTTTCAAAATGCTCCGAACTATCCAAAAGTGCCTTAGATGGAATACACCCTACATTAAGACACGTCCCTCCTAAGGTAGGGTATTTCTCTATAATAGCTGTTTTAAAACCTAATTGTGCACAACGAATAGCTGCCACATAACCTCCAGGTCCAGAACCGATAACAGTAACATCAAATTGACTCATTATAATTCAAATTTATTTTTGTTTTTATCCTGACAAATGTACTAATTTTTATATGAACCACCAACCCAGATATTCCGTAAGCCTAAAACAAAAAAGGCGACTAATAAGCCACCTTTTACAAAACACCTTAATCTTCTAACTCTTCGTGAGTTATTATTTCCAAGTTTTTCGATTCATACGGAATTTTATCCAATATATATTCTAATGCCTCTACCCTCGCCTTAGATTTTTTATTGGCTTTTAGTACCTTCCACGGTGCAATTTCTGTATCCGAAACCTCAAACATTTTTTCCTTATATTCTGTATAAACCTCCCATAAATCTAAAGCCTTAGCATCTACAGGGCTATACTTCCATTTTTTAAGAGGGTTTTCTATAATATCAGCAAATCTCTTTGCTTGTTCTTCTTTTGAAATTGAGAAATACAATTTAAGCAAATAAATACCCGAGTTTACCAACATTTTTTCAAACTCATTGACTTGCGACATAAAAATATCATACTCTTCTTTTGTACAAAAATCATTAACGGGTTCTACTACTGCACGGTTGTACCAACTTCTATCAAAAAATACAATCTCCCCTGCTTTTGGCAACTGACTAATGTATCGCTGAAAATACCATTGACCTTGCTCCACCTCATTAGGCTTTGGAAGAGCAACCACACGATGCTCTCTAGGGTTAAGATGTTCGGTAATTCTTCTTATCGCTCCACCTTTACCAGCCGCATCTCTACCTTCAAAAATAATGATTACCTTCTGTTTATTTTCTACCACCCAATTTTGCATTTTGATAAGCTCTTCTTGTAATTTAGCCAATCTTTTCTCGTACTTTATCGTACGCAATGCTTTGTCTGGATTAAGCGTATCTGACTGCAATAGAGCGTAAAGCCCCTTTTTAGTATCTAGTTTTTTATATTGTGTATCTGTAAGTTCCATATTGATGTTTATTTATAATTAAAAGTCTATTTGCTTAATCATTCTAAAGTACCTTTGTACCACACTAGGGTCTGGGTTAAGAGAAACCTCATTCTCTCCTTTCCCTTCGTAATTAAACTGACTAAGCACATATCTTATCGCCTCTAGTCTTGCCCTCTTTTTATTATCAGACTTCACCACTACCCAAGGCGAAAAAGCATTGTGAGTTCTAGAAAACATCTGATTTTTATATTTCGTAAACTCGTCCCATAATTCCTGCCCTTTTTCATCTACGGGGCTGTATTTCCATTTTTTCAGCGGATTTTGAAGCCTACTATTAAAACGGAATAACTGTTCATCTTTGCTTACAGAAAACCAAAATTTGATAATATGTGTCCCCGATTCGTAAAGCATATGCTCAAACTCTGGCACCTGCACCATATATTCCTCATATTGCTCTGGTGTACAGAATCCCATCACAGGCTCTACCACCGCTCTATTATACCAACTTCTATCAAAGAAAACAATCTCACCAGAATTAGGAAGTTCTTTAATATATCTACGGAAATACCATTGTCCTCGCTCCACATCTGTAGGTTTATTAAGAGCTACAATACGCATAGCACGAGGGTTAAGATGTTCCGCAAAACGCTTAATAGTTCCTCCTTTACCAGAAGCATCTCTACCCTCAAAAATAATAGCGACTTTTTTACCCGTATTTTTAATCCAATTCTGAAGATTTACAAGTTCTGCTTGTAACAATTTTAATTCATCTTCATATTCTATTTTTTCTATAAGGGCAGCATATTTGGAATCTTCATCTTGATGCTTGTAGAGGTATTTCATCAAATCCCCTTTGGTCTTCATTTTCTCTAAATCGGTCTTTGGTATCATATAATAATCCTACTTTTATTTTTCTCTATAAAGTTAAGATTATTTGGTTAAACATAAAAAGTTTATAAGATGATTTTTAACAGTAAGAAAAGGATTAAAAACAAAAAAAACCTCTAGTTACTACTAGAGGTTCTAACCATAAATACTGCGATCCGGACGGGGCTCGAACCCGCGACCACCTGCGTGACAGGCAGGTATTCTAACCAGCTGAACTACCGGATC
>NZ_QXHU01000006.1:169223-179450 GCF_009663465.1 Riemerella anatipestifer
TCTGAATAATGTGGTTGCAAAAGTATAACTTTTTTCAATACAAACAAAATTTTATATAAAAAAAAGCACCTTCATTTTAGAAAGTGCTTATAAATCAATTTATTTTTTTTACAAATGTGCTGATAATTTTTCCGCAATAACCTCCTTAGGAGATACGCCTACTAACTTATCTACCACTTCTCCATTTTTGAATATGAGAATTGTAGGTATATTTCTAATACCATACTCCATAGCTACCTGCTGATTGTTATCAACATCTACCTTACCTACAACTGCTTTACCTTCAAAATCATTTGCTAATTCTTCTACGATAGGTCCTAGCATTCTGCATGGTCCACACCATACTGCCCAAAAGTCTACTAATACAGGCTTGTCTGAGTTTATTACTACTTCTTTAAAATTGCTGTCTGTAATTTCTAATGCCATAATTTTACATTTTTAGTCTGCAAATATATTACTTTATTCTTTTATTTTAGTATTTATATATCGATAGTTAATATCGTTTATTTCTATAATTCTTGCTGTATTTCTTTAAGAGCCTGTACTAACGCATCTATATCAGCTTTAGTGGTAAGATGACTAAAAGATACTCTTAGAGGCGTGGTATGTTCCATATCTTCTTCATCTACCACCATCATCATTACCATAGAAGGCTTACTAGCCCCAGAGCTACAAGCACTCCCTTGAGAAATAGCAATACCTTTCATATCCAACTGCAAGCTCAATAACGGATTTTTAAATGGTAATAAAACACTCAATACCGTATAAAGACTACTATCCTGCTCAGCGCTTCTTCCGTTAAATTTAACTCCTGAAATATTTTCAGATAATTGCTCTATTGCGTAATTCTTTATTTCTTTAATATGGGAAGTATAGTTTTCTAGATTGTTCATTGCGATTTCTAAAGCCTTGCCAAGCCCCACAATGCCACTCACATTTTCCGTACCTGCACGAAGACTTCTCTCCTGAGGACCTCCTGTTATAAGGGACTGAAGACCTGAAGCTTTTCTAACAAATGCAAACCCCACTCCTTTAGGTCCGTGGAATTTATGAGCACTACAAGAGGCAAAATCCAAAGGCACTTCTTGAAAATCTAAATCTAAATGAGCTACCGTTTGCACCGTATCCGAATGGAATAAAGCTCCATTTTCTTTACATAGTGCAGATACTTTTTTGATGTCTAAAATATTACCTATCTCATTATTGGCGTGCATTAGAGTAACCAAAGTTTTTTTATCCGATTTCTTTAATTCCTGCTCTAGTTTTACCAAATCTATATCCCCCTGTGCATTAGGGCGAAGATATACCAGCTCTACCCCCTTGCGTTTCTTCATATCTAAGCAAGTTTCCGCCACGCATTTATGTTCTATCGGAGAGGTAATAATTCGCTCCACACCCAAATGCTCTACACAAGATTTAATAATCATATTATTAGACTCTGTACCACACGAAGTAAAGATAATTTCGCCTGGTTGTACCTTTAAATAATCAGCGATTTGGCGCCTCACAGCTTCTATCCTAGTTTTAGCCTCTTGCCCTATACTATGTGTAGAAGAAGGGTTACCGTAACAAAATTTCATAGAGTTTACCATTTCCTCTATTACTTCGTTCAAAAGTGGCGTAGTAGCCGCATTATCTAAATATATTTTACTCATTTTTTTTATTTCAGTATGATATTATTAAACTTTAAATTCTTAGAAACTGAAAAAACCATCCACGGTGTGGTAATGACCTGCTCTTGCATTTCTGGTTCTCTGATAGATGTTTTTGAGGGCGAAGACTGATTTTTTTTCATATAAACTTCCAAAGTATCGCCTACTAATTTAACACTCTCAATCCCTTGAGGCTTATGTATACCTGCCCTAAAGGTCCCCAAATGATAAAGAATTACTTGTTGATTTTTAGGAAATATTAACTTGGGGTCTTTATTCTTCTCCTCGTTTGGGTTTAAAACTACAAATTGATTTGCAGATAAAACCCTATTAAGTTCCTCTTGAGAGTTTATAAGTCTAAAGCCCCTCGTTTCTTCCCCTCCAGAAGCCTCTGCATAAAACAATCTTTCCTCTTGTTCTTGCTGACTATCTACCTTTTGTTTCATAACTTCCTGCTTTTGCGGAGTACACATCGTAAAGATGCCTAAACCTATGGTTAAAAGTAAATTTTTCATTACCAATATTTTCGGCTAATTTAATGAAAAAATTGAAACAAACCTTCATTAGCCCATTTCAGCATTGCGTGGTCACCTGCTGTATCTCCAAATGCTATGCTTTTATCGTATTTAAGTCCTTCTGTGGCTTGTTTTATTCTTTTTACTTTTTCGTCTCCGTTGCAATTTTTGGTTTTAAACTTACCTGTAAACTTACCGTCTTTAAATTCGGCTTCTGTAGCCAAAAGCCCCATACCAAAATGCTCCGCAAAGGGCCGAACCCAAATATCCAATGATGCTGTTACAATAAACGACACCGTCTTCTCTTTATCTATTTTTTCTATAAATTCCAAAGCATTAGTTCTAAAAAGTTTTGGATAATATTCTTCAAAAAAGGCTTTAGACTTCTTCTCTATTCGCTCTTTAGACTCTCCTTCAAGTATAGAAGCTATAAAGCTCTCCTTAACCTTCTCTGCTTTGAGAAGTTTCATTTTCAAAAGAATAAAAAGTGGAATGTATCTTAAAAATTGTATTCTATATTTACTGCTGTTATAGAATTTAAGATATAGAAATAAGGTATCTTCTGTGGTAAGTGTACCATCAAAGTCAAATAGATATAGTTTTTTCATACATTACGAAAGGTACTTTAGAAACTCATTTTAAAGTTTCAATTTTTTAAATATAAATTCAGGAATGTTTTTTATAATCAACATAATAGCCCACCATACAGGCAATACATACGCCACATTCCTTTTCGCTTTGTAGGCTTTATATATAGAAGCCACAGCTTGTTTAGGCGTTGCGGTGAGTTTTGGATTAAGTGGCATACCTTCCGTCATTTTGGTTGCCATAAAACCTGGCTTCACTGTCATTACGTGCACTTTTCTGTGGAACAAATAGTTTCTAAGTCCGCTTAGATAAGCGGTTAATCCCGCCTTAGCACTTCCATAAATAAAATTACTCTGTCTGCCTCTATCTCCCGCTACCGAAGACAAAACCACCATAGTTCCAGCTCTTTTAGATGCCATTTTTTCAGCAAAATAATTGAGCAACGGAATAAGTTTGGCGTAGTTAATATCAACGATAGCTTCTGTATTTTTGTGATTTAATAATCCTTCTTCGGTGCCTTTACCTAAGTAACCAGAAGCACAGAATAAAAGCTCCGAATCTACTTCTTCTAAGGCTTTAAAATCAGTTGGCTGCATTAAATCCAGCACGATAACTTGGCTATGCTGGAGGTATTTTACTTCTATATGTTTTGCAAATTTCTCCGCACTCTCTCTATTAGAAGTGAAAAGATAAAGATTTCTAAATCTTTGTCCTTCAGACAACACCTTTTCCACAAAGGCTTGTGCGACTTCCGAATTACTACCTAGTACAATCATATTTTAAGATTTGGGAGCATTAAGATTCTCTTTTTAAAAGGTAATTAGCCAACTCTATAAAAGGCTGCTTCTTATCACCTGGGAGGTTAATAGCTTTCAAACAATCTTGACCGATTTGGTTGTGCTTTTGTATCAATCTCAATACTTTTTCATCTACTTTTGTTCTTCTGAAAATCTTCTCTACACAGTAGATTTTGTCTATATTATCCGTCTTTTTAGAGTACCAATAGTTAAGCTCTTTTCGCTCTTCCTCAGTCGCGTTTTCCATTGCTAATAGGTAAAGTACTGTCTTTTTATTTTCAAAAATATCACCTGCGTGTTTCTTTCCAAACTGCTCCTGATTTCCAAAGACATCTAAATAATCGTCCATAATCTGGAACGCAATCCCAATATGTTTACCAAATTGATACAATGCCTCTGCCTCCTGCTCGGTAGCTCCCGCTATCATAGCCCCTATCTTAAACGAAGCTGCACTAAGCACCCCCGTTTTATAGGTTATCATTTTTATATAATCTTCATAGGTAACATTGGAATTGGTTTCAAAATTAACGTCCATCTGCTGTCCCTCGCAAAGCACTGCTCCCGTTTCGGAAAATAAAGTGATACACTTTTTAAATAGTTCTGGCTCTAAATCTTCAAAAAACTGATAGGCTTTAATGAGCAATGCATCTCCCGACAGAATACCTACATTGATGCCGTGTAGCGTATGTATTGTAGGTTTATTTCTTCTAAGTGGGGCATCGTCCATAATATCGTCGTGGATAAGCGTAAAGTTATGAAAAAACTCTATAGCCAAAGCTGGTTTCATTGCCTTTTCTAAACTACCTCCAAAAAGTTCGCACCCCATTAGTACCATAATAGGCCTCAGGCGTTTTCCTCCGTGAGAAATGATATAATTCATAGGCTCATAGAGTTCTTTTGGCTCGTTTTTAAATTGATGCTTTTCTATTGCTTCTGCTACTAGGTCTTGGTATCTGTCTAAGAATTTCATAAGTCTTTTTTATCCGTGAATATTGCCACAAAAATAATGATTTATACAGACAAAAAGCACAAGTTTTTATTCTTTGTTAAAGAATAAATAGGAATTTAAAACATAAACCAATAAAGAGCTTTTGGTTATAACTATATCTATCCTTCAATGAGGCGGAATTGAGTATCTACTTTATTATCTAACCAACGATTTAATAAAGGTTTCTCTAACTCAAACTCTCTATATTCATCAGGACTCATAATAGGAATACCTGAAATTATAGGATAAACCCTTCTACACTTATTACAAAGCAAATATCCTTCCTCCACACTTTCCTCAGTTTCCTGCTTTACTATCGTTAATTCTAACTCCTGTTTATCAAAAGGACAACAAAGCTTCTCTATCATTTTTAATCTCATATTAAATCTATTTTAATTTTCGTTTATACTTTTTAATTTCTTGGATTGGTTTCTCGGCATCCATTATACCAGAAACCACGGCAATGCCAAAGCAATTTAAGTCGGTTAATTCTCCCACATTTTTAGGTGTTATACCTCCAGCTAAAAAGATTGGCATTTTCGTTATTTTTTTGGCTTCACGAACTGTATCAAATCTTACAAGCTCACAACTATTTGCTGTAGATGACGGAAATATAGAGCAGAATGAAATATAGTCCATCTTTTGTTCGTTAGCCCATTGTACAAGTTCCAAATCGTTATTACAGGTAATACCCATAATAACTTTACGCCCTAATTCCCACCTTATTACTTCAACATCATTTGGTTGCACATCAAAATGAACTCCATCTAAGCTTACTTCCTTTAACAATTCCCAACGGTTATTAATCAATACAGGAATATTTTTTCCGTGACAAATCTCAATAATCTTATTTATAATATCTAAGATATTATCATTGGCATTAAAATTATCCCAAATCTGAACCGCAATAATCCCCTCTGAAATAATCTTTTCCAATTTTCTCAACAAAGTATCATGATGCATTGACGGATTTACGATAAGATAAATCCCTTTTTTTATTTCCATCCTCTTTTTAATGCTTTAAAAAATGCTTCCCAATATGGGTCTTTTTCTAAATATTCAAATTCTGTTACCTCATCATTTTTAATAAGTTTCATACCATATTCTTTGCCACATAGCTCCCCCACAGGCACACACGGGATACCACGAGCTTCCAAACGAGAAACAACATTAGCCACAAATTCTTTTTTACAAGTAATAATCATAGAACCTGCACCTATGCAATTTCTAGGGTCTATATCAAACAGATTACATATTTCCTTTTGTACTTCCGCCAGTGGCAATTGGTCATAGTAAATCACCACTCCATTATCCGAAGCTTTTGTTAACTCATAGATTGCCCCTAAAACACCACCCTCCGTTACATCATGCATAGCCGTAACTTCCTGAAAATCTAAATTATGACTAACTGCAACCAGAGCATCTTGTAGCGATGAGGTCTTATAAAAAGACTCACAAGCTAGTTTATAAATTTCGTTACCAACTTTATCAATCACTACTTTAGGAAAACTCATTGCAAGAATTGCTGCAGAAGAGATGGCACAAGACTTAGTTACTAATATAATATCTCCTGCATTCGCATATTTTGACAATAATATTTTGGACTTAGGTGCAATGGTAATAAAAGTTCCTCCCCCTGCAATAGTTGAATTGTGTCCTTCAATAAATCCTGTATGCCCCCCTGTGATAGCTACTTTTATTTCTGATGAAAACTTATGCACATATTGCCAATATTCCTGAAAATCGTTTTTAGAAAGTGTAGGTGGAAGATTTAATACAAACTGACCATACATAGGTGCAAACCCTGTGGTTGCCATATCATTAGCCATAAGATGAACTGACAGCCACGCCGACTCCTGCAAACCTAGTGATGGAATCAGTGATAACGGATCACTAGTGAGTGCCATTGCCATTTCTGTATGTAAATCAACAAGAGAGACATCTACACCGAATTGCGGTCCAGCCAATACCTCGGTTCTAGAATAGCCACAACTATTAAAAATAAATTGCTCAAATGAGTCTTGTCCTATTTTCCCCATTTCATCAATCACTTAATCTACATCTTTAAACCGTATGTATAATCCAAAAAAATCTCCAAATGGCAATTTCCATTGCTGTACTGGAAACCATTGAGGTAATCCTGTACATTTCCACTCAATAGCATATTCCCTGTCTTTAAGTGCTTCATCAATAATACTCATCAGCATTTTAGGTGAATAAAATGTAGCTGTTATATAAAATGGATTTTTGCCAAAAACTTGCTGAATTCTCCTCCTGATAACTTTGGTAGAGTATCTATTCATCATCCCCATAGCAATACCATATCTACTCACTCTAGCCGCCTCCCTAATAACCTTAACTGGATCTTTATAATACTCAAAAGTGGTGATAAAAGCGAGAGCATCAAAGGTATTATCTTTAAAAGGCATATTATGTGAATCCGCCATTACTAAATCTCCTCCAAAAAGATGTTTAGCTTGCGACAACATCAGTGGGGAAATATCTCCTCCCGTAGCTTCAATTCCTATTTCTTTCCACCAACGGGTAAATCGTCCTGTCCCGCAACCAAACTCCAGCAATGTTTTCACACGCCTATCTTTAGTTATCAGATGTCCCATAACCTTTTTCTGCCAAATTTCCGCTCGTTTATAGCGTCCTTCGTACCACAACTCATAGGTATCTGTATGTTCACGATTAAAAAACCATTCTGGTCTGCCTTGCCAATTTTGATGATTCAGAGGAATCAGTCCTGTTGAGAATTTTTCCATTTTCATATACTTGTTTTTTTAGCATAACCTCATGAAAAATGCAACAAGTATAGAATTGAAAATATACAAAGATTTCACATTGCAATCCCTACGTTGGCATTATCCAAATCAGGTATCGGGTATAATCTCAGCCATAACGGCACCCCGTGCTTTTGTTTGCACAAATATAATGGATTATTTTTAATTAGCCATCTAAAAAATTTATCTAATTATTTTATCATAATAGTGTTCTAAATAAAAAGAAATTTAAGTAGTTCGAGGCATCTTTGAGGTTACATAAGAAAAAACATCTTATGAATTCAAAATTAACTTTATTTTCAAAGTAGACCAATCCCAAATACCTCTAAAAACAATAAGCATCAAAAAAAATTTGATGCCTATCGCTTTATAAAAAGATGCTTATGTTTTTGAGATTTCATAAGCACCGTTTTTATTTGTGCCTTTAGCTCCGCCAAACCACTTCGTTAGGTTTAGGTCAAGACAAAAGGACAAGCATACATATTTATCGCCCTTCTTTTGCCTTGAAGCAAAAGAAGCAAAAATTCAAGACTGTAACCCCTCTGGCTAAACCTCATTACTAAAGGCTAAAATCCCCAAAACTCGCCCCAACGCTCCTGCCCACACCTTCGCTCAAACAGTGGGTATTTTTTAACGCCTTTACTAACGAGGTTCTTAACGCCGTCGGGCTTAGAGGTCGGATATACTGACCGCTTTAAATGATAACCATTTAGCCATTATCAATGCTCTGCCGAACAAAGGTAAGTTTAGGGACAGCACCTAAAACTTATGCCTATAAAAATTATTTTTATGCTTATAAAAAAAATCCGATGCCTATAAGTTTTAGATTTACAGACATCGGATTTTGAAGGGTGCTTAGTGGCGAGAGAGCCAACCACCAACCGCCGAGAACGTACGGTTAATCCTTGATACAGCGGACGCTAAAGCCGTTTGCAAGTTTGCTACCGCTGGCCGTGCCGCTATTGCCGCTACTGAACCATAGGTTCCACGATTGGGTGCTATCATACTGCTCGCTGCTCCACAAGTTGCTGTAGCTACTCTGAAAGTAGAACGAGCCATTGATGTAGAGGCGGCTACCACTAACAGGCAGGCGGAGCTTCTGCTCGTTCCACATATGGCTGGTAGTTGACTGACTATTACCAAGATTAGAACCTACAACAGCATTATGCAAAGTGATGTGCTCGTCGTGAGTAGGAACGTGATACCCCGAAGGACAAGGATTATTAGAACCATTCATCTGCCATAAATTATGAGGATCTGATTGATTGACTGAACTATTAACCCATAAACCATCACTACTATTGTTAGGAATAAACTTATTAGTCCCTGCATTGGTCCAAGATGAGGACACAGAACCATTACCTTGGTATTTAGGCGTACCAGTTGTGCTATTAGTCCAAGTAATGAGCTCGTGTCCGTCTGGGTTACGCTGCCATTGGAACAGGGAGCCATACGCATTGTGGTCTGTTTTTGGGGTGGCTTGCTCAGTTGGGTTGAACACTAGCGAACCTACACGAGCGTACTCCGCTCCGAGGTTGTTGTTGAGCCAAATTCTACCATCGGGTCCTTGAACAGGGATATAGATAAACTCGTGTTCTTTAACATTTGCTCCATAGCCTACACAGTCTTGGGTGGTCTTATCAAAGCAACGGTCAGGAACGCCTGTAATCGTTTGCACTTTGAGCGTGGTAGTACTGCTCCCATTTAGGCTAATAGTATAAAAATTGGTATTGCTAATGGCATTGTAGTATATGCCATCTTCTGGGACTGAGGCAGGGTAGTAAGTAGCCCCACTTACATTCTTTAGCTTAGCTTGTATAATGCCTGTATCCCCCGTAAAATTCCCTGCTGGGTAAGACAACTTAAAGTTTTGCATATAGCCACTCCCATTTTTTAGGGCTAAGGTTTGTTCATAAGCGGTATAAGCCCCATTAGTGGGCAATGCACCACTGTAAGGGATATTTACTGTAATTTCTTCTTCATTGGCTATGCCTGTTTCCATAATATTACTCCCTTGTACTAAGTAGTCTTTGCCATTGTATTTAAATACTACAAACTTAATATCCTGTACTGCTCCTAGAGTGGCTGTAGCTGGGGCAGAAGGGTTACTAATTTCACTGCCTGCATTCGTGTTAGTACAAGTCCACTCGTGTACTCCATTGATAAGACCTCTGTACATTTCTATACAATTTTTGTCCTTATTGTAGATTAAAGTTCCCTTCTTAGTATTGGGAGAAAAGACAAGGCGTTCCGCCGTAGTCAATTCAGGAAAAAGCACGCCTTGTGCCTTATTTGCTGGCATCGTAGGGCTTACTGCCACCTTAGAAATATCTAAAGTAGCTTGGGGCGTAGTGGTATTGATGCCCACTCTGCTTTTATAATCATCTTGGGCGTTCAGCACCAAAGGCAGAAACACCGCGCATAACAAAGTTTTTTTCATAATGTTAAAGTTTATAGATGTTAAGTTGTGAAATTGTAAAAAAGTTTAAAGTTCTGGGGGCGTAGTTCAATAGCTCCGATGATTCCTTGAATATTTGAACTTTAAACCTTGAACTAAAGCTCTTTGAACTAAATGAAAAAACGCCTTCTACAAACGCCCTATACAAAGGCGTTCGCGAGGCACCCCAAAAACACACGTGTTTTTCTCCAAAAACACGTGTGCGGATTTTTTTTTCACGCGTGTTTTTTCCTCCAAACACGCTACATTTTTTCATACTTCAGCGTAGCCAACATTTTTTTGAGGTCTGTACCTGGGGTAAAAAGCACTTTGGCATTTTTAATGGCTGCTGGGGTTACTTCCTCTTCTTTAGCTTTACCCTCGCTACTGATGCTCACCCGCATACTGCCCATTTCGCCCAGCCTTACCACTTGCCCCTCTGCTAGAGAAGTCTGCATTACATC
>NZ_QXHU01000006.1:179460-240720 GCF_009663465.1 Riemerella anatipestifer
GGCACCGCTTACGGTGGAAATTTTCTCGATGTCTTTGGTAAGTCCTGCTAAAGTTTTCTCGCTTACCGTGTTTGCAGAGGCGTAATATTTCTTCTCGCCTCCACCAGCAACCCCAGGTTGCCCTTTCTGAATTACTTTGTACTTGATTGACATAAGATTTAGATTTTAATTGTTAGTTGTTAAGTCGTTAAATTGTGAAGTTGTAAAATTGCTAATGGTTAAGTTGTTAGTGGATATTAGAGGTTGGAGGTTCAGCTGTTCAAGGTTCTATGTTTAAGGTTTAAGGGATATGTACGCTTATTCAACCTTGAACACTTGAACCTTGAATATTTGAACTTTAAACCTTGAACTCTTGAACCAATGAGAAAACGCCTCCCCCCTCTCAACACACACAAAACGAGGATGAAGGCTAAAACAGAACGAGCAAAATACCCCTTCTGTAGGCTAGAAGCCCCTAACCAAAACAACCCATTCAGCTTATGAAAAAGACTAACTTCTAGCGGATATTTATGAAAACAAAACTTAGCGTGTGCTAAACACCAAACGCCCCCAACGAAGATTGGAGGCACATTATTTATAATTGATGATAAAAATCTAGATAAAAAGTAGTATAATACGCGTACGCACGCAACTATTCTGTGTGTGTGTGTGTGTGTGTGTTTACACAATTATTTGGAACTACCAAATTTTTGTACCACTTTTTTTCACTTTTTTGTATGTTACTGGTATTGCGTATCATAAAAACTATGGCAAACATATTATCTTTTGCGGAAGTATGCAAGTTTTTGGGAGAAAAATGTTTTTATGTACATTTGTTGGTATGAAAACTCACTCTATCAACTGTCGGGGAAGACTTGTAGATTTTTCTACTCCCAAAATTATGGGAATCCTTAACCTTACCCCAGATTCTTTTTCTGATGGCGGAAAATTTAATACAGAAACTTCCGCTTTAATTCAAACTGAAAAAATGCTTAAAGAAGGGGCTTCGTTTATTGATTTGGGAGCTCAATCTACACGCTCTAATGCTCAACTAATTTCGGCACAAGAGGAAATTAAACGCATAGGAAAACTCATCAGTCTTATAAAAAAAGAATTCCCCGAAGCACTTATTTCTTTAGACACTTTTTATAGTGAAGTAATGCGTTTTGGTTACGAGGCAGGTATAGACCTCATCAATGATATTTCTGGTGGACAGTTTGACCCCAAAGTATCGGAAACTGTAGCCCAGCTAAAACTCCCTTATGTACTGATGCATATTAACCCAGAATATCAAACTATGCACGAGAAAATAGCCTACGATGATATTACTAAAAGTATCAATTTCTATTTTTCCGAAAAAATAAATCAGTTGAAAGCACTAGGCATTCACGATGTGATACTAGACCCTGGATTTGGGTTCGGCAAAACCATAGAAGACCAAATGACAATGATAGACGAGGTAGAACACATCGGATTTGGAAGATACCCTATACTAATTGGCATCTCTAGAAAATCATTTATCTATAAACCTTTGGAAAAATCGCCCTTGGAAATAGACAAAGAAACGCAACAACTGCATCTAAAAGTGCTCCAACAAGGGGCTAGTATTCTGCGAGTACACGATGTTGCTTCGGCTAAAAGAACGCTAGACCAATACTTATCATAAACACAAAAGAGAGGAAGAACCTCTCTTTTTTATTTTTTAATATAGCTTAAGATAGCTTCTATCGTTTGTTCCTTGTCTAAATTGGTATTGTCTATACAAATAGCATCTTCTGTTTGGATTAAAGGAGCCACCGCCCTCTCTGAGTCTTTTTTATCTCGTTCAATAAGGTTGGTTCTCACTTCGTCCATTGTAGTTTCTGTCCCAGAAGCCTTTAGTTCTAGAAATCTTCGTTTAGTTCTTTCTTCAACACTCGCTGTGAGGAAAAACTTATAATCAGCATTCGGAAGCACCACACTGCCTATATCCCTACCGTCCATCACTACACCTCCGTTAGCCGCAATATCCCTTTGGGTTTGTAACAGAAAGTTTCTTACTTCAGGCATTTTAGCAACATCACTTACTCTTTGATTTACCTCCATAGAGCGAATTTTCTCTGCCACATTCTCCCCATTAAGGAAAAGAGATAACTGGTGCTGTTCTTCTTTAAATTCTAAATGAATATTAGGCAACTGCTCCACCAAAGCAACAGAATCAAACCCATCAGTAGAAGGGCAGTTCTGAAGGGCAAAATAAGTAATAGCTCTATACAAAGCTCCTGTATCTAAATGGATAATCCCCAATCTTTTAGCTATTTCCTTAGAAATAGAACTTTTCCCTGTAGAAGAATAGCCATCTATAGCGATTACGGGTAATTTTGTCATCATAGTTGTTTTTAATTTTTATTATCTTCTGTAGCCACTTAACTCTACTAAGTCCAACGAAACACCCAACAAATTAAAGTTAGACGCATTATGATAGCGGCTGTGAGTATAATCAAAACGGAAGTAAGACACCTTTAATCCAAATCCGAAAGATAATCCTGTGAAACTCCTTTGTTCCTCTATACTTAATTCATTCCCTCGTTTCACATTATATCCTAAACGAAGGTTAAAACTTTGTTCAGGAAATAGCTCCGCTCCAAACGAAAAGTGGTCAAACAATTTCCTCGTCCATTTAGTTTCTTGTCCGTTTCTGTTGTAATCTTGAGAAACATTCCATTTTTGGAGATTTTGTGCGGTAATGGTAAACGCTAAAGGAAATTCGTCTAGTTGTTTGGTGTAGCCTAAATCTATCCTCAATGGCAGCTTTTCCCTAACACCATTATAAGTCTTGAATTGATAGCCAAAGTTTCTTATTACCAGACCTACTGTTTCTTTAGATTTATCATTGTGATAAGCCACTCCTAGACTCCCAACTACCGCCATAGAATTATAATTATCTATTTTGGAAGTTGCTAAATTAAGGTTAGAGCCTATCGTCCAATTATCTTCAAACTGATAAGCATAACCCAAACCTAAAGAGGCGTCCATCGCAGAAAAATCGCCATTGATATTCCCAAACTCATCTGTTCTAGGCATATTACCATAATCCAAATACCTTACATTGGCAGAAACTAAATGTCCATACTCCAAATCTTTAGCATAACTCACTGTACCATAATGAGCCCCTGCCAAATAGCTAGCGTAGTTTACCGATAGCCTAGAATCCATCTCCACATTAAGCAACGCTGGATTAACTGCCGCCAAGTTTTGGTCGTAATCTCTTACCGAAACCGCCTCTCCTAAAACAGCTTGTCTTGCAGAAAAGGGCATATTGAGAAAATTATAAACCGTAGTACCGTCTTGAGCTGATACCAACACGCTTATAACTAATCCTAAAAATAAAAATCCCTTTTTCAAAATATTAAATCATTATTTGAATGCTATTTTCTTAGCCTTCGCTAACATAGGAATTGCGATAAGTCCCATCACTAGCATAATTACCAACTGCATCGTATGAGATATAAATGCATAAGACAAACCTATCTCGCCACCTTTTTCTGGCGACAACCCAAACGATAGAAACAACGCCATAAACCCTATCTTAAGAGCGAAATGGAAAGCTCCTATCCCACCACTTGCGGGAACCATCATTCCTAATGTTCCTACCACAATAATAAAGAAACCATCTGCTATACCTAAGTTAGAAGTTTCGGGCAAAGCAAAACAAACCAAATACGCCGCCAGATAGTAGCACCCCCAAATTCCTAAAGATAAAAGGATAAACTTCAACCTTTGTCTGATTTGAAAGATAGTCTTTAGCCCATCGATAATTCCTTTAATAAAACCGATTACTTTCTGATATATTGTAGTCTGCTGTATTTTTTTTCTAAAAAGAATTAAAAACAAAGCACCCAACATCAATAAAACTAAAGAAATAACCATACTATATGAGTTCCCTTCTTGTAAGGATTGCTGTTCTTGTTTTTGTGCCGACGCCATTTTGTAGAAAGAAAGTATAGCATCGTATTTAAACAATAGAGCCAACGCTAAAAAAAGCCCCATACACACTAAATCTACGACTCTCTCTAAAATAATAGTCCCAAACGATTTATCCACAGGCACTCTTTCAACACCATAGAGGGCGGTCGCTCTTGCTACTTCGCCACTTCTAGGAATGGTAAGATTCATTAAATAACCAAAGGATAAAGTCCAAAGTGCATTGGCATTAGAAATAGTATATCCCATAGGTTCTAGCAGTAAATTCCAGCGTATCGCTCTTACCCAATACGCCAATACTCCAAAAAAAGCGGCCACTGCTACCCAAAAATAATTTGCTTTGGCAAGAGATTGCTTAATACTTTCTAAATCTAACCCTTTTACAGCCAACCACATAAACAATCCCGCAAAACCAACAGATATAACTATGGTAAGTAGTGTTTTAAGCAGATTATTATTATTTTTAGCTATCATCTAAGTAAGTAGATTAGTTTCTTCGTTAGGGAAAACGATTTTAGGTTGGAAATTCTGTGCTTCTTCTGGAGTCATCTGTGCATAAGAAATAATGATGATAATATCTCCCTTCTGCACCTTTCTCGCCGCAGGACCATTGAGGCAAACTTCTCCAGATTTCCTCTTACCTTTAATTACATAGGTATCAAAACGCTCCCCATTGTTCACATTTACAATATAAACTCTTTCACCAACTACAATACCTGCTGCTTCTATAAGCTCCTCATCTATTGTAATACTACCCATATAGTTAAGGTCAGACTCTGTCACCTTTACTCTATGAATCTTTGATTTAAATACTTCTATTAACATGCTGCAAATTTAAACCAAATTATCAAAACAGTCTCTATTTTTAGATGTGGTATTTTTTTGTATTATTCAATTTAACAACAATT
Organism: Riemerella anatipestifer; assembly: GCF_009663465.1. Classification (GTDB taxonomy): domain Bacteria; phylum Bacteroidota; class Bacteroidia; order Flavobacteriales; family Weeksellaceae; genus Riemerella; species Riemerella anatipestifer_C. The sequence goes on from NZ_QXHU01000006.1 coordinate 184,311, forward strand.
AAATTAAATATAATTAAACTACTATAAAGCAAATATTTAAAAATAAAACACAGCATACAAAGCTTATATAAAACAAAAAATGAGTTTAAAATATTCGGAAGAAAAAAGGTAGATTTTATCAATTTAAAATTATTTTTCTATAAAAAATTTGTAAACTTCAAAAAAACTTTTATATTTGCTATCAATAAGAACTTAACTTTTAATTATAACATTATGAACAAGTCTGAATTAATCGACGTAATGGCGAAAGATGCCGAAATTACAAAAGCTGCTGCTAAGAAAGCTCTAGAATCTTTTGTTAACGCTGTAACTGAAACTCTTAAGAAAAAAGATGGCAAGGTTTCTCTAGTTGGTTTTGGAACTTTTTCTGTAGCTGAAAGAGCTGCTAGACAAGGTATCAACCCTGCAACTAAGAAAGCTATTAAAATCCCTGCTAAAAAAGTAGCTAAATTTAAAGCTGGTTCTGAACTTGCTGACGCTGTAGCAGGTGCTAAGAAAAAATAATTTATTTCATCAACGAAATAATAGGTCGCTTTTGTTTTACAGAAGCGACTTTTATTTTGTAACAAAATTTTCACCATATAAAAAAAGCTCCTCAAAAGATGAAAAGGCTTTTTGAGATATTATATAAATCTAGTTTCTATTCCTCCATAGCCATTAAAGCAAAAGATGCTAGCCAGTGGTCACCACCGTAATCACTTTCAAAAATCAGAGGCAGTCCGTTAGATAACAATTCTTTAGAAGCTACTTTAAATTTCTCTTTTAGAGGGTGGTTCTTCGGAAGTGCTTTAGAAATACGCTTCATACACCATGATTTAGAAAACGAAAGCCCTACTAAATGTACTATTTGATAATCTTTAACATCACTAATAATGGGAGCTTTAATAATGTTCTCCACTCCTCTTTTATCAAAAAATTGGTCAAGCCACTTTACATATTCCTTTTGAGGTAAAATTCTAGACATCAATGCTGCCGTTTCTAAACTTGGAGAGAAAAAATCCGAGCCATTAGGTTCTAAATGAGCTGGAATTAGACGGTCTTCCCAAAAAAATTGCTTTGATTTTTGTATCAATTCTTGTTCAAAAACGCTATTATTTGTTGCTCTAGCCCAATCAATCGCAAAACCAAGAGCAAACGCTGTGTTAGGGTGCATCCCTACTCTATTAGGATAAGTCTGTTTGGGTAAATAATCTTTCCAAAGAGAGACTATTTTTCGTGTTAATGGTTGCAGTTTTTCGTGCCATTGTTTCCCTAGAGGACTATCCCATGTAGCTAATTCTTGGTCTAATTTCAGTAGCCACGCCCAACCATAAGTCCGTTCAAATACATTAGAACCTTTGTATTTATTAAAATAATTGGCCTCTGCTTCTATCTTTTCTAAATTGAAAGACTCATCTAATATTTTCACAATTTCTTGATAATTAGAAATATCAGGTCTTGTTTTAATGAGTTTCACTAACATCCAGTGCCCGTGAACACTACTATGCCAATCTAAACAACCATAAAATACAGGGTGTAATTGGCGAGGCGTTAAAACAACATCTTGCTCCCCATTTATCATATGTCCTGTTTTGTTAGGATACTCACAGCGTATGCAATGCAATGGTAAATTAGATAGCTTAACCAATATTTCGTCCGAGTTTTTTTGAGTTTCCTGTGCTGACGCATTTCCAAAAAGACCGAAAGCTAGTGCTAAAGAAAACAATTTATATTTCATAAAAATAAATTTTAATTATACAGATAATACCAAATCTACATTATTTTGATTGGATACTCAAATTTTTAAGGTGCTAATCTAACTATTTGCCAGTCAAAATCATCGGTTAATTTATAGACTATTCTATCGTGTAAGCGGTTAGGTCTTCCTTGCCAAAATTCTATTTCGTAAGGTTTTGCCAAGTAGCCACCCCAATTTTCGGGTCTTGGGATTTCTTTTCCTTCTAGTTCTTTTTCCAATAATTGAAGTTTATTTTCTAGAAAGGTTCTATCGGGTATCACTTGACTTTGTGGCGATACTACCGCTCCCAACTGGCTTCCTCTAGGACGAGAGTGGAAATAACCATCACTTAAATTTTCTGCCAAGCGTTCTATATTGGCTTTAATGATAACTTGACGCTCTAGCGGTGGATAAAAGAAATGTAAACATGCCTTATGATGCTCCTCTATGGCTTTTCCTTTTTGGCTATCATAGTTGGTATAAAAAATAAAACCTTCCCAAGTGTACGCTTTTAGCAATACCATTCTTGTCCTAGGACAACCGTCTTTATCTATGGTAGAAATACTCATAGCATTAGCCTCAGCAATGGCAGGGTGTTCCTCAGCATCAGAAAACCAATCTCTAAACTGCTCTATTGGGTTAGGTTTCACTTGTTCTTCTAACAAAGCCCCTTTATCATAAACTTTTCTTTTATCGTGTAGATTTTCCATAAATTTTACTTACTTTTGGGTTATGAATCGGTCTTACAAAGGTAAAATTTTAATTTCTACTCCTGATGTTTCTGGGGATATATTTTCTCGTTCGGTCGTTTTAATCATAAATCACGATGAAGAAGGAGCGTTTGGACTTATTCTCAACAAGAAAAACTCTGTATTAAGTCATCATTTTCAAAAATCTTTATCGCCGAAGATAGAAGTTTATTCAGGTGGTCCTGTGGGTACTACTCAAATGTTTTTTATTATTAAAGGAAACGGACCTGCCCTAGACGCCGAAAAGATTACAGAGGGCTACACCTTTACAGAAAATGCTTCTAAAGTCATCGGTGCAATCATGATGGGAACCATCGTTCCTGAGGACATAAAAATATTCTATGGTTACTCTGGTTGGGGAGCTATGCAATTGGACACAGAAATAGAGAATAAATATTGGATTCCCATAGAAAACTATGAAATAGATTTAACCGCAAGTTTCAGCCATACTCTTTGGAAGAATATTATGGAAAATTTGGGTGGACTTCATCTAATTTGGGCAAATACACCAGAAGATGTTTCACTGAACTAATCGCTTGGTCTCGCCTTATTTCAACTAGAACTTCCGAACATCAACGGATTTTTGTAACTTTGGAAAAATAAAAAAAGATATATCAATTATGAGTTTATCACAAATAGAACCACAAATAATTTGGAAAAATTTCACTGCTCTTAATGCAGTCCCTAGACCTTCTAAAAAGGAAGAAAGGGTTATAAATTTCATCAAAAATTTTGGAGAAAACCTAGGCTTAGAAACTTCTGTGGATAAAACAGGAAATGTTATTATTAGAAAACCAGCCACACAAGGTATGGAGAACAGACAACCTATTGTACTCCAATCTCACTTAGATATGGTTTGTCAAAAAAACAACGATGTTAATTTTGATTTTGACAACCAAGGAATTGAAATGTATGTAGATGGCGATTGGGTAAGAGCCAAAGGCACCACTCTAGGAGCGGATAATGGACTAGGCGTTGCAGCAATGATGAGTATTCTAGAAAGTACTAATATTGCCCACCCTGCACTAGAAGCTCTATTTACAATAGATGAAGAAACAGGTATGACTGGAGCGTTTGGGCTAGAGCCTAACACTCTGAATGGAGAGATTCTCCTCAACCTAGATACAGAGGAAGACGACGAGATAGACATAGGCTGTGCTGGAGGGATAGATGTTACCGCTACTCAGAAATACGACACTCAAAAAGTAACAGAAAAAAGCTTTAGAATTACCGTAAAAGGTCTTAAAGGTGGACATTCTGGAATGGATATACATAAAGGTTTAGGTAACGCTAACAAGATTTTGGCAAGATTCTTAATGTTAGCCGTTGCTCACGAGCCTAGATTAGTAAGTATAGACGCAGGAAGCCTTAGAAATGCTATCCCAAGAGAAGGTAGCGTGTCTATTTTAGTTGCTAATAAAGAAGCATTTTCTACCGAATTTGAAACTTTAAAGTCTGAAATATTAGAAGAATTTGCTACACTAGAAAAAGACTTAAATATCAGTATAGAATCTTATGATATAGAAGGTAACGCTCTAAGCGTAGAAGATAGTACTAAAGTTATTTTAGCACTTAATGCTGCTCACAATGGCGTTTACCGTATGTCTCCAGATGTAGAAGACTTGGTGGAGGCTTCTAATAATATCGCTAGAGTGGAACTCAAAGATGGAGCTTTACAAATCCTCAACCTTTCTCGCTCATCTGTGGAGTCTAGCAAGTTGGCAGTAGCCAACCAACTCCGAGCAAGTTTTGAACTGGCAGGAATGGAAGTGAAATTTAGTGGTTCATATCCTGGGTGGAAGCCAAAGCCAGGAGCTGAAATCATTAAAGTAATGGAAGAAATCTACCAAAGAGAATTTAATTCTAAACCTAATGTAGTGGCTTGCCACGCTGGACTTGAGTGCGGAATTATTGGTGCTAATTACCCTAAAATGGAAATGGTAAGCTTTGGACCAACCATCAAAGGGGCTCACTCTCCTGATGAAAGAGCGAGTATTTCTTCAACACAGAAGTTTTGGAAGTTTCTGAAAGAAATTTTAGCCAATATCCCAGAAAAGAAATAATCAAACTGAAAAAGCTCTCGATGATTTGAGAGCTTTTTTAAACTTTTCATTCAATCATAAGACCACCAAAGTCTTTTAAACAATGAACACAAAAAAAGAAATTGTTGCTTTTTATAATGTGGAGAATTTTTTCCCACCACACACACCATATTTACCCCATTGGGATAATTACAAATATCACAATAAACTCCATAAAACTGCACACATTTTTGAGCTTATAAATCAATACCACAAGACACTTCCTATGTTAGTGGGACTAGCCGAAATAGGAAACAAAACAGTGCTAGAAGACCTATTAGCTAAACCTGTTTTTGGTGGAAACTATCACTACCTGCACTACGAATCTCCTGACGAAAGAGGCATAGATGTCGCTCTTCTTTATGACAAGAACAAAATCACAGTGAAGCACTCTGAACCCATCAGGTTTAAGTTTGAAATGAAAAACGAACAAGGAGAACTTTATGAAGACACCACCAGAGATGTACTACATTCTGTATTAGAATATAACGGAGAAACACTCCATTGTTTTGTGATGCATTTGCCTTCCAAAAGAGAGCAAGACATCAACCTCCCTAAACGAAATGAGATTTTAGAAAAAATCAATACTTTGATAGAAAACATCATCATCAAAGATAAAGAAGCAGTACTCGTATTAGGAGATTTTAATGAAAACCCTAACGAAGACAACCTCATTCAGTTTACTTACCACGAGGGGATTTTAGAACTATTACACAATCCGTTTTCGGCATTGTATTATTTAGGGGACTACTCCACTTATCACAAAAAAGAAGGATTGTTGTTTGACCAAATTATGTTTTCGAGAAACTTTTTCCAAACTGCCTTCGGGCTGACCTATAAAAAAGCGGAGGTATTTAGTCCAACCGAGATAAAAAACTGGGATAAAATGAAAAATAGACCTTTCAGAACCTACTCTGGGACGAGGTATTTGGGCGGTTATAGCGACCATTTCCCTGTATTAGTAGAATTTGAATCTTTAGCTAAAGAATAGACATCTTTTAATTATAACCTCATAAAATATTAACTTTGCAATATGCATAATCAATTAGGTAATTTTCTTTCTTTGAATACCTTCGGAGAAAGTCACGGTTTAGCTTACGGAGGCATCATCACCAATTTCCCTGCGGGGATAGAAGTAGATTTAGACGCCGTACAGAAAGAATTAGACAGAAGAAAACCTGGACAGTCTGCCATTGTAACCCAAAGAAAGGAAAGCGACACGGTAAAATTTCTGTCTGGTATTTTTGAAGGCAAAACCACAGGCACTCCAATCGGTTTTATTATAGAAAATGAAAATCAAAAAAGTAAAGATTACGACCACTTAGCGGCAGCTTATCGTCCTAGCCACGCCGACTTTACTTACGACCAAAAATTCGGACATAGAGATCACCGTGGCGGAGGCAAATCCTCGGCTAGAGAAACCATCAATTGGGTAGCCGCTGGAGCTTTAGCAAAAAATATTCTCCCTAAAGAGGTGGAAATACACGCCTATGTGTCTTCTGTAGGAAATATCTTTTGCGAAAAACCTTACCAAAATTTGGATTTTTCTAAAACAGAAAGCAACGAAATCCGTTGTCCAGACGAGAATGTCGCAAAGAAAATGATTAACCGAATTAAAGAGATTAAAAAAGAAGGCAACACCATAGGAGGCACCATTACTTGCGTGATTAAAAATCTACCTGTAGGCATAGGCGAACCTGTGTTTGGCAAACTTCAGGCAGAACTTGCTAAGGCGATGCTCAACATCAATGCAGCTAAAGGCTTCGAGTACGGCAGTGGGTTTTGCGGAGCTGCTATGACGGGTAAAGAACACAACGATTTATTCAATACTGATTTTTCTACCAAAACCAATCTATCAGGTGGCATACAAGGCGGTATTTCCAACGGAATGGATATTTATTTCCGTGTGGCTTTTAAGCCTGTGGCAACCATTTTAAGACCGCAAGAAAGCGTGGATAAACTAGGCCATAAAGTAACGGTGGAAGGCAAAGGCAGACACGACCCTTGCGTGCTTCCTCGTGCAGTACCAGTGGTAGAAAACCTCACGGCTTTTGTACTTGCTGACTTATTTTTAATCAACCAAATAAGAAGACGGTAGTTATGAAAAACTATTGGGACAAAGCCGTTTCTTTTGAGGCTTATTTAGAAGAAACTCACCACAGAATAGACCACCCCAAAACAGAAGAAGAGGCAGAGAAAAAGCCTTACTACGAACTGGGACTCCAAAGAATGAACCGTATGCTAAAGGTATTCAAACCTACGGATGAGGATTTCAAAACTTTGGAAGCTAAGAAATTCAATGGTAAAATACTCATTATTTCGGAGCCTTGGTGTGGAGATGCCAGTCAGCTTGTGCCTGTATTGGCTCGTTTCTTTGAAGGCAGAAATGATGTAAGACTATTTTATAGAGATTCTGACACTTCCCTTATCAGCCAATTTTTAACCAATGGAAGCAAGTCTATCCCGAAAGTCTTAATCTTAGATGAAACCTTTAATGTAATTAAAACTTGGGGACCTCGCCCTAAATATGGTGTAGAGCTATTTGAAAAGTTTAAAGCCTCTCCTGAAACTTATTCTAAAGAGCAATTTTACAACGATTTGCAAGTCTATTACGCCAAAAACAAAGGTAAAGATACCCTAAACGAAATTTTAGAACTGCTATAATTTAATTAAATATACCTGCTATGAATTTTCTAAAAAAGAATTTCATTTTCTTACTACTTACCGCCTTGCTATTGTCGGTATTTTTATTTCCTAAATTCGGAGATTTTGTGAGGAGTCAGCTTCTTATGAAGCCAGCCATAGAGAAGCTAGACAATGCTTTACTCATTACCGATGAAGAGTTTGACATTAGTCTAAAAGGTGTGAATGTACCCGATACCAATCTAAAAAACTTTAAAGGTAAAACGCTGTTTCTTAACTTTTGGGGGAGCTGGTGCCCACCTTGCCGTGCAGAATGGGGTTCTATCCAAAAACTCTACGATAAACAAAACGACAAAATGAGTTTTGTACTTATCGCTATGCAAGACGATGAGGAAAAAGTGAAGAAATTTCTAGCAGATAACCACTATACCGCTCCTGTCTATATTGCCCAAAGCCCTATTTTGGACAAGCTACTGCCCAAATCCTTCCCTACCACTTTTATTATAGACAAAACGGGGAGAATTGTAGAAAAGGACGATACCGCCAATGATTGGAATTCTGCCATTGTACACCAACTGGTAGAAACAATAGCCAAATAATATTTTGGAACGGATTTTGAGTACTCTGTTCCCGAATTATTTAATCATATAAAAAATGAAATCTAGATTAAAGTTTTTGGGATTGGCTTTGTTTCAGCATAAGGGGCTTTTAAGAAGAATGCCCGAACTTTTACGAATGATAAAAGCCATCATTAGCAAGCAATATAAACCTTCGGTTAAGAATGTTTTACTTCCCGCCATAGCCTTAGTTTATATTATTTCGCCTATAGACATTTTACCAGATTTTATACCTGCTATTGGTGTTGTGGACGACATGGGTATTTTGGCATTGGTGCTTCCGCTCCTAATGAAAGAGCTCAACCAATTCTCCGAATGGGAGGCAAATAAAAAAATGATAAAAACAATAGTTATAGAAAACTAGAAACTACACATATTTATAAAACGTAAAAGGTGAAAGCTAACGCTTCACCTTTTTTAATTTTAAAAACGAATTCCAAATTTTTAGTGTTTTTTCTTTGGGATGAATCTTTCATAAAAATCCCCACTTCCCTTCGCATCAAGTCTGCCAACTATAACATTGGTAGAGCTTTTAGATAAATCTACATTTGGTATAAGACGATAATGCTCCCGAGCTCCGACAGGTAGAGATACATCATCTATCTCACTTTGATTTAGTTCAGCAAGTTGTAGAAGAACTTTGGCGAACGACTTTAATCCTTTTGAAGTTCCATGAATTAAAACTTCATTAGCCTCTTTATCAATAAATATATCTAGTTCTCCTTGTATTTGAGTTTGTTTTTCCATTAGGATTTAACTATTTGTATTCTGTTAGTTTAAATCTTACCTCCATTCTTCTCTCAATTTTTGCCACTCTCTCCAAAACGCTAAATATCCTTTTTTCTCCAAATCATCAGCTGGGATTATCTTTGGTAAACTTGATTTATAAAAATCTTCAACTTTATCTGCAAAGTTCAAAACTAGTTCTTTATACCTTTCTCTTTCAACTACAGCTTCTTCGCCATTATCTGTAATATGTTTAACTTTACCATCATCAGTGTGAATGATAGTCCAATCAATCCCATTTGGACATCCTACAATTAAAACTCTATCATTCTCCGTATCAGCTACAAAAAAATGACCACAACAAGGAAGCAACTGACTCTCAAAATCTTCTTTTTTATAATTATTTTTAAGGGTTCTCAACAGATATAATGCTGTGGAGCTAACAGCCACTTCCAAATCATCTTTATTTGCAACCACTTCATTTCCTATTTTCACGAAGACATATCCATGAGCACAAAGGTCTGTTGGGTCGTCGGTATTGTTTATCCAATGAAGACCTGATAACTCTAGTTCAAAATTACTATTTGACATTTCCTTTGGAACGATATAAACCTTAATGGATGTGCTTTTCCGCATGGTAAGAACTTCTCACAAGTGGAGAACTCTCCACATGGCGAAATCCTAGGCTCTTTGCAAACGCTCCATATTCATCAAACTCTTCTGGTGTGATAAATCTTTTTACAGGCAAATGTTTTTTTGTAGGTTGTAAATATTGCCCAAGCGTAATTACATCTACATTGGCATTTCTAATATCCTCAATAGTTTGGAACACCTCATCTTTCTCTTCCCCTAAACCTAGCATTATTCCTGTTTTGGTACGGCGTTGCCCTGCTTCTTTTAAATATCTTAAAACCTCTAGACTTCTTTCGTATTTAGCTTGTATTCTCACTTCTCTGGTAAGTCTTTTTACCGTTTCCATATTGTGAGAAACCACTTCTGGAGCTACCTCTACGATACGATCTATATGTTTTGTAATCCCTTGAAAGTCGGGAATAAGAGTTTCCATAGTGGTAGTTGGCGAAATTCTGCGAACGGCATTTACTGTTTCAGCCCATAGGATAGAGCCCATATCCTTCAAATCATCTCTATCTACGGAGGTAAGTACAGCGTGTTTTATTTTCATAAGTTTTATAGAACGAGCTACCTTCTCTGGTTCGTCCCAGTTAACATCTAAAGGCTTCCCTGTTTTAACTCCACAAAAACCACAACTTCTAGTACAAATATTTCCTAAAATCATAAAAGTGGCGGTACCTTCTCCCCAACATTCGCCCATATTAGGACAAGAACCACTCTGGCAAATAGTATTGAGTTTATATTTGTCTACAAGAGTTCTCAACTCACGGTAGTTTTTACCAGTGGGTAGCTTTACTCTTATCCATTTTGGTTTTTGCGTTACAGTATTGTTTTCTTGTATATTATTTTCCATTGATGTTATTTTTGAGTAATTCCTTTAGTACTTTTTTAGCTCTCATTATTCTTACTTTGGCATTAGAAACCGAAATATTCAGTATATCCGAAATTTCTTTAATACTCTTTTCTTCAAAAAACCTCAGATTGATAATTTCTTGATAATTAGCCTCTAAAGTTTCTATAGCTTTAACAATTTCTTTATCTTCTTCTTCTGAAATCATCAATTCTTCGGGAGATTTAGCCAAGGTATTTCTAAACTCTTCCATATATTCTATTGGTGTTTCACTGTCTCTACTTTTTTTTCTCCAATAATCTATTATAGTATTTTGTGCTATGGTAAGTACCCAAGTTTTGAATTGAAAATTAGGATCGTAAAGCTCTATTTTTGACAATACTTTAGAGAATACATTTACTGTAATTTCGTCGGCTTCGGTTTCATTCTTCACTTTTTTCATCACAAAGGAGAACACATTTACCCAAAACTTATTGATAAGCCTTGTTTGGGATTTTTGATCCTTATTTTTTGCTTTTTCGATAAGAACTAATAAAGCCTCTTCTTCCACAGTACTGAAAATATCGTACAAATATAAAGAACAAATAGCCAATAAAAAATAAACTTCTAAGTTTTGCCGAAATTAAAGAGATTTTTATAGTTTCCAAAAAGTTTTAATTATATAAACAAAAAAGTTCAAACGATTTGTTTGAACTTTCAAAGTCGTGGTCCCACCTGGGCTCGAACCAGGGACCACCTGATTATGAGTCAGGTGCTCTAACCAACTGAGCTATAGGACCTATAAAATTCAGTGGTTGAATTTTGTGTTTGCAAAAATACGCTTTTTTATTTAATCTCCAAATTTTTTATTACTTTATTTAAGTGTTTTTACTGAAAATCTGCAAGTATAGTAAGTAATAGATATATAATTGTTTTATTATCAGTTTTTTATTTAATGCTATGGTTAAAATAAAAAATTATATACTAAACAACTCTTTTGTTATTATAGGTTCGCTTTGGCAATTTTCTGTATATTTAAAACAAATGTACTAACTTTGCACTAGTTATGGAAAGTAATAGACAAAGAAAGATAGCTCAAATTATACAGGAAGATTTTTCCGAGCTTTTTAGAAAACAAGCGGCTGATAGTAAAGCACAATTTTTAATATCTGTTTCTGATGTAAAGGTAACAGCTGATTTAGGAATTGCTAAGATTTATCTAAGCATTTTTCCTCAGAATTATCGCGAAGCAATAATGAAAGAAATAGAGGCGAATAAATCTCAATATCGTCATTTTATAGGCAATAAAATGGCAAAGCAGGTTCGTGTAATTCCTCAGTTAAGCTTTTATTTAGACACTAGTTTAGACGAAGTAGAAAGAATAGAAAAAGAACTAAAAGGAGAAGGAGATAACCCTATACTCTAAAAAGTAAAACATTGAAAAACACTCCTTTTTATATAGCAAAGCGTTATTTGTTGGCAAAAAAAGGTAGCCAAGCAGTAAGTTTTATTACTGGTTTGGCAGCTATAGCTATGATGGTGGCGGTAGCAGCTATGTTTATTATTGTGTCTGTTTTTTCAGGTTTAGAAGAACTCAATAAGGATTTAGTAGAAGATTTACACGCCGATTTAACCATTACTAGCACTCGTGGAAAGACTTTAGAGAATATAGATAAAATCACAGATGCATTAAAACAGAACCAATCCATATTATTTTTTTCTAAAATTATAGAAGAAAAGGTCTACCTAGACTATAATAATAATGGAGAAATAGCCTATATAAGAGGCGTAGATTCGGTTTACACTAAAGTTAATCCTATACAGAATAGTATTTTTTTCGGAAGTTATCTTTCGTTTGATTATACCAATGACATTATCATGGAGAATGGGCTTAACTCTAGACTTTCCATTCCTGTGGGGTCTGATAGAGATTATGCACAACTTTTTATGCCTAAGCCGGGGAAAGGTATTATAAACAAAGAGTCTGATATATTTAACAAAAAAGAAGTTTTTGTGACGGGGGTTTTTAATGGTAAAGACCAACTTAATAGTTATATTATAGCTCCTATAGAGCTGACTCAGGAACTTCTAAACCTGCCCAAAGGTACCGCTTATAGCATTGTGATTAAACTGAAAGATAGTACTGATGCTAACTTTATTAAAAAAGATTTAGAGGGCAGACTTACAAATGTTAAAATAAGTACCAAAGAGGAAGAAAATGCTGCTTTTTGGAAGATGATAAACACCGAAAAATTGATGATTTATCTCATTTTCGGGCTGGTAATTTTCATTACAACATTCAATTTGGCTGGAGCTATTATTATTCTTCAGTTAGATAAAAAAGAACAATCTAGAACTTTAGTTTCTTTGGGAATGACCAAGCAGGAACTGAGAAGAATTTACTTCTATACCGGAAGTCTTGTAGTTATTTTTGGTGTTATTATGGGGCTTGTTATAGGAAGTTTAATTTGTTTATTTCAAATCCAAACGGGATTGTTTAAAGCGGGGGAATTATTACCCTTCCCTGTAAAAATAGAATTAAGAAACTATTTGATAGTTACAGGGACAGCCTTATTTTTTGGATTGCTAATCTCTTTTATATTTTCAAAAATAAATAAGAACTACTTAAACTATAAGTAATTTATAATCACTAAATTTGTATAAGATTAAATTCAATAGGTTATGAAGAATATTTATTTAATAGTAGCTTTTCTGATAGGAGGATTCGGATTGGCTCAAATCCCAGATGGTTATTATGACAGTGCAGAAGGACTTTCGGGGTACACTCTTAAAAGTAAGTTGAGCGAAATTATTGCTGACGGTCATCTAGATAAGGGGTATTCTGGACTTTGGACAGCTTACGCTACTACAGACAGAGATTTGTATTACGAAAACGACAATACAATTTTAGATATTTACTCCGAAAACCCTAACGGATTAGACTCATATACTTATAACTATAGACATCATCAATGTGGTAGTAATAGTCCTAATAAAGAAGGAGGATGCTACAATAGGGAACATATAGTACCTCAGAGTTTATTTTCTAATGTAAAGCCTACGCCTATGAAACATGATGCTCATTTTGTAGTTCCAACGGACTATTTGGTCAATAATAGAAGAAGTAATTATCCATTTGGTATAGTAAAGACCGCTACTTGGACTTCTAGGAATGGTTCTAAACTAGGTGAAAATAGTACCAGTGGTTATAGTGGGGTAGTTTTTGAACCCATAGATGAGTTTAAAGGCGATGTAGCAAGAATGGTATTCTATTTTGTAACAATGTACGAAAAACGAATTCCTAACTTCAAGTCGGGTGATATGCTTAATGGGACCACTACACAAGGTTTAGAAGATTGGCAGTTAGCAGTTTTACTCACTTGGCACAACCAAGACCCTGTGAGTAAAAGAGAAATAGACAGAAATAATGCTGTTTACAATTATCAGGGCAATAGAAACCCTTTTATAGACCACCCAGAGTGGGTTAATCTAATTTGGAAGAAAGAGCTTTCCACCCAAGAAGTATCTAAAAAAGACAATATTTTGAGTATTTATCCCAATCCAGTAACTGGAGGAAAACTGTATTTTTCTAATTGGAACGATTATGATAAAATAGATATTTTCAGTACAGAAGGGAAGAAAGTGAAATCAGTTAAGTCTTCTAATGAAATAGATGTTTCTAATCTTACAAAAGGAGTTTATTTATTAAAAGCAGACTCAAAGACTATAAAATTCATCATTAGATAGCTATTTATATCCTACAAAAGTCGCATAAATATGGTATTTATGCGACTTTTTTTATTCTTATACAAGACATTATAACACCTCTTTGAGTAACTAGACGAAAAGACTTTTTTAGTAATTTTCTCCAAAAAACTTGCATACTTTGGCAAAAGGTGATATGTTTGCCATAGTTTTTATGACACACAATACCAACCATATACAAACAAGTGTAAAAAAGTTGCAAAATTATTTGGTAGTTCCAAATAATTGTGTAAACACACACACACACACACACACACACACACACACACACACACACACACACACAGAAGAGTTACACGCATACGCGTAGTATACTACTTTTTATCTAAATTTTTATCATCAATTGTAAATAATTTTCCTCTAGCTTCCGTTAGGGGCATTTGGCATTTATCATACGCTAAGTTTTGTTTTCATAAATATCCGCTAGAAGTCCGTCTTTCTCATCAGCTGAATAGGTGGTTGGGAGTTAAGGCTTCTAGCGTACAGGAGGAGCGTTATGTTCTTTCTGTTTTAGCCTTCCTCCTCGTTTTGTGTGTGTTGAGAGGGGGGAGGCGTTTTCTCATTGGTTCAAGAGTTCAAGGTTTAAAGTTCAAATATTCAAGGGGTAAGGGTTTAAGGTTTAAAGTTCAAAAATTCAAGGAATCATCGGAGCTATTGAACTACGCCCCCAGAACTTTAAACTTTTTTACAACTTCACAATTTAACATCTATAAACTTTAACATTATGAAAAAAAACTTATTATGCACGGTATTTCTGCCTTTGGCATTACAGGCACAAGTGGGCATCAATACTCCTACCCCCAAAGCCACGCTAGATGTGGTGGGTAAAGCATCAGATACCGATGCTCTTGATGGGATTATTCCCCCTCGTTTAAAAGGAGTGGAGCTAAAAGCTAAAACTTATACCCTAGAACAGCAAGGCGCCATCGTCTATGTTACGGAGGCGGAAACCTCCCCATCGGGACAAACGGCGAATGTTACCGATGCAGGGTACTATTATTTTGATGGCTCCTCGTGGCAAAAACTTTCCCGAAAGGATTATACCGATTCCGAAACCGTGAAAGTAAGCGGGACTTCCTTTCAACGGGCGGCTTTAACGGGTGATGTTACCGCCAATTTGAACAGCAACGAAACTAAAGTAACGAAAATCCAAGGTTCTGCGGTTTCTGCTACTGCACCTCAATCGGGGCAGCTATTGGTATGGAACGGTACCCAATGGACACCCACGGGCGGGTTTCGTAGAGTTACGACTTCAGGCGGAACGGTTACCCTTACGGAGACAGATAACGGCGGCTATGTGTTTGTAGACAGCACCTCCCCTACCACCATTAGCGTTCCAAACAGTTTGCCCGTCGGTTTCAGTTGTGTGATTGTTCAAAACAACACGGGGCAGGTAACGGTTTTGGGGGCTTCCGCAAGGGGAACCAAAACGAGAACCCAATATTCGGCTATCGGCATTATCAAAGATACGGGTTCCTCGGTAACCGTAACGGGGGACGCCATCTAATAAATAGACTTTTACGCTAACCTGATAAAAAAAGAATATAATGAAACCTAATAGATTCCATTTATACAGCTTGGTGCTGATGTTTCTTCCACTTGTGGTAAAAGCTCAAGTGGTCTTACGGGCGTTAGATGCGTATTTCGGCGTTACATTGGAAAGTGGGAAAAAACGCATTGCTTCTATTTACGATGCCGATTATTTCCCTTACAACATTAACCCCCGTTCATCTGCCCTTTGGCAGAGAAATATTGCAGCAGACGGCATTCCAGAACCCGTGGTAATAGACCATCAAGGGAAAATCACCACCACAGGCTTACGGGTCGGTATTCCTGTAACAGTACAAGGCAACGGTATTCTTCCTGCTTATAGTACAGATATTACCATACCAACCACCTATACGGAGGACGGGAACAGCCGTGTCCTCCGCTTTTCGTGGGAACAACAACTTTGCTCCCCTACCACCACCTACATTGTAGCCACCATTCGTTCGTTAGACGGCGATTTGCTGATTAAGAAATTGGATATGAATATGGGCTTTGGTACCAATGTGGAAGGTTTGCTGATGGGCACTTTCAGCTACCCCAACCGTTATGTGGGAGCTTTTTCTACTACCTACACTCAGTATAAGCTTTATGCAGTAACAGGGATTCCCGACCGATGTCTTGGGAAGACTACTTCCTCTTGTGTAGGGTATGGGACTAATGAAAGAGAACACGATTTTATCTATACGCCAGTGCTAGGTCCAGACGGCAAGGTATGGCTGGGAAATAATCTTGGGGCAGAGTATGCCAAGTACGGCTCAACTTGGTTTGACCCTGCTGCTCAAGGGGGAGCTTTAGACACTAACACAGGACTACCGTTAGAATACCCTACGGCAAACCAAATTAAACAAGACTGGCGAGCGTATGGTTCGCTCTTCCAATGGCAACGGAAGGCAGATGGACACGAACTGATGAATTGGATTTCCTCTACAGAGGGGACACCAAAATACACGGGTAATGGTCCTATATCTTCTTCTTGGACAAATGCAGGATCAAACATTTTTATTGGCAACAATCTATCTGATTGGTCGTGGGTCATTCCATCTGTAAATCAGCAAACGAGCAATCATTATTTATGGCAAGCCAACCGTTCTAATAATCCTTGCCCTTGGGGGTATCATGTGCCTAATTTACAAGAAATAGTTGATTTTCACAGAGCCTTTACTGGGATAGGTCAAGATTTAGCTGACAGTAATGTATTGTGGAACGAGAGAATATTACATATTACGGCTCCTATGACTCGATATTATAATAGCCAATGGTCAATCTTTGATGCTGCTGCCAGTTTCATGGTAAGTAGTGCAATAAATGCATCTCAAGTCCACACTTGGGTAGCGTATCCGAGGTGGAGTAGTGTTAGTAAGGGGACTATTGGAACCAATCGGGCTAACACCGGAGCTGTCCGCTGCATCAAGGATTAGCCAACTAAAACTCTATGCATAAAAAATGTTTAATCTTTAAAAATAGTTATTATGCCTATTAAGTACAATGTAATAGAAAGGGTAAACCCCTCTAAAAGAGATGAGAAAAAGTGGTATGCCAATGCCAAAGCAGATGGCGAAATTACCTTCAAAGCCTTAAGCAAAGAAATCGCCCAAGGCTCCACCACTGTAAGCGATACCGATGTGCTGGCAGTGCTTAATGACCTCACCAAGCTACTATCCAAACACTTGTCCGATGGCAAAATAGTAAGGTTGGGGGATTTTGGTTCTTTTCAAGTCGGTATTTCGTCTAACGGCGAAGACGAAGCCAATAAAGTTACCGCCGCTAGTATTAAGAGTGCTAAAATTCAGTTTCGCCCAGGGGAAGATTTACGCGGTATGCTCTTAACGGCAAAATACGAGAAGTATAGCAAATAGGAACGCCCCTGTTTTTAGATGGAGCGTCTGCCAACCAAAGGTTGGCAGACGCTATTTTTATAGAGATGCTAGCTTAGTATGGCTTTAAGCGGTCTTTGGAGGGGCGTTATGCAAAACCTAGTGAGGTCTTGCTAAAAACGGTGCGAGAAGTTTATAAAAACCTCGCACCGTTTTTATTAAAATCGTGCGAGGTTTTTTGCAATCTCGTGCGAGGTTTTTTCAGAAGGTCTGCAAGGAAAAAATACTTTGATGCATTTGGGATAAATAACGGCAGGTAAAATTTATCCCAAATAACCAAAAAATTGTATCTTGGCTCATCAAAATTAAATGTCTAAAAAGTAAAAATATGTCGGAACTAACATTTGCTGAAAAAATTGCGAAAGCACAAAATTTCTTACCCATCAATGGGACAGATTACATAGAACTTTATGTAGGTA
The DNA here is from genome assembly GCF_009663465.1 of Riemerella anatipestifer. GTDB lineage: Bacteria > Bacteroidota > Bacteroidia > Flavobacteriales > Weeksellaceae > Riemerella > Riemerella anatipestifer_C. The sequence goes on from NZ_QXHU01000006.1 coordinate 201,912, forward strand.
ACGCCAAACAAGCCGCTCACTTCTACAAAACAGCGTTTGGGTTTCAGTCCGTAGCTTATGCTGGACCAGAAACGGGCATAAGAGATAGAGCTTCTTATGTCTTACAACAAGGAAAAATCAGATTGGTTTTAACTTCTGGATTAAACTCTAACTCGCCTATCTGTGAACACCAAAAAAAACACGGCGATGGGGTTAAAGTATTGGCACTTTGGGTAGATGATGCCTACGCTGCATTTGAAGAAACCACCAAAAGAGGCGGTAAACCTTATCTGGAACCCGTTACACTTACCGATGAGTTCGGAGAAGTAAGAATGTCGGGCATCTACACTTATGGGGAAACGGTGCATATGTTCGTGGAAAGAAAAAACTACACAGGTCCATTTATGCCAGGATACGAAAAATGGGAAAGCGATTATAACCCTTCAGATGTAGGTTTACTTTATGTAGACCACTGTGTGGGAAATGTAGGTTGGAACAGAATGCTCCCAGTAGTTAAGTGGTACGAAGAGGTGCTAGGCTTTGTTAATATTCTTAGCTTTGATGACACGCAAATCAATACGGAGTATTCGGCGTTGATGTCTAAAGTAATGGCAAATGGTAATGGCTATGCTAAATTCCCAATTAACGAACCAGCCGAGGGTAAAAAGAAATCTCAAGTGGAAGAATATCTAGACTTCTACGAAGGCGAAGGGGTACAACATATTGCAGTCGCTACCAAAGATATTATAAAAACCGTTTCCGAACTTAAAGCTAGAGGGGTAGAGTTTCTATCAGCACCACCAAATGCCTATTACGAAATGGTGCCAGAGCGTGTGGGGCATATAGACGAAGATCTTAAAAAATTACAAGAACTAGGCATCTTAATAGACCACGATGAGGAAGGCTACCTTCTCCAAATATTTACTAAACCTGTGGAAGACCGCCCAACACTCTTCTTTGAAATTATTGAAAGACACGGAGCGCAGAGCTTTGGAGCAGGTAATTTCAAAGCCCTTTTTGAAGCCTTAGAAAAAGAACAAGCGAGAAGAGGTAATCTCTAAAATAGACATCAATACAGTACACACTAATCTGTGTACTGTGTTTTTTAAAATGATATAAATAATGAAAAAAATAATTGCATTAGGCTTTGTTATAGCCTCTTTCGGTATTAAAGCACAAAACTTCGGTACACTTAACGCTATTTTAGACCGTTTAGAAGAAAGGAGAGGCTTTAACCAAGATTTAAGTGGAGTAAGTCTGGACGGAAAAAAATTTGTTTCTATAAAAGATTTTGAAGACAGAACAGAGCGAGAATTTATTGTGTTTACCAATGATAAAGTGAATTATATAGAACTATTAGATGCCAAGTCTGACAATAAAACCTCTTCCAAAGTGTATGATGGTGATTTTATTAGAAAGAAAAACATTGTTTCTATAAGAGCCGATAAATTAGAAGGAAAAAAGATACCTATTGCGGTTACTAAAACCCTAATGCTAAATAGAGAGAAAGAAATTCTCTACCTAATAGACATCAACACAAAACAACGCTGGATAGATGAACAGTCTATCACAAAACAACCTGTAAAAAAATAAACTATGAAATCATTTGTAAATTATAACGAACAGTCCGATTTTTCCATTTATAACATTCCGTTTGGGGTGGCGGTTTTCAATCACGAGTATATTGCTTGTGCTACTAGAATAGGCGATTTGGTAATAGACCTAGCCTCACTTTACGATTATGGCTACTTTGACGATATAGAAGGCTTAACCGAAAATGTTTTTGAAGGCTATACCCTAAACGATTTTATAGAGCTAGGTAAACCTGTAACTACCGTTGTTAGAGAAAGAATACAAGCATTGCTTTTAGAAGGTTCTAAACTTTCTAAAGACGAAAAAGTGATAGAAGAGTGCTTTTATGATTTAGACGAGGTGGAAATGCTAATGCCAGTGCATATCCCTAACTATACTGATTTTTACAGTAGTATAGAACACGCTACTAATGTCGGAAAGATGTTCCGTGACCCAGAAAATGCCCTTTTACCTAATTGGAAGCATATTCCAGTAGGGTATCACGGCAGGGCTTCATCTATTGTAACTTCGGGAGTGGATTTTCATAGACCAAAAGGGCAAATGAAACCTGCGGACGCCAACCAACCAATATTTGGAGCGTCTAAACAGTTAGATTTTGAGCTAGAGATGGCTTTTATAGTTAATAAAAATACAGAAATGGGCGAAAGTATTTCTACCAAAGATGCGGAGGACTCCATTTTCGGAATGGTACTGTTTAATGACTGGTCGGCTAGGGATATTCAGAGTTGGGAGTATGTGCCGCTAGGTCCGTTTTTAGGGAAAAACTTCTGTTCGTCCATATCGCCTTGGGTGGTTACGTTAGAGGCTTTAGAGCCATTTAGAACCACCTCTCCTAAGCAAGAACCAGAGGTGTTACCTTACCTAAAGTTTGAAGGCGATAAAAACTTTGATATTGCTTTAGAAGTTTACCTAACTCCTGAAAATGGAGCGGAGAACCTTATTTGCCAGTCTAATTTCAAATATATGTATTGGAATATGGCTCAGCAGTTGGCACATCACACCATCAATGGTTGTAACGTAGAAGTGGGAGATATGTATGCTTCGGGAACTATTTCGGGTAAAGAACCGAGTAGTTTTGGTTCTATGCTAGAACTTACTTGGAGAGGTCAAAATCCTTTAACGCTTTCAGACGGCAGCGAAAGGAAATTTATAGAAGATGGCGACACCATCACGATGAGAGGCTTCGCTCAAAATGAGCATATTAGAGTAGGCTTTGGTGAAGTAAAAACCAAAGTATTACCTGCTAAATTATAAAATACAATAAGCCGTTTCAAAGTTTTTTTGAAACGGCTTAATTTTATTTACAAGAACGGTATTAAAAGTTAAAAAATGTAATCAAATTTAATTGATTTCTAGACACAGTACTTGTGGACTGATTCATCACCCCAACTTCGGTTCTCACATTTTTAGAAAATCTATATCCTAAACCACCATAAAGCCTGTTTCTATCAAATATATTGTTTTCAGTATTTATAAATATCTCATTATAAGCAGATAAATAGACTGCTTTATCCATCATTTGCTTTTTGTTCAGAGCTACATTAAGACCTATAAAATAACGCAACCTCAACCTAAAATCTTTCTCAAAAAAACGTTGCTCAAACCTATATCTGTGTTGCAAAGATACCGCTCCAAAAGTCTGCCTTGTGATAAACTGCTGATAAATACGATGCTCGTTAAAACTAGTCTTAGTATCGCTGTTTGCCAAATAAGGTTCGCTGTAAATGAATGCTGCACCTAGCAAAATATTATTATTGTTTTCGGTAAGATTATAACCAAGCCCTGTTCTAATGAGTACCTGCTCTGTATCTCCTATAAAATTAAAATTTCTATATTGCACCTCGTGATGCCAATTCCATCGATTATCAATCTTTTTATTTCCAAAATAGATAAACCAATTCCCCAAATTATTGGTTTGCGAAAACGCAACCATAGGTAATAAAAGAATAAATATAAATATCGCTCTCATCTATAAATTTATGTTATAATACAAAAACAAAACACCTCACTAGACTTATCACATCTAGGAGGTGCTATTATTTTATAACTAAAGTTTACTATAATTAAATATGTATTACCTCCCCATAAGCCGCAGCTACTGCTTCCATAACTGCTTCTGACAATGTAGGGTGTGGGTGAACAGATTTCAAAATCTCGTGTCCTGTAGTTTCTAATTTTCTAGCAACTACTGCCTCTGCTATCATTTCGGTAACGCCAGTACCTATCATATGACAACCTAACCACTCACCATATTTAGCATCAAAAATTACTTTTACAAAACCATCTGTATCTCCATTTGCAGTCGCTTTTCCACTAGCAGAGAATGGGAATTTCCCAACCTTAATATCATAGCCTTTTTCTTTGGCTTGTTTTTCGGTAAGACCTACTGAAGCTATTTCAGGAAGGCAATAAGTACACCCTGGAATATTGCCATAATCTATAGTTTCTGTATGTAGCCCTTTAATTTTTTCCACACAGGTAATTCCTTCCGCAGAAGCAACATGAGCTAAAGCTTGAGTAGGAATAATATCTCCTATCGCATAATAACCTGGTACTGAAGTTTGGTACCATTCATTTACTAAAACTCTACCTTTATCTGTTTTAATTCCAACTTCTTCTAGTCCTATGTTTTCAATATTAGCCGTAATACCTACTGCTGAAAGTACCACATCAGCCTCTAACGTTACATTACCTTTAGCTGTTTTTACATTAGCTTTAACGCCGTTACCAGAAGTATCCACAGATTCTACAGAAGCACTAGTCATTACCTCTATACCTGCTTTCTTAAGAGATTTTTCTAAATGTTTAGAAACCTCCTCGTCCTCTACAGGTACGATGTTTGGCATAAACTCCACGATAGTTACTTTAGTCCCCATAGTAGCGTAGAAATAAGCAAACTCTACTCCGATAGCCCCAGAACCTACCACTATCATAGATTTAGGCTGTTCTGGTAAAGAAAGTGCTTGTCTATACCCAATTACTTTTTTGCCGTCTTGAGAAAGGTTTGGCAACTCTCTAGAACGAGCTCCTGTTGCCAAGATGATGTGCTCAGCAGAATATTCTTTTGTAGCACCGTCTTTTTCCACTAAAACTTTTTTACCTTTTTGAACTTTAGCAGTACCGAAGATAACATCTATCTTATTCTTTTTCATAAGGAATTCAATCCCTTTACTCATCTTACTCGCTACACCACGGCTTCTCTGAATTACATTAGGAAATTCAAAACTAGCTTCTACTTTATTAAGACCGAAATCTTCTGCATGGTTGATGTACTTAAACACTTGTGCCGATTTCAATAATGCCTTTGTAGGAATACAACCCCAGTTAAGGCAGATACCTCCTAAGTTTTCCTTTTCTACAATAGCTGTTTTGAAACCTAATTGTGCTGCTCTAATGGCTGTTACATAACCACCAGGACCACTTCCTATAACTATAATATCGTAATTCATTGATTAAAAATTTAGTGCGAATTTACAAAAAATTATTGATATTAAAATTTCTAAAAAAATACATTCCCACACCTCATTCATTTCAAATATTAACTTTAAACAAAAAGCCGAAAGAAAAAATATTCTCTCGGCTTTTTATAATAATTACTCCCAATACTTACGAATGTCTAATCCACTTCCAAAGTTCTTTTAGAGTTGCTTTATTACCGTGCATTAGTATGCCTACACGGTATATTTTTGCAGCAATAAAGACCATCAGTAATGTAGTAATAAATAATAACGCAACCGACAATACCAACTCCCAAATAGGCACTCCAAAGGGTATCCTTGCAATCATAGCTACAGGGGAAGTTAACGGAATCATAGAAAGCCAAAAGCCCATAGGTCCATCTGGATTATTCATAATAGAAATGCTACCATAAAGCCCCAACATCAACGGAATGGTTACAAATAAAGTAAACTGTTGAGTTTCGGTATCGTTATCTACCGCAGAACCGATAGCAGCATAGATAGAACTATAAAAAATATAACCTAAAAGGAAAAACACAAGAAACACCCCAATAATAAGCCCATAATTGAGTTCCAACAAAGTATGAGATATATGAGCCACTACCTCCTGTATATTTTCCATTTGTTCTAGAGTGTTCTCGTTAGGCATTGGACTAAAACTTTGATTAAAAAATACTGCTGCTGTTACCGCCATACCTATCCATATAACAAACTGGGTAAGTGCTACTAAAGTAACCCCTAAGATTTTACCCATCATTAAATCAAATGGTTTAACTGAAGAAATAATAATTTCTACCACACGGTTATTTTTTTCTTCCAAAACGCTACGCATTACCCTTACTCCATAAATCAAAATAAACATAAAAGTAGCGTACATCAGTAGCATACTCAAACCTGATTTTACACCAAACGCAAGGCTATCGTCCTGCTGATGATTATCTAAAACATTGGTGGTTTTAAGTTCAAAAGATTTATCTAAGTCGTTCACTTGAGTTTCGGTGATTCCAAGTGCTTTTATTTTTTCTTTCTTAATGACGTCCGACATAGAAGACGCTAAGGCTTTCCTCACGTCAAAACCTATTTTCTTATTTACCAATAGCTGAGCTTGATTCTGTAATGCTTCATAATCTTGCCCTTGCATAGGTGGAATAATCAACACTCCATCAACAGCTTCAGAAGTCTTTAATCCTTTCTTCAAAGATGCCTCGGTGTTAGGAGATGCATACACAAGAGAAACCTCTTGCGGAGCTTTCATTCGGTTTTCAAACACACCACTTTTATCTATGACAGAAAACTGGTATTCCGTTTCGTTAGCTTTAAACATCAATCCTATAACAGCCCCGAAAACTATCATTAAAATTGGAGCTAGCAAAGTGAGTACAATAAAAGATTTCTTTTTAACCTGAGTAAGAAATTCTCTTTTGGTTATGATAATAATATTTTTCATACGATATTAGTTTTGTACAGCAGTAATGAACACTTCGTTCATACTAGGTATTTTCTCATTAAAACTTCTAATGCTTCCTAACGGCATTAGCTTTGACAACAGCTGGTTTTGTTCGCCTTGATATTTTAGATTAAAACTAATAAGTCCATCTTTTTCTTGCCAATCAGAAGGCGAAAATTCCGACTTAAAGCTTTCCAACAATTCAGAGTTAGAGTGAGCGAGTACGACTTCGTAAACATTTTGTTTGAAACGCTCTCTTACTTCAAACACTTTTCCGTCTAAGATTTTTTTCGAATGATTAACCAACGCTACATAATCGCACATTTCTTCCACACTTTCCATTCTATGTGTAGAAAGTATGATGGTTGTCCCGTTATTTTTAAGATTGATGATTTGGTCTTTGATGAGATTAGCGTTTACAGGGTCAAACCCAGAGAAAGGCTCATCTAAAATAAGTAATTTAGGGCAATGCAACACCGTTACCACAAACTGTATTTTCTGTGCCATACCTTTGGAAAGTTCAGAAAGTTTCTTTTTCCACCATTGGTCTATGTTTAGGCGTTCAAACCAATATTTAGCTTGAGTAAGTGCCTCATTTTTAGACATACCTTTAAGCTCCCCAAAATAGAGAATTTGGTCGCCCACCGTCATATTTTTATAAAGACCTCTCTCTTCTGGCATATAGCCAATCGCCTTAATATGGTGAGGACTTAAAATTTCGTTATCTATAAAAACTTTACCACTATCCGCTTGAGTAATCTGGTTGATGATTCTGATAAAAGAAGTTTTACCCGCTCCGTTAGGTCCTAACAGTCCGTAGATGCTTCCCGTAGGGACTTCTATACTAAAGTCAGACAAAGCTACTTTTCTGCCTGCATCATAGGTTTTTGTAATATGTTCTGCTCTAAGCATTTTTGTATTTTTATTTTAGTTAGTACAAAGAAAAGAGTTTTTGTTACAATTATCCTAATCGCTCATAAAAAAAGAGACCTTTAAAAGTCTCTTTTTATCATTATTGTAATTCTAGTTAAACAAATCTCTCACCTTATCAAAGAATGTTTTTTCTTTCCCTGAAGGTTCAGCTTTCATTTCGCCACTGTTCAGTTGTTTTTCAAAAAATTCTTTCTGTTCCTTTGTAAGATTTTGTGGCGTCCATACATTGATGTGTATAAACATATCTCCCCTACCATAGCTATCTATGCTAGGAAGCCCTTTACCCGCAAGCCGTAGAATCTTACCCGATTGCGTACCTGCATCTACTTTTATTTTAACTTTACCACCTACTATTGGGATTTCTTTAGAAGTACCTAATGCTGCTTCTGCGAAGGAAATATATAACTCTTGATGAAGGTTATCTCCTTCCCTTTTAATGTTTGCATCTTCCTCTTCCTCCACCACCACAAGTAAATCACCTGAAGTTCCGCCGAAAGGTGCGTCGTTACCTTTACCTCTTACACTTAGTTGTATACCATCTCTAGCTCCTGCTGGAATGTTGATACTCACTTCCTCATCAGCCTTAATAAGCCCTTGAGCATTAGCTCCAGCTGGTATTTTATCTGCTACCTTCCCAATACCATTACACGCCCCACAAGTGGTTTGCGTTTGCATCTGTCCAAACATTGTGTTCATCACTTTCATTTGGACACCATTACCGTTACAAGTAGGACAAGTCTTAGAAGTTACCCCAAGGGCAAGTTTCATTTTTTTGATTTTGATGGTTTTCTGTGTTCCATTCATCATCTCCTCTAGGCTTAGCTTGATACGAACTCTAAGGTTAGTACCTCTAGCCTCTTGTCTCCTAGCTCCACCGCCGAAACCTCCAAAATGACCTCCAAAGATATCTCCAAACTGACTGAAAATATCTTCCATATTCATACCGCCACCGAAGCCTCCACCACCGAAGCCTCCGCTGCCACCTACTCCCGCATGACCGTATTGGTCATATCTAGCTCTCTTATTCTCATCGCTGAGAACTTCGTAGGCTTCCGCCGCTTCTTTAAATTTTTCTTCAGCTTCTTTATCTCCTGGATTTTTATCTGGGTGATATTTAAGTGCTTGTCTTCGGTAGGCTTTTTTAATAGCGTCTGCCGTTGCATTTTTTTCTACCCCTAATATCTCGTAGTAATCTCTTTTTGACATTCTTTATTTTAATTTTATAATAAATGAAAGTTTCATTTATAATGTAAGATTTATTGCCCTGTAACTACTTTAGTAAATCTAATGACTCTATCGTACAGCATATATCCAGACTCTATTACATCTACAATTTTACCTTTTAAATCTTCGGTAGGAGCTGGTATTTGAGTAATAGCTTCGTGGAAATCTACATTAAAGTCGTCTCCTGCATTTACCTCTATAGGCTTTAATCCTTTTTCTACCAGTTTATTTTTGAATTTTTGATAGATAAGTTCTACTCCTTTTAAGTCTTCTTCTTTACCTGTTTTTGCTATTTCTTTTAAGGCTCTTTCAAAATCATCTAAAATAGCGAGCATACTCACCATCATATCCTGATTAGCATATTGGAAAAACTCCATTCGCTCTTTAGAAGTTCTTTTTTTATAGTTTTCAAACTCAGCATATAGACGAATGTAACGGTCTTTCTCCTCTGCCAAAAGTTCTTCCGTTGTAGGTTCTTTTGTCAGATTTTCTTCACTGTCAATATTTATATTTTGAGTTTCTTCGTTTAGGCTTTCTTCAGAAACATTAAGTTTTTCTTCGTGCAAATCTTTATTCTCTTCCATTCTTTTTTGGTTTTATTACTCAGATATTGTCAAAGATATTGCCAAATTAAGATTTAGGACAAATTGACAGACCTAAGAAACTTACTCTAACCTATTTCGGTATAAACCAAATAAATATTCAGTACAATAATGATAAGACTAATGATGATAGCGGTGTATTTCAAAAAACCTTGATTAGCAAATGCTCCCATCTTAAGTTTATTATTAGTTAGCATTACCAGCGGTACTACTGCAAAACTCAACTGTAAGGAAAGTATAACTTGACTTAATATTAAAAGGTCAGTAGTTCCTTTTTCACCATAGATAGTAGCGACTATCAACGCTGGTATTACAGCTATCAATCTTGTAATCAATCGTCTTAACCAAGGTTTTAATTTAATATTGATAAAACCCTCCATTACAATCTGCCCAGCCAAAGTGCCTGTAAGGGTTGAGTTTTGCCCAGAAGCCAACAAAGCTATAGCAAACACAATACTAGCGAGGCTCGTTCCTAAAATTGGAGACAAAAGTTGATGAGCGTCTGTAATGTCAGCAACATCTTGATAGCCTGTGTGATGAAATGCCGCCGATGAAATAATAAGTATAGCCGCATTGATTAAAAATGCTAACAACAAAGAAATATTACTATCCAAAGTAGCGAATTTAATAGCTTCCCTCTTCCCCTTATCATCTCTAGAATAGTTTCTAGTCTGTACAATACTGCTATGCAAGTACAAGTTATGAGGCATTACAGTAGCTCCTAAAATCCCTATTGCTATATAGAGCATACTTGGGTTAAACACAATTTCTTTCTGTGGCACTAAACCTTTCAAAATAGGAAACCACTCAGGATTACTTACCACTATTTCGTATAAAAAACAAAAGAAGATAATTGCTATCAAACCACCCACGACACTTTCTAGCCATCTAAAACCTTTGGCTTGAAGCATCAAAATAACAAATACATCTACTACCGTAATGGCTATCCCAATGGTAAGTGGTATCCCAAACAAAAGATTAAGAGCTATGGCAGCCCCTATTACCTCCGCAAGGTCTGTAGCCGCAATGGCTATTTCAGCAAAAATCCAAAGTAGAAAATTAACAGGTCGAGAATAACTATCTCTACAAGCTTGAGCCAAATCTCTTTCGGCAACGATACCTAACTTTAAAGACAAATGCTGTAACAGCATCGCAAAAAGATTAGAAATAAGTACTACCGATAGTAAGATGTATCCAAATTTAGCTCCACCAGCAATGCCTGTTGCCCAGTTGCCTGGATCCATATAGCCTACCGCTACCATCAGCCCTGGACCTACAAATGCTAGAAATTTCTTCCAAAAACCTGCATCTTTAGGCACCTCAATACTAGAAAACGATTCTGATAAAGAATTACCAGAGCGCTCTTTTTTCCACGTTCTATCTTTGAAGTATTTTTTCATTACTCAAACAAAAGTTAGGTAAGACTAACAAAATTATAAAAAATATCTAATTCTACAAAAAAATAAGAGACTACTTAATAATAAGCAGCCTCTTACCTCTATTTAATTATACTTTTTTTTAAAATCTCCAACCTACGGTAAACACAAAGTTATTTCTTACCGTTTTAACATCAGAAACAATGCTATCTTTCTGATATACCCCATCTCCTTCATTAAACACACTATCTCCTACTGGAGAAGCATACTCTCCCGCAAAAAATGGATTAGAGAAGCTAGTACTTGTATTCTGATAAGCCGCATCTACATAGAAAGATTTAAAATTATACCCTAATCCCAAACCTAAAGTTTGTCTGCTAGAAAGATATAAATTATTAAATATTCTACCTGAAGAGAAGCCATTAGTAGCATCAATAACACTTAAAGAAGCGTTAGAAAACGGATTAGACTGATAGGCATAACCTCCTCTTAATCTCCAATTATCCAATCTATATTCCGCTCCTAATCTCAGTTCAGAAGTATTGGAATACACTTTGCTAAAAAACTCATTCAATAGTTTTTCTTCATCCCTCTGTACATTATACTGAGGTTTTGTAACTCCTAAAGTATAATCCACATTTACTGCAAAATTCTTGTTAGCTATATAAGCACCACTCAGAGTGGCTTTCATTGGAGTACTCAATCTTCTATTCTCATTAACTAGTGCCGTTACTACAACTTTATTACCCATATTACCCATATCATAATAGTAATGGTTATAAGCCCTTTCTATATTCCACCAAGTAGGAGACTCTAGTGCTAAACCTACACGGAAATTCTTGTCTATCTTGCCAATAATCCCTGCAGAGATAGCCATACCATCAGAAGACTCTTGGAAAGGAGTTTCCTGTTTTTGGTAAAGCCCCTTAGTACCTGCCGTTTGAGATTGCATTCTAAAAAAATCGCCTTGTTCTATATTCGCCGAATGGAAGTGCACTCCGCCACCTACATACCACTTATGATCGTAATTTCCACCAAATGCGAAGGATAATTTTGAAGTGTGTCCCATTCTATTATAGGCGTGTCCATCGTAGAGTAACACATCTGTTTGTTTATTACCTTTCTCATCTGTATAAGTTGCGATTGCGTTTATAACATGATTTTCAGGGGTTCTAATGTAGCTATCAATATCTTTGGTGCTATAATTAAAACCTAGGTTAATAAACTTCCATTTAGAATTATTACTAGTTTGCATTACAACAACACCTCCTAAATGTCCTAAATTAGCTTTCTTATAAACCTCATCATAAGATTTATTTGCTAAAGTTGAAGTATTTTTATTTCCCAAAGCGTTAAGCGTTCCAGAAAATTCACCTACAATATTTACGGCTACACCCGCAGGGTTAGCATTTATAGAAGAAGCATCACCTCCCATTGCTCCCATTGCACCTGCCATACTCATATATTTTGCAGAACCATTAGGCTGTGTATCAGAATAAACATCTACCGTATTCCTGATTACAGACACATCTTGAGCGTAAAATAAAACTCCAACAGACAGTCCTAACATTGAAAATAATTTCTTATTCATTATTTTATTTTTTCAGTATTCAATTAAACAAATTATCTAAAACCACCTGTTCTAAAACCACCACTAGATCTCACACTACCACCTCCTGAATTTCCAGACCCAAAACCTCCACTTCTACTAGAACCATTACCCCAACTAGAGTTGTTTCTAAATCCATCGTTTCTTGGTATAGATTGTGTACGAGGTGTCGTTCCTCTATCCTGATAATTATAGTTTGGTTCAGCTCTTCTCAATGTTCTTGTTTGAGGCATTGAGTAGCTGTTATTACGGTTAATCCTGTTATCTCCTCTTCCAAAACCTGAGTCTCTAAATCCACCAAAATTTCTTCCTGAATTACTATTGCTATTTGGGTTTCTATAAATTGGATTGTTGAATCCTCCGTTATTATATCTAGTAATACTGTCTACACCACTTCTTCTATAGTTGTACTGACGAGGAGCTACTCCCCAATAAGGATTTCCCCATGCTCCATAGCCACCCCAATATGGGTTACCCCAGCCTGTTCCCCAGTAAGGGTTCCAACCAAATCTTCCACCCCAATAAGGGTTTCTCCAACCCCATCTGTTCCAACCTGATCCCCAGCCTATGCCGAAGCCCATATTCCAACCCCAGCCTGAACTCCAGCCAAAGCCCATATTCCAGCTATTCCAACCGCCAAAACCTCCCCAATAAGGATCCCAGCCAAAACCTGTTCCCCAGAAAGGCGTATTCCAGCCCAAGCCAGTATAGTGTCTTTCAACTCCCGCAAAAGCACCCCAATCTGAATCGGATTGTACAGGAGTATCTGTCCATTCGTGATACTTATTACTTTGATTTTTCTGTAACTGTCTAGAGTTTTCTACTACTCTATAATCATTACTATAATCGTAATAATCTCCTACATTATTACGCTCATTCAAAACTACCCCTTCTGGAATTACATCTTTACTTGGATCATAATAAACCCCATCAGTCTCTGTATACCCTCCTATTTGCGTCCCACAAGAAGCTAACAGAAAACTAACGGAAGTGGCTAATGCCAACCTAACAACCCATTTTCTTTTTAAGAAATTATAATCTATTTTTTTCATAACTTTATGTAGGTTTTATTTATCTTTGTGATTGAATTAAAACAAATATAGCCAAAACTATACCAAAAAATTAAAATTCATAGTGATAATTCAGTGGTTATTTGATAAATGCAAATAACCCTCACAAAATTATTAAATAAAATTTAAACATAAATTTATGGCAAAATTAACATCAAGAAGCGAGGACTATAGCAAGTGGTATAATGAGTTGGTAGTGAGGGCAGATTTAGCCGAAAACTCGGGTGTAAGGGGCTGTATGGTAATTAAACCCTACGGCTACGCTATTTGGGAAAAAATGCGTAACGAACTAGATAAAAAATTTAAAGAAACTGGTCATGAAAATGCCTATTTTCCAATTTTTGTTCCTAAAAATCTTTTTGAAGCAGAAGAAAAAAATGCGGAAGGTTTTGCCAAAGAATGTGCTGTAGTAACTCATTACCGTCTAAAAACAGATCCTGAAAATCCACAAAAACTTATAGTAGACCCAGAAGCTAAACTAGAAGAAGAACTTATTGTGAGGCCTACCTCCGAAGCTATTATTTGGAATACTTACAAGAATTGGGTACAATCTTACAGAGATTTGCCTATCCTCATCAATCAGTGGGCTAATGTGGTAAGATGGGAGATGAGAACAAGACTTTTCTTAAGAACTGCTGAATTTCTATGGCAAGAAGGACATACCGCCCACGCTACCAAAGAGGAAGCTATCGCTGAAACAGAGCAAATGCTAAATGTTTATGCTGATTTTGCTGAAAATTTTATGGCTGTACCTGTGGTAAAAGGTATAAAATCGCCTAGTGAAAGATTTGCAGGTGCAGAAGAAACTTACTGTATAGAGGCGCTTATGCAGGACGGAAAAGCTTTACAAGCAGGAACGTCTCACTTTTTAGGTCAAAATTTCGCTGAAGCATTTGATGTTAAATTCACTAATAGGGAAGGAAAAATAGAGTATGCTTGGGCAACTTCTTGGGGCGTTTCCACAAGACTTATGGGTGCTTTGATTATGTCTCATTCCGATGATAATGGTTTGGTACTTCCGCCATCTTTAGCTCCTATACAAGTAGTTATTGTTCCTATATTTAAAGGCGAAGAACAGCTTAAACAAATAGATGAAGTAGCCTATGAACTACAATCTAAACTAAAAACATTAGGCATTTCCGTAAAATATGATAACAGAGATACCCATAAGCCAGGTTGGAAATTCGCAGAATATGAGATGAAAGGGGTCCCTGTAAGAATAGCAATGGGAGCAAGAGATTTAGAAAACAAAACAGTAGAAATAGCTAGAAGGGATACCCTTTCCAAAGAGGTTAAACCTTTGGATAATATAGAAGTTTATATCCAAGAACTTTTAGAAGAAATCCAAAAAGCTATTTATGACAAAGCTCTTAAATTTAGAAACGAAAACATCACTAAGGTTGATTCTTACGAAGAATTTAAAGAAGTTTTAGAAACCAAAGGAGGCTTTATTTTAGCACACTGGGACGGAACGGAAGAAGAAGAAGAAAGAATAAAAGAAGAAACTAAAGCTACTATCCGTTGCATTCCTCTAGAGGGAGAAAAAGAAGAGGGCGTTTCTATGATTTCAGGAAAACCATCTAAACAAAGAGTGCTTTTTGCTAAAGCCTACTAATTATTATTAACTCATTAAAAATTAAAATTATGTCAATCAATATCATAGAACTTATTAAAGGGCAATTCGGACACGGCGTTACCAGCCAACTTGCCTCTCAATTAGGCGAAAAAGAAGAAGCTGTCTCTAAGGCTACCAATGCACTTATCCCAACTGTATTAGGTGGAATTGTATCTCAGTCCGACAAATCGTCTCTTTTACAAGAAATTACACAATTAGCTGATACCAGCATTTTATCTAAACTAAGCCAGGAAAGCTCTTTTGCTAATGAACTTCTTAGCAAAGTACTAACGATGGTCTTTGGAGATAAAATAAAAAGTATCACTTCTGGAATTTCCTCTTTTGCAGGGATTAAAGAATCTTCTGCCGATGCTCTTTTAGGATTTACCTCACTAACTTCTTTAGCAACCATAGGAAGATATGCAAAAGACCAAAATTTAGACAGTAATGGACTTGAAACTCTTTTAAATAAAGAGAAAACTAATATATCTAATCTTGTTCCTGTAGGTTTCTCATTAGGTGCTATAGGACTTGGAAATCTAGAAAACAAAACAGAAAAGGCTAAAGCTACCTTAACTGAAAATATTCAAGATAAAGTTTCGGACATTAAAGATGGATTTTCTGAAAAGTTAGATGAGTCTAAAGAAAAACTTGCACAGTTTAAAGACAATGCTTCCGAAAAGTTATCTGAAACTTCAGATATGATTAAAGATAAGGTTTCAGACTTGAAAGAAGATTTATCTGAAAAGTTAGATGAGTCTAAAGAAAAACTTGCACAGTTTAAAGACAATGCTTCCAAAAAGTTATCTGAAACTTCAGATATAATTAAAGATAAGGTTTCAGACTTGAAAGAAGATTTATCTGAAAAGTTAGATGAGTCTAAAGAAAAACTTGCACAGTTTAAAGACAATGCTTCCGAAAAGTTATCTGAAACTTCGGATTCAATTAAAAAAGGTTTTTCTGATTTCAAAGAAAGTGCTTCTAACAAGTTGGATAACTTAAAAGAAAAGGTAGAAGAAAAAACAGGCGAAGACGTTAAAGAAATTTCTGTATGGAAATGGCTTCTCCCGCTAATCCTTCTTCTGCTTATGGGATGGTTTGTTTGGAAACAAATTAACAAAAACAACCAAGAAGAAACTCCTAGAGAAATCCCAGTTGAAAAAATAGATTCTATAAATCAAGCTAACGCTCAACAAAATATAGATTCTGTAAACTCAAAATAAATCTAAAAAAAGTCGTTTCAAAATTGATTGAAACGGCTTAAATATTTTCATTTATAGCGAATTCTAGAGTAATATATTTAGAATTGTTTCTATTTCTTTAGCTTCATATTCAGTTATTTCCCCACTTACAATTTTAATAATTCCATTTTTATCCAAAATCATGTTGGTAGGATAAGCACTAATTCCTAAATCATCAATTTGGCTTTTAGAATTTGGAATATGTTTGTAATCATAATTATATTTTTTAATAAAATTATCGACTGATTTTTGATTTTCAAACGTTATACTTATGAAATTAACCCTATCGCCAAATTTTTCTTTAATCTTTCGTAAGGCTGGAATTTCTTCAATGCAGGGAGGACATCTAGTAAACCAAAAATTAATCAATGTAGGCTTTCCAATAAGATTTTCCTTTAAAAAGAATTCTGAATTTTCATCCTTAAATTTTTCTATTGGAAATTTTTTCCCAATAAATTTCTTCGTTTCACCATAGGGATCTATTCCGTCAGGATTTGTGCTCACAATATCTATCTTAATGTAGTTAATTACGGAATCCTTTTTTGTTTCTGTTTTTAGCAAAAACTCTTCAATTTTCCCTTCTTTTAAGTAAAGTTCTTTCAGTTTAGAATATTGAGATTTATCTATAGGATGTTTTCCATTTACCCTATAATATTCATTTTGTGCAAAAGAATTGCTCCATACTAAAACTAGTAAACCTAAAACTATCAATTTTATTTCTTTACTCATTTTTAAGTGTATTTGATAAATTATTACAAATAAAAAATTGCTTAACTATACTATTCCTTAACTTTTAAGAAGTTCTATTACGCTTTCTGGATTTTCTGCAGAGAAGACTGCATTTCCTGCAACAAGAACATCAGCGCCTGCCTCAAACAGCTTAGAAGCATTGTCTGTATTTACTCCGCCATCTATTTGGATTAAAGCTGTAGCATTTTGGTCTAAAATTAAATCTTTAGTTTGCTTTATTTTTTTGTAGGTGTTTTCTATAAATTTCTGTCCACCGAACCCTGGATTAACACTCATCAACAATACTAAATCTACCTCCCCTATAATATCCTCTAATACGCTTACAGGTGTAGATGGATTAAGCACTACTCCTGCTTTAGCTCCCTTACTTTGTATTAGTTTAATTGTTCGATGTAAATGAGTACACGCCTCATAATGCACCGAAACCAAATCAGCTCCGCTATCAATAAATTCTTCCACATATTTCTCTGGCTCTACAATCATAAGATGCACATCTACAAACTTTTTAGCGTGCTCCTTTATCGTTTTCATTATAGGGAAACCGAAAGATATATTAGGCACAAACCTACCATCCATCACATCTACATGAAACCAATCGGCTTGGCTACGGTTAAGCATTTCTATATCTCTTTGGAGATTACCAAAGTCAGCGGAAAGTAAAGATGGGGCAATTAGTCTTGTTTTCATTTCTAAATTTAAAATTAATTGATATTTAATTATTTATAATAAAAAAAAGGATAACGCTACAATGCATCATCCTTTTACAGTTTTATTTTCCTAAATAAGACTTCAAAATCTTACTTCTTGAATTGTGTTTTAACCTTTTGATAGCCTTTTCTTTAATCTGACGAACACGTTCTCTCGTAAGGTCAAAAGTTTCGCCTATTTCCTCTAAAGTCATAGGGTGTTTGCCGTTAAGCCCGAAGTAAAGCCTTACTAAATCTGCTTCTCTAGGCGTAAGTGTTTGTAATGCTCTTTCAATCTCTATTTGTAAAGATTCTAGCATCAACTCTTTGTCTGGGCTAGGAGATTCCCCTGAACGAAGAACATCGTAAAGGTTAGAGTCTTCTCCTTCTACTAGCGGAGCGTCCATAGAAAGGTGTCTTCCGCTGTTTTTCATAGACTCCTTAATATCCTCCTCACTCATATCTAAAACTTCAGCTAATTCTTCTGGGGAAGGCGGTCTTTCATTCTCTTGTTCTAAGTGAGCGTATGCTTTGTTAATTTTATTGATTGACCCAATCTTATTCAATGGTAAACGAACAATTCTAGATTGCTCTGCCAACGCCTGTAAGATAGATTGTCTAATCCACCACACCGCATAGGATATAAATTTGAAACCTCTCGTTTCGTCATATCTTTTGGCAGCTTTCATCAATCCTAAATTACCTTCGTTGATTAAATCCGGTAACGATAAGCCTTGATTTTGATATTGTTTAGATACAGAAACCACAAAACGAAGGTTGGCTTTGATTAGCTTTTCTAAAGCAACCTTATCCCCAGCACGAATCTTTTGTGCCAATTCTACCTCCTCATCTGCAGTAATTAGGTCTACTTTACCTATCTCTTGCAAATACTTATCTAATGATGCCGTTTCCCTGTTGGTAACCTGCTTGGTAATTTTAAGTTGTCTCATAATATTTTTCGCTCAAATAAAGAGTTACGATATAGTGTACGACCAAAACATTAAAAAGGTTACACTAAAAATGAAAAAAATTTCATTTTTCTTTTTTATTTATTTTAAATGTTTCGTAATCGCGTCGCTATCAGGCTTAGTAGTACTTAGATAGCTTTCTATTATTTTTCCGTTTTCGTCTAGAAGAAATTTGGTAAAATTCCAAAGTATGGTAGTATCTTTAACTCCATTTAATTCCTTTTTAGTAAGAAACTGAAAAATAGGAGCTATATCTCCTCCTTTCACAGAAACCTTAGCTGCCATAGGAAAAGTTACTCCATAATTCACTTGACAAAAAGTTTTAATTTCGGTATTAGTCCCTGGTTCTTGCCCACCAAAGTTATTCGCTGGGAAACCTACTATTACTAGTCTATCTTTATATTGTTGATAAAGTTTCTCCAAGCCCTCATATTGAGATGTAAAACCACATTCAGACGCTGTATTTACAATGAGTATTTTTTTGCCTTTAAAATCCGCAAAATTAATTTCTCCACCATCTAGACTTTCCACTTTATAATCGTAGATATTTTTAGAAAGCTTAGATGTATCCAGCTGGACCTCACTTTTTTTGCTAGAGCATTGCACTAAAGCAATTACAGATAGCATAAGTATAAAGAACTTTTTCATTATATCTTTTATTTTATTTTAAAGGTATTGTCAGGGAATGCCTTATTAACTTCTATTTTATTGAATAGCATCACATAATCTCCTTCTTTTTTAGGAGTAGAAGCCTCTATTCTAAAAGGCATTGTAAGTCCATTTACCTTTTTAAAATCCGAGTATAAAAGCGTCTCTCCTTTCTTCACTTCTTTAAGAAGCATATAGTTTTCAGTATCAAAATAATACAGAGTTTTATTCACATTTTTGGTAAGCTCTACCTTATAGCATAACCTTTCCCCTACTTTATCCTTACCCAAAATCACAGCCGTGAACCCTTTAGCCTCAAAATCAATAAAATCAGTATCAAAACTTTGAGGTTGATAGTTTTCAAACTCTTGTAATTTATTGTTGGCATAGTTCATTGCATAGCCTTTTTTACCATCATAAGCCTCTATGACACTCTCTTTATTATTGATAATGATAGATGTTTTGGTAAGGTTAGGACGTTGCTGATAGATTTTAATAGGATATTCCTCCTGTATTCCCAATACTACTTTACCTTGTAACATAATGGAATTTAGCAACTTCCACTTAGTAAGCCCTCCTGTTAGCTCTATATTTTTGTCTATAATTTCTTTAGCTGTCTGAGCGTAAAAAACTTGTGCTAAAGCTAATAATACAACTAATGCTATCTTTTTTATCATTATTTTCTTTTTTTAAATTAAAGTCTAAGCAACTGCTTCGCCTTTTCTAAATCTTCTGGAACATCTATACCAACACCAACGAAATCGGTTTCTATCATTTTGATTTTCATACCATATTCCAAATATCTGATGCACTCTATTTTTTCTGCTATTTCCAAAGGCTTCATCGGTAAACTAGAAAACTCTAGCAACGCTTCCCTTCTAAAAGCATAAACGCCAATATGTTTAAAATATTGCAAATCATCTGTTTTCTCTCTAGGAAAAGGAATAACGGAACGACTGAAATAAAGTGCAAAACCATTATCATCCGTAATTACTTTTACATTATTAGGATTTTCTATATCGTCCCACTGTTCTAGTTTTATTTTAAGCGAAGCCAAAGAAATACTCTTGTTCTTATCTTCATCAAAAACTGAAATCAACTGTTTTAGAGGTTCTTTTTTAAGAAATGGCTCATCACCTTGCACATTTACAACAATATCACACTCGATATCTTTTATCGCTTCTGCTATTCTATCGCTTCCTGTTTCATGCTCTCCAGTCATTACTACCCTTCCACCGTTTTCCTTAATTTCATTAAAAATAACCTCGGAGTCTGTTGCTACAAAAACTTCGTCAAAAAGCCCTGTTTCCACCACATTTTGATAAGTTGTAGAAATAACAGTCTTCTCCCCTAGCATCTCCATTAGTTTACCAGGGAATCTACTTGCCTGATAACGAGCAGGAATTATAGCAATTATTCTTTGTTTCATTATTTTTTATTATAATTGAGAAACAGTTCCATCTTTGAAAAGATAGACTTTTTTTGATTTTTTAATATGCTCTTTATCCTTTTCATCTTTTTCCATCTCTTCGGTTTTCATAATAATCTTCCCCTTAACTCCGCCCTTATCATTCGGAAAAACATACTCTTCTGAATGATAAAAAACATCTGCATCAACAACGGACATCAGCACTGGTAACGCCACCATTTTGTCTCCACTTAAAAATATATACTGCTCATAACTAGGAATACCACACGCCTCACTAGAAACACTCGCCAACAGAATATCTGATACTCCATCTATCCCCTTACTCCCTTGCCATTTAAAGGCTACCGAAGTCAAACTTTCTGTCCCTACATTAAATGAAACTTTTTGTATGCTTTGTTTGTCTTTCAGCATCACAATCTCTAGTTTAACCTCATCTTGCTCCGTGGCAGAAGCTCCAAAAAGAAAGTCGTAACCATCTCTAGCCCTGTACCCTAAACTTAAATTCGCTCCCCAGATATATCCTGATTTAGTTTCGCCCTCTTTGGTATAACTTATTCTATACCAACTTGCAGAACGTTTACCTAAAGATAATACTTGCTCTGTTTTTTGAGCAATTTTCACTATCTGCCCTATACTTAAACTATCTACCTTGGACGACTGTAAATTAGGTTCGGACCTTACATTGGTCTTATCTATCAAAACTTTTTGGCTACTATTTTCTTTAAACAGAAACACCCACTGCTCTTCTTGAGCAAAGAGAAAAGAACTTATACCAAAGAAAACAAATAAGACCAGCCTTATTATCATTTTAACTTTAATAATGCTCCTTCCAATACTGGCAACATATTTTTAATATCTTCTAAAGAACAACCTCCTACAGAAGCTCTAAACCAAGGCATCTCTCTAGAATTACCAAATGCTGAAAACGGCACTAGCGCCATACCTGCCTCTCGAATAAGATAAAATACAACATCGGTAGTATCCTTCAATACCTCTCCATCTGGAGTAGTCTTCCCTACATAATCCATCTTAATGGTAAGATACAATGCTCCCATAGGCTCTATACTATCTACCGCAAAACCCTTATTTTTAAGCTCCTGAATACCTTGATGCAAAGTATTTAGACTTAACTGTATTTTACCTTTAAAATCGTTTACATAAGCATCTACTTCATCCATTTTAGATAGAAACTTAGATGTAGCTTCCTGCTCTGGTTTAGGTGCCCATGCTCCGATGTGAGTTAAGAAAGTCTTCATCTTATCAACTATTGTTGAAGGTCCAAACCCCCAACCTACCCTTACTCCAGTAGCTGCAAAACATTTAGATGAACCATCTATAAATATGGTATAATCTTTCATTTCTGGCACTAGACTTACAGGATTAAAATGCTCTTGACCAAAAAATAACATCGCATAAATCTGATCGTATAGTAGATACAATGGTTTTTCGGTTTCTCCTCTTTTTTTATTTTCAGCAACTACTACCTCACAGATTTCTCTAAGCTGTTGCTCGGTAAACATAGTCCCTGTAGGGTTTGAAGGAGAACAGAGCGCTAATAATACAGCTCCTTCTAAGTGAGGTTTGAGTTCTTCTGCGGTAGGCAAAAAGTTATTTTCTTTTCTAGTTTCTACTTCCACCTTTTCTGCAGAAGTTAGATAGGAATAATGGTTGTTATTCCAAGAGGGAGTAGGGTAAACCACCTTATCTCCAGGGTCTACAACACTCATATAAGCTGTATAAATAAGAGGACGCGAACCACCTGCTATCAATATTTCTTCTGGTGAGTAATCTAACTGATAACGCTTCTTTAAATCCAAAGAAATAGTTTCTCTAAGATTTAATAAACCACTGGCTGGAGGATAGTTAGTTAAATTGTTTTCATAAGCCTTTTTCACCTCTTCTTTTAAAAGAGAGGGTATAGGATAAATATTAGCGTTCAAATCCCCTATAGTGAGATTGGCGATTTGAGCTCCCTTGGCCTTGAGCTCATTAACCTCATTTCCTATTTTTACTATTTCTGATGCCACTAAATTAGTTGCCAAACGAGATATTTTCATAATAATTTATATATGTTTTAACAGTTTATACTAGACCTAAATCTTTTTTGATAATTTCTATTTTTTCATTTAGAATTTCTATCTTAGACTTAAAATCTTTCTCTGACTCTATTTTATCTAATACACTAAAATAGAATTTAATTTTAGGTTCTGTTCCCGAAGGTCTTATTGCTACCTTTGTGCCATCTTCTGTATAGTAAATAAGCACATTAGATTTAGGAATATCCGTCATTGGTTGTTTTTCGTTTTTGTTCAAATTCCAAGCGGTTTGCTCTTGATAATCTTTAACCAAAACCACTTTAGAACCCGCCAACAAGGTTACAGGATTATTTCTAAAATCTGTCATCATTTTTTTGATTTGCTCCGCACCTTCTTTACCCTTTTTCACCACATTTACAAGTGCCTCTTGGTAAAGACCTAATCTTTGGTAGATTTCTATCATATACTGATACATCGTTTTGCCTTGAGCCTTACACCACGCTGCTACTTCACAAGCCAATAGTATAGAACCACAAGAATCTTTATCTCTCACAAAATCTCCCGTCATAAAGCCAAAACTTTCTTCTCCTCCACAGATGAATTTCTGCTTGCCTTCTACTTCTCTTATCATTTTGCCTATCCATTTAAAACCTGTAAGCCCCACCTTACATTCAACTCCATAGGATTTTGCCAAATCAAAAAATACATCAGAAGTTACGATAGTAGAACCTATAAACTCTGTGCCCGTAATACGACCTTGTTTTTGCCATTGAGACAAAATATAGTCTGTAAGAATCATATTAGTCTGATTACCATTGAGGAGTTGCATTTCTCCATCTAGATTTCTTACCGCTATCCCTAATCGGTCTCCATCTGGGTCTGTACCTATTACAATATCTGCATTGGTAATCTTTGCTAAATCCATTGCCATAGTTAGTGCCGCTGGCTCTTCTGGATTTGGACTTTCTACCGTAGGGAAGTTTCCGCTAGGAATCATCTGTTCTTTTACTAAATCTACCTTGGTAAAACCTGCCTTTGCTAAAGCCTGTGGAATGGTAGTATAAGTAGTCCCGTGAATAGAAGTAAATACAATATTAAGATTATCATATCCCAATTTATCTTCTTGATAAAGAGAGTTATCCATACACGTTCTTATATAAACTTCATCTTGCTCCTCTCCTACCCATTCTATAAGGCTATCATTACCATTAAAGTTAATATCTTCATATTTGGTATTGAGTACTTCATTGATGATTTCTGCATCATTAGGTGGCACTATCTGAGCTCCATCATTCCAATATACTTTGTATCCATTATACTCTGGTGGATTGTGCGATGCTGTAAGCACAATACCTGCGTTACATTTTTTATCTCTCACCGTAAACGAAAGTTCTGGTGTAGGACGATGCTCCTTAAATAACAATACTTTAATCCCATTAGCCGTAAGTACATTTGCTACTATTTTACCAAATTCTTTGGAGTTATTTCTTACATCATACGCTATAGCTACCTTTATCTCTTGGCTAGGAAACTGCTGATGCAAATAGTTAGCAAGACCTTGCGTTGCTTGTCCTAAAGTATATTTATTAAGTCTGTTAGTTCCTACTCCCATAATCCCACGCATTCCACCCGTACCAAACTCCAAATTTTTATAAAATGCATCTTCTAACTCTGGTGAGTTAGTATCTATCAATTGTTTTACAGTCTGTCTAGTTTCTTCATCAAATGCCTCTGTAAGCCAAAGTTTAGCTTTATCCACTGTATTCATATCTTTATATTTTTATATTAAAATTAAGGATTATCTTTATTTTCTACTCTTGTATCTTTATCTATTTTGAGCTTTCTTATTGGATTTCCGTAATAGACCAACTTAGCTGTATTTTCTACCTTTCCAGAAATTTCTTCTTTAGTATTTATTTCTGCATAGTTCCCATTTTTAGACTGAATATCAAAATAATCTACCGTCCAATAAGGAGCTATAATACTCGCTGTATCCGAAATTTTAAGCATAGCCTCTTTAGTAACACCTGAAAAATTAGCTCTTGATTTCTCAGTCATTTGCACTTCTGCTTTAGAAGTCTTTATCGCTCCTATAAATTTGCCCTGATTCTTTAGATTGATTTTCAAAGTAGGCGTTTTAATATCTCCAGAAACATTCATTTCCACAGAATCAGAAATACTTATTTGTTTCAATGGTGTTTTGGAGTAAACCGTTACTGTGTAAAAATCTACATTTCCAGTAGGTCTTTTCTCAATGATTTTGAGTGTACTGTCTTCAACTTTAATTTTTAAATTGCTAATAAGGTTAGGAT
This sequence comes from Riemerella anatipestifer, assembly GCF_009663465.1. Classification (GTDB taxonomy): domain Bacteria; phylum Bacteroidota; class Bacteroidia; order Flavobacteriales; family Weeksellaceae; genus Riemerella; species Riemerella anatipestifer_C. The sequence goes on from NZ_QXHU01000006.1 coordinate 226,888, forward strand.
AAGTTTCTACATTAACGAAGTTCTCCTCCCCTTGAGTAAAAAACAACCTGTATTTACCTTCTAACTCAAGTTTATTAAAGACTTCTAAAGGTGTATCTTCTGATTTTATCTCTCCTTCTGGAGTTATCTTTCCGCAAGAACTCCACAAGAACATTGATACCAAAAGGTAAATGTAATATTTCATCTTACTCACAATTAAATAATTTCTTCTATGTGATAATTTTTATGCTCTCTATTAGTTCTGATAATCAGTTCTCCTAAAAAACCTGCTATAAAGAGTAAAGTCCCCATTATCATCATCGTTAAAGCTATATAAAACCAAGGATTATCAGCTATTAGATGCCCATAAACGCCCTTGGACATATCTATCAATTTAGACACACCTAACCAAAGAGACGATAAAAAACCAATAATAAACATCAATGTACCTACTGCTCCAAAAAAATGCATTGGTCTGCCTCCAAATCTACTTACAAACCAAAGCGTTACCAAATCCAAGAAACCTCTTATAAATCGTTCTGTGCCAAACTTTGAACTTCCGTAAGGTCTTGCTTGATGTTGTACCTCCTTTTCTGTGATTTTCCTAAAACCTGCATTAGCTGCCAGTACGGGGATATATCTGTGCATATCTCCATACACATCTATGGACTTTACCACTTGCTTTCGGTACGCTTTAAGTCCACAATTAAAATCGTGTAGAAATACCCCCGAAACCTTTCTCGCCGCCGCATTGAATAGTTTAGACGGAATATTTTTAGTCATTACATTATCGTAGCGTTTCTTTTTCCAACCGCTCACAATATCATAACCTTCATTAACCACCTTATGATATAAAGCTGGTATCTCTTCTGGAAAATCCTGTAAATCAGCATCCATAGTAATTACCACTTCTCCTTTCACCCTCGCAAAAGCCGCGTGAAGTGCTTGGGATTTTCCATAATTTCTAGAAAATTTAATCCCTTGTATATTAGGATTTCTATTTTTAAGAAACATTATTGTTCCCCAAGAACTATCGGTACTTCCATCGTCCACAAACCAAATTTCGTAAGATAAACCAGCCTCATTACAGACATTTTCTATCCTATTATAAAGTTCTTCTAAAGATTGTTCCTCATTAAGAAGAGGTATAACAATAGATAAATCCATTTTTTCTAAAAAATAAGTTAATAAACCGTTTTGCTTCTAAAGAAACTTCCAAAGAAAACAGACAATATCAAAAAGAAAGCACAATATCCAGCAAATACCAAAGAGAAATGGTATAAAGAAAACATATCTTCTTTTTTCTTTACTTTCTCTTCAATTCGTTTTTTACCTTCTTCATATTTTTGTTCTAGTTCCTTTGCTTCTTCTGTATTGGGTTTGGTAATTTGTTTCGCTTTGGTGTATTCTTCCTCTAGAGAAGTCCTAAAACTCTCTATATACTGATGATTTAAAAGCGATTTAACATCTTTATCAACATAACTTATAAACACAAAAATACTGGAAATAGATAAAAACCCTGCCAAAAACATCGGAGCAAATGCTTTTCCAAAAGCCTCCTTAAAGGTAAGCTTAACCTTTTCTTTTTTGTAAGAATAAACAGAAATAAACGCCCCAACACCAAAAATAAGAGGTAGAACGAAAGAATTAGCTATCATCGTAGTGTGAAAATAATTAACATCCATAAAGAAAAAATACACTACAAAAAACACCAATAGAATTGCCACACTCATCGCTAATCCGTTATTGATTGTACTTTTACCCATCTATTACTTAGTTTAAATTACAATTTTGAACTGGTAAAATTACGGATTATTTTTGAGAAACTTTCGCTTATTCTCTTGCATTTCTAATTTAACTAAATAAGTCTTCTTTTAAATATTTCTCTATCTTTGCAGATAATAACAAAGGCGGCTTGTTGCTTTGTTTTTTCTTACGACTAAACAGAGAGGAAAGTCTGGACACCATAGAGCAGCATAGCGGCTAACCGCCGTCCACAGCGATGTGAGGACTAGTGCAACAGAAAGCAAGTACAGTACGGCTGTAGTGAAATCAGGTAAACTCTATGCGGTGCAATGCTAAGTATATCGGCAACTAAGGGTCGCTCGTCCAATGCCGAGGGGTAAGCAGCTAAAGTTTAATAGCAATATTAAATGTAGATAAATAACAAGCGTTCTGAACTTGTTTAGAATACAGAATCCGGCTTATAGCCTTTGTTATTTTTTCAAAACAAAAATCCGCCCTTTTAAAAAGCGGATTTTTTTATTCATTTTGATACTAAATATTTCTATTTACTTGTTTCCACAACCTCTCCCTGAATCCAAATAACACTTCTGTTAGCTTTAGGGTCGTTAGAGAAAACCTCTATAAGTTTCTTGAATGGGTTTACCAAATTGGTATTATAACCTACTTTAATTTTAGAAGATTTACCAGGCAAAATAGGTGTTTTGTCCCATTCTGGAGTTGTACATCCACAAGATGCCTTTACATTACTAATTACCAAAGGCTTATCACCTGTATTAGTTACTGTAAAATAACGGTGTCCTTCTGACCCTTTTTCTACTTTACCATAATCTACTGTTGTTTTATCGAAGCTAATAGTTTGGGCTGAAGCCATAAAACCTACCGCTAAAACTAGCCCTGTTAAAATCTTTTTCATAATTCTTATACTTTTAAAGTTATGCAAAGTTAAAATTATTTTTCAACTTTAGTTATTTTTCATTTAACCGCAAATTATACGCCAAACTGAAATTTATTTTCCACTTAAAATTTGTCCCTACAAATTTGTATCGAAAAGTTAGCTTCCTTACTATCTTTATCTTATTTTTGCAGAACAAAGCAAAAATAACGATTATAAATAGACATAAAAATATGCAGATTTCAGAGAAATATACCCCTTCTTCTACCGAACAAAAATGGTACAACTACTGGTTAGAAAACAAATATTTTCATTCTGAACCTAATCATAAACCACCCTACACCATTGTAATTCCACCGCCTAATGTAACGGGAATTTTACATATGGGACATATGCTAAATAATACCATTCAAGATGTGTTGATTAGACGAGCAAGAATGAGAGGTTACAATGCTTGTTGGGTACCTGGAACCGACCATGCCTCTATTGCTACGGAAGCTAAAGTGGTGGCTAAACTTAAAGCAGAAGGCATTAACAAATCGGATATTTCTCGTGAAGAATTCCTAAAACACGCTTGGGAATGGACGCATAAATATGGCGGAACAATTTTGGAGCAATTAAAAAAATTAGGTTGTTCTTGTGATTGGGATAGAACCCGCTTTACGATGGAGGATAAACTCTCCGAGCAAGTGATAAAATCTTTTGTAGATTTATATAACAAAGGGCTTATCTATAGAGGTTACCGTATGGTTAACTGGGACCCAGAAGCCAAAACCAACATTTCCGATGAGGAAGTTATCTTTAAAGAACAAAACGGAAAACTGTATCATTTAAAATATCAAATTGAAGGGACACAAGATTTTCTTACCGTGGCCACCACACGTCCCGAAACTATTTTCGGTGATGTGGCCGTATGCGTAAATCCTAACGATGACCGCTACCAAAAACTTATCGGCAAGACCGTTATCGTTCCTATCGTTAATCGTTCAGTGCCAATTATTGCCGATGAATATGTTGATATTGAATTCGGAACGGGAACTTTAAAAATAACGCCTGCCCACGATGTTAATGACTACGAAATTGGTCAAAAACATCAGCTTCAAATCATTGATTCTATTGATGATGATGGCAATCTAAATCATCACGGAATGCACTACGAAGGAAAAGACCGTTTCGTGGTTCGTAAAGAAATTGCAAAAGAGTTAGAAGAGAAAGGGCTCCTCGCCAAGGCGGAAGACTATGTAAACAAGGTGGGAACTTCCGAAAGAACAGGAGCGGTGATAGAGCCTAAAATCTCTCAACAATGGTTCTTAAAAATGTCCGAAATTGCAAAACCTGCTTTAGAGGTGGTAATGAACGACGAAATTAAATTCTATCCTGATAAATTTAAAAACACCTATAAATATTGGATGGAAAACATCCGAGATTGGAACATCTCTCGTCAGCTTTGGTGGGGGCAACAAATCCCTGCCTACTACTACGGAGAAGGCGAAAACGATTTTGTAGTGGCGGAAAACGCTGAAAAAGCATTGGAATTGGCAAGAGAAAAAGCTCAAAATCCAAACCTAGGCCTTGCCGACTTAAAACAAGACGAAGACACTTTGGATACTTGGTTCTCTTCTTGGCTGTGGCCAATGTCTGTATTTGACGGATTATTAGACCCTAACAGCGAGGAAATCAACTATTATTATCCTACCACCGACCTCGTTACAGGTCCAGACATCATTTTCTTTTGGGTAGCTAGAATGATTATGGCGGGATTGGAATGGAGAGGTAAAGTTCCTTTCAAAAATGTATATTTCACAGGGATTGTAAGAGATAAGCAAAGACGCAAAATGTCCAAATCTTTAGGCAATTCGCCTGACCCAATAGAATTGATTGACAAATACGGTGCAGACAGCGTAAGAGTGGGAATTCTGTTGAGTTCTGCGGCTGGAAACGACCTTCTGTTCGACGAAGACTTAATGCTACAAGGACGAAATTTCGCTACCAAAATATGGAATGCTTTCCGTCTGGTACAAGGTTGGAAACAAGAAAATAAACCTGCTGGTGCGGTTGAAAACCAAACGATAGAATGGTTTGGGCATCTATTAGATAAAACCGTAAAAGAGATTAACGAACAGTTTGAAAAATTCAGAATATCAGACGCCTTACATCTTATTTATAAATTAATTTGGGACGATTTCTGTTCTTGGTATTTGGAGGCCATTAAACCGAATTACGGCGATGGTATTTCTAAGGAGGTTTACGATAAAACCATTTCTTATTTTGAAGAGTTGATGAAATTGCTACATCCTTTTATGCCTTTCTTAACCGAGGAACTTTGGCAAAATATTACTTCAAGAAATACAGACGAAGCTCTCATTATCGCTCAACAAAAAGGGGCATCAGAATTTGATGTAAATATTATCAACCAATTTGATATTGCTAAAGAATGGATTTCTGGTGTGAGAAATTACAGACAAAGCAAAGGTATTTCTCCTAAAGAAACCGTGGAACTATACACCAATGCCTCTGAAAATAGCAACGAAGCACTCATAAAGAAACTGGCTAATGCTTCTGACATTTATTTCAATAAAAAGACAGACAAACCAAGTTTCTCTTTCTTAGTTGGTTCTACGGAGCTTTCTATACCACTCAGCGAAACGCTTGATTTGGAAGAAGAGAAAAAGAAAACAGAGGAAGAACTTTCTTATCTTAAAGGATTCTTAGCTTCTGTTGAGAAAAAGCTAAGCAACGAAAAATTCGTTAGTGGAGCTCCTGAAAAGGTGGTAGAAATGGAACGAAAAAAACAAAAAGATGCTCAAGACAAAATAGCACTTTTAGAGGAAAAATTAAAAACACTGGGATAAAAAATAATGAATCACATTAAAAACATCGCAAAACTATTTTCTAAGCCATTTGTAGAGAGTCCTCTGCTAGAAACTTTCAATGGCGGAATGATACACCTTTCCTCTGGAGAGCTAGTTGTTTGCGACCCACTCATCACACCCGATAAAGAGCATTTTAGTTTTATTTTTCCAAAAGGTGAATTCTCTGTTTTAATACATAAAGAACAGGCTAGTAACTGCATCGCCTATGTAGAGATTGTATTTTCCGAGGAAACCGTTTCCAAATGGGAACTTGCCGTATGCAGTGGGCAAAATATTAAAGACTTAAAAGAAGATGAAATCTTTGGTTTCCCAGTAGAAACAGGAATGGGTTGCCTTATGGATAAAGACACTCAGAAATATCTTAATCAATTAGAGTTAGAATTATTCCAAAAGAAAGGCGATGATTTTATGGGTATTTATGAAGAATTTTTCCACGCTCACTTTTTTGATGAAAACGGAGCCATAGACCAATTTGCATCTTTGATACCTAACAAGCAGCATAAGAATAATATTATTGCTTTTGAAACGGGCTACGGAGAAGGTTTTTATGCCTCGTATATAGGCTTTAATGAAAGTCATCAACCCATAAAAATTATTTCGGAATTTATTGAAATACAGTTAGATTAAAATTCACAACAAATGATGAAACTTAGTAAAGAACAACCCAAAATCCTTGTAGTAGGTAGTTCATCTGTAGATTTAGTTTTGAAAACTGAACACTATCCCGAACTAGGAGAAACGGTGATGGCAAATTCTTCCGAAAATTTCTTCGGTGGGAAAGGGGCTAATCAAGCTGTGGGTACTGCAAGATTGGGAGCTAGCGTTTACTTTGTAGGATGTGTAGGTATGGATCCTTATGGGCAACAAATCTTAAGAAATCTTGTAGAAGAAAATGTAAATGTAGGGTTTGTTGTAGAAAATCCAGATATAGAAACTGGTACAGCATATGTTACTAGCTCTAAAGGAAAAAATGCCATAGTGGTAATCCCATCAGCTAACTATGCTTTGAGTCCCAAACATCTAGAAAACCCTAAACATCTTTTTGAAACTGCAGATTTAGTTTTAGTTCAACTAGAAATCACAGACATTGTTATAGAAAAAGTGTTAGAACTTTGCAAAAAGAATAATGCTAAACTCGGTGTATATGCCGCTCCAGCAAGACCACTTTCCAAGGAGTTAGTAGAGTACGCCAGTTTCATAGTTGCTAAAAGTAACGACTTATCTACACTTTTTGGAGATAATCACAGAGAGGCTGTTTTACAAAAATTACCTAATAAACTTTTTATAAGAGACGACACCAATTCTACCATATATTACAACGGTTCTGAAATGAAATATTTTCGTAACGACCCAGAAGAAACGGCTTACAGAATGGGAATGGGTGATGCTTTTACTTCAGGTTTCGCTGTAGCTCTATGCCATGGAAATCCCATCAACGAATGTGTAAAATTTGGCAACGATGTTTCACTAAAAGTATCTCAACATAGAGGTTCACAAAAAGGGTTACCTTATTTAAAGGATTTTAATCTAGCTTAAAAAACATTGATTGATGCTTTCTATTTTTGATATTAACACAGAAAAAGCTTTTAAAGAAGCCTGTATAGAAACCTTTTTGTACCAATATGAAAAGGTAGAAATTTATCAGAAATTTGTGGATTTTCTCAATATCAATCCTAAAAAAATAGAGCATATAGAAGATATTCCTTTTCTTCCAATAGAAATGTTTAAAAATCATACAGTGTTAGAAAAAGGATTAACACCTTCTTTATATTTCCAAAGTTCAGGCACTACCCAGATGAATTTATCTAAACATTGGATTGCGAATGAAGAGTTATATCAACATAGCATTTATAAAAGTTTTAAACAATTTATAGGCACTCCCGAAGATTTTGTTTTTTTAGGATTGCTACCCAATTATCTAGAACGCCAAAACTCATCTTTAGTTTATATGGTTGATTTTCTGATGAAAACCTCATCTAAAGAAGAAAACGGCTATTTTTTATACAATCATCAAGAATTGTACAAGCTTCTTAACGATTTGCAACAACAAAACAAAAAGGTAATTCTCTTTGGAGTTTCGTTTGCCTTGCTTGATTTTTTAGATACCTTAGCGGATAACAAATGGGAACTTTCTTATCATCAACACCTTACTATAATAGAAACTGGTGGAATGAAAGGAAGAAAAGAAGAAATGACTAAAGACGAACTTCTTAACATACTAAAGAACGGGTTTAAAACTCAGAAAATTTATTCGGAATACTCTATGACAGAACTTCTGTCTCAAGCCTATTCGCTAGGAGATAATCTTTATCAAACACCTCATTGGATGAGGATTTTAATTCGTAATACAGAAGACCCACTATCGTATGTTGAAAATGGGAGAACAGGAGCTATTAACATTATAGATTTAGCCAACCGCCATAGTTGTAGTTTTATTGCTACACAAGATTTAGGCAAAATAACTCACTTACAAAGCGTTGATTACTTTCGAGTTCTGGGAAGAATAGACCATTCCGACATTAGAGGTTGTAGCCTTTTGGTTTCTTAGGTTCAAACTTTGGCATTATTTTTGAAACTTTCCCAACCAATAAAATTAAACTCAATTATGAAAATCAAAAATGTTTTATTGCCTGTTGCGGCATTAGTATTATTCTCTTGTAACACAGATAAAAACAAAGTAACAGAAACTCCTGCTAATGATAGTATTTCTACGGTAGAAACTCCTGTAGCAGATTCTCTAACAACAGAAACAAATGAAGCTTTAGCGCTTCGAGTGAAAGACTATCTTAACAATAGTTTTTTAACAAAAGAAGATGCTAAAACCATTACACCAGAAGACAAAAAGTTTAAGTTAGCTCAAGTAGATTTAAACAATGATGGCAAGAATGAAATTTTTGTACATCTAACCTCTTCTTATTTTTGTGGTAGTGGTGGTTGTACCGTATTACTTTTACAAAATGATTTAAAGCCTATTACCACATTTACTGTTACTACACCTCCATTCTGGGTACAGTCTAAAGAAGAAAATGGCTGGAAGGTATTATCTGTCCAAGATAGGGAAGGCTGGAAAACCCTAACATTTAGTAACGGAACTTATCCTAGCAATCCTTCGTTATTAGATGCTTCCAAAGAACCTAATAAAGCTGAAGCAACCGAAGTATTAAGTGAAACCAATACAGAAGTTTACACTTTCTAATATCAAGAATTTATTATAACAAAAAATGCTCCGTAAATTACGGAGCGATTTTTTTATTATGTATCTTATTAAATACTAACCAACCTTTTTTTCGTTCAAGAATCTTATAAACACAATCCCCAAGAAAAAGAAAACAACCATAGACAAAGCTGCATATCTCATATTATTAAAATGCTCTATAAGAGTCGCAAAAATAAATGTTCCTAAAATAATAGCTACCTTCTCTAAAACATCATAAAAACTGAAATAGGTTGTATTTTCCATACCATTTTCTGGCAATAGCTTAGAATATGTGGAACGAGACATTGCTTGTAAACCACCCATTACCAAACCAATAATACCTGCAACTCCGTAGAATTTATATTCTGCATCAGAGCTATGCTTGTCTATCATATACGCTGCTACACACGCTACAATCCACAGGAAAACGGCTATCGAAACCACATTTTTATTGCCTATCTTTTTAGATAATCTAGAAAACAATACAGCTCCCATAATCGCTTCAATCTGAATAACTAAAAGAACTAAAATAAGTTTTTCTTGAGGCAAGTTAATTTCGCTTTTTCCGAACAAAGTCGCCATTAGGAAAATGGTTTGCATCCCTACACTATAAAAGAAAAAACTAGTAAGAAAAAACTTAAGGTTAGGCGTTTTAAATAGTTGTGTCCCAACCTTGTGTAACTCTCTAAAACTCTCTTTTACAATCTCTATGTAGAAGATAATATTACTTTTAAAAACCGCCCAAAAACCACCTTGTTCTTTATGGCTTTTAAAAACATTCTTTAAATTCAGAAGCACTAAATCTTTAGGTAGCTGCTCTTTAACATTCCCAAACTTCGGCAAATGCTTAAATGTATAATATGAAAAACCAAACCACCACGCTCCTGTAAGCAAGAAACTTACACGCGTCATTATAAGAGCTTGTTTAGGAGTTTCCGCAAGAACTTGAATCAATAATAAACATATAATCACCAATATTACAGAACCAATATAACCATAAACATAACCTTTTGCAGAAAGTGCGTCTTGCTTATCTGGTGTGGCAATATCTGGCAAAAATGAGTTATAAAAAACCAAACTCCCCCAAAATCCCACACTAGCCGTGATACTAAAAAGAAGTCCTAAGAATACCGTATTCATATTAACGAACATCGCTAAGCCCATACACGAAGTTGCTCCTAGATAACAGAAAAATTGTAAAAAGGATTTTTTATTACCGATAGTATCCGCTAAAGAGGACAATATAGGCGATAAGAAAACCACGATAAGAAAAGAAATGGTAAGCGAATATCCATAAATAGCATCTGGATGATAGTTTTCTCCAAATATTTTAATGCTATTCCTTACAGGTACTTTTACCCATTGTCCTGTTTCGTTGATATATTCATTTTTTTCGTAGGCTGTGGTAATAATACTGTAATAAATCGGAAAAATAGTAGAAGTAATGACTAAAGAATATACAGAATTAGCCCAGTCGTACACTGCCCAAGCCCTCATTACTTTAGGATTGTTTTTAATATTTTTACTAGGGTGATTTTCCTTTATGTTTGACATACTATAACTGAATTTAATCTCGCAAAAATAACAAAACCATTAAGAACTTAGATATAAATCGTATTATTTATTCTTAATGGTTTTTTATAATCAATTTGAACAATAGCAAATACTAGCAATTCTCTATCACTAGAGCAGAAGCACCGCCGCCTCCGTTACAGATAGCCGCAGCTCCTATTTTACCATTATTCTGCTTAAGTACATTGATAAGTGTAACCAAAATTCTAGAACCCGAACTTCCTAGAGGGTGTCCTAATGCCACTGCTCCCCCATTTACATTAACCTTAGATTCGTCTAAACCAAGAATTTTATTATTTGCCAAACCTACCACAGAAAACGCTTCGTTGAATTCAAAAAAATCTACCTCCGACAGACTAACATCTGCTTTTTCTAAGGCTTTTGGTAAGGCTTTAGCTGGTGCTGTTGTAAACCATTCTGGCTCTTGTGCTGCATCTGCATAACCTATAATTTTAGCCAAAGGCTTTAATCCTAGTTCTTTCATTTTTTCTTTGGACATTAAAATAAGAGCAGAAGCACCATCATTAAGTGTAGAAGCATTAGCTGCTGTTACGGTGCCATTTTCTCTTTGGAATACCGTTGGCAAGGTAGGTATCCTATCAAAGTTCACATTTTTATACTCTTCGTCTTCTGTAAAGAGAATTGGTTCGCCCTTCCTTTGTGGAATTTCCACTGGTACTATTTCATCTGAGAACTTACCTTCTTTCCAAGCACTGGCTGCTCTTTGGTAAGATTGTACCGCAAATTTATCTTGAGCCTCCCTAGAAAATCCATACTCCGAAGCACATTTCTCGGCACATACGCCCATATGCACTTTGTTATATACATCGGTAAGTCCGTCTAGAACCATTCCGTCCTGCATTTTTACATCACCTAACTTTACGGCTTGTCTAGCATTATAATAGTGAGGCACCAAACTCATATTCTCCATACCTCCTGCTACGACCACATCAGCATCTCCCGCTTTTATCGCTTGTGTTGCCATCATCACGGCTTTCATACCAGAAGCACAAACTTTATTGATAGTAGTACACGGTGTTTCTTTAGAAAGCCCTGCTCCCAAAGCCGCTTGCCTAGCAGGTGCTTGTCCCTCTCCCGCTTGCAATACATTCCCCATATAAACTTCCTGAACTTCTTTAGGGTCTAGATTTATTTTAGCTAAAGCTCCCTTAATAGCTGTTGCTCCCAATTGTGGTGCTGGTACATTAGATAACGAACCTAAAAAACTTCCCATCGGTGTTCTTACTGCCGATACTATAAATACTTCTTTCATTTTATTTCATATTAAAATTTACTTCGCCAAAGTACAAAAAAAAATATAGCCCAAAAAGTAAATACCATTAAAATTAGTATTTTGAATGTTTGAATAGAGGTATATAAGATTCTATAACAAATATTATTGTATTAATTTTTTGGTTACAAACTATACATTCGCATATATTGAACGCTACTACATCTCATTATTATCCATGATATATTGTCCTAGTTGACCTAAAAATTACACAATGAAAAAAATTCAGTTACCTACAAAAACCTTTGAATGCACACCACACTCTAGAAATTCTTATTTTTTTTAGATAAAAAAAACCTCCTAACGATAGTTTAGGAGGCTATTGGGTTAAAATAATTTCAAAATAATTCCTTTTATAAAGGCTTCACCAAATCCAAAAACCAATCTTTAACAGCTCCTTCTAAATAAGAGCCTAGCTTTTCTTCGCAAGTTTTATGATAGGTATTCAACCAATTTTTCTCTTCCTCGGTAAGTAGTTCTACATTGATAACTTCCCTAAAAAACGGACAAAGTGTGAGAGTTTCAAAGCCATAGAATACGCCATAAGGCGTTGTCTCCAACTCTTTTACCGCTACTAAATTTTCGTGTCTAATACCATACTCGTTTTCTACATAAAAACCTGGCTCGTTAGAACAAACCATACCAGGAAGTAGCTCTTGTGGATTCATATCCTTTCTAATATTTTGAGGTCCCTCGTGTACATTCATAAAGCTCCCCACACCATGCCCCGTCCCGTGAGCATAATCTTTACCTCTTTGCCAAAGCGGCAACCTTGCAATAGTGTCTAAATGGAAACCTCTAGTCCCTTTCGGAAACTTAGCTATACTCAAATCTATCATTCCCTTGAGTGCCAAAGTACAATCATCTATAAAAGATTGAGACACCGCTCCTAACGCTAATGTTCTCGTAATATCAGTAGTCCCTTCTAAATATTGCCCTCCAGAATCAATTAAAATACTTCCTTCATTGGTAACTTCTTTACTTCCTTCTGCTTTTGCAGAGTAATGCACTATCGCTCCATTACCCTTGTACCCTATAATACTTCCAAAACTTTCGCCCACAAAATTTTCTCCTTCGGCACGGAACTCTCTCAACTTTTCTCCTATGGAATATTCCGTCATAGGCTCTTTACCTACATTATGTTTCAGCCAGTATAAAAATTTAACCATAGCCACTCCATCTCTCACCATTACCGTTCTAAAGCCTTCTAATTCTGTACTGTTTTTAACCGCTTTCATTAGATTAGCAGGTACAGGAGCTACAACAAAACTATTTCCGTCTAAGGCATTATATATAGCTTGATTAGCATTAGGAGATACTAATACTTTCTCATTTTTAAATTGAGCTAAATATCCAAAGAAAGATTCGTAAGGCATTAGCTTAACTCCTGAAACTTCCATTTGTTCTTTAGCTTCATCATTGAGTTTTTCTAAATCAACAAAAAGAACCGCTTCCGCTTCGCCAATCACTAAATAACTTAAAAAAACAGGATTACAATCCACATCACTACCTCGTAGGTTAAGCGTCCAAGCTACATCGTCTAAACTAGACATAATATGCACAGAAGCCTCCTTTCCCTTCATTTTCTGCCTAATGGAAGCAAGCTTATCCTGCACAGATTGCCCTGCCCATTTTAAAGGGTGAACAAAGACCTCGTTTTTTGAAGGCACCCCTCTATCTGTCCATATTTCCTCTAACAAAGGCTGATTGACTAAAGAAATATGCTGCTGTTCTAGTTTATTTTCTAAATCTACCCAATTCGCATGAGCCGTCGCCAAAGCATTTACTGCCACCTTTCCATTCTGTGGAATTTGAGACGCTATCCAATCTATATAGTTTGGTGTACCTTCCACCCCTTCTTTCATTAGTTCTATCCCAGAGCCGGCTAACTCTTGCGGAGCCTGTACGAAGTAACGCCCATCAGTCCAAAGCGCTGCTTTATCTCCAGTAACTACCACAAATCCTGCCGACCCAGTAAACCCTGTGAGCCAAACCCTCTCTTGCCATTCTTCAGGCAAATACTCACTCATATGCGGGTCTGCAGAATACACTACAAATGCATCTATATTATATTCTTTCATTTTAGAGCGTAACACTCCTAATTTTTCTGTAACTGTCATAATTCTTCTAAAATTTTGAGGTAAAGTTAAGAAAATCTTTTGTTAAATAATGCCTAAGACTTCTTTCATTTCAAATATAAATAACCACCTAGAAGACACCCACCACTACCAATAAAACAAAGAAAACTACTAATAAAATAACGACACCTACCTAGAAGACACCC
>NZ_QXHU01000007.1 GCF_009663465.1 Riemerella anatipestifer
CAATACTAATTGATGCCAATCAGTATATTATGAGGTATTAATCTTCCTTTCGAAAGGCTATCCCTCTGATAAAGGCAGGTTGCACACGTGTTCCGCACCCGTACGCCGCTCTCAAGTATCCGAAGACACTCTACCGCTCGGCTTGCATGTGTTAGGCCTCCCGCTAGCGTTCATCCTGAGCCAGGATCAAACTCTCCATTGTATGTTTTTCCTGTCCCACTCAAAGTTTTGTTACGCTTTGGTTTTTTCCTTACTTGGTTGTTATATTTTCTTTCAATGTTCTCTGTTCTTCTCGCTAAATCTACCACTGATTTTCCCAGTTCCGATTTGCGAGTGCAAAAGTAAAAAGTTTTTTTTAATTGACCAAATGTTTTTGAAAAAATTTTTAAATATTTTTCTCAACATCGCTAAATACCCCTCGTAACGCACCTCTTTATCCTTAGGTTTATTACTACATAAGCATTTAAGCCTCTCAATCTCACTCCTACTCTCTCGTATCGAGGATGCAAAAATACATATTCATTAACTTATTCTCCAAATATTTTATACCCTTTTTTTACCTATTCTATATAATCGACTGATATACAAATTGAAAAATTTTACTCCCTAATAGGATATGTAGAAATTTAATAGATAATTAGCGTAATTTTCATCTAATCTTTCTAAATCTCCTGTCTTTAGATTGAGAAAACCTTCTTTTCCCTTAAGTGAAGTTTTGGATACATTAAAGTATAATGAATTATTGATTCCTGTTTTAGATGGAAGTTTAATCCTAGAACCAAGAAAACCTCCTACAGAAATATCTATTGGGTGTTCTGTTAAATTTATTTTGTAATAAGATTTTGGTAAAAGAGTTAATCTTTTATCTCCCACTTTTAATTTCCGAGCTTTATCTCCTATGTTGAATAGATAGACTTCATTGTAGTTTTTTGTTATATTTTCCACATCTATAAAATACAGTAACACTGTATAGTATCTTTTATTTTCTAGACCATCTATAGTTTCGGGAAATATAATTTGATAAGCATTAGCTCCTATAAATTTAGCCTTATTGTATATTGCTACATAATTAATCCTATCATCTACAGACGCATTAGCAACTTCTAATTTACCTATATAACGAGCTTTTTCTGTGTCTTCTTTAATAAGTCTGTGAAATGACTTGTCTGTATTTTCTACTTTATCTTTAATTTCTACTAAGTCGTATCGTTGAGAAAACCCAACAATTGATAGACATAGGCTAAGGGCTAAAACAAATTTATTCATTTTCTTTAAGGATTTCTATGCAAGACTCTAAACTAGGTTGCCAATACTTTATTTCTATCTGATAATCTTTTTCTATTTTATCTAAAGCAAAGGTACTTCTATGTGGTCTCTTAGCTGGAGTAGGATAGGCTTCTGTTGGAATAGGGTTTAGTTTAATATTACTTTTTGAGAATTCTTTAATTTTTGTAGCAAACTCGTACCAAGTGGTCTCTGAATAGTTAGAGAAATGATAGATACCCATTTTCTTTGAAGGTGTTTCTATGATTTTCATTACAGCTTCTGCCAAATCATTTGCATTGGTTGGCTGACCGAATTGGTCGTTTACTATATTTAATTCATCTTTTTGAGAAAAAAGGTGAAGCATTGTTTTTACAAAGTTTTTATTAAACTCAGAGTAAAGCCAAGAAGTACGAATGACTATTGTATTAGGATTATTCTCTAAAGCCAATTCTTCCCCTCTAAGTTTAGACTTCCCATAAACGCCAAGAGGATTGGCAAAATCATCTTCTGAATATGGCAAATTTGTGTCTCCGTCAAAAACATAATCGGTGCTGATGTGTATCAATAATGTTTGATTTTCTTGACAAGCTTTTGCTAGATTTTCCACGCCATTAGCGTTAATGTTATAGGCTTTTTCTTGCTCCTGCTCCGCCAAATCTACAGCGGTGTATGCCACAGCATTGATACAAACTGATGGTTTTTCCTCATTAAAAATATCTAAAACAGCTCCTTCATCTGTTATATCCAACTCTTTTGAAGTTTTAAATACAAAGTTATATTGTGGATAGTTTTGCTCTAACTTTTTGAAACAATTACCTAGTTGTCCACCAGCCCCTGTAACTAAAATTTTACTCATATCTTATCTTAATATTTACACTATATCCTCACAAATTTATTTATTTTTCTCAAGTTATCAACTCTTTCTTGGAATGTTTTTTCCGATATTTCTATCAAAAACTCACCAAACTGTTCCGTAATTTCTGGAGTGTGTTCTTGTGATTTTCTTGTTTTAAGATTAAAATGAATAACCTTTACCCATAACACAGCATAAACCAAATCAGAATCTAGAGCTTTCATTAAAATTTCCACCAAAGCCGTCCTCTTATCCATCATTATGGTTTTACTTGTAATTTTAACTTTAGTATTGGCTTTTACTTCTTTTAGATAGGCTATTTGGTTTTCTATAGCAATCCAAGTACAGCCTGTTTTTTGTGCATATTCTTGATAGGTAAATCCGTAGTTATCTTCCACATGATCTTCTCTTGCATTGAGCATATACTCCAAATATTTTACATTATTGAGATGCCCTATTGGGTCGCAATCAGCAAAACGAATTTTAACTATACTCTCAAAATCTTTTAATTCTCCCATATTATAATTTTTAAATAAAAAAACCACTCAAAAAGAGTGGCTTTATAGATATTTTCAACTTGATTAAAGTCCTAATTCTTTTTTAACAGCTGCAGTAGCATCAGCGCCTCCTTTGTAGATTAACCCCATCGTGTTAGAATCGAAAATAAAATCCCACCCGTTAGCTTTAGCTGCTTTTTCTGTGGCTTCCATAAATTTCTTATCTATAGGAGCGTAAGCTGCTTGTTGCTTCTCTGTATAATCTTTCTGAGCAGCCTCTGACATTTGCTGAATATTCTGTTGTTTCTTCTGCAATTCTCCTTCCTTAGCAATTCTCTGAGCTTCAGTCATTGTAGCTGCTACTTTTTGGTAAGCTGCTACCTCCTCTTGCCAAGTTTGTGCTTGCTTTTGAATTTCTGCTTGTTTTGCCTTAAATACACTTAATAATTGTTCGTCTGCTTTTTTCTTTTCAGGCATCATACTCAAAATAGCTTCTACATCTACTGTAGCTACCTTCTGTGCTTTTGCAATACTCATAGATACAAACATCATTACCGCTGCAAATAATACGCTTAATTTTTTCATAATAATAAATAAAGTTTAATTTTTTTAGTTTTTTTGATTTCTTCCTGCAATTATACTTATTTTTTTTGATTTTTAAGTAAAATATCCAATACTTTATCGGTATAATCGTACTTTTTATCAGTAAATAGTATATTCGCGTCGTTACCCTTATCAAGAACTATGCCTAAACCATTTTTATCACTAACTTGCTTTATGGCATTCCATATTCTATCTTGAAAAGGCTTAGTTAAAGATGTTCTCAATTTATTAACTTCTCCATCTGTTCCAAATCTTTTAGAGATAAGTTCTTTAAGTTCTTTTTCTAAATCTAAGACTTCTTTTTCCCTTGTTTTTAGTTGCTCTCCTACGAGGAGTACTTTCTCATTTTCAAATGATGCTTTCTTAGCTTCGTAATTGGTCTGCATTTGGCTAACTTCTGTCTGCCAAGTTTGCACTTGTATTTCCAATCTTTTTTCTGCCTCTTTGTATTGAGGAAACTTCTCCAAAATATATCGCGTATCTACAACTCCTATCTTCTGAGCTTTAATACCAAAGCTTAAAAACAACAGACTGAGAACAAACACGAGTTTCTTAAAAAAACTTATCATCTTTCAATATTTGGATTATAATGGTTGGTTCATTAAGAAGTGGGTATTCCAGCCCGAAGGTTGTATGCCTCCTATAGTTTTGTCGAATCCGTAAGCAAAGTCGAATCCAATTAAACCAAAAGCTCCCATAAATACTCTAATACCAACGCCTACAGAACGCTTCAACTGGAACGGATTATAGGTTGAAAAGCTATTCCAAGTGTTACCTCCTTCCGCAAAAGTAAGTGCATAGATTTTAGCCGTTTGGTTCATTGAGATTGGATATCTTAATTCTACTGCAAAACGGTTATATAACGTACCTCCACCTGTTGGCGTAACATCTTCTGTTAACCCACCCGTCATAGATGCATTCTGATAACCACGCAATGGTATAAGTTCTCTACCGTCAAACCTTCCTGCAAAAAGCCCTACACCTCCTAAATAGAATCTCTCGAAAGGTGGAGCTCCTAATTGCCTATTGTATCCGTCCATAAAGCCCATTTCCGCAGTAGAACGTAATACTAGTTTACCAACAACCGTATTATAAGTTTCAGCTCTCAGCTTTACTTTATAAAACTCTAGCCAATTGTATTTTGCCGCAGTGGACATAGTAGTATAATCTTTATTCGAAAATAAAGAATACGGTGGAGTAAACTTTACAGAAGCTTCTATATTAGACCCTTGCGTAGGGAAATGAGGGTCAAATCCTGCTGAATTTCTACTAAGTGAAACATTAAACGCAAAGTTGTTTGCGGAGCCATTACTTACTTGCTCTGTTCCGAACTGGAATGGGAAGTTATTGAAATTATACCCCTGATAAGAAACTCCTGTATAAAGGGAGAAATTATAATCTGGCCATAATAGTCTTCTTGTTAATCCCACATTTGCAGAGAATATATTTAACCTTTGACTACCTCCTGTAAAGTCTGCATATTTTACTATGGAGTTATTTAAACTTATAGATAAAGCAGTTGGACGGCTACCAAATAACCAAGGTTCCGTAAAAGCAAAGCTATAATTTTGGAAGAATTGCCCCGCCTGTGCTTGTAATGATAATACTTGCCCATCTCCTTGAGGTACAGGTTTAAAATCTTTACCTCTCAAGAAATTTCTGAGAGAAAAGTTATTGAACGTTAGCCCTAATGTTCCTATAAAAGAGTTACCTCCATAACCTGCCTGTAATTGTACTTGTGAAGAACCCTTTTCTACCAAACTCCAAGCAACATCTACAGTATTATTTTGTGGATTGGGTTTGATGTCATACTTAATTTGTTGAGGGTCAAAAAATTGCATTCCTGCTAAGTCAAAATAGGTTCCCTTAATATCTCTTTTGGAAAATAAATTACCAGGTCGTGTCTGCAAAGAACGAAGTATTACATGATCGTGTGTAGTCGTATTACCACTCCACGTTACTCTGTCCCAAGAGGCTTTTTCGCCCTCCTTAATTCTTATTTCTAAGTCTATAGAATCTCCTTTTACAGCTTTTTCTACAGGTGTTACTTGAGAGAAAAGATAACCGTTGTTAAGGTATAAAGATTTAATGTCCGAATCATCTTCTTTACCACCATCTTCACCCACTTTTTTATTAAATCCTACGGCGTCATAAATATCTCCTTTTTTATACCCTAATACTTTCTGTAAAAACTCTGTACTATAAGCTGTATTTCCAATGAAATTGATGTCTCCGATATAGTATTTTTTACCTTCGTCGATTTTTACATTGATTTCATAATTATTATTTTTATTTCTCCAAACCGAATCGGAAACAATTACCGCATCACGATAACCTAACGAGTTGTAATAATTTACTAAGTTTTTTTTATCTTCTTCGTATTTTTCTTTAACAAACTTAGAAGACTTTAATATTCCTAATAAAAATCTTTTTTGTTTAGTTTCTTTAAATGCTTTTTTTCTAAGCTTTCTAGATGAAATATTCTCGTTTCCTTCAAACGTAATACGATCTATTTTTATACGCTTTCCTCTCTGTACCTCTATCGTCCAATCCATCATATTAGAATCTTTAGGATTTGTGGTATTTTTTATACTCACCCTAGCATCAGAGAAACCTTTATCTATCTGTTGTTTAGCAATATTATGCTTTACCGAATTTATTAAATCATCAGTGATTTTTACTCCTGGTTTTAAATCATTATCCTTTATAATTTTTTCGGCTTTAGATTTACTTACTTTCTTGTCTACCCCTACCACTTTTACTTCTCCTAGTTCTTTTAAATCTTCTAGTAAAAATCTAAGCACAATATTTTGTCCGTCCACACTTTGTACATAGACCTCAACTTCGGAAAAATACTTAGAGTTCCAAAGTTTTTTTATAGCCTCACTAATTTTTTGTCCAGGTACTTCTATCTGCTCTCCTTTTCTAAGCCCTGTAAACCTCAAAACTTGATCTGCACTATATTTTTTGATGCCGTCTACCACTATATCTTTCAGAATATAGTTCCCTTGTAAGTCCTCTACTGGAGTTGTACTTTCACTTTGTACCCCTTGTTGAAGATTTGTTTTAGGCACCTCTTGTCCGAATAAATGAGCTGATGCTGCAAATAAAAGGACTGGTAAAAATTTATATCTCATTATATAAAATCTATTCTTTTTTCAATTAAATTTTTAAGGAGCTACTTGCTCGCTAGTTTTGCCATATCGCCTTTCTTTATTTTGATAATCCACGATACATTGGAAAAAATCGTCTTTAGAAAAATCTGGCCACAGAACATCTAAAAACTGTAGTTCTGCATAAGCTATTTGCCATAAAAGGAAGTTGCTAATCCTTACTTCTCCACTCGTTCTAAGCAGTAAGTCTACATCTGGAATATCTTTGGTAAACAAGTTTTGACTTATGGTTTTTTCTGAAATCGCCTCTACTGAAAGTTCTCCATTTTTAACTTCGGTGGCTATTTTTTTCACTGCTGTTAAAATCTCATGCCTAGAACCATAACTTAGAGCTAAAACTAAATTTCCTTTGGTATTATTTTTAGTTAAATCTACTACATTTAACAACTGGTCTTTAACTAACGAAGGTAATCTTTCTACATCGCCTATAACATGCATTCTTAGCCCTTTGTTAAATATATCTTCTGCCTCCACCAATAAAGTTTCTGATAACAAATTCATAAGTGTATCTACCTCATCAGACGGTCGTCCCCAATTTTCCGTAGAAAAGGTATATAGTGTAAGATAAGGCACACCTATCTCATTACAAGCATTGATGGCATTTCTTACTGCTTCAATAGCATTCTTATGTCCAAAGGTTCTTTCTTGCCCCTTGGATTTAGCCCACCGTCCATTACCATCCATTATGATAGCGATGTGTTGAGGCAATTTGTTTTTATCAATTTTGTTTTTTATTTCTGACATTTTCTTAATCACAATAACATGGTGGACGCCCAAAAGAATAGGATACACCTAAAGCAACTGAATTTACCCAGTTTTTAGAATTTAGATTTCCTACTTTTTTTGACTCTACATAAGTTCTTATAATAGTATTTATTTCATCTTCTGAAAGCCCGACTCCTCCTCTTATCGCCTTTATTTCATCTTCATTATAAAAAATCTTTACTTGATTTTCTTGCATATTACCGTAGTCTATATTATCTGCAAAAGTGGGACGAAAAGTTATTTCCCCAAACAAAGACCAATTATAGTTAAACTTATATTTCAAACCAATCCCAAATGGAACAGACATTGTCAATCTATCACTAAGGGTTCGTTCCTCATTAGGATAGCTAGCAACTGCAGGTAGCTTGAAAGCTCCTGTTGCATCAACTAACCTATGTTTAGAGAAATCTAATGTCGTATAAATCTTTGAATAAAACATAGCTCCCACACCTCCAAAAATGTATGGACTAAACATGGATTCTTTTTGTTCACTGTTTATTGGTAAAAATTGATACTCAAAAACAGACTCTAAAGAGAATGTTGCGTTATTACCTATGTTTTCCCTTTTTCTACGGTATTCTTCCTTTGATAAAGGGTCTTTAAATGTGGTACTAGAGTAAGATAAGTTAAGCCTAACTCCTTGATGAGGATTAAAATTTATCTTATAAAACCCTCCTAAATTGATTGATGGTCCATAAATACCATTAAAAGTTGAAATGCTAGGAAATAAATAGTTAGTATTACCTACATTTCCTATCAAATTACTCAATCCACCGTAAATACCAATTTCGTACCTTTGAGCAAAAGACAATGTGGAAATTGTAAAAATACCTAACAATCCTATAATTATTTTTTTCATAATTTATTGCTTTCAAGTTAAACAATGTGCAAATATAAATCTTTTTGAAGTTAAGCCAATCTTAAAGAAGCGTTAAAACTATTTAATGTTATAAATAACCTCTAATTTTGGATTATTAACTCTTACTTTAAGCCATTCATTTATTTTGGTCTTCTCTGCCTCTCTAATAGATTCTCCTACAGTTATAAGCATTACATTCTTCTTAATTATAGAAGAGTCTGTAACCTCATCCACAGTGCTGAATGCAAACTTTTTTATATTATTACTTTGAACCTTAAGTTCTTTAAATATTTGTTCAGTTTCTTTTTTATGAGCATTGATACTATCACTCCTCATCACTAAAAACTTCTTGAGCTGTTGTTCCGAATCATTAGCTGGAACAATATTATTCTGCCCATTAACCGATGGCACAAAATTAAACCCTTGTTTTATGACTAATTTCACGCCCTCTAAATCATAATTATTAGCCTTTTTTTTAAGCGCTTTCATACTCTCTTCGCTTAACTTTTCTCCGCCATAAGTAAGTTCTATTTCACCATTCTCATAACTAATTTTCTTACTTAAAAGAAAATTGTTTTGAAATACAGCTTCACCGCTGATAAAACGAGAGGCATTTCGTTCAAATTTATTTTTATTCACCATCACATAGCCGAAGTAAGTACTTGGTATCAAAGTAAGAACGACTAAAAACCACATAATTTTCCTAGAGCGTTTCTCTATCCTCTCATCTTTGAAATGATAACGGGGAAAATCTACCACCTTGAGTACAATAAAGGTTGCTAACGCTATATAAACCGTATTGATAAGATATAAATATAAAGCTCCAAAAAAATACGAAAATTGCAATGTTGCCAACCCATATCCAGCCGTACACAAAGGAGGCATAAGTGCTGTAGCAATAGCTACTCCTGGTATTACATTACCTTTCAGTTTACTATAAGTAGCCACAATTCCTGCTAAACCTCCGAAAAAAGCGATAAGTACATCGTAGATATTAGGAGAAGTTCTCGCCAATATTTCTGAATAGGCATCGCTAATAGGAGAAACTAAAAAATAAATCATAGAAGCTACCAAGCCAACTCCAGAAGCGAAGGCATAGTTTTTAATGGCTGTTTTAAGCATCCAAGGGTCGTTAATCCCAACGGAAAAACCAATCCCCATAATAGGTCCCATAAGTGGAGATATAAGCATTGCTCCTATAATCACCGCAGTAGAGTTCATATTAAGCCCCAGACAAGCTATAAATATGGCAAAAATTAAAATCCACAGATTAGTCCCTTTAAATGGAATATTTGCAGCTATGTTTTCTTTAACATTATCAAATGTTTCTTGCTGAGAAAGAAGGCTAAAAACTTCTTTTAATTTGGTTAGTTTTTCTAACATTAGCTTTTCAGTTTAGCGATTACATCTAAGCCTCCCTTAGTTTTATCTCCTATTTTGCAAAGTATCTCTGTATCTAGTGGTAAAAACACATCCATACGAGAACCAAATTTAATAAATCCAAACTCGTGCCCTGCTTTGGCTACATCTCCTTCATTACAGTAGAATACAATTCTCCTTGCAACATAACCTGCAATCTGACGGAATACAATATTAGCCCCTAAAAGAGTTTTAACGGCAACCGTAGTTCTTTCGTTTTCAGTAGAAGATTTTTCGTGCCACGCTACTAGATATTTACCTGGGTGATATTTTTTGTAAACTACCTCTCCACTCACAGGATAACGGCAAATATGAACATTAAGTGGCGACATAAAGATAGATACTTGAATGCACTTCTCTTTTAAGAATTCATTTTCTTCTACTTCTTTTATCATTACTACTTTGCCGTCCACAGGTGCTATTACATTTTCTCTATGTTCCAAAATAGTTCTATTAGGCACTCTAAAAAACCATAAAACCAATCCTAAAAGCACCAAAAGAGGAAGTATAATAACCAGTGCCCACCCTTTCAAAAAATAAATGGACAAGCCGCTTACTATAGCCACCACACTTCCTACCACAAGTAATGTTCCTTTAGATTCTTTGTGTAATTTCATTATTATCAGTTTATTATTAAAATAACTTTTCTATCGCAAAATATAAATATAATACTGGAGCACATACCATAAAGCTGTCCAGCCTATCTAAAATTCCTCCATGACCGGGAATGATATTTCCACTATCTTTAACTCCAAAAGTTCGTTTTAATTGGCTTTCTAGCAAATCTCCCATAGGTGCAAATACAGATACCAGCACTCCTACTAATATCCAATTACCTCTAAGTTCCGTATAGTTTTGCTCTATAAAAAAACCTAACAACATTGTAGATAATACTCCACCAATAAAGCCTTCCCAAGTTTTCTTAGGGCTTATTTTAGGAGCCATTTTATGTTTTCCAAATAATCTTCCAAAAACATACGCAAAGGAATCACTGCTCCAAATAAGAACAAACATCCAAAATACTTCCATAGAAAAGGATTCTGGTAAACCTTTAATAAAAGTAGGTAGACCCAATGCAAAAGAAAAAGGTATCACGGTATAAATAACAGCAAAGATGAGTTTGCCATTTTCGTAATAAAGTTCTTTAGGATAACGGAACAATGTTAATGCCGCAATAGGTAATAATGATAATCCTAATATTTCTGATAGTGTAATGTTAGCATAAAAACCATTATAGAAATACTTCATACTAAAGCGGTAATACACAAGAAGTACAGCTGGGAAAACCAACCATTTCCAAAAGGTATTATCAAATTTCATCATTCTCACGCATTCCCATACGCCTACAAACAACAGAAATGTAATTAGTCCAAAATAGAGTTGTTCTGCCCCTACCACATAATTACCTAATAAATTATTGATAGTAATAGCTCCATAAGGCGTTGTACAAGCAATTATCACCAGTGCATAAACACCACCAAATATTATACGGAGTAATAAATTTTTATCCAAAACAGAGTTGATTTAGTTAATTTAATCTTCTAGCAAAAGAAGAAAAAGTTTGGTATTCTTTTTTTGAGGGTCATCTAAATGTGATTGTCCTCCACTTATTGAAGTCAGATTTTTAAGAGTACTCTTTCTCCGTTTCACTTTCATCATCGCTTCGTTGAGATTGGTTACTATCTGAGAAACTGTTGCTATAATCACAATTTTCTCTGGAAGTCTAGAAGAGTTATAGTGTAAGATATTATTGTGAGAAAGCATAATTTTGCCATCATAAGCGATAAGATATTCACAAGTGATAAAAGCGGCATCGTTAAAAAGTTCTAATCTTTCCGTAGAAGACACCCCTATCACATTTAAGAAATCTCTAAGGTTTTCATCACAACAGAAGATAGAAGACATACCTTCTAACTTAACGATTTGATTGAGCGTTTTAAGAGCTTCTGCCTCGTCTGCACAGTAATTGAAAATTCCTCCAGAATGTGTAAACAACTGGGCAAATTTATAATCTAAATCTGCAGAACTAAGCTTATCACCTAATTTTATGATATTAGGCTTCTCTGCTTCCTCTTCTGTATTAAAAATTTTACCGACGATGTTCTTAAACCAACTCAAACCAACAGAGGTTTTTCAATATTTTCAACAAAAATAGTAAATATTTATTATATATGGCATTAAAAATTAAATTCTCAATCTTTAATGAAACGATACTAAATGCCTTAATTCAATATTTTTTCTAAAATCCTCAATGTGATAAGGTAGGTAGGCTTAACACCTGTAAGCCCCAATCCTCCCGAAGAAAGGGTACTCCCTGTTTCTAAAGGGTTATCCGAAGCATAGTAAGCATAACACACAAACAAATCTGGACTGATGTGATTTCTTATTTTAGAAGCTACTTGTATGGCTTTTTGATAATGAGCTCCTTCCATCTCAAGACCTATGGCTTTCCAAGAGGTCGTCATAAAGAATGAAAGAATATCCTTATTTTGCAGCGAAGTCCCTAATACCGTAATCATAGACCCTTGAAATGCCTTTAGTTCATCATCTTGAAAATCGGAGAGGCTTAACGCATTTTCAAAAGGGTAATTGTCTGCTGTTCCTTCAAAAATATGAGAGGTAGGTATCATAATATCTCCTTTTTTGCCTTCCAAAATCCCTGCTTTACCCATAATAGAAATGGAACGAACTGGCATAAAACACATTTCTTCTCCTACTTTAAAAGGTTTTAAAAGCTCGTCCATAACTTCAAAGGCTTGTTCGCCAAAGGCATAATCAAACACCAAAATCACATCTTCTTTACCGATAGCTTTTCCTTGAAAAGGCGTATTCTCCGAAGAAAATTTCTTTAAATCTATAATTTGAACATCTATATTACTTCCACTTTGGTCGTCTATATAGATAAGCCCTTTTGATAAGGCATAGTCCGAAACTTTTTTTCTTAGATTGGCATCGTTACTAATATTTTCGTATAGAGAATAATCTACACTACCTTTATTTTTGATATTAAGAGCATCATTGGCGTAAAGCATATTTTTAACACTGTGCATATTGGCACTGATGATATGCAAAGGTCTTTTGTGTAAGTTGTTATTTACCAAAACTTCCTTAACCTTGTTTGCCCATTTTTCGCCAAAGAAATGATGCCCCACACGCTCCTGAAGTATTGCACTAAAGAAGATTTCTCTCGCTCGTTCTTGTCGCCAATCAGCCAAACTTACCTCACCCATATTATAAATGATTTTGAATAATCGGTCTGGATTTTTCTCATCACCAAACTTTTCGTAAGCATCTAAAGTTTCCTCAAAAGTTCTTCCCAAAAAGGCAGAAAGCTGTATCAAAGCGACTTCTTTTTCTTTTCGTGTAAATTTCTTTTCGCCTTTGGCAACCTCTTCTATCGCTTTCCAAATACGGCGAGGTGTACCACCGTTTTCTAAATCAAAGCCGATGTTTCTTATTTTATCTGCCTCTATGTAGAAGAAAGTTAAGTGGGTGAGTATATCGTAAATTTCCGACCTTCCTAGAAGCACCTCAATATTCATCTGATGAGCATCTATCCTGTAGCAGTTTCGCCTTCTCTTTTTAGGAACGATAGGCTGAAAACTCGCCTTGTGGAAACCCTCATCTGAAGTTAAATGTATAAAAGCACATTCTTCTATCCCTTCTGGCAAACGGTCTAGCACATAGAGTAACCCGTCTAGCTCCACCTTTTTGGGCGAAGACATAGAACCATAAATTTCGGGCTGTATCACCATCAACAAATCTCTAAGGCTTTCTCCTGACACGCCTCCTGGCTTGAAAAAACCTCTGTAAAATAAGTGCCTCATACTCACAAACAACCTCTCAATAGCCTCCGTTGTTTCTCTTGCTCTAGACTTTACCATAATGTTAAAAAAGAATAAATTGAATGCAAACTTACATAATTTTTCAAATTTATAAGTCTTTAGCTTAATTATCCTTAGCTACATTGATTACTATATGCCTTTTTTGATTTTCTTTTTAGAAGTCTATTTTAAAACCTTATTTTTGCATCAATTAGTTTTAGAATTATGGGGAGAAAGCATAAAAACATCATTATAGAAAACCTAAAGTTAGTATCAGCGGGAGCTAAAGGCGTTGCTGTGGGGAAAACCACCGAAGGCAAAACGGTGTTGGTTTCGGGAGCAGTCCCAGGTGATACGGTAAACGCTAGAGTAAAAAAATCTAAAAAGCAATATTACGAAGCTGAGGCTATAGAGATTATAGAATTTTCTCAAGATAGGGTAGAGGCTCAATGCAAACACTTTGGAGTATGTGGTGGTTGCAAATGGCAAAACCTATCTTACGAAAAACAACTAGAATTTAAGCAGTCCGAAGTTCTTAACAATCTTAAACGAATTGGGGGATTAACCGATTTTGAGGCTTTACCGATTTTAGGCTCTCCACAAGAGTATTTCTACAGAAACAAAATGGAATTTTCTTTCTCTAATGCGAGATGGCTGACTTCCGAAGAGATACTTAATGGAGTTGATATTGACAATAAAAATGCTCTAGGCTTCCATATTCCTGGTATGTGGAGTAAAATTTTGGACTTAAAAGAATGTTTCCTACAAGAAACCCCTTCTAACGAAATAAGACTTGCTGTAAAAAATTATGCCGATGCTCACCAGCTAGAGTTTTTTGATGTTAAAAATCAAGAAGGTTTTTTAAGAACACTAATGCTAAGACAAAACTCCAAAGGCGAGTGGATGGTGCTGTTCCAATTCTACAAAGAACAAAAGGAAGACCGAGAAGCCTTATTTGAATATCTCCTCAACGCTTTCCCTCAAATCAAAACTTTGGTGTATGCCATCAACCCTAAACCTAACGACTCCATCTACGACCTAGAAGTAGAAACCTACTACGGCGATGGGTTTTTAATCGAAGAAATGGAAGATTTGCAATTTAAAATAGGTCCTAAATCTTTCTTTCAAACCAATTACCAACAAGCCTTAGCTCTTTACCAAAAGACGCTAGAGTTTGCCGATTTAAAAGGGGACGAAGTGGTGTACGACCTCTATACAGGCACAGGGACTATTGCCCAGTTTGTAGCGAGAAAAGCCAAGCAAGTGATTGGGATTGAGTCTGTACCAGAAGCCATAGCTGCCGCCAAGGAACACGCTAAACACAACGGTCTAGACAACTGCACCTTCTACTGTGGGGATATGAAAGATATTTTTACTGATGAATTTTTAGCTCAACACCCTAAAGCAGATGTCTTAATTACCGACCCTCCTAGAGATGGAATGCACCAAAAAGTAGTGGAACAAATCCTAAAACTAGCCCCAGAAAAAATAGTCTATGTAAGTTGCAACTCTGCTACACAAGCAAGAGATTTAGCCTTAATGAAAGAACATTATCGTGTGGAGAAAATCCTCCCTGTGGATATGTTCCCACAGACGCATCACATAGAAAATATTGCCCTATTAAAGAAGATTTAAAATGAAACTACTCAACCTCATTTTTGTTTTAGGAATGCTACTTTCCCTCGCCTCTTGTGGAAGCGATGACGATATTTGTGAAAGTGGACTAAGCTCTCCTAGAATGAAACTTAAATTTAAAGACAGTTCCAACAAACTCTACCAGCCAGACACCCTTATTATTGGAGTAAAACTGACAGGGGAGGAGAACATTAAAACCGTGGTTTCTGCCCTAAAACCAGATTCGGTACTCGTGCCATTGAGGGTAGATGATACCAACTTTACAGACCTCTACATTAGTACCAGTACCAAAGGAACGCCCTCTAAAGTAAGGGTGCTTTACACACCTGTTTCGGAATATGTTTCTCCTGCTTGTGGTATGCGAAGGCTCTACAACGACCTTTCGGCTGTTTTGGAGAATGACACCCCTGTTAAAAATATAGAACTCAACGAAAAGAATGTCCACGATGAAAATAAAACCCACCTTTATCTTATTTTTTAGTGTTTTTTTCCTAAGCCTATCCGCCCAAGACAAAGACAGCCTAAAAACAAAATGGAAATATCAGCCTAACGCTATAGTGGGCGTCAATGTTTTAGGGGCAGGGCTTTCGGTATTTTCTAAGCAAAAGAACATTCAGTTTTTTGTTTCAAGCGAAATTAAAGGTAAACTTAATGGGATTGTAGAAGGTGGTTATGCCCAAAACATTTATGACAAAAATGCTTATAATGCGACTACTTCGGGGATTTTTGGTAAGCTAGGAGCCTTCTATATGATGGTAACCGATGCCGAAGACCGTCGCAATGGATTCTATGCAGGAGGTAAACTCGCTACTGCTTTTTATCAACAAACCTACCTTGCCATTCCTACCAAAGGCTCTCTAGGGCAAGTTTTTACGACTAGTTTGCCCACTTCTCGGCAATCCTCTTATTGGGTAGAGGCTACCGTGGGCGGAAGGGTAAGGCTTTTTAATTCTAACTTCTTTATAGATGTTAATGCACAGCCCAAATACTTACTTTATACCACAAAACAAGACGGCGTTTTCCCTATGGTTGTCCCTGGATTTGGGCGAAGCTCTGGCAAATTTAATATGGGCTTTGCGTGGAATTTAGCGTATTATTTTTAGACCTATTTCTAAAAACTCACTTGGTTTATATAAAAACCTAGCGAGTTCTTGGGTAAAAGGTAACGAGGTTCTTAACGCCGTCGGGCTTAGAGGTCAAATGTACTCTACCACATATAATAACCGCTGCACTCTCCGACCTAAGGAAACGGAGGCGTTAAGAAAATGGGGCGTCCATTCGTTAAAAAAGCCCTATTGTTTGAACAAGCGTCGGGCTTTAGCCTTGGCGTGAGTTCTAGGGCTTTTAGAATGGACGACACATTTTTAGCCGTAGTTTTCTAGTCTTGACTTTTTGGTCCTTTTGGCTCCGCCGAACCACTTCGTTAGGTTTGGGTCAAGCCAAAAGGACAAGCATACTATCACCAAAGACCATTTTAAAACCACCTTTAATTATCACCACTTAGCCATTATCAACGCTCTGCCGAGCAAAGGTAAGTTTAGGGAATGACCCCGTAGCGGCATTGGGAGCGATAGCTTCCAAACAGCAGGGGGAAGTGCCGTGCCGTAGGTAAACCTAACCTTTGCTCTTGAACTTTTGGTACTTTTGTTTCAAGACAAAAGGACGAAGACAAATATACTATGTAACGACTGTCCCCTCCGACCTAAGGAAACGGAGGCGTTAAGAAAATGGGGCGTCCATTCGTTAAAAAAGACCTATTGTTTGAACAAGCGTCGGGCTTAGCCTTGGCGTGAGTTCTAGGGCTTTTAGAATGGGCAACACATTTTTAGCCGTAGTTTCCTAGTCTTGAACTTTTGGTCCTTTTGTTTCAAGACAAAAGGACAAGCGTATATATTTATCGCCCTTCTTTTGTTTTGAAACAAACCTAACGAAGTTCTGTACCTCCTATGAATAAAGGCTTTCCAAAGATAAGCTAGGTAGGCTAAAAAACCTGCGCAGGTTTCACTAAAAACTACCGCAGGTTTTACCCAAAACCACAGCAGGTTTTATACAAAACTACCGCAGGTTTCTAAAGAAACCTGCGGTAGTTTTTTAAGGTGCATAGATAGGGCGATTTACTTCACTTTTTCAAAGCCTGCCGCCTTCATGCTATCTAAGATGCGTTTACCGGGGCGATAGTTTACGCCTACCGATTTAATAAGGCTTTGGGTAAAGTCTTTCTCGGTTGCCGCTCCGCCGCTGCTTAGAGTAGGATACAGTGTCCCCAACTTCTCCAAACGCACAATTTTGCTATCCGACAAAGCATTTTGTATCACATTCTCTAAAGCGATGATAACGCCTTTAATATCTGCCTCACTGAGGGCAGAAAACTTCTCGATTTGTTTTACGAGCTCGTCTATACCTACCTCGCCGTCTGTGGCTGCACTGGCATACCACTTTTTGTTACCGCCGCCGCTTACACCCGGCTGACCTCTTTCTACTACTTTAAATTTAATTGACATAATACATTTATTTTAAGGTTATACTTTAGTTTATTTATATTATAGAGTTACTTTTCTTCTCTCACTTAGTTATCCTTAATGCACCTCACGCTGAACCCGCCAGCTCGGCTGTCGTTGCGGCCCGCACTGCTATTATTGCTCTTGAACCACAGACCCCAAGAGCGCGAGCTATTGCCCACCTCGCTGCTCCAGAAGCTGCCGAGGCTGCTCTGACTGCTGAACGACCCACTACCGCTCCAACGGTGCCCAGACGCCGGCAGACGGAGGTTTGTCTCGTTCCACATATTTGAATTACCACTGGAATTTGTTCCCGTAGCACCTGTAATTGCCGTATGCAACGCTTGCCACTCCGTGAGAGTAGGCACATGATAACCCACAGGACAAGGATTATTCGCTCCATTGGCACGCCACAACTGATGACTTGAAGTTTGCTGATTAACAAAAGGGGTTACCCACGAATAATCTGATGAATTATACGGTATAAAATTGTTCGTACCTGCATTTGCCCAAGAAGAAGACACTGAACCTGAACCTGTATATTTAGGTGTACCATTTGTTGAGCTTGTCCAAGTAATCAACTCGTGCCCATCAGGCTTTCTCTGCCACTGGAACAATGAACCATAAGCATTATGGTCGGTTTTTGAGGTGGCTTGTTGGGTTGGGTTGAATACCGAAGAATTTACATTAGCATAATTCGCTCCAAGGTTGTTGTTGAGCCAAGTTCTACCATCTGGACCTGTAATGGGGATATAAATGAACTGATGCTCCATTTCGGTAGATGCCCAAGGCGAAGGGCTACCCATATCTGACAAACATTGCTGCGTGGTCTTACCGAAACAACGGTCGGGAACCCCACCAATCCCTTTGAGAACCACCGTATGTGTAGGAACTGTACCATTGATTTGATAGGTAAATGTAGCAATGGTATACTCCGCTCCCGGTGCCATTTTCTTTACCAAATATTCTGTATCAGTCCCACCAACCGTAAGCGTAGCCACCAAAGTACCTGTAACACCAAAATTCCCAGCAGGAATGTTAAGCGTAAGACTATTGATATCTCCTCCCTCTCCCAAAGCAGTCGGCTGGGTAACGCTGATGGCATCATACGAACCTTGCCCATTGGTATAAGGTATTTTTATAGAAACTTGGTTAGCCCCATTATTGATTTTCCCCTGAACATTTGAACTATTGTAAGTCAAAGAAACCACATATTCCGTAACGGGAGATTTTGGAGTGGCAGAACCATTACCTACCATAGTAGATTGGTCGGCTTGGGCTCCGAGTTTATTAAAATTGGCTTGCAAAGTGCCTGTTTCGGGTGTGCCAGAGAGTGTGTACCACAACATAGCAGACTCCCCAGAGTTAAGACTAATGAGGCTGCCCGAAGTACAAGGGGCTACACCACCTGTTGGAAGTTTTTGCCATTGGCAGTTGCCAGCCGAAATACTAGCCGAGCCATTATGCACCGTAATCGCATCGTGAAACGCCGAACTGATATTCCCAAACGAGTTGTTTTCTAACTTAAATTTGGCTTTATTGGCACTGGTAAACGCCACGCCACCCACATAAGAGCCTTCAAAGCCTGCTGCCTTTACCGCTACCGACTGGGTTTGGTTGCTCCCCGGCATACAAGTCCACTGGTGAACCCCCGAAACCACGCCTTGATAAATCTCCACACAGCTTTTGTCGGTATTGTAAATCATCGTGCCTTTTTTAGGGCTGGTAAAGGTAGAACGCTCGGTAGTGCTAAACTCTGGAAACAATACGCCCTGCGTGTGCCCACTTGGGAGCGTATTTAGTTCTTTCTTAGAAATATCTAAAGTGGCTTGTGGTTCTTTAGTATTGATGCCCACTCTGCCGTTGTAATCTTGGGCGTTCAGCACTAAGGGCAGAAACATCGCACATAACAAAGTTTTTTTCATAATGTTAAAGTTTATAGATGTTAAGTTGTGAAATTGTGAAGTTGCGAAGTTGTAAAAAAGTTTAAAGTTCAAGGAGCTGAAGCTGTTCAAGGTTCTATGTTTAAGGTTTAAGGGATATGTACGCTTATTCAACCTTGAATATTTGAACTTTAAACTTTGAACTCTTGAACCCTTACCCCTTGAATATTTGAACTTTAAACCTTGAACTCTTGAACCAATAAGAAAACGCCTTTCCCCTCTAAACACACACAAAACGAGAGGAAAGGCTAAAACAGAAAGAACAGAACGCTCCTCCTGTACGCTAGAAGCCCTAAACCCAAACAACCAATTTAACTTATGAAAAAGACGGACTTCTAGCAGATATTTATGAAAACAAAACTTAGCGTATGCCAAACGCCAAATGCCCCCAATGAAGATTGGCGGAACATTATTTATGATCGATGATAAAAATCTAGATAAAAAGTGGTATAATACGCGTACGCGTGTAGCTCTTCTGTGTGTTTACACAATTATTTGGAACTACCAAATTTTTGTGTAAGTTTTTTTCACTTTTTTGTATGTAGCTGGTATTGCGTGTCATAAAACTGGGACAAACATATCACCTTTTGCGGAAGTATGCAAGTTTTTAGAACATTTTTAAATATTTAGTAACTCTATTGTAAGTTTATCGGCTTTAATCTTATAGCCAATCAGCATAAAAAAAATCTTTTAGCAAACCGCTAAAAGATTTTTTTATCACTTTGTATTTATCATCTAAACCAACTGATGTTTTACCAAATATTCTGCAATTTGTACCGCGTTGGTAGCCGCTCCTTTTCTTAGGTTATCTGCTACAATCCAACAGTTAAGCGTGTTAGGTTGAGAGCTATCTCTTCTTAATCTACCCACAAAAACATCATCTTTACCTTCGGAGTATCTTGCCATAGGATACAGATTTTGGCTCAAATCGTCCTGAAGCGTTACGCCGCTAGTGTTGGCTAGTATTTGTT
This sequence comes from Riemerella anatipestifer, assembly GCF_009663465.1. Lineage (GTDB taxonomy): Bacteria > Bacteroidota > Bacteroidia > Flavobacteriales > Weeksellaceae > Riemerella > Riemerella anatipestifer_C. Next base: position 20,307 of record NZ_QXHU01000007.1, read on the forward strand.
TTACCTCATCTAAATCAAAATCGTTTTCAAACTCTATGTTTACGCTTTCGGAGTGTCCGCCTTGCACAGGCACTCTTACCGCTGTAGCCGTGAGGTTAAAGCTATCATCTCCCATAATTTTCTTAGGCTCACGCATCAGTTTAAGCTCTTCTTTGGTGTAGCCTTCGTCTGAAAACACATCGCAGTGTGGCAAAGCATTTTTGAATATTTCATAAGGGTAAACCTTCGGAACTGATGCTTCTCCACCTTCTACAGAAGTTCTAATTTCATCATTAAGCTGGTCAACCGCCGCCTTACCTGTCCCTGTAACCGACTGATAGGTAGATACCACCACTCTCTTTATTTTGTACTTTTTATGCAACGGATTAAGCACCATCACCAACTGAATTGTGGAACAGTTTGGGTTGGCAATAATCTTATCGTCTTTGGTTAAAACCTCTGCATTTATTTCTGGAACTACCAATTTTTTAGTAGGGTCCATTCGCCACGCTGAAGAGTTATCCACCACAAAAGAGCCTACTTCTGCAAACTTAGGCGCCCACTCCAAAGAAGTGCCACCACCTGCGGAAAATATCGCAATGGCAGGTTGTTTCGCTACGGCATCTTCCATAGACACTATAGGATATTCTGCTCCTTTAAATTTTATCTTTTTTCCAACTGATTTTTCAGACGCTACGGGGATAAGCTCCGTTACAGGAAAATCTCTTTCTTCCAACACTTTAAGCATCACTTGTCCCACCATACCTGTAGCACCTACTACTGCTATTTTCATATCTAATTTATTCTTTGTTTATTTTAGCACCAACGCTCTAAAACACCGTAATTGTTGATTTTTTAGAGCGTTGATTTAATTATTTTTAAACCTAACTTTTTACCCCAAAAGTCTATCAAAAGGGAACCTCAATAAGAATAAAACTACCGCTAACAGCCCCATAATAACAATACCAAAGTTAAGGGTTTCAGAAGTTTTAATTTTCTTGTTTACTATCGTCATCAGTACAGCCGCTACCAACATCGTTACAGGGTGTTCTACATAAGAAAACCTTAAAACGGCATCTTTCATAATGCCTCCCATACCTATTTCTTTAAGGTAGAACAAAAACTGGGATTTAAAAAACAACATTCCCAAACCTATAAGAAACTGCGTGTGAAACAAAATCATTGTAAATAAGCTGGACTTTCTAAGTAACTTGGATACTTTACCAGAATAGCCAAACATAGCCACCAAAAGTGCCACCACAAATACTGCTGCCGCTACTAAAACTAAATAAGCAAACCCTCTATGAGCGTGCAAAATCATATTTTCCATAACTATCTATTTTTCGGTAGCAAATATAGAAAAAAATCCCAACGAATACCGCTGAGATTTAGTAGAATTGGTGGTTATTCTTCTTATCAAAAATATTTTAGTAACTAAATTCTCCAATGATAGGGTAGTGGTCGGACAGTTGTCTGCTTCTATCCGTTTTCAGAGAAATGGGTTTTATTTCTTTAGTTGAAAAGAGATAATCTATCCTTATCGGAAATTTATAATCGTGAAAAGTAGTTCCTAAGCCTTTGCCTACTTCTAAGAAGCTGTCCGTCATATTTTGGCTTAGATAATAATACTCATAAGAATTAGGAACGGCATTAAAATCACCCCCTAAAACCACAGGATAAGGCGATTTTTCTACTGCGTGTCTTATCTGCTCTACTTGAGTTTGGTGAGCTTTAAAGACAGGTAAAAATCGTGCTATTAAACTTTTGGCTTTTTCTTCGGAAACAGTAAGATTCGTGCTTGGTTTTACCATATCTTTATTTAACTCAAAAGGCTTTAAATAAACATTTATAAATCTTATCCGTTTGCCTTTAATTTCGGTGTCTATATAACCCGCATAGCCATTATCTGCATCAATTAGAATTCTCCCAGATTCTATTATAGGTGTTTTAGAGTAGAACTCCAAAATGTCTATTTCTTTTCTGTAAGGCATACTTTCTATCTCTTCTTTAAAATCTCCTTTCTCTTGTATTAGAATAATATCAGGAGAGAAAGATTCTAGATGATAGTCTATATTAGCGGTACCAGCTTCTGCGGCTTTAATATTAAAACTAACCACCTTGAAATCAAAAGCGTTTTTATTTTCTGTGGAATAGTTAACCCATCTCCTGATAGGCGTTAAAAGCAATGCTAAAGCCAATAGAAAAAATAAACCTCTCTTTTTCCAACTCAAAATCCAAAACAAACATAACAGACAATAGCCCAAAACTAAAATAGGGAAGGCTAAAGACAAAAAATTAAGTTCTGCAAATATTCTTGGCGGAATGTAGGCATTCATCATACACAAATAGAGCAATGCCAAAAGCCCTAAATGTATAATAAATACAATTATTCTAAGAATTTTCATCATTTATCGGGGCTATTACTGTATTCTGAAACGGTTTCTACTCCACATTTTTATAAGAATATATCCTACTAATGCTCCGCCTAAATGGGCAAAATGTGCCACATTATCTCCCGCCATTTGGGTAAACCCTAAATAAATAGACCCTGCTATAATGATTGGAAATAGTATTTTAGCCTTTATTGGGAATGGTATAAACAAAATCATAATCCCTGCATTAGGGTAAGCCACTGCGAAAGCCGCTAACACACCAAATATAGCTCCAGAAGCACCTACCATTGGTGTTATTAAAAATTGTTGTAATTGTGATACCTCATCACTTCTTCCGAAAATAGCTCTTATGTTTAAAGAAGGATTGTTAAGATTAGCTCCTCTAAATACCGAGGCTAAATCTACACCTTGCTGATGCAGACTGCTGGTAAGCTGATAGAAGTGATAATAGTTCCAAACATTAAATAGAATGAACGCTCCCAACCCACTAAAAAAGTAAAGTATAAGGTATTTCTTCTCGCCTAAAGCCCTTTCCAAAACAGAACCGAAACTCCACAAACCTATCATATTAAACAAAAGATGCGTAAACCCTCCGTGCATAAACATATGCGTAATGATTTGCCAAGACCTAAAGTTAGGCGACAAAGGGAAATAAGCTGGTAAGAAATTCTCTATCCCTGCGGGTAAAAAGTAACCTAGTATAAATACAACCACATTGATGATGATAAGGTTTCTAGTGATTGGTGGTATATTCTGAAACATCATTTTTTAGTTTTATCAATTTTTAATTTTATTCTTCAAGTCTTCCAATGGCAGGGCAATGTAACATTTTTTTCCTGATGGCGTGTATTCAGGAAAGCCTAAATCTGAGAAGTCTTTTATCATCTGCTCTACTTCGGTTTTATAGAAGAAATCAAAGCGAGACTTAGCGTTAATCTTAGTCCATTGATTTTCATAGTAAGCCATAAACTCGTCCTCAGTTTTATAGTCCAGCACTTCAAATAGTTTCTCCAAAAACTCATTGACTTGCTTTTCCTTCAATCCGTTAGGTACAGCGTTTATTCTCAAAACATTGTCGTCCCCAAGTTCCATTTCAAAGCCTAATTGTGGCAAATATTTCTTTATGGAACGGTATTTATTTTTCTCCATTTCGTTGAGCAGATACTCTATAGAAAAAAGTAATTTTTGACCTACACCTGTCTCTTTTTTCTGTTTTCTTCGCTCGCTAACAACTACAGAATGCATTCTTCCCAAATCTAGCATAAGCGTATCTTCGCCTCGGTTATAGAGCCAATAACCATTAGGTAATCTCATTAAATCCTCATCAAAGTCTTCATCTTCAAATAAATTGATTTTAGAAGGTTCTGCTGTGGTAATATTTTGGCTATAAAGCTCTGTAAGAGCAATGCTTTCAGAAGGTTTTACACGCTCTTGCTGAAACGGATTATAATCTCTATCTACCTGTATAGACGGTGCTTTGTAGCTACTATTACTAATAGACGGCGTGGCTTTAGGATAATGACTTTGCAAACCTAAAAGCTGACTTTGGCTTTCATCTTTATCAAAATCTAAACTAGGGGATACATTATAAACACCTAAAGATTTCTTTATCGTGGAGCGAATAAGAGCGAAAATAAGAGCTTCGTCCTCAAATTTAATTTCGGTTTTTTGTGGATGTATGTTTACATCTATTTTCTCTGGGTCTATTTCTAGATATAAGAAAAACGACGGATTGTAGCCCTGCTGAAGCAGCCCATCAAACGCCTCCTGAACTGCCTTGTTGAGATAAGCACTTCTAAAAAATCGACCATTAACAAAGAAAAATTGTTCTCCTCTCGATTTCTTAGCTCCTTCTGGTTTTGCAACATAACCATTAAGTTTTACCCAATCTAAATCTTCTTTTATAGGAATAAGTAAAGGCTGAAGTTTCCTACCGAATATATCTACAATTCTTTGTAGAAGACTTGCTTTTCTGAGTTTGAAAATTTCCTCATCATTATGATAAAGCGAAAATTCTATATCCTCATGAGCCAATGCCACTCTGTGGAACTCATCTATAATGTGTCTAAACTCTATATTGTTAGATTTTAAAAATTTACGCCTAGCAGGTACATTGTAAAATAAGTTTTTAACCGCAAAGTTAGACCCTTCCGAAGTTTGTATAGCCTCCTGAAATTGCAACTCTCCACCCTCTATATAGATATTAGTACCTACAATATCTTCTTCTTTTTTAGTTTTCAGCTCTACCTGTGCCACCGCTGCAATAGAGGCTAAGGCTTCGCCTCTAAAACCCTTAGTAGCAATCTTAAAAATATCTTCGGTAGCGTAGATTTTAGAAGTGGCGTGGCGTTCAAAAGCCATTCTTGCGTCAGTTTCGGACATTCCCACACCATTATCTACTACTTGTATCAAGTTTTTGCCAGCTTCTCTTATGATGAGTTCTACTTTAGTTGCCTTAGCATCTATAGCATTCTCTATCAGCTCCTTTACTACAGAAGCTGGTCTTTGCACCACCTCACCCGCTGCAATTTGGTTGGCTACATAATCTGGTAAAAGTCTAATAATATCTGCCATAAACTCGCTTTATCCGCCCCAAAAATAGGCATAAGATTTTTAGCAAAAAAACGCATTTATTTTTACTTTTATCATTTAATAACAATATTTAATATTTATTATTAAATTACCAATACAAACTATACAATACACAAAAAGTAAAAACTCTTTTATAAATATGTAATTATTACCACACTTTACCTTTAAAATGAATCTTTAATAAAATTATTAACTTTGCAAAAAACTTGCAAAGAATGCATTACAAGAACTATTTTCTAATGGCGAGTCTTTGTATTGTTATACTTTTTGCCTTCAAATCTTAAAACCAAGTGGAATTCCATACAATCCTTACATAATGAAATGGGAATGTATTACCCAAGGTTGTAACGAATAAAAAATGATGATATGAAGATAGTATTTACCGGCATTGTATCTATTTTGTTAAATCATTGGTCTATTGCACAAGTGGCGATAGACAAAAGCACTTTAAGAAGTACAAGCTCTATTTTGGAGTTCAACGATATGAAAGAAACTAATGGCTCTGCTAAAGGCATTATACTGCCAACATTATCAGACCATTCTTTGGCTCAACAAGGTGCTTTATGGTTTGATTTACAAAACCAAAAAGTGATGTATAAATCTGCTACAGCAAATGTCCCCCTTACAACTGCAGCTCCTAATCCAGCAGTTGTTTCTACCTATACAGGAACAGAAAATACGGGAATAGAAGGAGTGATCATTAGGCGTACTACAGAAAATTCTTCCTCTGACGACCCTGCGGTTTTGAAATTAGACAGTAAAAGTACTGCTTTACTACTACCTTATATCAACGATGTAACTACCGATTTGGCAAGCCCCGAAGCGGGCACGATTGCCTACGACGGAAGGAGTAAATCTTTGGCTATCTTCAATGGTGAACATTGGTATTTTTGGAATTAATATTAAACCCTATAATATAATTATATGTACAAAAAAGTATTATTATTAACCTGTTTTTATGCCTCATTACTGATGGGGCAACAGCAAGAATTCTACGATCCTTACACTCCAGAAAGCTTCTCGGTAGGTAAGGACGACCCTGCGTGGTTGAAACTCATTGTAGATAACCCAAGTGGGGTAAATTTCTTCGAAATGGAGAAAAAGTTTGGCGAGTGGTTAGAGAGCGACCCCGATGCCAGAAGAAAAACCCCAGAGAAAAAACCAGCCGTAAACTTCTACCGAAGATGGCAAAAAGCATACAGACCTTTTGTAAATGGCAATGGAGAAATTGTGCTTCCTACCAAAAAAGATTATTTTGCCCGATTAGACCAGCAAAACCAAAGAAGCAACCAGCTAATGGCTAAAAACCAGCAAGGTTTAGCCCTATTGGGAGCTAATTCTACTTCTGCAAATACAAAAAAATGGCGTAATATAGGACCGTTTACAACCTCCAGAAACACACCAAACCCCGATCCAAACGGGAATTATTATGTAGAATCTTATGACTCTCACGCCAATGTATTTAGGATAGATGTCTTTAAAAAAGACGCTAACATATTATACTCGGGAGCAGAAACCGGAGCGGTATTCAAAACCACAGATAAGGGGCAAAATTGGACGGCCTGTGCCCCCGATTACAACTTTGGTGAGAATATAACCGCTATCAGAATAGATCCCAACAACGCTAATACGGTATGGGTAGGCTCTACCTCAGGACTATTTGTGAGTAAAGATGGTGGAAATTCTTTCAAAAGAATTAGTAATATTACAACTACTGTAAATAGTATAAGAGTAAGCGATGATAGTAGAACAGTAACCGTAGCTACAGGAGAACAACATAAATTTGGTGGCAGTAACATAAACAGACAAAAAGATGGTTTTTACATTTCGGAAAACGGAGGTTCTACTTTCCGTAAAGTAATAAATGGTATCTTCTACGACCATGAGTTAAAACCTAAAGACTCTAAAGTAGTCTATCTACTCGGACGAAAAAATTTCAGTTGGCTTTCCACCCTCCACATCTCCTACGATGGTGGAAAAACCTTTAAGAAAGAAGTAACCGTAATACCTTCCGCCAGAATAGGTCGTTTGGCTGTAAGCGATGCCCCAAACGGGGAAAGCTACCTCTATGCCTTGGTGAATGTAGAAAAATCGGGTTATGCGTATGGACAGCCTCATATCCTGCAGAGTAAAGACAGCGGACTCAATTGGACCGACAAAACCACTATAACCAGTAATGTAAATGAACGCCAAAACACCTTTTGCTATGCAATAGATGGCAAAAACGGCGGACAGGGGTATTATGATATGATGATAGGCGTTTCGGGAAATAACCCTGAACACGTGATTTTTGGACTTTGTAGTGCCTACCGTTCATTAGAAGGAGGTTCTGGCGGTTATTGGGATAATACCATAGGAGGTTACTGCAATGGAAACTTTTCTATACACCCCGATATGCAGGACATCGCTATTGCGGGTGATGAAGTTTGGATTGCCAACGATGGAGGCATTAAATACTCCCCTAATTTTTTCAAAAAAGAGAATGGCAAAATCACGGGAGAAAATCGCGTTAAAGGCATCTATGCCAGCGATTATTATGGGTTTGGACAAGGCTGGAACGAAGATGTGATGGCGGGCGGAAGATGGCACAACGGCGATGCAGTAATGATGAAAAGCTATGGGGAAGGCAAAGCCGTCTATGTAGGCGGCGTAGAACAAGCTACGGGCTATGTCATGCTAAGCAACCCTAAAAAAGTGTATTTTTCTGATGCCGGAATGTTCATTATGCCTGATAGGATTGATGGTAATGTAACCAGTCCTCCTTTTATTTCTGTTTTTAACAAACAGCCTTACGAAACGCTAAAATCTAATGGTTTCTTCGGAACGGATCCTCGTTATGCTCAAAGAATTTTGTATCACCCAAAAGAAAGATCAGGTGGTCCTACTATGCAAATTTGGGAAACCCCTGACGAAGGGCAGACTTTCAACTTATTATTTGATGCCAAAGATCAAATTTCTAATGTAGAATTTGCCCGTTCCAACCCTAATGTGATTTACGCTTGTGGGTGGTATTTTATCTACAAATCGGTTAATAACGGAAAAACTTGGGAAGAACTTAAAATTCCAGATGAATGGGGTGGTCCTATTCCTATCATTGCCGTAGATCCTAAAGATGAGAATAAAATATGGCTAACCCAACCTTTCAAGTCCGGTGGAGTAATATGCAGCACAGACGGAGGAAAAACTTGGCAGAATGTTTTAGAAAACAATTCTACAATGAAAAATATAGCCTTCCGATGGATAGTATTGGCAGGTGATGAACACAATGGAGTCTATTTAGGTACCGAAAATGGCTCTTATGTTTACTATAAAGATGACACTATGACGGAATGGATTGATTATTCCAATGGTTTACCTCCTGCAGCAAGGCTTACCCGCTTAGTACCTTTCTTTAAAGAAGGAAAACTAAGAGCAGCTACTAATCATGGGATATGGGAAATCCCTCTATACAGGGATAAATTTAAACCTATTGCGCAACCATTAGCCACCAACATCAGTGAAGCAAGATTGCCTAATGCCGATATGACGGTAGAGTTTGAATCTTATTCCATTGTGAACCAAAATGGAGCTACTTGGGAGTGGTCGTTTAATCCTCAACCTCATTATGTGAGTGATAAAAATGCCAGAAACCCTAAAGTGATTTTCAAATACAACGGCGAGTACGACGTTACCTTAAAAGTAACTACACCTCAAGGGACGGATAGCAAAACGATTAAAAAAATGATTGTGGTAAACAATGGGGTTCTTGGTACTAACGAAACGCAAGAAGCAAGCAACCCTAAGAAAATCACAGTGTATCCTACCTTATTGAACCAAGGTGAGGAGCTTCGCGTTAAATTAGGCGAACCGAGAGAGAAAGCCCAATTCAAGATTTATAATGCCAACGGTACTTTGGTGAAAACAGTAGAAATAGAGACCAACGCTTCTAAGGAAATTACGGTTCCAACGCACGGATTACCGAAAGGCGTTTACCTTTTCCAATATTCTACTTACAGCTATATACAAAGAGGTAAATTGGTTATTAAATAAATATCCCAGCAGAACCCCTCTGCTCGGTAAGGCAGAGCCTCTCTGCCCGAAGCTACAGTCGCCCTCTGCTCGTACGAGCAGAGGGCGACTTATATTTAGCCCCCATTGCAACCCCATACTTTGAAAGATTATTTTTCTACTTTATTAGAAGGCGAAGTTGGTTCCCTCATACGAGGGAACCAACTTCACCTTACCGAGAGAAGCGTCTTCGCCTTAGGCAGTGAGGTCCCTTCCCCTTATAAAGCGACTGCCCTTCCTTAATAATAAGGAAGGACAGTCTTTATTAGAAGTGCTAAAAACACACTACACAATAGTAATAGGTGTGCTTAGCGTTTCGGTGCGGGGTTCTTTCAGTAAACTTTTACTGTTGCTGTACTGCGTGGTGAGGCTTAGCTCATAGTTACCCGCTTCTAAATCTGTAGGAACCAGTATGAGTAACCTTGATGGCTCGTTGATTACGATACTATCTTTAGCCAACTTAACCTCATTTTGAGTGTCTAAGTTTTTAAAGACGATGCCGTTCTTAGGGTTGTCGCCGTCTATTTTAATATAAGTGCCTTTGATTTCCGCATTCTTACCTTTGGTAAGCGTGCCATCTGCTTTACCAGTAGCTTTATCGGTGATGCTGAACACACTCATTGGGCTAGATTGTTCGCCGAGGATTTCTATTTTGGTATCGTTGGCGGCTTTTCTTAGGTCGGTGCCTTGGTTCACATTTACATATACGGAGTGTTTCTCTTTATCCCAAGTCTTGTCGTAAAATACGCCTTTAATGGCAGGACGCATATACACCAGCCCTGTATTTACACTATACCCGTTGAGTACCAACTCCGAGGCTTTGCGATTAAAACGAGTGATAATATCCACTGCTGTTTCGGTTTGTATCTCCATACCCTCTTTTTTGAGGGCTTCTATGATTTCTGTAATGCCGAGGCTACCGCCTAGAAGAGGCACGGCTACAAAATCGTTAGGGTCATCTTTCGTTAATAGGTTGGGACGCAACCACGCTTTTAAAGTATTCATAACATATTTATTTTTAAAGGTTGAACATTTTTTATAATAAAGTCTAATTTATAAGATTGGCTAATCCTTAACGTAGCGGATTGTTCGTGGGTACTTTAAATAATAAGTACTCGCCACATCATAGTCAGCATATGAGGTTTGGTAAAATATAGTCAAAGATTGCCAAAACTTATTCTCTCTCACAGTTGATGAGCCATACCTACCCCACAATTCATAGTTACCTGGAGTTTGCATCCATCCCCCAGGGTAGTCTGCCATACCAGTAACTGTCAGTTTTAATGGGTCGTTAAACCAAACAGGGGCATTGGCTGGTGAAGGAAGTAAAGCCCTATATGCATTCCATTCGGTTGTGGTAGGCATACGATAACCATCAGGGCAAGGATTATTAGTATAAGTCCACAACTGGACCTCATCATACAACGGAATATTAGGATACACTCTATTTCCTGTGGTTGCCGTTGGATAAGTTACCAGCTCGTGCCCATCAGCATCACGCCCCCACTGGAAGTAAGAACCATAAGCGTTTTTATCTTTTATACTAGTGGCTTGCTGTAAAGGGTTAAAAACAGGAGAATTGAGGTTAGCATAGTCCGCCCCAAGGTTATTATTGAGCCAAGTTCTACCATCACTCCCCGTTATAGGAATATAAACAAACTGATGCTCTAATTTTCCGTTGGTTAGGACATTAAACTTCTTATCTGGAACACCCCCAATACCTTTAAGCACCACTTCGTAATTATTACCATTAAGCGTGTAAGGAATAGTAGCAATAATGTATTCTTGCCCTGGTGCTAACTTTTTTACCAAATATTCTCCATCTCCATCTACCACAATAGTAGCGGATAGGTCGCCACTTACGCCGAAATTGCCAGCGGGGATTGAGAGGCTTAGCCCATTGTTATCTCCACCCTCTCCGGGAGCGGCAGGAATTACTGCCGATTGCACCGCTTGGTAAGAGCCTATACCTGAAGTATAAGGTATTTTAACGGTGAGCTTATTAGTGCCATTGTTGATTTTACCTTGTATATTGGAGCCGTTGTAAGTTAAAGACACCACATACCCCGTCTTAGGGCTGGTGATGGTGGCAGAGCCTAAGCCAACGGTGGTGGATTGGTCGGCTTGCGCTCCGAGTTTGCTAAAGTTAGCCGTCAAAGTGCCTGTTTCGGGCGTGCCACCCATTGTGTAAGTTAATAATGCCACCTGCCCCGAAGCTAAATTGATGGTATTACTTTCTGAGCAATTACCGCCCCCAGTACCCGAAGGCAGTAGCGTCCAAGTACAACCCGTAATGCTAATACTGGCACTGCCATTCTGAATGCTTACCGCATTGGCAAACGAAGAATTAACACTATTGAACGAGTTGTTCTCTAACTTAAATTTAACCTTTTGGCTGTTGTTATTGAAGGGAACTCCCCCAATATAAGCCCCCTCAAAACCTGCGGCTGTTACCGCCACGCTTTGGGCTTTGCTACTCCCTACATCGGGCAAACAAGACCATTGGCGTACGCCGCCCGAAATGCCTCTATAAATCTCAATACACTCTTTGTCGGTATTGTAAATCATCGTGCCTTTTTTAGGGTTGGTAAAGGTGGAACGCTCGGTAGTGCTAAACTCTGGAAACAATACGCCCTGCGTGTGCCCACTTGGGAGCGTATTGAGTTCTTTCTTAGAAATATCTAAGGTGGCTTGGGGCTCTTTGGTATTGATGCCCACTCTGCCGCTGTAATCTTGGGCGTTCAGCACCAAAGGCAGAAACACCGCACATAACAAAGTTTTTTTCATAATGTTAAAGTTTATAGATGTTAAGTTGTGAAATTGTGAAGTTGTTAATTGCTAGTTGTTGGTTGTGAAATTGTAAAATTGCTAATGGTGAAGTTGTAAAAAAGTTTAAAGAGCTGAAGCTGTTCAAGGTTCTATGTTTAAGGTTTAAGGGATAGGTACGCTTATTCAACCTTGAATATTTGAACTTTAAACCTTGAACTCTTGAACTAATAAGAAAACGCCTCCCTCCTCTAAACACACACAAAACAAGGAGGAAGGCTAAGACAGAGAGAATAGGGTATCCTCTCTGCACGCTAGAAGCCCTAAACCCAAACAACCAATTTAACTTATGAAAAAGACGGACTTCTAGCAGGTATTTATGAAAACAAAACTTAGCGTATACCAAACGCCAAATGCCCCTAACGGAAGCTAGAGGAAAATTATTTATGATTGATGATAAAAATTTAGATAAAAAGTGGTATAATACGCGTACGCACGCAACTACTCTTCTGTGTGTGTGTTTACAAAATTATTTGAGATAGCCAAATAATTTTGCAACTTTTTTTCACTTGTTTGTATGTAGCTGGTATCGTGTGTCATAAACTGGGGCAAACATATCACCTTTTGCGGAAGTATGCAAGTGTTTAATATTTTTTTTGTTGCATCAAGGGTCAATTTCTTTCTACTAAACGGGTTAATCCTATTTGTTGTAACTTTGCACTTTTGCAATTATAAATAGTATGAAACAAACCTTATTTTCCATTCTTTTATCATCGGTTTCCCTATCAGCCTATTCTCAAGTGGGCATTAACACCAATGACCCTAGAGCCACTCTACATATTGTTCCCAAAGATTCTGATAATCCAGACTCTTCAGCTGGTATTCTAATCCCTGGAGTGTCCAAAAATCCAGAAAAAGGCAACGAAAAAGGGCAACTTATTTTTAATACCACCGAAAACAACTTTCTCTTTTGGGACGGTGCGTCTTGGGTTCCGATAAGCCAAGGAGGCACATCAGCCAGCCCTGCGGCTCAAAACCACGCTTACTTTACAGATACCCGAAGTGCCAGTGCCATTACGGTAAACCAAAACTCCAGCGAGAGCCTTATTCCCAACACCGCCGTTGAGTTCACGCTAAACGCCCAAACAAATGTTCAGTTTAGTGCCACCGTAAATTTCAAAGGGAGAAGCTCGGCTTTTGCCCCACTATTTATACTGAAACTTACCAACACTGCGGACAGCACTTCGGAAATTATTGACAAAGCCTCTAATACCTTCTTATCCGATGGTATTACAGACTACTACGGCAATATGCAGTTATTAGCCATAAAACAACTCCCTGCTGGAAGTTATAAAGCCGAGATTATAGCCACCTATAATACTTGTTGCAATTTTAATTTTACTTATGAAGTGGGTGGTAGCGATACGCCCGTAAGCCTATTAGTTCAGTACAAATAAAAGATAAAAACAATGTTAAGATACTTATTTGCCCTTTTTCTGCTTTTGGTAGGTACACTAAAAGCACAGACAGGTGATGTCCCTGCTTTCTATAAAGAAATGCAGAAGAACAGACCTAATGTGTTTGTTGTAGATTCTCTATACGATATTTACAGAGCAAATACCTCTTTAGACTTTGATGCGGCAACTTTGGAAGAGATTAAGAAGATGAAGGCGTCTAACCCGAACAGAGCGGAAAAGTCGCCTTGGCTGTCTAATGCACGACAAGAAAACAGCCCCATCAAAAAAGAGTTCCGCAGCGAATACGAAAAAAAATACCTCGAATGGCGAAGAGAAATACAACCCTACATCAACGAAGAGGGCTATATAGACTATCCCTCCGCCCAAGAGCGTAACCAAACTTTTTCCCAAAGACCCAAAACACCTTTTCTAAAAAGGGTTTTAAGGAGTTTAGGCATAGCTTCGGGCGAGGCTTCCTCTTCTATTTATGACAGCCCCGAAACGCCTTACCACGCCACTTTTTCGGGGTGGCACTACTATGGTCCCGTTCAGTTGCTTTCTAATACGGGGCAGAACAATGTGGTCAGCCAAGCCAATGTAAGAGCCTTTGCCCAATCGCCCACCAATCCTAACCATACTGTGTGTGCGGTAGAAAGTGGCACGGTCTATATTTCTCACAACAAGGGCAAAATGTGGCACTTAGCCACCAAAGGCTACGATATTAAGGAGGTTAGTGCCCTAAGTTTTTCGGCTTCGGACGAGAAGGTCATTTTTGTAGGAGGGGCTCACGGGCTCTATATCTCACGGGACGGCGGCGTTACTTGGACTATTCTTACCAACTTTAATACTCTAACCCGATATGCAGGCATAGGGAATAATGTGTCTAAAATCATTAGTGTTGCTACCGATGGTAACGCCATAAATGACAATGTCCTAATGGCAACCAACCGAGGGATTGTAAAACTAAAACAAACGGGAAGCGGCTCGTCGGTAAGCTACCAGTACGAAGTAAAACTTCCGCTTTGTGTTACGGATATTGTTAAACGCCCTAACTCCGATAATGAGTTTTATGCCGTAGCCTATGATGCTGCCACCAATTTTATGTATTTCTACAAGTCCACCGACGGCGGAGAAACTTGGGTGAAAAAAGGCACCGAAGGAAAAGGTTGGTACGAACCTGCTACAAAAATGGCTAATGTTTGGGGTGCAAGACTTGCCATAACCCCCGCTGATGACCAAGTGGTGTATGCGTACATTATTGCCAACCAAACCTCAAGAGATAATGGGTATTGGGGCGTGTACCGAAGCAATGATGCAGGGGAAAATTGGACGCTCCCTAACCCTAACGGTCCCGGAGCAGGAACAAGAGGCTACAACAACTCCAACAATATCAACTTAGCCACTTTCCCTTTCCAGCCTACGGGAAGCTACACGCAAGGGTTTTACAACTGTGCCATCATTGCCTCACCAACTAATGCCAATACCATTATCGTGGGAGGGCTTAATGCCTATATTTCGAGAGATGGTGGGCAAACGTTTAAATATTTCGGAGGCTATTGGGGACCTAAGTCGTTGCACCCCGATATGCAGACCTTTTATCAGCAGACCAACGCCGATGGTAGCGTGGATACTTGGCTCACTACCGATGGAGGCATCAACTACTCCAACGATTTCTTTGAAACAATGGACGAAGTCCGAACTTTCGGACTGGGAGGCGACTATTGGGGCTTTGACCTTGGAGAGTATAATACCAATATGGGAGGCGGTATGTACCACAACGGCGACAGCTATCATGTGTCTACCTACGGCAAAGGCGTATTCAAGCACTTAGGCGGTGGCGAAAGTTCTACGGGGTATGTTCTTCCGGGTAATGACGAAAGGCATTTCTTCTTTTCGGATTTCTCGGGCATCATTGCTTCGCCCGAAGTTAATACCTCTTACTCTCCAGCGTATAAGTTAGACCCAATCCCTTCGGAACCCTATGCGGGAAGAGGGCTCCCTTACTATACCCAAAGAGATCACAACGGGAATATGTATTATTTTACGCAGACCAAAGAAGAAAAGGTTTTGGGTAAATTCAACTTACAAGTTTACAATTATAAGGATAATAAAGTGTATCTGTTAAAGGAAATGACTACCTCGAAAGACACTGCCCCACAGCAGTATATGGTGTCTTTCTCTAATCCTTTGTATCAGTATTTAATAGTGAATAACAAGTTGTATGCTTCTACCGACGGAGGAAAAAATTGGGAAGAAAAAACAACGCCTTTTGCCAATAATATGAGTTTGGCGATTGTGGATAACGACCCCAAAACCATTTATGTGTTGAGAACCTACACTACAGGAAACAATGTTTTAAAAGTGAGTAATGATGGCGGAAGCACCTTTCAAAATATTGATAACCCCAATACTAACCGTAATTACAAGCATATCCTAAATGTAAGGGGAACCGATGTGATTTTTCTTTTCGGAAATAACCAGTCCAAAGTGCATTATTATATTGATGGTACTTGGAAAGAATACAGTGAGGATTTGCCTTTTAACCTCAACATCTTGGAACCCAAAATCCAATACCGTACGGGCGAGTTTTTTATGGCGACCAGCGGAAGCGGGATTTGGACCAGAAAACTCCCTGATGATGTTTTAGCTAAAATGAACGTGGTTAAAATCAACATCGAATCGCCGAAGAAAACCACCGTGGTTAAAGATTTTGTTTTTGAACCAAATAATATTTCACTGTATTACGGTAAAACGATTGTGAGCCGCCAGTGGGAATTCCCCGGAGCAGCACAGGTAAACAATGCCGAAACCGATAAGCCTTCCGTGGTCTATAATAAATACGGAAAGTTTGGCGTAAAACTAACTTTAACCGATAGCGAAGGGCAAAACTATACCCAGACCTTCCCCGATTTTTTCACGGTGTACCCTTACTGTGCTTGTGATGCTCCAAATGTGATGAAGGAGCTTATTGGCAATATATCCGTATGGGTAGATGCCGATAGAACCAATATGCAAAACCAAACCGTAACCGACCGGATAACGGGCGAAGTGTATAGCCTCGTCAATACCGCCGGAATGAGTTTGGAAAAAACACCTGACCTCCACAACGGAAAGCCGGTACTAAGTTTTAAAGCCAATAACAGCTATATCGATTTAGGGAAAACCTATGAGGGCAAAACCTTTTTTGTGGTTTCCAAGCTCAACCCGAATGCCAATAATGCTTTCAACTTCCTATTAGGGGATAATGGAAGCGCCGATTTTCATAGCAATGGACGATTGGGCAGCATCTTTAGTTCAGCCTATATGTCCGACAGACAGCGGTTCAATTCTGCTAATAACGGAAGAACCCAAATCAACGGGATTAACCGAAATTTTTTCAACACCAATTTTTATACGGATAAGCTCTCCGTGTACGCTATGCGTGTGGCCGATGGCAAAACCGGAGCAAGGGTAAGATACATTTCCAAAGACCGAGGATTTTCCGACCGTACTTGGAGAGGCGAAGTCGCCGAGGTGATTGTTTTCGATAAATCCCTTACCGATGAGGAAATGGCACAAGTGAACGATTATCTTATGACCAAGTATGCCTTGAATACCGAGGTCCAAGACCTTCCGTCTTCCATACCAGGGCTCATTGCCCGCATAAATGCCGACGGAGCAGACCTTAACAATAAAGTCGTATTGGACTATGCTGCAAAATCGGCTTATGATATCATCAATCCCGCCGCTTTTGAAATCAAAACTTCGGGGAACAATAACCAAAAGATAATCAACATAAAACCAAATTATAGCGATGCGCATATTCAGCTTAACACCACCTATGAAGGCAAAACCTTTTTTGTGGTTTCCAAGCTCCATGCGGATACCAAAAGCAACTTTAGCTTTATTTTGGGAAGCGATGCCACCGATTTTCATAGTGGCGGAAGATTAGGTCCCATATTATCTTCTTCCTTTATGAGAGATAGTGAATTGTTTTTTCCACTTGATGATGGACTTACCATGATTAACAACCAGCCAGCCAGCTACTTCTCTACCAATTTCAATACCTCCCAACTCACCCTTTATACCCTTAGGGTGGCGAATGGAAAACCCGCCGCCAAAGTGAGTAAAGTCTCCAAAGACCGCAACGACACCAAGCGGGTTTGGCAAGGTGAAATCGGAGAAGTGCTCATCTACGACCGACAGCTAAGCGATGAGGAAGTCCAGCAAGTCAATACTTACCTTATGCAGAAGTTTGGCTTATAAAGATGTGATATATTACTAAAAATCTCTACTTTTGTGATGATGAAATCAATAATTATCTCATTAGTAGGGATTTTTTCTTTACTACAATGTTTACCAAAAACTCTAATATGGAAAAGCCACAATCTATAAAGCATAATCCTTACTATTCTCGTACAGACTCTACTCCAGTAAAGTTGTCCAATGAAGAATGGCATAAGGTACTTTCGCCAGAGCTTTATTCTATTGCTAGAGAAGCTGCAACAGAAAGACCTTTTACAGGTATATATAACGACTTTGATAAAAAGGGAAACTACTATTGTGCAGCTTGTGGCAACCATTTGTTTAAGTCAGACTATAAGTTTGCCTCCTCCTGCGGCTGGCCAAGTTTCTTTGAAGTGAACAAAGAAGGGGTTATCTACAAAAGAGATTCTTCTCACGGTATGGAGCGTACCGAAGTTTTATGCAAAAGATGCGAAGCTCATTTAGGACACGTATTTAATGATGGTCCTCCGCCCACAGGCATACGCTATTGTATGAACTCTATAAGTTTAGATTTTGTTCCAGAGGAGGAATAAAATAAGAATGTCGCTCTGCAATATGAAAAATGTTAGACTATAAAACAGTCTAACATTTTTCTTTTTATCAGAAAATAAATTCAAAATTTATTCCTCGAAATTATTGTTTAATAATAATTGCTGTGGTTTTTATAGTATTTTTCTTGATTTTAAATTCAGGGTGAGTAGTGCTTACCCACAGATATTTGTTTCCCTGTTTTCTAAATGCTTCAAAATAATAAATTTGCTCTGTATCTTCTTGTATATAAGAGGATAAATCAAAATTTGCAATACCATTTGTATCTGAAACAACCTCCTTTTCAACTGTAGGTAGAAGAGCATCGGCTTTAACTTTTGATTTAAACATCATAACTACAATGCCACTTTGAGGTTCGTTATTACTGTTAATCACATTTATTTTTACAGCTGTGGAAGTTTTTATTTCTGTCTTTGATGAAGATGAGGACTCTTCCAATACATTCTCTGTCCTAGTACAAGAAACTAACCACAATACAGAACATACTAATAATAAATATCTACTCATTTTATTACTATTTACTTGTTTTTGTAACTTTATCATAAGCCAACTCTATTTTTTTACCTCCATTATACTCTACAATGCAATGGTTGGTGCTAATGCCTATTATTTTTCCTTCAATTATTTTTCCTTTCAATTTAAAAGCCACTGTGTCGCCTAGCTCCAGATTAACCTCAGACTTAGCAGAAACATTTACTAAAACATTTGTATTTTGAATTCCCCAAACATCTCCAATCACTTTCACTTTTTTACCATCATCTTTTACGAAGATTTTAGCGTTTCTTAAAAATTCTCCCTCATATTTTCTAGTGAGATTATCTACTGCTTGTTCCAATGCGTCTGAGCCAGAATCGGCAATACTCTCAACCTCTCTACTTAATAGTACATAAGTTTTGCTGTCATCTATATTTCTGTTACTTACAGATGTTAAATCTCCTATTCTTACCCATGAACTGCAAGAAGATACTACCAAAGGAAATAATAAAAAGGATAAATGTTTAGTTTTCATAACATTGCTTTAGAAATTGTTTTCTACAAAGGTCAAAAAAAATATTTGGCTGAAATTTTTAAAATTGTATATTTGTATACGCTTTTTGGATATAAAAATACATAATATGAATAAAATAGGAGTTAATATAAGAAGGTTGAGAGAGAGAAAAGGGTTTTCTCAAGAGTATGTAGCACAAGAACTCAACATAAGTCAAGCGTCTTATGCGAGATTAGAAAATGAAAATACTAAGGTAACTGTGGAAAGATTATCCAAAATAGCAGAAATATTAGAAACGGATATTACAGAGTTCTTCAACGAAAACAGATTGAGCATTCAAACTCAAAATAACTATGAAGGCTCTTATGGTAACGGGTATGTTCAAAATTTACATATAGAAAATAAGGAAGCTACCCAAAAGTTGATAGAATCTTACGAAGCTAGAATAAAAGAAAAAGATGATATAATAGCCCTTTTGAAAGAACTTGTACACTAATTTCTCACCTTTTAGATTTAAAAAACTCTTTTACTAGATTGCGGCAATCATCTTCCATAGTTCCAATGGAAATTTGGGTTTTAGGATGAAGGTTGATATTTTGCTTTAGAAAGCCTCTATGCTCGTCTCTAGCGCCTATAACCACTCTAGAAATCTGAGACCAAAATAAAGCTCCTGCACACATAGTACAAGGTTCTAATGTAACATACATAGTACAGTCTTTAAGGTATTTGCCTCCTAGAGCGTTAGCCGCAGAAGTTATGGACTGCATCTCTGCATGAGCAGTAACATCATTTAGAGTTTCTGTAAGATTGTATCCTCTGGCAATTACTCTCTCATTGTGTACAATTACACAGCCCACAGGTACTTCGTCTTTTTCAAACGCATTTAAAGCCTCCTGAAAGGCTATTCGCATAAAGTATTCGTCTGTAAACATTATCTGCTATAAATAAAAGGCGAAGCACCCCTTGTCATCACTTCGCCTAAAAATATTGTATTCTAATTATTCCTTTATCTCTACACAGCCTACCCTTCCACCTGCATTACCTGTGGGTTGAGTACGGTAATCATCTTCTCCAGCGTGGATGATGATAGTCTTATTGTAGAGATTTTTAGTTTCGTCTTTACACCCCAAACACCATTTGTCTGTGCTAAATGTAAGCTTCGCATATCCGTTTTTATCAGCATTGAGATTTCCTATATCTCCTCTGTGGAAATGTTCAGCTTCCCATTTTCCGTGATGATGCCCCGTAGGATTCCAGTGCCCACCAGCAGTAGAACCATCTTTAGCTGAACAATCTCCAAACTCGTGAATATGAATGGCGTGTTTACCAGGCGTTAGATTATGAACATCTATATTCAAAGTAACTGTTTTAGCTTTTTGGGTAAAAGTAGCTGTACCTTTTGTATTGGTATTACTTTTAGATTGTATGGTGTAGGTTTTGCTTGTAACACAAGAGGTTAGAGCTAAAACACTTCCTAATAACAAACTTAGTTTTTTCATTTGATTAAATTTTTTGATAAAGTTAAAAAAAATATTATAAATATAATATTTACATGGCACTACATTCTTCCTTACCTCAAAAATACCTTACCTTTGCATAAAGTTTTTTAAGATTTTATATGAAGCAATATACCTCTAAACGCAGTATACAAATTTTAGCACATTTGCTATCTCAATATGGCATTAGTAACATTGTAATTTCTCCTGGCTCTAGAAATGCTCCAATGGCGATACATTTTACAGAGTTTGAAGAATTTAATGCCTATAGCATAGTGGATGAAAGAAGTGCAGGATTTGTAGCATTAGGTATGGCAAAGAGTCAGAAGAAGCCTGTGGCTTTGTCTTGTACCAGTGGTTCTGCGGTGGCTAATTATTACCCTGCAGTGGTAGAAGCTTTTTATCAAAATGTTCCTTTATTATTGCTAACCGCCGATAGACCTTCTGATTATACTGATATTTTTGATGGACAAACCATTAGACAAAATCAGATTTTTCAGCAGCATTCTTATGGTGATTTTCAACTTTTGGAAGATAGCCACGAAGAAGCCGATGAACACAATTTTAAAACCATTAAAACAGCTATAGAACTTTGCTTAGAGAAGCAAGGTCCTGTGCATATCAACATTCCTTTAGAGGAACCTTTGTACAATTTGGTATCCGAAATTCCTGTAATGCCTACCGTAGAAAAAGAAAGCAAAAACAATAATTTTGAGTTAGACAGCACTTTAGTAGCAGAATGGAACACCTCAAAAAAAATAATGATTCTTACGGGTACTTTGGATAAAAATCCAGAATTAGAAACCTATCTTTCTCAGTTAGTTAAAAATCATACAGCAGTGGTTTTAACGGAGGTTAATTCTAACCTTCATAACGAGAAGTTTTTCGGTCATATAGACCGTTATATTTTTAATTTAGAGGAGAAAGATTTTCCAAACTACGCTCCAGATTTGCTTATTACTATTGGACAAAATGTAGTTTCTAAAAAGATAAAACATTTTCTTAGAAAATCTCAAATCAAAAACCATTGGCATATAGATGAACACTGGCACCCAGATACCTATTTTGTGCTTAATAGAAAAATTAAAACCAAAGCTGATGTTTTCTTTAAAAAGCTTATACAAGGTATCAATTTAGAGCCAAGAGCCTATTTTAACCTTTGGGATAGCCTTAAAAATAAACTAGATGCTAAGCATGAAGAATACGTTTCTTTAGCACCGTTTTCCGATTTTAAATGCTTTGAAATTATTACCCAAAACACACCAAAGGAGTATAATATCCACATTTCTAATAGTTCAGCTATAAGGTATGCTCAGCTATTTGATTTCCAATACCAAAATACAATCTATTGTAACAGAGGTACAAGCGGTATAGATGGTTGCACTTCTACGGCTATGGGCTTTGCTATTGCTAACGAAAAACCTACGCTCCTTATCACAGGAGATATTAGTTTTTTCTATGACATCAATGGACTTTGGAATCCGTATATCCCGCCTTACACTAGGATTATCATACTCAATAATGGAGAAGGCAATATTTTCCGTATCATACCAGGGCCTGATACTACCAATGCAATAGACGAGTTTATAGCTACTAAACACTCTAAAAATGCCGAAACTATTGCCAAGCATTTTGGGTTTTCGTATTTCAGAGCAGAAGACTTAGTAACTGTAGAACGGAGTTTGCCTCATTTCTTCTCTCCAGATAGTAAACCTAAAATATTGGAAATTTATACTAAAAATGCTTCTTCGGAAGAGGTGCTTAAAGCATATTTTAAAAGTTTAAAACTAAATTGATGACCATAGTTCCTCAATTTGTTGTTTTATTTTGAAATGCTTAATTTAGCCCATTGAACTTTTTAAATATTTAAAATTATAAATCTAACATGAAAAGATTGTTTCTTGGACTCACATTTTTGTTGAGTTTCCTACAAGCGAAAGCAGACGAAGGTATGTGGCTTCTGATGCTAGTTAAAAGATTAAATGGTGTGGATATGCAGAAGCAAGGGCTTCGTTTAACACCCGAAGAAATTTACTCTGTTAATAACTCCAGCCTTAAAGATGCTATTGTAAGTTTTGGCGGTTTTTGTACAGGTGAAATTGTATCTCCAGAAGGTATGATTTTTACCAATCACCACTGTGGATATGGTGCTATAGCAGCACTTTCTACACCTAAAAAAGACCACTTAACCAATGGTTTTTGGGCAATGAAAAAGTCTGAAGAGCTTAATGCTAAAGGGCTTTATGTGAGATTCTTAGAAAGAATGGGTGATGCCACAGAACGCATTAACTCTAAGCTTAATAATAATATGACTGCTTCTGAAAGAGAAGCTATCATAAAAGCTGAATACGAAGCTATCAAAAAAGAAAACTCTGAAAATGGTAAATATACCGTTGTTGTTAAGGATTTCTTTAATGGTAACGAGTTCTATTACTTCGTGTACAGAGATTATACCGATGTTCGTTTGGTAGGTACACCTCCTGCATCTTTGGGTAAATATGGTGGTGATACTGATAACTGGGAGTGGCCTAGACATACAGCAGATTTTAGTATCTTCCGTGTGTATGCAGACAAAAACGGAAATCCATCTGAATACAACGTGAATAATGTTCCTCTTAAGCCAAAACATTTTCTTCCTATTTCTTTAAAAGGAGTAAAGCCAGGAGATTTTGCGATGATAATGGGTTACCCAGGGAGAACTAATAGATATTTAACTTCTTACGGTATTTCTCAACTTGTGAATAAAGATTATCCAGCGTGGGTAGATGGCTCCAAAGCCGCTATGGACGTTATGAAAAAATATATGGATAAAGATGATGCTACAAGACTAGGCTATGCTTCTCAATACGCTTCTGTGGCTAACTATTGGAAAAACAGAGCTGGGACTATAGAAGCTGTTAATAAAAATGGCACTATCGGAGAAAAGCAAAATTTAGAAAACAAATATCTACAATGGGCAGTACAGCCAGAAAATGATGCTACTTATGGTAATGTACTCAATGAAATAAAGGCTTACTATAACCAAGTATCTGACAGAAATGTAGAGAAAAACTATAATGCTATTTTACAAAGAAATGCAAAGTATATAGGAGTAGCTTACCGCTTAGGAAGCTTATTTAAAACTTATGCAGATCAAGACAAAGCTGGACAAGACAAAATGAAACCAGAGCTTGAAAAAGCAATAAATAGTTACTACGAGCATTTTAATGTTCAGCTAGAAGGAGAGATGCTTAGTAAGCTCGTAAGCCTATATCAAGTAAGAGTGAAAAAAGAGGCTCAAGCTAAAACTTTAGCTGATGCTAATGCTTCTGAACTTGCTAATCTAGCTTATGCTTCTATATTTGCTAATAAGCAATCTGCCACTCAATTCCTTAACAACCCAGATAGACTTAAAATTGATGGAGATAAACTCTACCAATGGGCTAATGCTTATGTTACAGACCAAAGACTTCAAGCAGAAACTTATGTAAAAGTAGAGGAGGCTTTTGATAAGAATACTAGACTATTCTTAGACGGTCTTAGAAAAGCTCTTCCAGAGAAAAAATATTACCCAGATGCTAACTCTACGATGCGTTTAACTTATGGTAAAGTAGATACACTTCCGTTCCGTTCAGATAGACTTTATCACGGCGTTACTAGTAACTACTACACTAATATGGAAGGTCTTATCGCTAAGTATAAAAAGGGAGATGAGGAATTTGATTTACCACAAAGAGTATTAAAACTATACAAAAACAAAGACTATGGTATCTATGCAGATAAGGCTGGATATATGCCTGTAAACTTTTTATCCGATAATGATATTACAGGAGGAAATTCTGGTTCTCCAGTGATAGATGCTAATGGACATTTAATAGGTATTGCCTTTGATGGAAATAGCGAAGCTCTAAGTGGGGACATCGTATTTGAACCTAAATTACAGAAAACTATAAATGTAGATGTAAGATTTGTACTTTGGGTGATAGACAAGTACGCAGGTGCTAAAAACTTAATACAAGAAATGAAATTAGTAAAATAGATATACTACTATTTTTATTACAAAAAAGGATGTATTAAATTAATACATCCTTTTTTTTGTATAATGTAATAACTATCTCCAATTTCTATGTTCTTTAATATCAGATTTTTTAATTCCTTTATTTATTTTATAGGCAAACCCTACACCTAGAGTTTGTTTTAATTGGGTTTTTCTGATTTGGTTATGGTCGTATAATAAATCAAGAGTAATTACAGAAGAAACATACTTGTTAATCTTCATATTAAGCACCCCATTGTAGCCCAACACCAATCTTTCGGGGTGATTAAGATAATCGGACAATACAGAGGCTGTATTAACGAGTGATATATTCTCCATCAGTTGTACCTTATAAATAGCCGTCCCCAAAAAACCAAATTGAAATAAAGAAGAATCCCCATCATTTTTTAAACCAAAATTTCCAGCTTTTTGTAAGTCTTTATCTAGCACCAAAGTCCATCTTGCATTAGCAGGTCTTAAGGTAATTGTAAGGTCTTCGTGAGGTCTATAAGTAAAACCTGCACCAGCCATTAGATAGCCAGGAGCCATAAAATTAGATATTTTTTTGGCAGAAGGGTCATTACCATTCTCATAGCCGGGAGCAAATTGAGTTTGCAGGCTAACTCCGCCAGACGCATACCAATTGTGAGAAATTTTTCTGCCGTAGTTAGAAGAAAGGTTAATGATATCTTGAGTCTTTCTGCTCCCTGTACCTTTAGTATTATTTTGCCCATAGCCTAATACCACTATGTTCTCCCAAAGATTTTTACCATTTTCATAGGTCATATTGTAGTTAGTACCTGCTAGCCAACCCACATTATTGGCTCCACCACCTACCCAGTTAGAAAAAGCTGCTTGGTTAAGCATAAGCGTATTTTGCCCCACAATAGACCAATGTTTGGTACTATCTGACACCGTTTCTTGTGCTGATGCTACCGCACCCACAACAGCCAACGCCATTAGAAATGTTTTTTTCATTATATATTATTTTTTTTAGGCGACAAAAGTATAAAAACCTTTTTTAAATATTATTTATCTAGAGTAATAAAACAAAAATCCTCCACTGCATTTTGTTGTGCAATGGGGGAGAGGTAAGGTTTAGGGCTTATAGACAGCAGATATTTAAGAGGTGAAACCGCCGAGAACACCTAGTTAATCCTTAATACATCGAACATTATAGCTGTTCGCACGAGTGCTGCCGCTCGCGGCATTGCTATTGCCACTAACGAACCATAGGTGCCACGAGTAGTAGTTGTTACTACTGCTTAGCTCGCTGCTCCACAAGGAGCTGTTGGTGCTCTGACCGCTGAGCATGGCAATGGTGGCGCTGCGGTAACCACTAGCAGACAGGCGGAGTCCAGTTTCATTCCACATATTATTAGAACTTGTAGATGAAGTACCTGTATCATAACCTAAAATCGCATTATGCAAAGCCATCTGCTCGGTGTGAGTAGGCACATGATAACCCACAGGACAAGGATTATTAGATTGTCCTGACTGCCATAAATTATAAGGTCCTGAACTATCCAACAAACCATTTACCCACGAATAATAACTTGAACTAGCATTACCAATTATAAATACATTCGTATTAGGGTTCGTCCAAGAGTTGGATAAAGTAGTGGTGGTGCCATATTTAGGCGTACTACTTGTAGTATTAGACCAATTTATGAGTTCGTGCCCGTCTGGGTTACGCTGCCATTGGAACAACGAACCATACGCACGCCAGTCTTTTTTAATCTGGTCGGCAGTTGGGTTAGAAAGAGGCGTTGCGGAAGTGGTATGCAAATAAAGCAAAGCCCCCGCCTGATAAGCTGGGGTAAACCAAGGCGAACCTACTTTTGCATATTCTGCACCTAAATTATTACTGAACCAAACCCTACCATCGGGACCTTTTATTGGGACATAAATAAACTCGTGTTCCTTCTCATTCGCTCCATAACCCACACAGTCCAAAGTCGTCTTACCATAGCAACGGTCAGGAACGCCTGTAATCGTTTGCACTTTGAGCGTGGTAGTACTGCTCCCATTTAGGCTAATGATGTAAGCATTCGCATTGCCAATAGCATTGCGATATATCCCA
>NZ_QXHU01000008.1 GCF_009663465.1 Riemerella anatipestifer
GTGGGGCTCACCTGTTCCCATTCCGAACACAGAAGTTAAGCCCACCAGCGCCGATGGTACTACGAAAGTGGGAGAGTAGGTCGCCGCCAGTTTTTATTTTTGAAAAGCCTCTAGCATTACTGCTAGAGGCTTTTTTGTTTGGAGTGTTCAGGAAGGAGGAGTGTTGTCTTATCAGACGCCACATCGGCGTAGCCTAAGACAACGGAGTGTTGTAGGGTAAAGCAACACATCGGCGTAGGATTATAAAACTCCTTGCACCGTTTTGATTAAAACGGTGCGAGAGATAGGATAACTTCTCGCAGTGTTTTCTGAAAGTTTAAAAGAGTTGGAACTAAGCGATTGAAATTTGTATTATGAATGCCGTTGCGTGAGGGCGAAGGGCATTGTTGGAGCTCATCTTACAAAGGTGTAAGGGATAGGTGTGGGCTTTGTAAGATAGCGACTGCCCGTAGACCGACCCTTGCTAGGGCTTTAGAATTGGAAAGGGACACGCCCTATAGAGAAGAGGGTATCCTTAATCTTTTAGTAAAATTATGAACTTAATAATAAATGACTACATTTGCAGTGTGAAAAATCTAAGTATGAAGAAAATTATATTTTTAACTTGTATAGGGCTTGGGGGTGTTGTTTTGGCTCAAGAGAATTCTTTTTCTCTTGAAAAAAAATTAGAAGAAGATAAAAATCGTTTGCTCTCTCAGTTTGATTTTTATAAGAATAATTTACTTACTAATAAAGTATTAGCAGGTAAATCCTCTCTTGAAGGTATAAAAAAAGCAGAAAGGGCTTTGCTAGATAAAAGAAAAAAGGTTGATTTCTTTTTTGATGGAAAGCCTTATTTCTTGAGTGCGGAGGATTTAGACCAAATAGAGAACTCTAATGTGGATTTTATCCAAAATGGTAAAATGTTAGGGCTGACAAAAAGTTATAATGGAGAAAATGTAAAGGTATCTGTGTTCGACGGAGGGAAAGTCTATGAGAAACATACTGATTTTGGAGGTGCTGTAAGTACTAGAGTGGTTAATAAAGAGAAAGTTTCTTCTAGTTATAGTGCTCATGCGACTGCTGTTACTAGTATGTTAGGGGGGATAGGGCATATTATAAGAGATGGGACTATCTCGGGTAATACTAAGGGAATTATGCCTAAAGCTACTTTTGATGCTTATAGTTTTATGAATTCTACTTTAGAGGGCGAAAATGCAGATAAAACAGTATATCAAAAAATATTATTCTCTAAAGCGCATCTTTCTAATCATTCGTATGGTATAAATCCAGCTTGGAGTTATGAAGAGGCTGGCGATATGGGAGAAGGATTTTATTGGGGTGGTGCTTATGATACTACAAATAAAGTTTCTTATGACTTGAACGGAGCTTACATAAGTAATGACCAAAAATATGATGATATAGTTTATGAAAATCCTTCGATGATTTTGGTTAAGTCTGCAGGAAATTCTTTTGGTGATGGTCCTGCGGGTACTAGTCTAAATTCTTATTATGAAGATAAAGATGGTAATTATGTTAAGTTTACACAAGCTGATAATTTGCCTAGTAATAACTGTTCTGAAGGTTATGATTGTATAGGCCCTGGCTCTCTAGCTAAGAATATTATAGTAGTTGGAGCTACAGAAAAAATAACCTCAAATAATAAAAGGTATAGGCAATCTACAGATGTGATAAAGGCTGATTATAGTAGTGCTGGTCCTAGAGATGATGGTGCAATAAAGCCAGATATTGCAGGGGTGGGAAGTGATATTTTTTCTGCCTCATCTTCTGATACGGGAAGTAATAGCTGGGCGTATGGAAGTGGAACTTCTTATTCAGCTCCTCAAGTTACGGGGATTATAGGACTGTGGATACAAATATATAAAGACTTGTTTAGTGATGCAAGTTTAGATGCTGCATCGGCGAAAACACTCTTGATACATTCTGCAGAGGAAGCAGGAAATGTGGGGCCTGATGTTTGGTTCGGTTGGGGTTTTGCTAATGCTCAAAAAGGAGCTGAACTTCTTGTAAAGAAAAGTAATAACGAAATTATTTTTGAAACTAAGCAACTAAAAAACGGAAATAAAGAAGTACTAGCATTGAATACTGATGGTAAACAACCGCTTAAGGTAACCATAAGTTGGGTAGATCCTTCGTATAAAAAGTTACCTAAAAATTATGCAGAGGCTCATAATAATAGAGCTTCTAAGCTAGTAAATGATTTGGATTTAAGAATCATAAATGAAAAAACAGGGGAAGTGTACTATCCTTGGAAATTAAATATCAATAGTCCAATGGCTGCTGCTACCAAGGGAGATAATACGGTAGATAATGTGGAACAGGTTTTAATAGATGTGCCAATTTCAGGAACATATAGAGTGGAAGTTTCTCATAAGGGTAAATTACTTAATAATTTAGGAGCTGAAGCTCAAACTCAAGATTATAGTATTATAGTTTCTGGATATACAGAACTTGAATCAGCCAGTCAACCAGTTGATAAGCTATCGGGTGAGGTGAGATTGCAAGATGCCGTGGTAACTTCTAATATTATTTTTGTTAATCCTCAATTAATTACTTCTCCTGTGTATATGTATGATATGTCTGGAAGATTACTTCAAACTATAAATAGTAGTTTTTCACAATCGGTTGATGTATCTGGGCTTACGCCAGGTGTATATATCATAAATATGATGACAACTAATGGTAAGGTTACCAAGAAGTTTATCAAGAAATAAAAGTTTATATGATAAATATCTCCCCAAATTTTAAAATTTGGGGAGATTTATTTTATATTCAAATGAATTTTGGATTGTTATTTTTTAGCTAATTTTTCTTTAATTTTTTGTATGCTTTCTTTTGCAGTAGCCTCTAATACTAGACTTGCACTCATTAGAATTCGGTCAGGCATAATGCTATCAAAATACTCTGTACCTTCCCAAGATACTTTTTTAATGAGAGCCAACGCATCTGCACTCCTTTCTGACAACTGCTTTAAAAAAACTTCTAATTTTTCGTCCATAGAAGTTATATCCTCCGAAATGTGATGGTAGATGTGATTTCTTTCCGCCCATTCAGCACTTCTAAACTCTGTATCTAGAGACATTGCAGAAAATTGTGATTTTCCTATCTTTCGCTCCACAAATGGACCAATAACGAATGGACCAATACCCAAATTGATTTCTGTAAGTGCTAAAGCAGCTTCTTTTGTAGCGAAGCAGTAATCTGCTGCACAAGCGATGCCTACGCCGCCACCTGTAACCTTACCCTGAACTCTTACAACTACTATTTTGCCACAATTCTTCATAGCATTTAGCACCTTAGCAAACCCTCCAAAAAATCTTTTGGAAGCTTCTAAATTATCAATCTCTAATAGTTCATCAAAACTCGCACCTGCACAAAACGCTTTTTCTCCGTGAGATTTAAGTAATATTGCCTTTACTTCTTCTTTTTCTCCTTCGGATAAAATCGTTTGTGCTAGTTGTTCTAAAATATGTCCTGGTAAAGAGTTACTTTTAGGCGTTCCAAAAGTAATATGTGCAATATGATTTTTAATTTCTGAATTTACAAAAGCTTCCATTCTTTATTGACTTTAGATTTATATTCTACGCTCTGCTAATTTAAGAAAATTTATTTTGTAAATTGCGGTTTCATTTTTAATAGACATTCAGAAGTGGCTAAATTAAAAACAGTATATTATTGTCAGAATTGTGGTTCGCAACATTCCAAATGGCACGGACAATGCCAAAATTGTGGACAATGGAACACTTTAGTGGAAGAGATTGCAGAAAAAACAACCTCTAAAAATTATGCAGGAGATTTTGGAAGGCAACACCTCATCAATATCATAGAAGTAGAAACACAAGCCGAGCAACGCATTAAAACTCCAAGCGGAGAACTTAACAGGGTTTTGGGTGGCGGTATTGTTTTAGGTTCGGTAACCCTTATTGGCGGAGAACCAGGTATAGGGAAATCTACATTACTGTTGCAATTAGCCCTTAAAATGAAGAAAAAAATTCTCTATGTTTCGGGGGAAGAAAGTGCCTCTCAAATCAAAATGAGAGCAGATAGACTAACGGAACTTCAAAATCCGAATTGTTTTTTATACACCGAAACTTCAATAGAGAAAATCTTACACGAAGCCAAAAAACTTCAGCCTGATTTTATGATTGTGGATTCCATACAAACTCTACATTCGCAGGTGATGGAAAGTTCCCCAGGTACGGTGTCTCAGATTAGAGAATGTGCTTCGGAAGTTATAAAGTTTGCAAAAGCGACTAACACGCCTGTTTTCTTAGTAGGACATATTACTAAAGATGGGCAAATTGCTGGACCAAAAGTATTGGAGCATATGGTAGATGTGGTTCTTAATTTTGATGGTGATAGAAACCATTTGTTTAGACTTTTGAGAGCAAATAAAAATCGTTTTGGTTCTACTGCGGAGATTGGTATTTATGAGATGATTTCGGCAGGATTGAAAGAAATTAAAAATCCTTCGGAAGTGCTTATTACCAAAAAATCCGAAGAGTTTTCAGGTAATGCGGTAGCAGTAACGCTAGAAGGTAACCGCCCTATGTTGCTAGAAATACAAGCCCTTGTAAGTACAGCCGTGTATGGTACACCACAGAGAAGTTCTACGGGTTTTGATGCTAAAAGACTTAATATGCTTTTGGCAGTTTTGGAGAAACGTTCTGGTTTTCAACTCGGGGCTAAAGATGTATTCTTAAATATTACAGGAGGTATTAAAACGGACGACCCCGCTTTAGATTTAGCTGTGGTAGCTGCTATCTTGTCTTCCAACGAGGATATTGCAGTGTCGGAGCATTATTGTTTTGCTGGGGAAATTGGTCTTAGTGGAGAGATTCGTCCTGTGCCACAAATAGAAAAACGCATCTCCGAAGCCGAAAAATTAGGCTATCATAAAATATTTGTTTCTAAACAAAATAAGATACCAAAGAAAAAACACAATATAAAAATTGTGGAAGTTTCTAAAATAGAAGACTTTCACGAAGAGATATTTTAAGCATTCATCTTGTTTAAAAACCTTACTTTTGCCTAAATAAAAGAAAATGAAAAAAGTTTTTTTTCTGCTTATCCTTAGTCTTATAATGCACTCTTGTGCTAGAGTAGGGGCTCCTGTGGGAGGGGATAAGGATACTTTGGCTCCTCGTTTTTTAGGAGCTAATATAGACAGTTCTAGAACCAAAGTACCTCTACTTATAAGAGAGTTAAGACTAGATTTTGATGAATATGTTAATTTAAAAGATATTCAGAAGCAGCTCATTATTTCGCCACCTATTAAAAATATAAAGAAGATTATCCCCTCTAATCTTGCCAACAAATATGTATTGATACAGTGGGGAGATACTCTACAAGCCAACACGACTTACAGCTTTAATTTTGGTAATGCCATTGTGGACAACAACGAAGGTAATATTTTACCCTATTTTAATTTTGCTTTTTCAACGGGGGAAAAATTGGATAGCCTTTACCTTGCAGGAACGGCACAAAACGCTTTATCTACGACTAATAGTGAGGCTCAATCTAAATCTAATATAGTAGTGGGGCTTTACAAGGCTTCGGATAGCATCAATTTTAGAGAGAAACCTTACTACATTACTAAAGCAGATAAAGACGGCTATTTTGAGTTAGAATATCTAGCTCAAGGCAAGTATAAAGTCATCGCTTTTGATGATGAGAATATGAACTCAGTGTACGATAAAGGAAAAGAAAGTCTAGGCTTTATTAAAGATGAACTTAATATTACTAAAGGTGTTTCTGGGCTTAAACTCACGCTTTATCCACCTAAAAAAGAGGTAAAATATAAAGAAACAAAAGCCATAGACGGAGGTCTCCTGCTCCTTTTTGAAGGCAAACCCGAAAAAGTAGAAGTGAAGGAAATTACAGGTCTAGTACAAGATTATAAAGTTTCTCATCAGAAGTTTTCAGATTCTGTAAGAGTTTGGTTTGATGCCCAAAAGGAAAACCTAAGCTCCAACCATGGGACTAACCTTAAGTTCAGTTACGATACCAAGGTTAAAAAAGACACCGTCCAAATATTCTATCGTACCAATCCTAAGGAAGAATTTACTCTTAAAAATAATGAGGGGCATTTACTTCCGCCCAATCACCCATTTAGGATTACAGCTAATATGGAGTTAAAAGAACTCAATACCCAACAATGGGAACTAAAGGTAGACTCTACTCATCAACAACCTTTTAAAGCCAGAATAGCCGAAACTTCACCCAATACCATTCTTATTGAAAGTGATTTTCAAAAAGGAAAAAAATACCGCCTATTTATTCCAAAAGAAAGTGTAAGTTCTTTCTATAAGTCTAATACCAAGCCTTATGTTTTTGAGTTTGAGGCAGACTCTCCCCAAAACTATGGTTCTGTAATAATAAGACTTAAAAATAAACCTTCTATTCCCTTTTGGATAGAGCTTCTAGACCAACAAAACAAAGTATTATCTAGTAGAAAAACTACCGAAGCGGAACATAAATTTACAGAATTAAAACCTGATACTTATTATATAAGAATTTTGGTAGATAATAACGGTAACGGCATTTGGGATACCGCCGATTTAGCGACTAATACTCCTGCCGAAGATTACTTTGTTTTCCCTAAGAAAATAGAAGCCAGACAGCTATGGGATTTGGTGGAAGATTGGGAACTTCCAAAACAAGAAGTACCAACAACCGAAAACAACAATAAATAAAACTGATGAAAAAAATATTTAAAATAGTATTGTGGGCGATATTAGGTCTGTTACTGATACAACTTATCCCAATAGACCGCACCAATCCTCCAGTAAACGAAAAGGATAATTTTGTAAAAGTAGAAAATACACCTAAAGAGGTAGAAGTGCTTTTAAAGAAAGTTTGTTACGACTGCCATTCCAACGAAACTAAATACCCTAGCTATGCCTACATTGCACCTATATCTTGGAGCATAAAACACCATATTAACGAAGGAAGAAAGCATCTCAACTTCTCCGTGTGGAATACTTATAACGAATATCTAAAAAAAGGAGCTTTGGAGGGAAGTATAGAAACTATAAAACGCCACGAAATGCCACTAAAAGGCTATGTAGCACAACACCCAGAAGCACAACTCACCCAAAAACAAAGACAGCTTTTACAAGATTATTTCCAAAAGCTACTAGATGAGGAGGTTTATAAAAAATAAGTCTATTACATTGTAATAGACCTATTTTTATCAATAATGTACTAATTTTCTAACTCAATAGGATTGTATCCTTTCTTTTCCAACTCATCTCTTTTTTGTTTTTCTCTCAATGCAGTGGTTTGCTCAGGTGAGAGAACAACACCATCATTTTTCATTGATTGTAATAAGTTCTTCCTAAAACTATCTTTCGCAACCTCTAACTCCTGCTTTGTAACAGATATAGAATTATCATAGCGTTTTTTGTTTATACCTACTATCTTTCCTTTTAAATCTCGACTAGGTAATGATTTTACTAACTCAAAATCGTACTCACCTTTTTTGTCCGTCATTTTTATAATCAGACCCGGTAGTCCTCCAAACTTATAAGGTCCATAAGGGAAAGGAATTTCAGCAGAGTACCAAGCAATCCAGTCTCTGCCCTTAAATCTTAACTCTGCTTTTTTACAACTAAAAGAGTTAACTAGTTTTGTTTCATCAACTAATTTCCAGCTATTGATTTTAGATTCGTGATAAGAAAGAACAGAAGTTCCTACAGTTCCATAGAAAATAGTTTTATCATTTTCTTGCACGATTAAGAATTTAGAATTCGTTTTTGGAAATGATTTACCACTAAAATTAACAGATTTTGAACCACTTCTGATAGCTGTATTCATTTCATTAGTAAAAATAGAATCATACTTTAATAAGTTTTCACTAATAAAAAATGAGCGATTATCACTAACTTGAAGGGAAAATAGCTCTTGATAAATATTTTCAGGGTACAAATTATTAGGTTTAGACTTCAATAGATAAGTAAAACTTCCGCGTAATGAATCACTTTTATACGCTTGTGCACCAATGCATATAGATGACAATAGTGTAATAATTAAAATACATTTTTTAAACATAGATATTATAAACATAAAATACAATAATAGTTAATTTTTATTTTTTATAAGCCTTTTTTATTAAATTCCAAATCAGCAATCAATGAGGTCGTTAAAAAAATGTTCATTTCTCTGTACCTATTTTTTTACCGAGTTTTATTAACTACCTTTGTGATTGTAAAAAATAATCATTTATATCTATGAAAAAATATCTTTTGTTAGTACTTTTTGCCATTCTAATGGTATCTTGTTCTAAAAATGAAGTTCAAATTTCGGGCACGCTTAAAAATGCTTCTCCTTTAGATAGGATAGAGCTTATCAATGTATCTAGTGCCAGCTCGTTGCCTATTATGAATATAGGAGTAGATGCTAAAGGCAACTTTTCCGCAACACCAAAAATAGAGGAAGACGGCATCTATCTAATTACCTACGCAAGGCAGATGAATTTTATATATCTTAAAAAAGGAGATAATATTAAAATTACGGCTGATGCTACAGAATTTCCTAGAAAAATGAAAATCTTAGGAGATGGCGAAAAAAACAATGAGTTCCTTACTCAAATGCAATCTTATATAGAGGACTATATGAGCAAGATAGATATGCAACTTATGTCTAAACCCGAAAAAGAGTTCATTACAGCAGTAAAAAAAATACAAACAGATGTAAATAAGAAAATAGAAGAGCTTAAGTCTAAAACAAAGCCAGATTCTGAAGTGGTAGAATGGAAATCAGACGAGATGAAAGTAAACCTACTAATGATTACCGAACAGTATGCGACTATGCACGGTGTAGCTACTGGGAATCCTAGCTTCAAGCCTTCAGCTGAATTTACAAAATATCAAGACGGTCTAAAAGGAGATGAGAAAAAGTGGATAAAAACTCTGCCTACTTATAGAAGCTACTTACTTATTAAGAGTCAAGAAGGTTTTACCAACTTTATGAATACACTTCAAAACAAAGAAATCTCTACTACAGAAGCCTTTGTTAAATATCTAGAAGGCAAAAAAGATATTGACCAGTACACTAAAGACCATCTAATTGCTTTTATTGCAACACAATACGATTTGCAACCTCAACACCCAAGAATTAAGCAGGTAATGGAAGTGGTTAGTAAGTCTATTAAAGACAGCCAGATAAAAAAAGAGTTAGAAAAAGTTAAACTCGCTATACAAGGTATTGAAGTTGGGCAGAAAGCTCCTAGCGTTGATTTAGTTAATAATAAAGGAGAAAAAGTGAGTTTATCTAAATATGAGGGTAAACCAAGTGTTTTAGTATTTTATGCTTCTTGGAATCCTTATGTATCAGAAAGCCTTACCCCTTCTGTAAAGCAACTTGCAACACAATACGGAGGTAAAGTAAATTTAGTAATGATAAATCTAGATGATACAGAAGAACAATTCAAAAAAACCGAAGCAGCTATGTTTAAAGGATTAAAGGTAGAAAGCCTGTATGCTAAAAACGGTATGAACTCTGAAGTTGCTGATAAATTTGGTATTTATGGATTTAAATTACCAAGTGCAGTGGTAATAGATAAAGATGGTAAAGTAGCTAGCCCTGCAGCTATAGGTAACATAGATATGCAGATAGTAGATGCTCTAAACAAACTATCTCAATCTACAGCGAAAAAGTAAAAATTTTCCTTTTAAAAAAACTATACATTAAATTAGGCTGCATCGTTAGGTGTAGCCTAATTTAGTTATATATTAAGATGATAAAAATCATAAAATCAAAATAGATTGAATTAGAGTTTTTTATAAAAATCCATTAAGTTTTATTTAGAATTGACCTAAATAAATTTTGTATGATTAAGAGAATATTATACTTTTGTTAAAATTTTTAATAATTCTAAATAGGCTATAATGAAAAAACAATTTTTACCTCTTATACTATTAGCTTCGGCGACCTCATTTGCTCAAGAAACAGATTCTTTAAATTCACGTACTATAGACGAAGTCGTTATTCAGTCACAAACCATTTTTACCAATAAAGACAAAAATGAAAAAGCAAGTTCGTTCATCTACATTGGTACTAAAGAGTTACAAAAATATAATTACTCCGATGTTAACCGTGTGCTTATGGGAAAAACGGGGGTTCATGTGATAGAAGAGGAAGGTTTTGGGTTGCGTCCTAACATTATCATTAGAGGAGCCTCTTCGCTTAGAAGTTCGTCTATCAATTTAATGGAAGATGGTGTTTTAGCTGCACCTGCTCCTTACGTGGCACCTGCAGCTTACTACTTCCCTACTATGGGAAGAATGGCTGGTGTAGAAATTCTTAAAAGTAGTGGACAAATTATGTATGGTCCCAACACTATTGGAGGGAGTATGAATATGCTTTCTACCCAAGTGCCTAATAAGTTTTCAGGGTTTTTAAATGCCTCTTATGGTAGTTTCAACACCTATAAAGTACATACTCATGTAGGAGATAAAATTGGTAAGTTCGGATATTTAGTAGAGTATTTTACTAATAATTCTGATGGTTTTAAAGAACTCCCAAATGGGAAAAATACAGGATTCGCACTTAATGATGGTATGATAAAATTGTTGTACGATAATTCTGATGCCGCTATTCCTAATAAACTTCAATTGAAGTTCCAAGCCTCTAAGCAAAACTCTAATGAAACTTATATGGGAATTTCTAAACGAGATTTCAATAGAAATGCATATCAGCGTTACTTATCATCGGAACTGGATAACATCGAAGTTAATCAACGGCAATATTTGTTGTCTTATCAAATAGAACCTAGTAAAAAACTTCACTTAAATTTTGATGCTTATAGAAATGAAGTTAAACGAAATTGGTACAAAGTGAATGATGTTAAAGCTGGAGGTAACAAAGTAGGGCTTTCTAATGCTTTAGAAATGGCTGATAACTCTAACGAAATGCTGGCTTTAAAAGGAGCTTACAATGCAGATAATACTATTTATATAAGACATAACGATAGAGATTATATTTCACAAGGGCTTCAGTTCAACGGACATTATCATTTAGGTAAAACGGGTATGGTTCGCTTTGGAGCAAGATACCACTATGATAGCCAAGACCGCTTTCAGGCAGATGATGAATATCTTTCCACATCACAAGGTTTAGCACTAAAAAAACGAGGAAGTGCAGGCTCTCAAGACAATAGAATAGAAGATGCTAATGCTACAGCATCTTATGTTCAATATCAACAAGAGTTTGGAGCTCTTGTTGCCACTGCAGGGGTAAGATATGAAAATATCACTCTAAGACAAAGAAACTATGGGCGTTCTGATGCAGATAGAACGGGTAAAGATTTAAAAACTACGACTAACAAAGTAGAGTCTTGGATACCAGGGCTATCCTTACTTTATAAAATAAATGATGGTTTAAAAGTATTTGGTAGTGTTCACAAAGGGTTTTCGCCTCCAGGAATTCAACAAGGACAAAAGGAAGAAAGAAGCTGGAACTACGAGCTAGGAACAAGGTTTAATAACAACTTTGTAGATGCTGAACTGATAGGCTACATCAACGATTATTCTAACCTACTAGGTGCAGATACCAATATTATGGGCGGCAACACAGGGCAAGGCGACTTATACAATGCAGGTGAAGTATTGATAAGAGGTATAGAAGCACAATTAAGATACACCATCAGCGGAAAAAACAGTGAAATTAACTTCCCTCTTTCTATCAATTATACTTATGTAGATTCTTCCTTCAAGAAAGACTTTCAATCTCAAGTATTCGGAACAATTAAAGAAGGTGATGCTCTACCATTTATTCCTAAAGAACAATTAAGTATAGAAGCAGGAGCTAACATCAAAAACTTTAGACTTTCTGCTATTTGGAGATATAGAAGTGATTTTAGCAATAAGGTTTGGCAAGGGGCTATACCAGAAGCTAACCTAGTTCCGTCTATGAACATACTAGATGCTTCTATTTCTTATAAAGTAAATAGAAATGCGACTGTTTATGCTAACGCTCAAAATTTACTTAACCAAACTTATTTATCTTCTCTTAACCCTTCAGGATATAGACCAGGTATGCCAAGGTTTGTAAATGTGGGTGTAAGAATCAGTCTATAATAAAACGCGCCAATCTAATATAGTTTTTCATTAAAAAGGAAGATAACTCCATGGAGTTATCTTCCTTTTTTGATTGAAGCTAATCTAACCCAAGTTTAGGTTAATATATTTTAACACCTTTGCTTTATCTTGTAAAGAGGAGTTCTCTGTATTTTGTCATTGGCCAAAGCTCATCATCTACCATCATTTCCAATTCGTCTGAAGCCTCACGAATACTATCAAATAAAGGCTTTACTTTTGAGCAATAAGCTTCCGCTTGTTTCATACCATGTAATTCTTTAGCTTTAGCTTTTTCTGAAAGAAGCTCATCTACACCTAGTTTTATTTTGGATACATTTTTAGAAATTTCAGAGATAAGATTTAGTTGCTCTTTCGCTAGGACTTTATACTCTTTTTCAGGGAATATTTCTTTCAGTCCTTTAACATTTTCTATAAGTCTATTTTGATAGCTAAGAGCAGCAGGAATAATGTGATTTCTTGCAATATCGCCTAGTACTCTAGCCTCAATATCTATTACGGTAGAATATTTTTCTATCTTAATTTCATTTCTAGCTTGGAATTCTCTTTTTGAATAGATTCCAAGTTCTTCATAAAGTTTTATAAATTCATCTTTTAGCTCATTTTTGAGGGCTTCAGGTGTAGTTTTTAAATTGTTAAGTCCTCTTTTTTTTGCCTCTTTTTCCCATTCTTCAGAATAGCCATCACCTTCAAAAATAATGTTTTTAGATTGTTTTACATATTCTCGTAGTACATTAAAAATAGCTTCGTCTTTCTTAAGACCTTTTTCAATCAGTGCATCTACTTCTTTTTTGAAAACGCCTAATTGTTTAGCCATAATGGCATTCATTACTGTCATTGGTTCAGCACAGTTTGCAGAAGAACCTACAGCACGAAGCTCAAATTTATTTCCTGTAAAAGCGAATGGTGAGGTTCTATTTCTATCGGTATTGTCCAATAAAATCATCGGAATTTTTCCTACAACATTCAGTTTTAAGTCTGTCTTTTCTTCTGGAGATAATTTTCCAAAAGTTACTTTTTCAAGTTCGTTGAGTACACCTGAAAGCTGACTTCCTATGAAAGCGGAAATAATGGCAGGAGGTGCTTCGTTAGCTCCTAGGCGGTGGTCGTTACTTGCAGAAGCGATACTTGCTCTAAGTAGGTCGGCGTAGTCGTGGACGGCTTTTAGCGTGTTTACAAAAAAGGTTAAAAATTGTAAATTCTTTTTAGGGTTTTTTCCTGGGCTTAATAGGTTTTCGCCAGTGTCTGTACTTAGAGACCAGTTGTTGTGTTTTCCACTACCATTAACTCCAGCAAAAGGTTTTTCGTGAAATAAAATATGGAAGTGATGTTTATGAGCTACTCTTGCCATTACGTCCATTAGAAGAGAGTTATGGTCTACGGCTACATTGGTTTCTTCAAACATCGGAGCAAGTTCAAATTGATTGGGTGCAACCTCGTTGTGTCTTGTGGTAACGGGTATCCCCAATTTCATACACTCTATTTCTAACTCTTTCATAAAATTCATTACTCTAGTAGGAATAGAACCGAAGTAATGGTCGTCTAGTTGTTGGCCTTTAGCAGGAGAATGTCCCAAAAGGGTTTTTCCAGTAATTACAAGGTCTGGTCTAGATTGGTAAAGAGCGGTATCTACCAAAAAATATTCTTGTTCCCAACCAAGTGTGGCGGTAACTTTATTTACATTTTTATCAAAATAAGCTTTACATACTTCTGTGGCTGCCATATCTATAGCGTGTAGAGCCTTTAGAAGAGGGGTTTTGTAATCTAGAGTTTCTCCTGTATAAGAAATAAAAATAGAAGGAATACATAAGGTAGTTCCCATAATGAAGGCGGGAGAAGTAGGGTCCCAAGCGGTATAACCTCTAGCTTCAAAAGTATTTCTTATTCCTCCGTTCGGGAAAGAAGAGGCGTCAGGCTCCTGTTGAATAAGCATACTTCCGTTAAATCTTTCAATAGCTCTACCGTCTTCTATAGGAGTGAAAAAGCTATCGTGCTTTTCTGCCGTAGCGCCTGTAAGGGGTTGGAACCAGTGGGTATAGTGTGTAACACCTTTGCTCATAGCCCAGTCCTTCATAGCTACTGCAACTTGGTCTGCAATGTGATGCTCTATTTTTGCTCCCATTTTCATAGCGGCTAGAATGGAGTTGAATGCCTCTTTGGTCAAGTATTTTCTCATAGTTTCCACGGAAAATACATTTTGGCAAAATAAATCTGATAATTTAGTAGGTATATCTATAGCGTTAGATTTCCTATAATCTCTAAATGGAAGCTCTGATAAAGCTTTAAATCTTAAGGTTGACATATTTTGTAATTTTTAATGGGGCTAAATTACAAAAAAAACAATTTAAAAATAAATAAACCCTATTAAATTTAGGGGTATGTGTGTTAAAAAGATGTTTTATCTAAATTCGTATGGCTTCAAGATTTTTTTCTGAGGTACTTTTTTCTTTTCTTCTGCTCCAAAGTTGTAAGTAAGTCCTACACCTAAAGTTTGTTTCATTTGTAGTTTTTGTATTTGGTCGTGGTCATATAATAGGTTTATCATTACCACTGTAGTAATAAATTCGTTAAATTTGATATTAAGTGTGCCAGTGTAGGTAATATCCACTCTCTCTGGGTGATATAGGTAATTAGTAAAGAATCCTACTTGGTTCACCAGATTAATATCTTTATAAATTTTAAGGCGATACAAAGCGGTAAGCATTGCACCAAGCTCTGTTCTTAGTGACTGTCCGTCTCTTTCCAAACCGTACCTTCCAGCTTTTTGTAATTTTTCGTCTAAAACAAAGGTGAGTTTTGTGTTTGCAGGACGAAATACCACTTGAAAATTTTCATTCGGATTATGAGAAATACCTATACCTGCATTGATATATCCAGGAGCCATAAATTTTGAAATTCTATTTTCATATACAGGTCTTGGGGTAGTATTATAGTTATAACCTGGCATAAACTGGCTTAAGAGTTGAATCCCCATAGAGAGATAATAGTTTTTTCCTATTTCATAGCCGTAGTTACTCATAATGTTGAGGTAATCGTCAGTTTTTCTTGCTGCTTGATTTTGAGTTGAAACCATACCGTATCCCATTCTAATAATATTTTCCCAGTAATGATTTCTGTTTTTATAGCTTAGGTTATAATCTATGCTTCCTATCACTCCGATGCTGTTATTACCGCCAGAGTTCCAGTTGGAAAAGCTAGACTGGTTGAAGACTAAAGTGTTTTGCCCCCAAAAATACCACTTTTGAGGTGTATCCATTCTTAGGAATTTGTAGGGAGTTACGGGAATATCTTCTTTAATATTTTTAGGCGGAGATGGGGAGATTAAGGTGTCTATTTTATAAGATTTAAGAGCTACCAAATGTTCTTTACTAAAGCTATCTATATCTATAACCTGTGATTGCCAGTATGTTCCACTTATAGAGTCTATCAGTTTTCTATTGTGACAGATTTGTCCTAATATAATAAATGTAGGACAAATAGATAAAACAAAAAGGATTAAATATCTTAGCATTAGTAATTTATTTATAACTTCAGTACAAAAATAGGACAGATTTTCTATTTATGAAAAATAAAGTATCTTTTTGGGGTTTGGCAAAACATTTGTGAAAGAATTTACTATGTTTGAAAATCAATTTTTCCGTTCTTTAAAAGTGCCGATTGTAGTATTGTCAGCTATATGGTTGGGGTTTTTATTACAATCTATGGACTTAGTGGAGCGTTGTCAGGGGGCACTAATTCCGTTAGCTCCAGAAGGGATAAAAGGAATTTTATTTTCTCCTTTTTTACATTCGGGATTAGAGCATATATGGAGTAACTCTGTTCCTCTAGGGGTTTTACTTTTTTTACTATATGAGTTTTATCCTAAAATAGCAAATGTTATTTTCTTGTTGGGTTGGTTGTCTACGGGGTTTTTGGTTTGGCTGACTCCTCAAGTAGATTTATTTACAGGGGAGCTGCATTATACCTGCATTATAGGAGCGAGTGGCATTGTTTATATGTTAGCTTTTTTCTTGTTTTTTAGTGGGATTTTTAGATGGAATATGAAATTACTTACCATTTCCCTTCTTGTAGCATTATATTATGGAAGTTTAATTTGGGGGATTTTCCCAGAGGGGCTCTTCTCTCAGCTAGACCAGCCCAGCCAAATCTCATGGCAGTCTCATTTGGTAGGAGCGGTAGTGGGCGTTGTTTTAGCATTTATGTATAGAAAACAAGGCGAAAAAAAACGCCGATTTATATGGCAATATCCCAATTATTACAGCGAAAGAGATGACAAACTTTGGCAAACCTACAAAGAAGAACACCCCGAAGATTTTGAGGAACTCCCAAAGCTGAATGAACCTGATATATGGGAAGAACTTAATAGATTGCGTAGGCAGTAATAACTATTTATTTTTGGTTTCCTCTAAAATAATGGAAGGTAGTTGTTGCTTTCTTCTTTCTCTAGTTTCTTCTTTTTTGGCAGAGGTAATCCATAACATTAGTTCTTTTTTTCGGGTGTACGATAGCTTGTTATAAGCTAACCCTACTTCAGGATAAGCATTAAATATAGTTAATACTTCCTCGGGTACAACCACCACTCGTTCCTTCAATCTTGCTCAAGGCTTACCTCTACAGTATCTCCAAAGGTTTTATTTAATGATGCCCTCACTTCTTTAGTTAAAATTAAAAAATGGTAGGATTTGCCCATTTTAGCAAGGCTTCCTCGGTATGGCACTTTATTGTCGAATAGCACTTTTACCTTTACTTGCCCTTTTTTGCCAAAAAGTTCTTCGGTGGAAAAAGGGAAGACCACATAACCAGCATTGTCTGTTCCGTGTTGGATAATTTCTGCAGTGAAGTTAATAGTTTTCATATTAAATATTTCCTTTTATAAAGTCTTGTCTTAGAGGTTCGTTTAGTTTTTCTATAGCGTATCTTAGAGTAGTTCTAGGCATAGTGGTGTAGTGCTGTTTGAGGAACTCTAATAATATTTCTTCGTTTTTTATCATAATATTTAAATAAGAAAGCATCTTAGTAATGAGATGCTTTCTGGTCTGTTACTTCTCTCATATCCATCCTTATAAGTGATAAGGATTTTGTATTATCCTCTACTTAATGTTCGTCTTATTTTTCAATATATAGATTATGCTTACAACTATATAGATAGATACAATTGTATTACCTATCAAATTTAAAATACTCATATTCTCAAAATCTGTTATAATGCAATAAAAATTGTAAGTAACAAAAAAAACAGAAACTATAATAAGAGAACACAATATATATTTTTTCATTTAAATAAAATCACTTTTTATTATGCGAACGAATTCTTATAAATATTATACATAATCCGTTGTGTATTATAATTATTTAAATTAAAGTTTAAAAAAAATTACAATAAACAATCTAAGTGCAAGTTACAACTTGCTTTACAAGTTTTACAAAAAATATCAGAAAAATCAACTTTTAACTTATCAAAGAGGAAACACCTATTATGATACGATGTAATTATGCTAAATCACTCGATAGGTTTAAAACACGGATACTTGCCAAAATAACTTCCTTTTTAAAATACACAACCGATTTAAATAATATATCTAAATCTACAAACCTTGTTTTCCTTCCACCCAATATGGCTCAGTTTGTATTTGTGTTTTTTTGTTAATCCCTAGTTTGGTTAAAGTATTTCGTAAGTTGGCAATAGATTTTGCGTTTCCAGTCAAATAAAAAGCAATATTTTCTTTATTTCCTTGATAATTATTTAAAAATTCTTTCGTTTTTTCAATAGCATATTGAGCCTTGTTGATAGTAGATTTTTTGCAAGTTTCTATTTCAAAATCCAATTCATCAGCGATATTCAAGTTTAGCATTGTTAATTTATTATCTGATTTCAGAAACAAAAGATTTAAAGAGTTTTCTAACAATTTAGAGTAACACTTTGTTTTTCTTTTAAATTTCGTAATGCCTTATTCTACTGCTATCTCTCTCCACTGTAAAGATTCCTGTTTCGGAGGTATCACCTCTGAATGGCTTTTCCAATTATCACTACAAAAACCATTTATATTTCTATTTTTT
Organism: Riemerella anatipestifer; assembly: GCF_009663465.1. Taxonomy (GTDB): domain Bacteria; phylum Bacteroidota; class Bacteroidia; order Flavobacteriales; family Weeksellaceae; genus Riemerella; species Riemerella anatipestifer_C. The sequence goes on from NZ_QXHU01000008.1 coordinate 18,156, forward strand.
TAATCGTTCCCAAAGTTTTAAGAAGGTTTTTATGTCCCGTTTGTCACAAACAAAACTAATGAACCTTTTTTCAAATCTATCAACAGTAATTCAGCTCCAACAGTAGTTTTTTATGTTGTACATAGCTGTGAATCTCATTCAATCCCACCATTTCAATAGAGTCTTCGTTTTTTGGAAGTTCTACAGATTCTCCCTATTTCTTAATCCGCTGATAAACTGTTCTGTAGCTAGTATCTAATAATCTTCCAATAGCTCGAAAACCTAAGCCTGCCAGCCCCTAAAAAACCTAAAAACAAAACCACCCTCCTAGCTTATAGAGAGCTTATAGCTACCTTATAGCGGTGCACTTAAAAAAGAAAACTTAATATTAAAATAAAGTTAATTCCAAATAAAAGGCTCAATTCTTGCATTACTGTAGAAGTAATAGTTTAATTTATAAAATCTATCATTGTTATAAATTTAATTGTTTTTATAAACTAAAAGTATTCCGTTACCTTTGCATCAATAACTCATTAAAATAATACAAAAAAATATGGAAAACACAGGAAAATGCCCGTTCCCACACGGACAACAAGAACAACCAAAATCAACAGGAAAATGTCCCGTAGCACACGGTGCAAATACCGAAATGGGAGACTCTGTAATGGAGTGGTGGCCAAAAGCACTTAATTTAGACATTCTACATCAGCACGATACTAAAACTAATCCTTTAGGAGAAGATTTCAATTACGCCGAAGAATTTAAAAAATTAGATTTAGAAGCCGTAAAAACCGACCTTAAAAACCTGATGACCGAAAGTCAAGAGTGGTGGCCTGCAGACTGGGGACACTATGGGGGGCTTATGATTCGTATGGCGTGGCACGCCGCAGGTACTTATAGAATTGCAGACGGTAGAGGTGGCGGAAATAACGGAAATCAGCGTTTTGCTCCGTTGAACTCTTGGCCAGATAATGCCAATTTAGATAAAGCCCGCCGTTTGCTTTGGCCTATCAAAAAGAAATACGGCAACAAACTTTCTTGGGCAGATCTTATGATTTTAGCAGGAAATATGGCTTACGAATCTATGGGATTAAAAACTTTTGGCTTTGCAGGTGGTAGAGAAGACATTTGGCACCCAGAAAAAGACATTTATTGGGGCTCAGAAAAAGAATGGTTAGCTCCAAGCGGAAGCGAAGGTAGCCGATATTCGGGCGAGCGTGATTTAGAAAACCCTTTGGCATCAGTAATGATGGGGCTGATTTATGTAAACCCAGAAGGGGTAGATGGCAACCCAGACCCTCTAAAAACAGCAAGAGATATGCGTACTACCTTTAAGCGTATGGCAATGAACGATGAGGAAACGGTTGCACTTACCGCTGGAGGACACACCGTAGGGAAAGCCCACGGAAACGGAAACGCTGCTCTTTTAGGTGAAAGTCCAGAAGGGGCTAATATAGACGAGCAAGGTTTTGGGTGGAACAATCCTCACTGGGACGGAAAGGCAGCTAGTGTGGTAACCAGTGGTATTGAAGGAGCGTGGACAACGCATCCAACTAAATGGGATAATGGATTCTTTGATTTACTTTTCAAATACGAATGGGAACTTAAGAAAAGCCCAGCTGGAGCGTGGCAATGGGAGCCTATCAATATCGCAGAGGAGGATATGCCTGTAGATGCGTCTAACCCAAGCGTAAAGAGAAACCCAATGATGACCGATGCGGATATGGCACTTAAAATAGACCCTGAATATCGCAAAATTTCGGAAAGATTTCACCAAGACCCTGCTTATTTTTCAGAAGTATTTGCAAGAGCTTGGTTCAAATTAACGCACAGAGATTTAGGTCCTAAGAGCCGTTATTTAGGAGCAGATGTGCCACAAGAAGATTTAATTTGGCAAGACCCAATCCCAACGGTAGATTATACACTTGCCGATGCGGAAGTTAAAGAATTAAAAGAAAAAATCCTTCAAATAGGTTTAACTCGCACCGAGCTTATCAACACGGCGTGGGATTCTGCAAGAACTTTCAGAGGCTCCGATTTTAGAGGAGGTGCAAACGGAGCAAGAATCCGCCTTGAACCACAAAGAAACTGGGAAGGCAACGAACCAGAAAGATTAAATAAAGTATTAGACGCTTTAACGCAATTCCAATCAACTTTAGCTAAAAAAATCAGTTTAGCAGACCTTATCGTACTAGGAGGAAGTGCCGCCGTAGAACAAGCGGCAAAAGAAGCAGGTGTTGAAGTAGAAGTTCCATTCTATGCAGGAAGAGGAGACGCCACACAAGAAATGACCGATGTAGAATCTTTTGAACCACTAGAACCACTACACGATGGTTTCAGAAACTGGGTGAAAAAAGAATATGCCGTAACACCAGAAGAAATGCTATTAGACCGAGCTCAACTTATGGGGCTTACTGCACCAGAAATGACGGTGTTGGTAGGAGGAATGCGTGTATTAGGAACCAACTACGGAGGTACTAATCACGGTGTGTTTACCGACAAAGTGGGCGTATTGACCAACGATTTCTTTGTACACCTTACGGATATGAATTATGCTTGGAAGCCAGCAGGAAGCAATCTTTACAACATTGTAGATAGAAAAACAGGCGTTACCAAATTTACTGCCACTCGTGTAGATTTGGTGTTTGGTTCTAACTCTATTTTGAGAGCTTATGCAGAAGTTTATGCCCAAGACGACAACAAAGAAAAGTTTGTAAAAGACTTCGTAAAAGCATGGACAAAAGTAATGAACGCCGACCACTTTGATTTGAAATAATAAAATTTCTTTAACAATAATACCCCTTTATTCATGATGAGTAAAGGGGTATTTTTTTGTGCGATGATTAGGGCGTGTCGGCTCCCCAATCCCGAAGCTAATACCTCGCCGTCGGGCTTTCGGCTATATCTTTTTCTTTTTTTCAACACCAAAGCTCAACCCAAAAAAGAAAAAGGATACCGCCTCTATCCCTCACGCAATAAAAATACTCAACAAAATCCCCTACGATTATTATCTGTCCAACCAATTCGATATAAAATCTAAATAACTTGAAAAGGTATAAACCATACAAAAAAATCAAACAATAAGATTTTACTAAATTTGCACTATGGATTTGGAACTTAACAGACAAAATGCTCAACAGAAGTATAAAGAACATAAAAAATTCTTAGATAAGCTCAAGAAAAAAACACCTAAAAATTTAGATTATCTTACTCAAGAAATTCACGATGAAGTGTTTGATGAGATAGACTGTCTATCTTGTGCCAACTGTTGTAAAACCACAGGTCCTCTTTTTACGACACAAGACATAGAACGAATTTCTAAATTTTTAAAACTAAAACCTACTCAGTTTGAAGAAAAGTATCTAAAGATAGACGAAGATAATGATTGGGTATTACAACAATTGCCTTGTCCGTTTCTGTTCTCTGATAATACTTGTATGATTTATGAAGTCCGCCCCAAAGCCTGCCGAGAGTTCCCACATACGGACAGAAAGAAGATTTACCAAATCAATCATCTTACAATTAAAAATATAGAAATATGTCCTGCAACCTTTAAATGGGTTGAGAAAATGCGAGAAAAAATAGAGTAATTTCATTCTGGGAAAAGCATTTTCGATGAAAAATTACTAAATAATTTTCTACCATTCCCTACTCCTCCTTTTGCAAATGCTATGTTGGCAGAAATGTTTTTTTATTCAAGTCGTTTTGCACTTGTTGATTTATTAATGAAAATTAGATAGTCATAATTATCAGAAATATCCGTTTGATAAAATTCATTTAATAGTTTTGTGTGGCCAACTGATCTAAAGTCCAAATCGGAAACCAACCAACTTAGATCGTTGTCTTTTTTCATTTCATTTAGGTCTAATATAAAGTATGGGACATTTAAAGAATTCATCCAATATTCATAAGTTCCCAAATATGGTTTTTGTGCGGTTTGTGTTGCTAGCATTTTATCTTTAGTTCCTCTTGCTGTATATTCTCCGTCAAAAAAAGCAAATCCGAAAGTTTTATAATCATTTTGTAACTTGTCTTTCAAAAATTTGCCCATTCTATTTTTCACAGTATTAACATGTCCATTATGTGCTGAAATTATGAATTTGGAGTTTGGGTTATGCTCTTTTATCCATAAGAAATTTTCAGCCATAAATTTATCTCGATTAATACTTGATTTTTCTAATAATTGCTCGATAATTCTAACATTTTGGGTTTGCCAAGATTTATCATTTGTAGAAAATTTTGAATTTTTATTTATTTTAGTTTTTAATTCTGCAATAATAGGATAAATAATATCTGCTTGTTCTTTTTTAAGAATATAAGATTTTATATTTCCTCTATTCTCGTACGCAAATTCTTTAACAGTAGAAGACAATTTCTCAATTTTTTTGACAATATCTTTATCTTCCGAAAATGCTTCATATAACTGCTTTATTGGTTCAGTAGCATCTTGCATATCAAAACCTGTGAAAAGAATTTTTTGAGAGCCATTATTATATTGTTTCATCCATTGTAACATTGTAGACATCTCTTCGGTTTTCCAAACAAAGAAGACAAGGTTTTGCAATGCTTCATTGAGCGTTGCAGTATTTTTTATGGTATAGTCATTTGCAAGATAGGCTTGTTGCATATATGCTTCGAGTGAAAAAATATCAAATTTGTGATTTTTTACCAAGTAACGAGTTAGTCTATCCTTCATTTTATAAATCTCGCTTGTTCCGTGCGTCGCTTCTCCCAAAGCGACTACTTTAGAACTACCTACTAATGTTTTTAATATTTCTAGATCAGTATTATCACTCGAAGTTGGTTCAAATGAACTTAACGGATAAACATATTTTTTTATCGCTGTAATATGTTCGGGAGTTAATTCCTTTACAGGTTTCTCAATAGGTTTTCCGTCAAGTAGTATCTCAACTTTATCAAACCAAGCTATCCCTTTTCCTTTATACACAAATCCAAAGTCTAGATTTTCCACATTTTCTAGGATAGGTATTTTTATTGTTACTTCTTGCCAATCTGTATTTCCTTTTACTGGTTTGTCTTGTTGATTGAGAAATGAAACATTTTTTTTGTCTTTATCTAATGTTCTTAAATAGGGAAAGGCGGCACCATCAAAATTACTTTTTGATTTTATCCTTGCTTTAAGCACAAATTCTTTTCCGTTGAGATATTTTTTTTGAATCTTTTGCATCACTACAGCAAAATCATTTTTATCATCTGATGATATACTTTCTCCTGTAATTTTCAAACTTCTGTTTCCTTCAAATTTAACTAGAGTATCAATTTCAATGCTTTGATTTTTTTTGTTTGATCTCCATTTTAACATTTTATTATTGTCGGATACATTTTCAAAACCAAGGTTCATTCTAGATTGTGAAAAAAGAAAGTTTGATAATAATGAAAGAATTAAGATTTTTGACCTCATAACTTGAGTTGATTTTAGTTTAGGCTTCAAAGAAAAAATAATATTTTCAGAACCTCTCTATTTCCTACTTTAAAATTTATTTAAACTTTGTTAAAAAATGCTAATGTTTGCGAGAACATTTGGTAATATTTCTGCTAACTATAAAATTACCTCAACATCTTTTGTGCTTTTTTCAATCCTTCTATAAAAATATCTATTTCCTCTAAGGTATTATAAACCGCAAAACTAGCTCTTACTGTACCAGCTATATCAAAAAACTTCATGATAGGCTGTGTACAATGGTGTCCCGTTCTTACGGCTATGCCCATTTTATCTAAAATCATACCTACATCAGAAGCAATGCCTACACCATCAAGGTTGAAAGAAATAGCACCAACTCTGGGAGCTTTTTTAGCATAGATATGTACGCCTTCCATTTGTTCTAGTTGGTTTTGAGCATATTGCATCAGTTGATTTTCGTGAGTTTGTATATTGTTATGACCTATTGTCGTTATAAAATCTACAGCAGCTCCTAGTGCAATATTACCTCCTACATTAGGCGTGCCCGCTTCAAATCTAAATGGAAGTTCGGCATAGGTGGTTTCTTCAAAAGAACAAGTGGCTATCATCTCACCGCCGCCGTGAAATGGAGCTAGAGAGTTAAGAGCTTTTTCCTTACCATAAAGAATACCCGTTCCCATAGGAGCGTACATTTTGTGTCCCGAAAATACAAAAAAATCACAGTCTAATTTTTGAACATCTATTTTAAAATGTGGTACTGACTGTGCTCCGTCTATCAATATTAAAGCGTCTGATAATCGTCTCGTTTTTGCTATAATTTCCTCTATTGGATTGATAACTCCCAAGGCATTGGATACTTGATTTACCGATACTAATTTTGTTTTTTCAGAAAGCCATTCGTCTAAAACTTCTATTTGTAGTATGCCATTTTCATCTATAGGAATTACCTTTAGTATTGCTCCTGTTCTTTGACACAACATCTGCCAAGGCACAATGTTAGAATGATGTTCTAGGTAGGAAATAATGATTTCATCACCTTGCTTGATATGAGGTGTAAGTGCATAAGCAACTAAGTTGATAGATTCCGTGGTTCCTCTCGTGAAAATAACTTCATAATCGTACTTCGAATTGATAAAAGTTTGAACTTTTTTACGAGCGTCTTCCATTGCTTCGGTTGCTAATTGGCTCAAAGTATGTATGCCTCTATGCACATTGGCATTGATTTCTTTGTAGTAATTTTCCCAAGTCTGTAGAACAGAAATAGGCTTTTGCGAAGATGCTCCGTTATCTAAATAAACTAAATCTTTACCATTAACTTTCTGAGATAAAATAGGAAATTGATTTCTTATATATTTAATGTCTAGCATTTTAACTAATTTAGATTAAATTAAAGTTCAAAGGTAGTGAATTAAGTTTACAACAAAAAAGCCTTACCAAATTATTTAGGCAAGGCTTTTATGCAAAAATTGTTTATTTTAAATTTTAGATAAAAGTGTTCTAAAGTTTACTTTATCATCTATAATTTTTCTTAGGTCTTCTACGGAAACTCTTTCTTGTTTCATTGTATCTCTTTCTCTAAGAGTTACGGTGTTATCATTAAGTGAATCATGGTCTACAGTAATACAGAAAGGTGTACCTATGGCATCTTGTCTTCTGTAACGCTTACCAATACTATCTTTTTCTTCAAAGATAACATTAAAGTCGTACTTTAATTCGTTGAAGATTTTTTCTGCAAATTCTGGTAATCCGTCTTTTTTCACCAATGGCAAAATAGCCGCTTTTACAGGAGCTAGAGCTGGAGGTAAAGACAATACCGTTCTTGTAGAGCCATCTTCTAAAGCCTCCTCTTTAAGAGAGCTAGAGAACACCGCTAGGAACATTCTATCTAATCCCACAGAAGTTTCTACCACATAAGGTACATAGCTTTCGCCTCTTTCTGGGTCAAAATATTGTAATTTTCTACCTGAGAATTTCTCGTGTGCAGAAAGGTCAAAGTCTGTTCTTGAATGGATACCTTCCAACTCTTTAAATCCGAATGGGAATTTAAACTCTATATCTGCTGCTGCGTTAGCATAATGAGCTAGTTTTTCGTGGTCGTGGAATTTATAATTTTCGGAGCCTAATCCAAGCGCCAAGTGCCAGTTAAGTCGTTTTTGATTCCATTCTTCGTAGAATGACAATTCTGTTCCTGGAGCTACAAAAAATTGCATTTCCATTTGTTCAAACTCTCTCATACGGAAAATGAATTGCCTCGCTACAATTTCATTTCTGAACGCTTTTCCTATTTGAGCAATCCCAAAAGGCAGCTTATGTCTAGAAGTTTTTTGTACATTAGAAAAATTCACAAAAATGCCTTGTGCTGTTTCTGGTCTTAGGTAAAGTTCCATAGCGTTTTCAGCGGAAGCACCTAGTTTAGTCCCAAACATTAGGTTAAACTGTCTTACTTCTGTCCAGTTTTTAGAGCCAGTATCAGGGTCAGCAATTTCTAGTTCTTCTATAAGAGCTTTTACATCAGCTAAATCATTATTATCAAGAGATTTAGCCATTCTAGTAAGAATATTTTTTTGTCTTTCTCTGTATTCTAGAACTCTAGGGTTGGTATTTACAAATTGTTCTTCGTCAAAATCAGCCCCAAATCTTTTTTGAGCCTTAGCTATTTCTTTCTGCGCCTTATCTTCTAATTTTGCACAATAGTCTTCTATAAGTACATCGGCTCTAAATCTTTTCTTGGAATCTTTGTTATCTATCAAAGGGTCGTTGAAGGCGTCCACGTGCCCAGAAGCTTTCCATGTAGTAGGATGCATTAGAATAGCAGAGTCTAACCCAACAATGTTTTCATTAAGTTGAGTCATGGCTTTCCACCAATATTGCTTAATATTATTTTTTAGTTCGGCACCATTTTGCCCATAGTCATAAACAGCAGATAGTCCGTCGTATATTTCACTAGACGGAAAAATAAACCCATATTCTTTAGCGTGGGATACCACTTTCTTAAAATCGTCTTCTTGCTTAGCCATAATATTTAGAATATACCTGCAAAAATAACTTTTTTAATTTTAATTTTGAGGTAAAATCAAATTCTATTTAATGAAAAAGAATTGATATTTAAAAATGGAAAATAGATTTGGCAATATTCCAAGCAGATTCAAAATGGAGCATATTCTGCTTAATCTCTATCTTTTCTAAATTCATAAAGTTGAAAAGCTGTTCTGTAGGCATATTTCCTACAAGGTCATCTTTAGCCATTGGGCAGCCTCCTATCCCTTTTATAGCTGAATCAAATCGTCTGCAGCCTTTATCGTACGCTGCTTTTAGTTTAATGTAAGAATCTTCGTACCTGTTATGAAAATGGGCTCCAAAACTAATATCGGGGTGATTAGCTGGAATTTTATCAAATAAAAGTGCGATGCTTTCCGCCGTGGCCACTCCTGTAGTATCTGAGAGTAGTATGTTCTTTATTCCTATTTCCGAAAATCGGTTCGCCCAAAAGGCAACATCTTCCCATTTCCAGTCCTCCCCGTAGGGATTGCCAAATGCCATAGAAAAGTAAAGGTTAAGTGTTTTATTCTCAGATTTTACCATCTCTAAAATGGTTTTTACCTGATTAAAAGCTTCTTCTTGATCTTTATTAGTATTTCTAAATTGAAAGGTTTCGGATATAGAAAAAGGAAATCCTAAAATATCCACATTAGTATGAGAAAGTGCGTTTTCTGCACCTGTTATGTTGGCTACAATAACGGAGAGTTTAGTATCTGATAAAGATTTATCTATATTATCCAGCACTTCCCCAGAGTCTGCCATTTGCGGAATAGCTTTAGGCGAAACAAAACTACCACAGTCCAACACATCAAATCCTACTTCCATTAGACTATTAAGGTAATTTATTTTTTTATCTGTCGGAATAAACTCACTCCAACCTTGCATGGCATCTCGTGGACATTCTGTTAGGAACATAACTTAATATTTTGTAAACTTTGGTTTCAAATATAACAAAATTTTTTAAATGCTATAAAACCCAAAATAAACTAATATACAAACATTTAAACAAAAAAAATAATTTAATCTTTTTTCTTAAATTTGAGTAAGTATAACTCCTACTTTATTAAAAAAGTATATCCAACTAAATATAACTCTAATCAAGATATACAGAAAACAATCTCCATTTTGTAATGTTTGACAAAATAGAAAATTTAAGTCTAGAATCTTATGGGAGAAGTTACTGACTGTATTCTGATGGAAATTTTCAACTATTCATCAATTGTTTTTAGACAATGTTTATAAGTTACAAACCTATTTGAACTATCTACAATTATTTCCAAGTCCAAAAACTCCATTCTGTACCATTATATACACAAAGTTGTTCTTTACCTGGTGTATCATCAAAAGCCATCATACCAGGAGCTGGATTTGTGATGCTCTTCTGCACATCTCTAAACTTTGGTAACACCAACGCTTTAGTAGTACTTTCTAAAACCAATATTCCTTTAGCTGTACTAGAAGCCGCTCCCATTACAACCTGAGCTCCTGAATTCTCCACCTTACCAGTATTGGTATTAACAGGTACTGTATTGGTGTTATCTGCTAAATAACTCAAGTTTTGCCAACTATTACCAATCTTAACTTTTACAGCTTTATCACTTCTATCCAAAACAAAAGTTCCGTTTGGTGAAAATGTATTATCTGTTAAATTAGCTTCTGACACGGCATTAACCCACGGCAATATAATACCTTTCTTTTCCAAATTATTAAATTCTAATAATACTGAAGATTCTATAGAGCCAGTATTTAAACTTCCTTTACCTATGTTAACCTGTGCCTTCAAGCCTAAACTTGAAACAATGGCTATTGTATATATTATATTTTTCATGATTTATCTGTTAAATGCTTCTCCTTGAGGGCACCCTTGTTTGTTCATACATTTCCAAGCTCTTATGACACTTGGAGTTGACTGTGTTTCTACATAAGATTTTAAACAATTTTCTGTAGTATCATACACCATCATTCCTATAACAGGATTGGCGATTGCTTGTATTTCAGTTGTACTCATTCTCGTAATTGTAAAACCTTTGGTATTTGCCTCTAGTGCAATATGACCTCCTTTTCTAGACATAGGCCAATTATCCGAATCTATATTCCCCGATCTTCCTAAAGCAGTTATACCTACTTTGGTATCTAGCGGACTTAATACTGATGTAGCGTTCTTTAAAGTACAAAAACATCTATCATTGATGGCTGAGTTATACGGTGCGTTATTATTTAAACCTTGTCCTATCGAAAAGGTATCTATATGAGCTATACCTTGTGTTCCAGAGGTATTATTAGTAGATGTGTTTACTATTTCTGGCACTCCCATAGCAGAACTTACTTTCGATACAATATTTGCTCCTGTGGTAGATACATTTCCTTTTGCATTGGTTATGATAGACCATTTTTTCGCAAAAAAAGGTGTTGTTATATCCGCTACGGCTAGATGGGTCATATTCACATTATCTGAGCCCTCTACTGCATCTGGACAACCATCGCCATCTGAATCTAAATCTAAATAATTTGGTAAACCATCACCATCTATATCACAATAAGGTCTAATTGCAAAAGCAACTCCTTGTCCACCCATTCCTCCATCCATCCATTCTAATGTAACATTTAACATTGTTGCTTCAGTAGTAAATAATGCATTACCATTAGGTGTCGTATCACTTTGCATATTGGTGTTTCTATATACTAATGTATTTGTTCCCTCCCCCTCTATAACATAGCTAAGATTATTACTTTCTAAAAAAGAAAAGGGAGTTCCGTTCGTTTTAAAAGTTATAGTTTCTTTACCTAGAGAAGTTGCTTCCATATCCAAAGGAATGATTTGGAATTTTATCCTAGGATCTGAACTTGTAAATGTTACATTAAAAGAGGCTTTTCTATTGGGTAAACTAGTGTTCATAGGAGAATAAAAACCTTCCTTAAATGTACCTCCACCCAAATTATATAGTTCTTTTATCCCTGCACCTGGCCATGTAGCTATATCACTACCATTAAAAGAAGCATTCCCTGTAAATCCTGAAATAGTTGCAGTATAAGTTACACCATTTAAAGTAGTAGAACGACTTATAGTACCAGTAGAGCTGTTTAATGTAGCACCAGACCAATCAAAAAAGATTAATTGTCCTTTATAAGCACCTGCTCCAGAGGCACTACTAGTAGGATTATTTGGTAAATTACAAAAAGTTTTTTCAAGAGAATCAAGAATACCATCATTATCAGTATCTAAATCTATAACATCAGCAACACCATCACCATCTGTATCTACCCCTGGAACTGTAAAGGATTGGCTAGTACTAGAGCTACATACACCTTTACTAGCAACTACAGTATAAGTTGTTTCGTAAGAAAGATTTGAAATAACTCCTCCCGCTCCTACTGTAGGACCACTCGGAGAAAAGATATAGCTATAACTAGAATCGTAATTAGATATTGTTGCACTACCGTTATTATAGTAAGTAGCTGGCGTTACTGAAACCACAGGTGTAGGAGGAACCACACAAGACACCTTAATTGCGACATATATCACCGCAGCTCTATTAGTTGAAGCATCATTAGGTGATGTATAATTGATGGTTAGTGTCTTAGTAGGAGCAGACGATTTTTTCCAACTAATCCATTCTGTACCTCTAGCATCCGAACCACGGTAAGTTCCTGAAGAATAAGAGGACGTTGTAATTGTAGCCCCTGCATATCCTCCTGTGATATTTCCTCCGTTAGAAACTCCATAAGTTACACTACCAAAAGTAGCACCACTGTCCATAGATAGAGAAAAGTCATCGTCCCAAAAAAGAGACGAACTAGATTTATCGGCATCTGTAATTACCAATTCGTCTATCATAACTGCATTTGCAAAATTGAAAATCACAGAGTTTAAATCATTACCGTAAGCAGAGCTTTCTATTTTAAGAACTTGAGTAGCAATGCTAGCCCCATTGAAGTTATCTACCAACCCTCCTGTAGGTTGTCTTAATCCTGAGTTGGCGGAAAAAATATCAGGTGCATTATAGGTAGTTCCTCTTGCAACAGCCACATTAACCGCTCCTGTTATAGGGTTATTAGAAGCACTGGCTGTTGCTGTAGGCACCCCTGCTGTTTTATTTCCTAAAACATCCCACGTAATCCAACTTTGTGCATTAATAGAACCGAAAACCAATATTAAGAATAGGGGTAGAGTTAAATTTAAAAATCGTTTCATATAGTATAGAATTATCAAGCCTTGGGAGTTATCAAAAACCTTGCCATGAATCAAATGTATGTTTAAATTTTCAAAAAAGTTTATATTTGCATTCTAACCTAAAAAATCATTACAAATGAAAGGACAAAATAAACTTTTTATAGCGATACTGCTAGGACTTATTATAGGAATAGGATTAGGAGGATTTGTGCATTTGCAATATCCAAATAGTGCAGAAGGCTTTTCCAAAAACATAAAATTGCTAGGGACTATTTTTATCAGACTTGTTCAGATGATTATTGCTCCGCTTGTATTCACTACTTTAGTGGTGGGTATTGCTAAAATGAGCGATATTAAGATGATAGGCAGAGTAGGTACTAAGGCAATGCTGTGGTTTTTAACAGCTTCTTTGGTTTCTCTAATGATAGGACTTGTATTTGTAAATTGGCTAGAACCAGGTAAGGTAACCCAACTCCCAGTACAAGATGCAAGTGCGGCAGCAGAAATAGTAAATAATAGCAAAGGCTTTTCGTTAGAAGATTTTGTGAAGCACATTATTCCTAAAAGTCTATTTGAAGCTTTTGCTACTAATGAAGTATTACAAATCGTGGTATTTTCAATAATGTTTGGAGTGGCTCTATCCCAGTTGGGAGAAACTCATTCCAAGCCAATTATCAAAGCCTTTGATATTTGTGCCCACGCCATTCTTAAAATGGTAGGGTACATTATGTGGGTGGCTCCATTAGGAGTATTAGGTGCTATTGCGGCAGTTGTTGCCACTAATGGTTTTGAGATATTTATGGTTTATGCCATTTACCTCAGAGATTTCTTTTTTGCCTTAGCTATTCTGTGGTTAGTTTTGTGTATTGTAGGCTATTTAATTCTCGGCAATAGATTGTTTGATTTATTGAAAAGAATTAAAGAGCCATTACTTATTGCATTCTCAACTACAAGCTCCGAGGCTGTTTTTCCAAAACTTGTAGAAGAGTTAGAAAAGTTTGGTGCTAATAATAGGATAGTGTCATTTATACTCCCCTTAGGGTATTCATTTAATCTTGATGGAAGTATGATGTATATGACCTTTGCATCTATCTTTATTGCTCAAATTTATGGAGTAGATATGTCTATTGGGCAACAAATCACAATGCTTCTGGTTCTTATGCTTACTTCCAAAGGGATTGCAGGTGTACCTCGAGCAAGTTTAGTAATTATTGTAGCTACTTGTTCGATGTTTGGAATTCCACCAGAAGGCATTGCTCTTATATTACCAATAGACCATTTTTGTGATATGGGAAGAAGTATGACTAATGTACTAGGTAATGCACTAGCGACTTCTGCAGTTTCTAAATGGGAAGGACAACTAGAAGAACCTACAGAAAACATATAAAATAAAGCAATTTACAACAAAATAAATCCTTAAATTTGTATTTCTAAAAAGAAAAGAATGATAAAAAAAGATAGAGTATTAGCTTTTTTGAAAGAGGTGGAGGTAGATGATTTGGTGAATAATGTCCAGGTTATGGGTAATGACGTCTATATTGATATGACGGCACATTCTCCAGCAATGCACGAGAAAAAAAAGCTAGAAGCCGCAATGAAACAAGCCTTTGCTTCTGAATTTGGTGAAGAGGTTATTTTAAAGTTGAAAATCGTTTCTCCAGAGCCTTCGGAAGCTCAGCTTAACCAAATCAAAGGAAAGGAAATACCAGGTATTAAAAATATCGTTGCTATTGCTTCTGGAAAAGGTGGTGTGGGAAAATCTACAGTAGCCGCTAATCTTGCGATATCTTTAGTTAAAATGGGCTTTAAAGTAGGTTTACTAGATGCCGACATCTATGGTCCTTCTGTACCTACTATGTTTGATACAGAAGGACAAAAACCTATTTCTGTTGAAGAAAATGGCAGAAACCTAATGAAGCCTATTGAAAATTACGGGGTTAAAATGTTATCTATTGGTTATTTCTCTGGGGCTAATCAAGCGGTAGTGTGGAGAGGACCTATGGCTGCAAAAGCTCTTAACCAAATGCTAAGAGATGCCGCTTGGGGTGAATTAGATTTTTTATTGATAGACCTACCTCCAGGAACAGGGGATATTCATCTTTCTATTATACAAGAAGTACCTGTAACGGGGGCTGTTATTGTAAGTACGCCACAGCATATTGCTCTCGCAGATGTTAAGAAAGGGATTGCAATGTTCCAAATGGAAAGCATCAATATTCCTGTTTTAGGCTTAATAGAGAATATGGCTTATTTCACGCCAGAAGAGTTGCCTGATAATAAATATTATATCTTTGGCAAGCAAGGAGCACAATATATGGCGGAAGATTTGGGCATACCTGTACTAGGTGAAATTCCTCTTATCCAAAGTATCAGAGAAGCGGGTGATGTGGGAAGACCAGCGGCTTTGCAAGATGATTCTAAAATTGCAGATATCTATACAGAAACCACTCAGAAAATGGTGGAAAGTTTGGTAGAAAGAAATAAAAATTTGCCTCCTACAGAAGCCGTTAAAATAACCACTATGGCAGGATGTTCTCCTAAAAAATAATTACTACGCATTAAATAATTTAAAAATAATTATGGAAAATAATAGTCTGGAAGTAAGAGTAGAAAACGCTTTAGAGAGCATTCGCCCTTTCCTTAATAAAGATGGTGGAGATATAGAGCTGGTTAAGATAGAGGATACCGTAGTCTATGTAAAGTTGCTTGGTAACTGTTCTGGTTGTCCTGTAAGTTTCTCTACAATGAAGCTAGGAGTGGAAAACACAGTTAAAGAAAAAGTTCCTGAAATTACACGAGTGGAAAATATAGCGGAATAAATTCCAATCATGAGTATAGAAAGAAGTTCATTAGAAGCTCTATCTGATAAAGAATTAGAGGAATATATAAAAGAGAGAGAGAAATTTACTCCCGAAGTGAGTGTATATGCATATGAAATCCTTAAATCTAGAGGAAGAGATTTTTCAGAAGCTGAAACTCAAAGAATAATATCATTACCTCCTTCAACAAATAAGAAAATAGAGAGTACACTACACCCAAATTATAAAAAAGCGAGCAATGTAATTTATTTACTAGGAGTTTTAGGTTTAATAAGCAGGATATCAAATTTTAATGCAGGGTACGAAGCCTATGATGATTTTAGTATAATTTTAATAGCTTGCGAATTAGGCATAATATTTGGCATTGGCTACTTAACAGGTAAAGGCTATAATTGGGTAAAGTATGTATTATTAGTATTAATGTTTTTTAGTTCAATCTGTATTCCTATTATAATTTTCGCCGCTATATCTGGAATACTAGGAGATATATCCAGTTTATTTGGAGTAGTTACTAGTCTTACACAAATGGGGTTACTAATTTACGCTGTTATTCTTATTTTTAGAATACCAAATCAGAAAGCAAATACTTAACGAAATTGATTTTTTATTCCTAACATCTCTAATTTAAATTAGATATCCAAAACATATATTTGTACCTCGTTCCACAATAGCGAGGTATTTTTTATACCATATCTTTATTTTTTATATCCATATAATAAAACATTGGAATGATGAGCAATAAAATCATCGGTTGAATGACAAACCTACGAACATAAAAAGCTAAAAGTAATCCCGAGTTAAATTCCGTATAAACTAGATAGAGATAAATAGGGAAAGTAATCAAAAAGACTAATGACATCAAAACACAAGCTAACATTGTCTTTGTTTTATCTTTAAAAAGAAAATAAACAATAATTAGCGAAAAAAATAAATTAAGTATGAGTCTGAAAAGATGCCCCAAAACAAGTTTTTCCCATTGAAAAACTGGGAATACTTTAGACCCATCTGTAGTTTTAAAATAGGTTAAAAAAGGGTCGTAAAATAGAGTTTCTTCTAAAAAGCGAACACCTATTAAGCCAATAATACCGAGTATAACAAATGCAAGATTACCTTTGAACTTCATCTTTCAGTACAAAAAATTTAATCCAAATAATCCATAATAAAACCACACTTCCGTAAATAATCGCAGGAAATATATAATCATGGGCAGCTTTACCATAAGATGGAGATTCTAGCAACACTATATTTATCCCAACAATTCTAAGTATATTAACGATATATAAAAATATAACCCCTACAAAAGCAAAAATAAAAGTCTTTAGACCTCTATAAAAAGCAAAAATAAATGCTACAAAAAGTATCATTATAGATATAGCATTGCATCCTTCTACCATTCTAGATACATACTTCCCGCTTACATAGTACCATAAAGTATTGTACTCTGGCTGAGGAATAGATTGTGAAGGATAACCTATGTTATTCTGTATCAAAGTACATTGGTTAGCTACATGTATTGAAAAACCATCTAACCCTATTTGAGTATTTAAGTAAAATTGATAGATACCTAGCAGAGCCAAGTAAACTAGCAAAAATCTTAATAAGATTTTTAGTGTGGGTTTTAAATCTTCAAACATAGGGGGCAAAGGTAACGAAATAACTTATTATTAAAGAAAAACCTCTAAAACTTTAGAGGTTTTGTATACTGTTGTCGTAATTTTTCCTACGAATTTTCTAACACATATTGGAACATCAGAGGTGCACAAATCGTAGCATCGCTTTCTACAATAAATTTAGGCGTATCTATATCCAGTTTACCCCAAGTGATTTTTTCATTTGGCACTGCCCCAGAATACGAACCGTAAGAAGTGGTTGAATCTGATATTTGGCAGAAATAAGACCAAAACGGAATATCATGCATTTCCATATCCTGATAAAGCATTGGCACTACACAGATAGGAAAATCTCCTGCAATACCACCTCCAATTTGGAAGAAACCAACTCCCTTACCACCACAATTTTTAGTGTACCAATCGGCTAGGTAAGTCATATATTCTATCCCTGATTTCATCGTAGAAGGTTTTAATTCTCCTTTAATACAGTAGCTAGCGAAGATATTTCCCATTGTAGAATCTTCCCAACCTGGTACAACGATAGGTAAATTTTTCTCAGCAGCTGCTAACATCCACGAGTTTTCTTTAGGGATTTCATAATACTGCTCAAGTACGCCAGATAGTAGCATTTTGTACATATATTCGTGAGGAAAATATCTTTCGCCTTTCGCTTCTGCATCTTTCCATATTTCCACGATATGCTTTTGAAGTCTTCTAAAAGCCTCCTCTTCTGGAATACAAGTATCCGTTACACGGTTAAGACCTCTCTCTAATAAATCCCACTCTTGTTGAGGCGTTAAATCTCTATAATTAGGCACTCTTTCGTAATGAGAATGAGCTACTAGGTTCATTAAATCCTCCTCTAAATTGGCACCTGTACAAGAAATGATTTGAACTTTATCTTGTCTTATCATCTCTGCTAGAATCTTACCCATCTCTGCAGTAGACATTGCTCCCGCTAAGGTAATCATCATTTTACCACCATCTTTTAGGTGGGCTACATAGCCTTTAGAAGCATCTACTAATGCAGCCGCATTAAAGTGTAAATAGTATTTTTCTATAAATTCAGTAATTGGTTTACTCATAATTTTTTATTTATCGCAAATATAAGGATTTTTAGATTTACAGCTCCTTAATCTTAATTTACTTAAAATTGAGAAGTTTATATTTTTGATTTTTTTAATGAAACAAGAAAAACTATTAGTAAAATTTCAATTTTAGGTAGCATCAAGTTGAAACATCAGCCTCCCAACCTGTACAAATTATTCCTAATTTTTAAATATAGGTACATTACTACACGCTTCTCCAAACATCAAAGATTTAACGATTGGCTTTAATTTTTCAACTAACTCAACATAAGCGTTTTCTGGAATGTTTTCGTCTGTACAACCTTTTACTAGAACTCTTTTATCTTTTAGGTTAGAAAAATCATAATCATTTAGAGATTGATGCATAATGAGTAACTCTAACTCATCTTTGTTTCCATAGATTACCTTTTTAGCAACTCCAGATAATTGAGAAGCAATTAAAAAATAAGCCCACAAAGGAACAATGGCTTCCGCAGAATTATAAATGTAAACATAAGCGTCCTTGTATAAGTCTAAATTAAGTGTTTTCACTTTTTCTCTAAAGTCTTTTTCTTTGAGAACCATCTCTTGGAACAAAAATGGCTTCAAGTCTATCCCCAGCCTTTTCCCTTTAGGGACTAAAGAAGATAAATCAAAATTAACTAATCCGCTTTCTGCTACTTTATTTTTAATCTCTGCCATTGCTTTTATAAAATGAATTTAACCCATCAATTATTTAAAATTGATATTATACTTTACATTTTTGTAGTCGTCTAGACTTGCTTTTAAAGAGCCTACTGCAAGTTCCGCTTTTAGTTCCACGGGGATATGATTAGTGTCGTTTGTTACCCACATTGTTACCCCTTCTTGGTCTTTAAATACCCTTCCACTCATTACCGAAGGGATAATTTTAAGACATTCTACCTTGCCAAATTTGGTTCTTTTGGTTTCTACACCCACAATTCTCAACTGGAAAGGGAACATCTCATCATCAATCCATACATTCATTTTTATGCTTGTTCCTACTTTTAATGCAGAATTATCTCTACTCCTTAAATAGTAGAAAGCAGAAAGCATATCTTGTATACCCTTAACAGATTTTAGAGTTTTAGAACCATTAGATGGGGTTTTCTTATCGGTTAAAATAAGGGTTTGGTTGGAATGGTTGAAAACCGTTTCTAAATGCTGTCTGTAACTGCCTTCTTGTACATTTCGCACATAGAAACTGGGTAATGCTGTGCTAATATTGATATAACTTTCATAAAGGTCTTCTACCTTGAAAAAAGCCCTTACAGCTCCCGTGGTCTTACCTGTGCCTTTGACATAGTAATGAGGTTCGCCTTTGTAGGTTGTTTCTCTAATGTTGAGTGTGGCATATCCTGCGTTTAGTATGCCATAATGAATTCTGTAAGTTAATGTTTCTCCAGACTTGATATTGGTAATTTGCGACCACACATTTGCCGAAATTACGAGAGTGATTAAATATAATATCTTTTTCATACTTTTAAAATTTACAAATACTTTGCCAACTCACCCCATAACATTATAGCTTATATAACTAAAGTTACGATATAGTTTCAGCAAAATTAGTACTTTTGCAAAGATATATAATTTAATCCCAAAGTTTTTTACATATTATGATTACTACAGATTTACTCATTATAGGAGCAGGACCTACGGGGCTTTTTGCCGTTTTTGAAGCTGGATTGTTGAAACTCAAATGCCACATCATAGATGCTCTGCCACAACCTGGTGGACAGTTAGCCGAGCTTTACCCTAAGAAACCTATTTTTGATATACCAGGTTATCCGTCCGTAAATGCAGGAGAGTTGGTAGATAACTTAATGGAACAAATTAAACAATTTCAACCAGGGTTTACTCTAGCAGAAACTGCCGTAAGTCTAGAAAAGATAGATGATGAATGGTTTGAAGTAATTACCAATAAAGGAACCGTACACCGTGCCAAAGCAGTAGCAATAGCAGGAGGGTTAGGTACTTTTGAACCAAGAAAACCTCTTCTAGAAAACTTAGAAAAATATGAGGAGAATGGGGTGGAGTATTTTGTAAAAGACCCAGAAGTCTTTAGAAATAAAAAAATTGTAATTGCAGGGGGAGGAGATTCTGCTTTAGATTGGAGTATCTTCTTGTCTAATGTGGCTAAAGAGGTTACTTTGGTACACAGACGAAATGAATTTAGAGGAGCCTTGGATTCTGTAGAAAAAGTACAAGAGCTGAAAAACCAAGGTAAGATTAACCTCATTACACCTGCGGAAGTGGTAGAACTGAAAGGAGCTAACACTTTGGAAAGTATTGTAATAGAGCGTGAGGGTGAGAAAACGGAAATAGAAACAGATTATTTTATCCCTCTTTTTGGACTTACACCAAAGCTCGGTCCTATTGCTAATTGGGGGCTAGAAATAGAGAAAAACTCTATAAAGGTAAACAATGCATTGGATTACCAAACCAATAGAGAAGGCATTTATGCTATTGGGGACATCAATACTTATCCGGGTAAACTGAAACTGATTTTATGTGGCTTCCATGAGGCGACTTTAATGTGCCAAAGTGTTTACAATAGGCTTAATCCTGGTAAGAAATATGTGCTAAAATACACTACGGTGAGCGGTGTTGATGGGTTTGATGGGAGTAGAAAAGAGGCAGAGAAAGCGGTTGTTAAAAAAATAGACTAAAGATTATGGCAGATGTTCAATTAAAGATTACTGATAGAGAGGGCGTACAGCACGATATAGTAGCCCCTACAGATATGTCTATGAACCTTATGGAGGTGATAAGAGCCTACGAATTGGCAGAGGAAGGTACTGTAGGTGTATGTGGCGGAATGGCGATGTGTGCGTCTTGTCAGGTTTATGTTCTTAATGATGTGCCTCTACCTGAAAAAAGTGACGAGGAAGAAGCTATGCTTTCTGAAGCTTTTGATGTTAAGGATAACTCCCGTCTAGGCTGCCAAATCTACATCACAGAAGAAATAGATGGCTTGGAGGTGGAAATAGCACCGTATTCTTAAAAAAGATTAAAATTAAATAGACTGTACCCAACTACTACCGCTATAAGGTGGCTATAAGCTCTCTATAAGCTAGGAGGGTGGTTTTGTTTTTAGATTTTGGGCTGGTTTATTTGTTATACTTTTATTACTAACTAAAAAAAGGCAGACCTTTAAGGTCTGCCTTTTTGCTGGTGGGCTTTGTGTTTTTGCCCTGCTTTATAGTAGGGTTTCTTGCTCTACAAGGTTGGCTGGGGTGTCTGTGGCTCTGATGATGATTTTGTCCCCCGATAGCTCCTCATTGTTGGCTTTGGCAGTATATACCCAGTCTAGCCCTTTTAGCGTGGCGGTGCCTTCTTCTACCAAACTGCCGTCTTGATTGTAAATGTGTACGCTTACTTGCTCTACTTTGTAGTCGTCATACACTTGTACTTTTATAAGGTCTCCTTTTTTGCCCGTGTAACTAGAAAGGTCTATTTTTTCTATTTTGGGAGCGTTTAGGAGGTCTGCTACGGCTATATTATAAGGGGTAATGCCGTCTTTTTTAGCCGCTTCTGTGGCGTAAGCCTCCTTTAAACTAGGGTCTAGTAGTGCGTTTTTGGCATATAGCACCGCTTTTTGGAACTTCTGCTGGTGCTCTAGCTGCTTGGTTGAGTTTCTGTCTGTCTTTTGTGGCACTTTAGACACTATGGTTTTGCCATTTCTTTGGCTAAAGATAATAAGGTCTCCCACCTTGCCACTAAGCCCGTGGGTAATAATGTTGTTTTTGCTTTCTGCCATAATTGTTAAGTTTTTTATGGGTTATACTTTAGTTTATTTATCTTATATATAAGGAGGGGTTACCCTCTTGGGTTCTTAAGCTGACTGCTTAGTTATCCTTAACGCAGCGAACGCCGAAGCCGCGAGAACGCAGGTTACTATCGGTCACAGAACTTCCACCATTATAAGAGAACCTCAGACGATGCGCTTCGTATTCGGCGATCGCCTCGCTGCAGCTCCACAAACACCCTGCGGATCCTTGACCGAAGAACACGCCAGTGCTGTAATCGCGTTCTCCACTCGCAGGCAGGCGGAGATGTGAGTCATACCATAAAACCGCACCACCATTACCAGTTCTCGTATTTGTCAAGGCTTGATGCAGGTCTTGCAATTCTGAGTAGGTAGGCGTATGCCAACCCGTAGGACAAGGGTCGTTATAAGTGGTTAATTGGTTGTAAGAATGCCAACCTAAACTATGTTTAGGCGACCCACTTGTGGAAGAAGACCAATTGATAAGCTCATGCCCATCGGCATCCCT
The DNA here is from genome assembly GCF_009663465.1 of Riemerella anatipestifer. Lineage (GTDB taxonomy): Bacteria > Bacteroidota > Bacteroidia > Flavobacteriales > Weeksellaceae > Riemerella > Riemerella anatipestifer_C. The sequence continues at coordinate 40,561 of NZ_QXHU01000008.1, forward strand.
ACCCCACTGGAAGAGGGAACCGTAAGCCTTGTAATCCGTAGGCGAAGTGCCTTGCTGGGCAGGGTTGAAATGCGGTGAGTTCATATTCGCATAATCCGCACCCAGATTGAGGTTCAACCACTCCTTAGAATAAGGCTGACCATTGACAGGGTAAGTTCCCGTAACCGTAACAGGAAGATAGACAAACTGATGTTCTAACACTCCGTTGGTGGGTACATTAAACTTCTTATCCAGAATCCCGCCAATGCCCTTTAAGACCAGTTGGTAGCTCTGTCCATTAAGCGTGTAAGGTATCGTGGCAATGGTATATTCTTGCCCTGGTGCTAACTTTTTTACCAAATATTCTCCATCTCCATCTACCACAATAGTAGCGGATAGGTCGCCACTTACGCCGAAATTGCCAGCGGGGATTGAGAGGCTGAGCCCATTGTTATCTCCACCCTCTCCGGGAGCGGCAGTAATTACTGCCGATTGCACCGCTTGGTAAGAGCCTATACCTGAAGTATAAGGTATTTTAACGGTGAGCTTATTAGTGCCATTGTTGATTTTACCTTGTATATTGGAGCCGTTGTAAGTTAAAGACACCACATATTCTGTCTTAGGCGAGGTGATGGTGGCAGAACCCAAACCTACTTGGGTTTGTTGGTCGGCTTGGGCTCCGAGTTTATTAAAATTGGCTTTCAAAGTGCCTGTTTCGGGCGTACCGCCCATCGTGTACCACAACATAGCCGATTCTCCTGAGTTTAAGTTAATAAGGTTTCCCGAGGTGCACTGTGCTACGCTACCCGTAAGCGTGGAGCCATTGAGTTTCTGCCACTGGCAGTTTGCCATCGTAATCGTTGCTCCGCCATTCTGAAAACTTACCGCATCGTGAAATGCCGAACTGATATTCCCAAACGAGTTATTTTCTAGTTTAAATTTGGCTTTATTGGCACTGGTAAACGCCACGCCACCCACATAAGAGCCTTCAAACCCCGCCGCCTTTACGGCTACCGACTGGGATTGGTTGCTCCCCGGCATACAAGTCCACTGGTGAACCCCCGAAACCACGCCTTGGTAAATCTCCACACAGCTTTTGTCGGTATTGTAAATCATCGTGCCTACTTCGGCAGTCCCCGAAAATTTCAAACGCTCCTCCGAAGTAAATCGAGGGAATAGCACGCCTTGCGGCTGGGTGTTGGGGATATGGGTATTTTTCTTCACCTCTAAGGTGGCTTTGGGGTCGTTGGTATTGATGCCCACTTGTGCCTGTAATGCCA
>NZ_QXHU01000009.1:0-31935 GCF_009663465.1 Riemerella anatipestifer
GTGGGGCTCACCTGTTCCCATTCCGAACACAGAAGTTAAGCCCACCAGCGCCGATGGTACTACGAAAGTGGGAGAGTAGGTCGCCGCCAGTTTTTATTTTTGAAAAGCCTCTAGCAGTAATGCTAGAGGCTTTTTTGTTTGGAGTGTTCAGGAAGGAGGAGTGTTGTCTTATCAGACGCCACATCGGCGTAGCCTAAGACAACGGAGTGTTGTAGGGTAAAGCAACACATCGGCGTAGGATTATAAAACTCCTTGCACCGTTTTGATTAAAACGGTGCGAGAGATAGGATAACTTCTCGCAGTGTTTTCTGAAAGTTTAAAAGAGTTGGAACTAAGCGATTGAAATTTGTATTATGAATGCCGTTGCGTGAGGGCGAAGGGCATTGTTGGAGCTCATCTTACAAAGGTGTAAGGGATAGGTGTGGGCTTTGTAAGATAGCGACTGCCCGTAGACCGACCCTAGAAGAGGCTTTAGAATTGGCAAAGGGACACGCCAAAAAACTATATAAAAAAACTCACTCCACAGAATAATGGAGCGAGTTGTAATTGTTAGCGGATTATGTAATCTTACTGAAATTTAATGTTCATTCCGAACATAAAATTGGTACCCGCTTGTGGGAAGAAGTAGGCATCTGGTGCCCAAACATAACCATTGTTAGCGTATTTCCTATTAAATAAGTTATTTACGAGTAAGCTAAAATCTATATTGGTTCTGTTGAGTTTTAAGTTATATTTTACATTTACATCAGCTAAGTAATAATCAGATAAACTATAATTTTTGTTTTGTGTATTATCTAGGTATTGTTTCCCTATATATTGTTGAGTAAGTCCTACTAAAAACTGTGGACTAAGTTGGTAATTTAAACCGATATTTCCTATAATATTTGGAGAGAATGAAATATCTGTGTCTTTTAAAACTACTTTTTCTCCTTTTTCGTTTTGCGAGTCTAGTTCTTTAATTTTATTTCTACTGATGGTTGCATTGGCGGTTAAGTGGAGCTGTTCTGTAATTCGAGTGGAAGTGCCTATTTCTAGACCTAAACGATAGCTGTTCTTTACATTTTGTGGAATAAATGCACCTACATCATTGATGAGCCCCGAAAGTACCAACTGGTTTTTATAAAGCATATAATAAGCATTGGTGGTGAGGGAAAAACTACCCCATTGTTTTTCTATACCAAATTCCCAGTCATTGAGGCGTTCTGATACAGTTTGAGGATTATTTACAAGTGCCGCTCTGTTTGGCTCTCTATTAGCAACGGCATAGGAAAGAAATACTTTTCCTTTCGGAATACGATAGTTGATTCCTGCTTTTGGATTGAAGAATAACCAGTTTTTATTAAAGTTTAACCCATCTTCTTTCCCTGTGAGGATTTTGGTATCATATTCAATATTTCTTAGTTGCAAATCTCCAAATATCTCCCACTGATTGAGTTTAAAAATGGCTTTAGCAAATCCTGAAACTTCGTTTTTCAAGGAACGATTGCGGTAATATTCGTGTTCGTGTATATTGGTAAATTGTACGCCTGTAACATTACCAAAGTGCCAACCGTAGTATTGATTTCCTACCAACCCGAAGTTTAAGTCTAGGTTATCTAATGAACCGTAAAGATTAGATACAATACCATAAAAATCGTTATCTAGCCATTTTTTTCTGATGAAATCGGTTCGGCTGATTTCATTGCCGTTGATAGAAATGTTAGGAAGGTTATACCTAGAGAATTTATTGTCTTGTCTATAATTTTCGTAATAGCCTGCTCCTTTAGTGTAGTGGAGTGTGGTTTCTAAATTCCAATTAGAATTAAATTTCTGTTGCCAAAGTAATTGATAGTGGTTTTGCTGATAGTTGTCGGTTTCATTGTCATAGTATCCAACTATTTGACTCCAATCTTTACTATATATAGCTCCAGATGGGTTATACCTTCGGTTTTCTTGCATCGTCTTCGCATTGATGCCGTTCCATGCATGATAAGTTTTTTCTTTTCCACCAAACATCTTAAGCCTTAATCTAGTTTTTCCTTCTTCAAAAAGAGCTGTGAAATTATAAGAGCTTAAGTCTGAAAATGCTCGGTCTATGTAACCGTCCGAATGTATCATGGTGTATCTCCCCATAACGGAAAGCCTATTATTCCAAAATTTACCAGAGCCTATTTCCGCTGAATATTTGTAGGTGTTAAATGAACCATAACTGTTGTCTGAACGAAGATAAAAATGTTCTTCTGGCTCTCTTGAAATGATATTAACACTAGCTCCAAATGCCGCCGCACCATTAGAAGAAGTACCTACCCCTCTTTGTATCACAATTTGTGAGGCTGAGCTGGTAAGGTCTGGAACATTAACGAAATAAGTTCCTTGAGATTCAGAATCGTTGTATGGGACGCCGTTCATCATCACATTTACAGAAGTGCCTGCCGTACCTCTAATTCTAAAACCTGTATAGCCTACACCATTACCTGCATCGGAGGTAGAAACTACAGACATTTGATTCTTCAGTAAAATAGGTAAATCTTGCCCTAAGTTTTTAGCACCTAATTCTTTTTCTACATTGATGATGTCTTTGGAGATAGGAAGCCTTTTGGTAAAAGTTACTTCTGCCACTTCTGTGGTCTTTGTGGAGTCTTTTGGGGTTTGTTGTGCCCCAACTACGGAACTTGCGAAAAGTCCATAAAAAACAAATCCTTTCATTCTTAATTAAATTTTTTGAGGTTAAAATTTAGTTGGAATAAAAGGGGTTATATAATTATACAGTACTCCCAAATCGTGGGAGAAATTTCCCTAAACAGCATTACCTGTTCTAGGTTCATTGGGTATAATCTCAGCCTATTACAGCACCCCTTTATTTTCGGTTGCGAATATAAGCAAAAAAATATAAACTATTGGATACATAATAAAAATCCTCTTAGTGGTATGCTAAGAGGATGATTGTATGTGGTTTATAATTCTTTCCTTAACCTTGCAACAGGGATATTTAGCTGGTCTCTGTATTTGGCTATGGTTCTTCTAGCGATGTTGTAGCCTTTATCTTTAAGAATTTTAACTAAAGCATCATCAGTATAAGGTTTTCTTTTGTTCTCGTTATCTACCACTTCTTGTAAGAACGTTTTAATTTCCTTGGTAGAAACTTCCTCGCCATCTTCGTTGGTTAAGCTGTCAGAGAACAAATCTTTAAGTAATACAATGCCGTTTGGTGTATCGGCATATTTACTTTTGACTACTCTAGAAATGGTAGAAATATCAAATCCTGTAATGTCTGCAACATCTTTTAAAATCATTGGTTTTAAGGATTTGTCATCACCTGTTAAGAAATACTCGTGTTGTAGTTTTACAATCGCAGAAATGGTTTGCATTAAAGTATTTTGTCTCTGGTTGATGGCATCTATGTACCACTTAGCCGCATCTAATTTTTGTTTGATGAATAGCGCCGCTTGTTTGTGGTCTTTAGACTCTTTATCGTGAGAATAAGTGTCTAAAATATCACGATACTCACTAGAAACCCTTAGTTGTGGTGCATTTTTGCTATTGAGTAGAGGCGTTACCTTATTATCTTTAACCTGAATGGTAAAATCAGGGATAATCTCTTGGTTGATGGTAATGGTTTGCGTATCAAAGTTACCACCCAAACGAGGCGAAAGATTACTGATTTCGTCTAAAGCCTCTTTTAATTCTTCCTCTGAGCAGTCTAGCCTTTGCATTATTTTCTTGTAATGCTTATTGGTAAGTGCTTCAAACTGGGTTTTAAGAATTTCCTCTGCGAGTTCTGCGTTTTTGTTAGGTGCGGTTTGCAGTTTAGAACGGATTTGTAATAGCAAACATTCCTGTAAATTTCTAGCACCTACCCCTGGAGGGTCAAGTTTTTGTACTCTGTTAAGGAGAATTTCTTCTACTCTTTCTTCTGTGGTATAGATTCCTTGAGAGAAAGCCAAATCATCTACAATAGCTTTAAGCTCTCTACGAATGTACCCATCATTATCTAAGTTCCCAATAAGGTATTCGGCGATTGCCAACTCTTCTCCAGAGATGTGTCTTAGTCTAATTTGTTCTATCAGATAGTCATAGATGGTTTGTCCCTCGGTGAGTACACTTTGTTGGTCAAACTCTTCATCATCAGGAGAGTAGTTGCTAGAAGCTGTTTTGTAAGACGGTTCATCGTCAAACAAGTATTCATTTACATCAAAATCTGTTTCTATGCTGTCAGAATCCTCATCATTTAGTTTGTCTAATTCTGAAAATTCCTCACCATAATCGGCTTCTTCTTCTACCTTTTCCAAGGCAGGGTTTTCCTCTAGCTCTCTTTCTAACTCTTCTTCAAAATCAAGAGTGTGCAGCTGTATCAGTTTCATCAGCTGTATTTGTTGAGGCGCGAGTTTCTGCCCTAGTTTGAGTTGTAAATTTTGCTTTAGCATGATTAAAATTCAGCGTTTTTAGGTGTTCTAGGGAATGGGATTACATCACGAATGTTCGTCATTCCAGTTACAAATAGCACCAATCTTTCTAGTCCTAAACCAAACCCAGCGTGAGGTACAGAACCGAATTTTCTAGTATCTAGGTACCACCATAATTCGTGTTCATCTACATTCATATCTGCCATTTTTTGCTTTAGAACTTCTAGACGCTCTTCTCTCTGTGAGCCTCCAATGATTTCTCCAATACCAGGGAAAAGCACATCCATTGCCGCCACTGTTTTTTGGTCTTCGTTAAGACGCATATAAAAGGCTTTGATTTCCTTAGGATAATCAAATAAGACTACAGGACATTCAAAATGTTTCTCTACGAGATAACGCTCGTGCTCCGACTGGAGGTCTGCTCCCCATTTTTCCACAGGGAATTGGAACTTTCCTTTTTTATTGTCTTTAGAATTGAGTAGTATTTCTATCGCTTCTGTATAGCTTACACGCTTAAAGCGTTTTTTCACTACATTTTCTAGCTTTTCTATTAGACCTTCTTTTGCTCTATCCTTTTCAGGTTTTTGTTTTTGCTCTTCAGCAAAGCGTTTGTCTAGTAGCTCTAAATCATCTTTACAATGGTCTAGTACATACTGGATAACATATTTTAAGAAAGATTCTGCCAAATCTATATTGTCTTCTAAATTATTGAAAGCCACTTCAGGCTCTACCATCCAGAATTCGGCTAAGTGTCTTGTAGTGTTAGAGTTTTCTGCACGGAATGTAGGTCCAAAAGTATAGACTCTCCCAAGCCCCATTGCTGCGGTCTCGGCTTCTAGCTGTCCAGATACCGTAAGGTTCGTTTTCTTACCAAAGAAATCTTGAGTATAATCTACCTCTCCGTCTTCGTTTTTAGGAATCTTATTAAGGTCAAAGTTGCTCACTCCGAACATTTCTCCAGCACCTTCGGCATCTGCCCCTGTAATGATAGGCGTATTGATATAGAAAAACTGGTTTTGGTTAAAGAACTGATGAATGGCAAAACTCACGGCACTTCTTACACGGAACACCGCACCAAACAGATTAGTTCTGAAACGAAGGTGTGCCTGTTCTCTCAGCTTTTCTAGAGTGTGTCTTTTAGGCTGAAGTATGGTAGATTGTAATTCTTCGGATAGGTTTTCTCCTAGTAATTCTATTTTTTTAGCAATAATCTCTACCGATTGCCCAGCCCCTTGGCTTTCCACTACTTCGCCTGTTACTTTAAGCGATGAAGCGGTGTGGATATTTTTAATAATCTCATCATCAAACTTCTCAAAATCTACTACGATTTGGAGGTTGTTAAGCGTAGAACCGTCGTTAAGTGCGATAAACCTGTTTGAACGGAATGCTCTTACCCAACCTTCTATGGTAATGTCGTGATGAAGAATCGTTTTATAGTTTGATAAAATATCTTTTATAGTCTGTTTTTCCATTGTATAATATGCTGTTTAGGTGCAAAGATAAAAAAAAGGTTTCATTCTAAGAGGGTTTAAAAATGACAAATCTCCATTTAGAAAATTAGGGTAATGCTTTCATAATAAAAAGCCTTCCCTTATCTTGTGGGGAAGGCTTTGATATCGTTTCTCAACGGAGTTTATTACAACTCTACTTTGAATCTTTCGAATGCGGCTTTATCTAGCATCTCTCTATCATCAGGGTGAGCAATTTCTATAAGAGCTTTGGCTCTTTCTCTAAGGCTCTTTCCGTAAAGATACGCTGTACCGTATTCTGTAATCACATAGTGGATATGCCCTCTTGTGGTAACCACACCAGCCCCTGGTTTTAGTAAAGGAACAATTCTAGGAACCCCTTTTTTAGTACGAGAAGAAATGGCGATGATAGGCTTACCACCCTCACTTAGAGCCGCTCCTCTCATAAAGTCCATCTGTCCACCAATACCACTGAATTGGTAAGTTCCAATAGAGTCGGCGCAAACTTGCCCTGTTAAATCTACCTCTATGGCAGAGTTAATCGCCGTCATTTTTTGGTTCTTCATAATTTCGATAGGGTGGTTTACCTTTAATACATCTAGGAACGCAATAGACGGATTGTCATTGATGAAGTCATACAATCTTTTAGTGCCGAAACAGAAACTTGTAATAGTACGGTTCTCGTGAGCTCCTTTGTATTTGTTATTGATGACATCATTCTTAATTAAATCTATCACCCCATCACTCAACATTTCTGTATGTATCCCTAAGTCTTTATGGTTGGTAAGGCACTGTAATACCGCATCTGGGATAGTACCTATCCCCATTTGTAGAGTAGATCTGTCGTCTATAAGTTCGGCAACATTCTTTCCTATTTGGCGTTCTACATCGGTTACTTTAGAGCCATAGTCTATGGTTAAAAGTTCCTCTTCGTGCCAAATCATTTTGTCTATTCTTTGCACGTGTATCATACCATCTCCGTGGGTTCTTGGCATTTTAGGGTTTACTACCGCAATAATGCTTTTCGCACTATCTATGGCACTTCTAGCCACATCTATAGAAGTCCCTAAAGTACAGTAGCCATGCACATCAGGAGGCGATACCGTAACGATAGCCACATCTAGCGGAAGCACCTTATTTTTGAACAACAACGGAATTTCACTCAGGAACACAGGAACGAAATCTCCTCTCCCGCAATTTACCGCTTCTCTTACTGGCGTAGATACGAATAAAGACTTAATGTAGAAGCTGTCTTTGTACTGTGGCTTTGCAATCTCCATATTTCCTTGTTGGGTGATGGAAACCACCTCTACATTTCTAAGCCTATCGGCTTGTCTTGCCATTTCATCTATAAGAACATTGGGTGTACAGGCACTACCGTGCAAAAATACACGGTCGCCACTTTTAACGATAGATATTGCCTCTTCGGCTGATACATAATGATGCATTGTATATTATATTTTTTAGTTTAAACTTTAGTTATTTTCATCTTCTAGCCAGCTAGTTTTGTAGCTGGTGTCTTCTACTTTAATAGCTTCCTCTGTAATCTTAAGCGGACGGAATGGGTCCACCATTACAGCGTACTCTTCGGTGGATTTTTTACCGATACTTCGCTCCATAGCTCCAGGGTGAGGCCCGTGCACTATACCACCTGGGTGTAGGGTGAAATCCATTAAATCAATATGGTTTCTACTCATAAAGTCGCCTTCGGTGTAGAAGAGTACCTCATCGCTATCAATGTTAGAGTGATTATAAGGAGCAGGTATGGCGTCTGGGTGGTAGTCGTAAAGCCTAGCCACGAAAGAGCAAACCACAAAATTATGCCCTTCAAAATTCTGGTGTACTGGTGGTGGTTGGTGGATACGCCCTGTGATAGGCTCAAAGTTTTTGATGTTGAACTTATACGGATAAAAATAGCCGTCCCAACCTACCACATCAAATGGGTGTGTGGCATAGATAAAATCTGTGATGTGATTTTCTTTCTTTACTTTAATAAGGAAGTCTCCTTTCTCATCTATAGGCGGTACAAAAGTAGGGGCTATGATGTCTCTCTCGCAGAACGGCGAATGCTCCAGCAACTGCCCAAACTCATTACGGTAGCGTTTAGGCGTATAGATAGGGGAGTGGCTTTCTAAAAAGAAGAGTACCGTGTCTTCTGTTTCAAAAGAGATTTGGTAAATCGTCCCTCTAGGGATAATAAGGTAGTCGCCTACAGAAAAATCTAAATTCCCTACAAAGGTTTTAAGAACCCCTTTACCTTGATGCACAAACAACAGCTCATCGCACTCTGCATTTTTGTAGAAATAGTCCATAGACTGTTGGGGCTTGGCAAGACCCATTTTAAGGTCGTTATTAAGGAGTAATACCTTTCTACTATCTAGGAAATCTTTTTCGGGAGTTACATTCATACCCTTAAACATTCTAGGGGCAATGTTTTTCTCTACCGCTATTTTGGGTGTTACATCTTTAGGAGCTCCTATAGATTTAATTTGAGTGGGTCTGTGGATATGGTATAATAAAGAAGCTATCCCATGAAACCCTTCTGTACCAAAAAGCTGTTCGTAATAGAACTGCCCTTCCTTAGATTTAAAAACGGTATGTCTTTTTTGTGGAATGTCTCCTAGCTGAATGTATCTCATTTCTACTGTTTTCAGAATTTACTCCAAAAATACGCAAAAATACCGAAACCCAGTAGGTTTTTAGACAGCAAAATAGGAGAAGGGGGGGAGCCTAATATCAAAAACTTTTGTAAAAACTTGCATACTTCCGCAAAAGGTGATATGTTTGCTCCAGTTTATGACACACGATACCAGCTACATACAACAAAGTGAAAAAAAGTTACAAAATTATTTGGCTATCTCAAATAATTTTGTAAACACACACACACACACACACACACACACACAGACTAGTTACCTGCGTACGCGTCGTATTATATAAAAAATTCTTTAGATTTTTATCATCAATCATAAATAATTTTCCTCTAGCTTCCGTTAGGGGCATTTGGCGTTTAGCATACGCTAAGTTTTGTTTTCATAAGTTCCTATTATCTCATAAGTTTAATTTGTTATTGGGAGCTTTTAATAATATAAACAGAGTAGTACGATAATTTAGTAATTAATCAAATTAGAACCAATGAAAAAAGTTTTATTATCAGTCGCCGTACTGAGTGCCTTTACTTTAAAAGCTCAAACCGAGCCATCTGTACGTCAGCAAGGAGCCGTAGGCATCAATACACAAGAACCAAGAGCGACTTTGGATGTTAATGGAGATGCCCGTTTGCAAGATGTTAAATCAATGTCATTACCCGCCTCTTCTGTTAATAGATTTACCGATTGCCCTTGTGTACTCACTATAGATCAGTATGGTGTAGTTCACCGTGTTCCCTTAAGTAGCTTTATAACCACAGGAGACGGTTCTGGCTCAGGTGGAGATTCTTCTGGCGGTTCAGGAAATGGAGATGGCTCAGGCGGTGATTCTTCTGGAGGCTCAGGTTCATCGTATCCAAATGGCAGTGGCTACGCCGTTATGGATACTTCTCAAACTATCTACATTACGTCCATTAAAGATGGAAATATAGACCAGCAAGGAGTGGTTAACAATGATACTAATAAAATTAATTTTACTATTCCCTATACCAGTGGTAATAATCAGGATTATAATAGCGTAGTTGCCACAGTTACCTCTAATACTAACGCAGGAGAGGATGATGACGTGAATGAACTTAAACTGACTATTAACTCTGGTACTTTCTCGTCCGATGGAGGTAGTATTTCGGGAACTATAGAAGTACTAGGTGATGGTGTTTTGAATGTCAAAAAACAAAACTTACCTACTTCTACAATAGACTTTGAATCTAAAAAATTAGAGGTGGCAAACATACAGTTCAATTTAGGAACTTTAACTTATACTCTAAAGATAGTGGGGATTAGTGGTATTCTTGACCGTTGCTTCGGTAAAACAACCAAACAATGTGTAGGATATGGAGCAGATGAAAAAGAACATGAGTTTATCTATCTTCCTATTCAAGGACCCGACGGAAAAATTTGGCTCAATAACAATCTTGGAGCAGAGTATGCCAATGTGAACTCTACACATTTTAATCCAGCACAACAGGCTACCAGTAAAAATGATTGGAAGGCTTATGGTTCTCTTTTCCAATGGCAAAGAAATCCTGATGGTCATGAGTTGGTTAATTGGTCAAACTCTGCCTTTGGTAATTCTAAACACGCAGGTGTAGGTTCTATTTCTCACTCTTGGACTAATCCTAATACCAACCTATTTATTCCTTACACTGATACATCATCTTATAGTTGGGTTATAGATTCAGGTAATGGACCTTACGATTTATGGCAATCAGGTAAATCTAATAATCCATGTCCTTTGGGTTATCATGTACCTACACACCAAGAACAGATGGATTTACATGATGCAATTGTAGGAATTAATTTGGGTGAAAACCCATCAGGCTCTAATAAAATATGGCAAGAAACATCGCTACACCTAACCGCAAGTGGCAATCGTTATTACAATAGTTTTACTGATCCAAGTTTCAGTGGCTATTTTTGGAGTAGTGATAGAAACGAAGACTATGCATGGAGTTTATGGTTCAATAGTGTCAATAGTTATGCAGCAAATGGTAATAATCGCTCAGAAGCTCTTAACATTCGTTGCATTAAAGATTAGTACACTCGTCCACTAACTGCAGTATAGGAGTTAGTGGACTTTTATTCTTATAATATGTATATCCTTTTACTTTACAAATAGCAACAATAAAAAATTATCTAACACTTAAATTTTAAAACTATGAATACACTAAAAGCGTGGTTGCGTCCCAACCTATTAACGAAAGATGATCCTAACGATTTTGTAGCCGTGCCACTTTTGGGCGGTAGCCTCGGTATTACAGAAATCATAGAAGCCCTTAAAAAAGAGGGTATGGAAATACAAACCGAAACGGCGGTAGATATTATCACTCGTTTTAACCGTAAAGCCTCGGAGTTGGTACTCAATGGGTATAGTGTAAATACAGGATTGGTGTATATGCGTCCTGCGATTAAGGGTGTGTTTTACGACAAAACTTGGGATAAAGAGAAGCACTCGGTATATGTGAATGTCAATCAAGGTACCGACCTAAGAAAAGCCGCCAACGATACCAAAGTGGAAATACTAGGTGAACAGTCCAGCCCAATGAGTGTATTCAGTATTACCGACAAAGCCACAGGCAAGGCAGATGGCACCCTAACCAAAGGCAAAAACGCGGAAATCAAAGGTACTTACATTAAAATAGACGGCGATAATCCTAAAAATGGTATCGTCTTTAAAAACTTAGACACCCAAAATGAGGTAAAGCTCTCAGCAGAGCATATTGTCCTTAACGAGCCGTCAAGGGTGCTTATTCTTGTGCCTACAGATTTAGAGGTGGGTAACTATGAACTCAGCATCACCACGCAAAGCAGTAAAGGCACTACCTTACTGAAAGAACCTCGCACCGAAACACTAAGCACGCCTATTACTATTGTGTAGTGTGTTTTTGGCACTTCTAAATAGCGACCGCCCTTCCTTAGAGATAAGGAAGGGCGGTCGCTTTATAAGAGGAAGCTACTTCACTGCCTAAGGCGAAGGCTCTTCTCCTTACCGAGAGAAGAGCCTTCCCTCGTACGAGGGAACCGACTTCGTCTGTACTAAGGAAGTGAGGTGCTTTTCTGTAATAGAATAAATAGAAAGCAAAAATCCCTGCTCTGTACCATACAGAGCAGGGATTTTTTTATGCCCTTAGGTGTTGTGAATACTCTTCAGAATGAGAGCAGTCCCAACAGTTACCAGCCTTTGTTTATCCGCAAAAAAGTTGTGAATACTCTTCAAATGTTACGCATTAACGAACTCCGCTGAAAGCAACAACAAAGTCGTGAGCTAAAATGAGAGTAGTCCCAACGATAGGGTAATAATAAACCCTAGTAGAGCAGTTGTGAATACCCTTCAAAATGAGAGCAGTCCCAACAATTGGATTTTAATTTGTGGTCGTATGGTTGTTGTGAATACCCTTCAAAGTGAGAGCAGTCCCAACAGGTGTATAGGGCTTAAGCTGAAGAAAAAGTTGTGAATACCCTTCAAAGTGAGAGCAGTCCCAACCTGCAAAAGTTTTAAACATTGGTGAAAATGGTTGTGAATACCCTTCAAAGTGAGAGCAGTCCCAACTCTTCTTTAAGAAGACTGCAAATAAACTCTGTTGTGAATACCCTTCAAATGCTATGCATTCACGAACTCCGCTGAAAACAACAACGAAGCCGTGAGCTAAACTGAGAGCAGTCCCAACAAACCTTGCTTATGGGCTTTGGTAAATCCAGTTGTGAATACCCTTCAAATGTTACGCATTCACGAACTCTGCTGAAAACTACAACAAAGCTGTGAGTTAAACTGAGAGCAGTCCCAACAAACCCAAGAGAAGGAATCAACCTAAGAAAGTTGTGAATACCCTTCAAATGCTGTGCATTCACGAGCTCCGCTGAAAATACAACAAAGCAGTGAGCTAAAATGAGAGCAGTCCCAACCGAAAATGCGGTATTAAAAGAAGTACAACAGTTGTGAATACCCTTCAAATGCTATGCATTCACGAACTCCGCTGAAAACACAACAAAGCGTGAGCTAAACTGAGAGCAGTCTCAACTAATGGAAAACTACGGTAGAAATGGAAAGCGTTGTGAATACCCTTCAAATGCTATGCATTCACGAACTCCGCTGAAAACAACAACGAAGCTCGTGAGTAAAATGAGAGCAGTCCCAACGAGGAACAAATAAAGGAAAATATCTACTCAGTTGTGAATACCCTTCAAATGCTTAAACATTCACGAACTCCGCTGAAACTATCAACAAAGCGGTGAGTAAACTGAGAGCAGTCCCAACATGAAACGCAAATAATCTATTCTATTCCTATTGTTAATCCCCTTCAAATGTTACGCATTCACGAACTCTGCTGAAAACTACAACGAAGCTGTGAGTAAAATGAGAGCAGTCCCAACAAACGCTTTACAAAAAATAAACACAAGGGAGTTGTGAATACCCTTCAGAATGAGAGCAGTCCCAACAGCCAATTTTTGCAGTTTATGGAGAAAATGGTTGTGAATACTCTTCAAATGTTACGCATTCACGAACTCCGCTGAAAACAACAACGAAGCCGTGAGTAAACTGAGGGCAGTCCCAACACCGAAAAACTATTCCTCTATGGCTTTATGGTTGTGAATACCCTTCAGAATGAGAGCAGTCCCAACGGCATAATGGTACTTGGCATAATGGTATTTGTTGTGAATCCCCTTCAAATGTTACGCATTCACGAACTCCGCTGAAACTACAACGAAGCGTGAGCTAAACTGAGAGCAGTCCCAACTGCCGTGAGTATATGAAAAAATATCCTTCTGTTGTGAATACCCTTCAAAAAGAGAGCAGTCCCAACCAAACATTTTCTGGAGATATATTCAAAGGTGTTGTGAATACCCTTCAAAAAGAGAACGGTCCCAACGGTATCTGGACAAACTACCTGACTAAATTAGTTGTGAATACCCTTCAAATGCTATGCATTCACGAACTCCGCTGAAACTACAACAAAGCTGTGAGCTAAACTGAGAGCAGTCCCAACCGAGGCAAAAGGAATGTTTACTGCGGAAAGGTTGTGAATACCCTTCAAATGCTTAAGCATTCACGAACTCCGCTGAAACTACAACAAAGCCGTGAGCTAAAATGAGAGCAGTCCCAACAGCTGAACCTTTCAGATTTACAAAATTTTAGTTGTGAATACCCTTCAAATGTTACGCATTCACGAACTCCGCTGAAAACTATAACAAAGCCCGTGAGTAAACTGAGAGCAGTCCCAACATTTGCAATTCTACACGATACTGAAAAACAGTTGTGAGTACCCTTCAAATGTTATGCATTCACGAACTCTGCTGAAAACGACAACAAAGTTGTGAGCTAAACTGAGAGCAGTCCCAACGGAATGGTACGAAGTACGTGCATGGTCTCGGTTGTGAATACCCTTCAAATGTTATGCATTCACGAACTCCGCTGAAAACAACAACAAAGCCGTGAGTAAACTGAGAGCAGTCCCAACTGCTAAAAGAAATTAACGATTTCAAAATTTGTTGTGAATACCCTTCAAATGCTATGCATTCACGAACTCCATTGAAAATAACAACAAAGCTGTGAGTAAAATGAGAGCAGTCCCAACTATTATTCCCAACAATTAAAAATACCTAAAGTTGTGAATACCCTTCAAATGCTTAAGCATTCACGAACTCCATTGAAAATACAACAAAGCCGTGAGTTAAAATGAGAGCAGTCCCAACAATGAAAAACTAGACACTTTTATTAAAAAAGTTGTGAATACCCTTCAAATGCTATGCATTATCGTTATGATAGGGTATTGTCTTTTTTTGGGTGCTTGTTTTATCTCGGTGTTTCAAAGAACGCTTTTCTCTACAACGCTTTTAAATCGCGTTGTTCTATTTTTAGGCATTGCCTAATGCTTTGGCTCAACATCTGATGCAGCTCCTTCATTCTGGTAGCCGCCTCTTCGTTTTTTAGTCGGAACTCCGCCTCGGTGCTGTTTTGTTCTGCAAGTAGGAGCTTATAAACGATACTACGGTACTCAAAAAACTTTTTGGTGACTTCCTCAGATAAGAAGAGCCCACAGCCCTCCCCATAAAATAGTTCTGGGAGCTCCTTTAGAAAGGCTTGGGCATTGGCTCGGTTAATATAATGAATTTTATCCTTTTGCCCTTTGGGAACTTCCCATTTTAAGAGGTTTTTGGGGTTGTCTTGGTCGGTCATATACGCCAGCAGACGGTACATCTGCTTATGGGCATGGAGTATGGCCTCGTACTTTTGGCGTTCAATGTTGCCCTTAAGCTCTTGCCTAATCTTACGGGATAATAAAATGGCAGACACAATGACGGCAATGGTAGGGGTTACTATTTTTAAAACTTCTAATATCCAATACATACTATTCTAAATTTGAGATTTAACAATTTCGCAATATTCACGCAAGACTCTTAGTAACGCTTCGGCAATACCTAAGCCGTCTTTTTCTTCGGTGGTTGGCTGGGCAACCGTAAAGAGCGGAATAGGAGCGTGGAGAGCTTCCTCATAAAAAGGGTATTGGTTATGGCAGAAGGCATTGCGTACCGAGGCGATAAAGGCGATATGCTCGTCCGTAATCATGGAGGAAGCAGCATACTCTTTCTTCCATTCTTCCAACAATATTCGGAACTTATTCTCTAAACTGGAGAGGCTGGTGTGTTTCTTCAGTAGTTTCTCTTCCAAGTCTAAGGTTTCTTTAAAGGCATCTACCCTTAGCGATTGGTAAATTTCTAACTCCCGTCTTAGTCTGAGCTGACTAATCGGGTGCTTTTGGGTATCGTTCTCCTCTTTGATAAAGCTAAACAAACCGTTAAGACGGCGGTCTTTTACCAAGGCTTTAAAGTTCCCCATTTTAAGGGCTTTGGTATGCTCTTCTCGGATATAGACGGTTCTTATTGGTGTTTCATGGTATTGTACTTCCCCAAATGCAGTGGCAAGATAAACTTTTACAGGCAACACTATAGGCAAGGTTTGGTTCAGCGGATTGAGCTTGGCGTCTGCTTCCTGAACATTGACCGCCAAGTTCTTTAGTTTGAGCTGGTGGTAGTTCAGATTCAGTTCTTTAAAGTGATTTTTTGTCAGCTCTAAGGTCATCAGCCAAAGCATAATATCTTGGTTTCTGTAGAGCCTAAGTTTCTTCTCTAAATGTTGCCAGCGTTTGTAGAGGAGGTAGTCTTTCCATCGGTCAGAGGTATGCAACTCCAGCCTCTGCAATTCCGTAGGGCTTTGGGGTTTGTTCTGCTGCCAATATTCGTAGTGTTCTTCCTTCTTTAGCAGCGGTGCCTTGGCTTCTAACTTGTACGAAAGGTTGTAAAAACGCTGGTGCTTGTCTTGGTACTTTTCCTTAAAGTATAGTGTAATGGCTCTGGAGATAAAGCCCACTCTGCCGTGTTTTTTAATCTCCTTTCTAATAGGTTTGGATAGCGTGAGGTCTTTCGAAAGGGTCTCTCTAATTGCTTCGGTAAACAGCCCTCTTGGCAGGCTAATGCCCCCTTGTTCCCAACCTTTAACCAGATTTTTTCTATTCTCTTTCGGTATTTTAAGAAGTAGGCAGTACTGGTACGGTTCCCAAGGTTGGTCTTTGATAGCTTCTAAGAATTTTTCTCTTTGTTCCAGATACTGTTGGTAAAAGTCCACCAGATTCCTGCACGCTTTCCAATTAAATTTATTCAGGAACGGATGCGGGTTGGTATTTCCGATGAGGTTGGTTTGTTTAAAGTAGCCTTCTAGTCGGTTCTTTTCGCCTCCGTACAAGGCTAATGCTCTTTGGATAAGCTGAAATTCCGTGCTGTTGGCTTTACTGCTCTCTATGGGTTGATTTTGAGCATCGTAAGCCACAGGCTGAAATCGCATAAAGTCTTTCACCAGCCAATCAGCCAATACGCCTGTCTTGATGAGCTTTTCTCGTCTCTTTCCGAGCTTTGGAGAGCTTTTTAGTTTGGTATTGAGGCGATGGGAAAGCAGCTTGGTTTCGGCTATTAGTTTTTCTATTTTGATTTTGGCTTTTTCCGAGAGGTCGGGTTGTTTATTTTGCAGTAAGCCCAACATTTGTTTTGGAAAGGTTCCTAAAGGAAGGCGACCTTGGTTGGCTTTTTCTAAGTCTTCAATCGTGTTGATGCGTTCTTCTTCAAAGTCTTTGTAAATCCTTTGGATATGCCTAACGGTTTCTTTCAACAAGTCTTCCGATTTACCAGTTAAATGCTGGTAGAACATTAGAGGTAACAATTCGTGGACACTGATAAAAGCATGAGCCACAAAATCGGAATTATAGGGGTATTTAGCTATGCGGTTGGCACCGTCTTTTACCTCCAACGAAGGGTACAACTCTTTAGAAGTTCTTAAGCGGAAGCCGATTTTGTTATCGGTAATATGGTAGTGCGGAGTGGTTTTACTAATAAATGGTTGATTGGAAGTCTCTTTATAGTCGAGGTCTTTGGTGAGAGCCTTCCACTCTTGGGGACGGTTTATCTCTGTGAAATCTTGTAGCCTACCGAAGCTCAATAGGGTTCGGGTCAGGTGGCGTTTCTCTTGTTCATCGCCTATTTTCTTGTCGTAAATACAGTAATGGTAAGTGCCTAAATCCACTTGAAACCTTATGGACTTAAAAGACTCATTGAGGTCTAAATAGCGTAGAGCAAAATAAGGGAAACGGTCTTGATGCCTGATTAAGGTATCTTTGAAAGGGTTTTGTTCTTCCTCAATTTCGTCCAAAAAGCCATCAGCTTCTACCTGAAAGCGTTTTTTATCCTCTTCGGAGAGTTTTTCATAGAGCAGTTTAGGGCAACGGCTCAGTTCAGAAAGCATATCCAAGAGCATTTGGTTATGGTCGTATCGGCTCTCTAACCTTAGTTTAGGAAGGAGTATACGGCTTCTGCAAAACACTTCGGTAGTCATTTTTTCGCTTTGTTTATGACTGGCTTTAAAACCACTGACTTTTTTCAGCATCCAGTAGGCATCGCGTTTGTCCAAGAACAGATTAG
This sequence comes from Riemerella anatipestifer, assembly GCF_009663465.1. Taxonomy (GTDB): domain Bacteria; phylum Bacteroidota; class Bacteroidia; order Flavobacteriales; family Weeksellaceae; genus Riemerella; species Riemerella anatipestifer_C. The sequence goes on from NZ_QXHU01000009.1 coordinate 17,464, forward strand.
TGAAAAACAATAGCCCTGATTCTGTAAAAAAGCCGTCTTTTTCAAAGCGGTAGCGGTCGAAGTCAGGGTTGTCTTGCTTGTTCTTACCTTTTCTGTTTAGATGGGCAAAGTCCTGAGTGAGGTTGACGGTAAAGTGGGCTTTGTAGTCCTCTTTTACCATTCGTAAAGAAGCGTCAAAGGCTTTGTAAAGATGTTTAAAAATATCTTTTTCAGCATCGGGTTGTTTGTGTTTGTAGTGGCTGTAGTAGTTTCTAAGAGTGCGGAGTTGCTTTACAAGGGTTTTCAATACCTTAATCAATTCACTTGGATTAAGAGCCTCGGCTTGCGATTGGGCTTCGTTTTCTTTCTCTTTCTCTTTCTGCTGCTCTTTTTGGCTACCTTTCTTTTTTCCCTCTTTTTTAGGAGGGTGGTAGCACATTGCCGCAAGGAACGGGAAGTGTTTTAGGATAAGCTCTGTTAGTTGGCTCTTTTTGAGTAAATCGTGGTCGTTGTTGAGTATGTTATTCCATGTTCCACAGACAACATCTGCTATTTTGTCATCGTTTGAAGGGGTCGTAAGCCCCAACTGTTCGTTGATATGGCAAATGGTGATAAAAGCATTATGCCTTGCAATGTTAAGGAAGGCTCCCCAAAAGAACTTGTGTTTCAGTGTGTAAACATTCGGTGGTAAAGGTTTTTCCATAGTTATCTATTTAGTTGCCTAAAGTTAATTATTTTTTTTCAAAACTTCTATTGTGGTTAATATGGCTCATCGCCAAAACAAAAAAGCACAAAACGAAAGTTCTGTGCTTTTATATTACTTGATGTTATCTATTCTAGTGTCTCCCAAAAGCACCGTAGTAAGCCGCTCCTGTAAGAATGGCGTTCTCATTCTTTAGAAGATAGATAGGGGTGCTTTTTAAGATGTTTTCCATTTTGTCGCTAATCACAAAAGTTTGGTAGAAACTTGGCATTTTGAGTAGTGCTTCTATCTTTACCGCAAGGCTTCCTGCTAAAATAAGTCCTCCTGTTGCCTTTAGTTTTAGGACTAGGTTACTCGCTTCTCTTGCAATGAAATCAACATACGCCTCTACGGTTAAAGCACAAGCTCTGTTTTCGCCGTTGAGTGCCGCATCAATGATGACCTCGTGGCGTTCTCCTTTTTCTAGTTTTTGTGTAAGCCATTCTGGTTCTTCTTGGCGTCTCATATCTCTTACAAAACGGTACACATTGAATAATCCCTCATGAGATAACACCGACTCCCAACTTACGATGCCGTGTATTGCTTTTAAAAAACGGTAAAGCTCTAGCTCGTCTTCTGCTCTAGGAGAAAATTCGGAGTGTCCACCTTCGGTTGCGAAAGGGCGTAAACATTCTCCGTCCCAAAACATTCCCGCTTCGCCTAAACCTCTCCCTGGAGCTAAAATAGCCACATTACCTTTAGTAGTGCTGCTGTTTTTGTGTAGGGTACAGAAGTCTTTATCTTCCGTACCTTTAAGCCCATAGGCCATTGCTTCTAAGTCGTTGATAAGCGTAATGTGTTCTACCTCGGTTCTACTTCTAATGAGTTCTACATCTAAATCAAAAGGAAGGTTTTCGGTAGTGCATTTGCCGTTTAAAACAGGTCCTGGTACTGCTATAGAAATTCTAGAGGGTTTGCTTAAACTATGCTCTTCTAAGAAAAGGTTTAGAATATCACTAAAAAGCCCAAAATCTTGGGTGTTGTATTCTTTTTTTGCTTTTAATTCTAATTTTCCGTTCTCAGAAACATAGTAGCCTAGGGTAGTGCTTTTCTGTTTTACATCAGCAGCAACGAGGCTTATGTTTTGGTTTTCAGTTAATTTTTCTCCAGGTAAATGGAGTGGAAATTTATTTTGAAAAGGCATATCTAATATTTTTAAGTGAGGTTTCAAAGATAACAGAATATTTTGTTTTATGAAAATAAAAGTAAGAGGGCTAATTTTCAGTATTGTAAGTTGGGTTGATAGTACTGTTTTATATGATTTTTGTGTAAATTTGCCACCAATTGTAATTTAGATAGTATATATAATGACTTCACAGCAGATAAGACAGGCTTTTTTAGATTTTTTTAAAAGTAAAGAACACCTTATAGTGCCTTCCGCACCAATAGTATTGAAAGACGACCCTACACTGATGTTTTCTAATTCAGGAATGACACAGTTTAAGGATTATTTTTTAGGCTATAAAACACCTAAAGCTCCTAGAATTGCAGATACACAGAAATGTTTGCGTGTGTCTGGGAAGCATAACGACTTAGACGATGTGGGGAGAGATACCTACCACCACACAATGTTTGAAATGCTAGGTAACTGGTCTTTTGGAAACTACTTTAAAAAGGAGGCAATTGCTTTTGCGTGGGAACTACTTACAGAGGTTTATAAAATCCCAAAGGAAAACTTATATGTTACCATTTTTGAAGGTGATGCTACCGAAAATCTAGAGCGAGACCAAGAGGCATACAACTGCTGGAAGTCTTACATTGCTGAAGATAGAATTCTTAACGGAAATAAAAAGGATAACTTTTGGGAAATGGGCGAATCTGGACCTTGTGGACCTTGCTCGGAAATTCATATTGATTTAAGAAGTGAGGAGGAAAAGTCCAAAGTTTCAGGTAAAGATTTGGTAAACCAAGACCACCCGCAGGTTGTAGAAGTGTGGAACCTCGTATTTATGGAGTTTAACCGCAAAGCTGATGGTAGCTTAGAGAAACTTCCCGCTCAACACGTGGATACAGGTATGGGCTTCGAAAGGTTATGTATGGCACTACAAGGTAAAACTTCTAATTATGATACAGATGTCTTCACGCCTTTGATTGCTAAAGTAGAGCAACTTTCTCATAAGAAGTACGAAGGTTTATTAGATAATGAGAAAGATATTGCAATAAGAGTGGTAGTGGACCATATCCGTGCGGTATCTTTTGCTATTGCTGACGGTCAGTTACCATCTAACACGGGGGCAGGTTATGTTATCAGAAGAATTTTACGCCGTGCCATTTCTTACTCGTACCGTTTCTTAGGTATGAAAGAGGCGTTCTTGTATGAACTTGTAGCGGTGCTTAAAAATCAGATGGGGGCATTTTTCCCAGAGATAGAAAAGCAAGAGAAACTAGTTACAGAAGTGATTAAAGAGGAGGAAAACTCATTCCTTAAAACTATAGAACACGGCTTAGTAAGATTAGAAAATATTATTCAAGAAACGCTTAAAAAAGGTGAAAAGACTTTACCTGGAGCAGAAGTTTTTGAGTTGTATGATACTTATGGTTTCCCTGCAGATTTGTCTAGAATTATAGCAGAGGAAAAAGGACTTACCGTGGACGAAAAGGGCTTTGATGAGGAAATGGAGAAGCAAAAACAGCGTTCTAAAAAGTCTTCGGCTCAAAAAGTGTACGATTGGGTTACTTTAAAAGACGAAACAGAATCTTTTGTAGGTTATGACCAATTAGAACATAAGGTGTTCATCACGAAATACCGAAAATTAGAAAATAAAGATGGTGTATTCTACCAAGTAGTGTTTAACCAAACCCCTTTCTATGCAGAAGGTGGGGGACAAGTAGGAGATAAAGGTTATATAGAAAGTGAGGAAGGTCAGTTTGAAGTATTAGATACTAAAAAGGAGAATAACCTTAATATTTCTCTTATTAAAGACTTACCACAAGCTCCAGAGAAAGAGTTTACAGCGGTTGTGGATAGCAGGTTGCGTAGAAACACACAAGCCAACCACTCTGCCACACACCTTTTACACGAGGCTCTTAGAGAAGTTCTAGGAACTCATGTGGAGCAGAAAGGTTCTTTTGTGGGAGCAGATTATTTAAGATTCGATTTTTCTCACTTTAGTAAAATGTCCGATGAGGAGATTGCTTTAGTAGAAGAAAAAGTAAATGCTAAAATTAAAGAGAATATTAGCTTACAAGAGTACAGAAATATCCCAATACAGGAAGCTCTAGACAAAGGAGCAATGGCTCTTTTTGGAGAAAAGTATGGAGATAATGTTAGAATGATTCAGTTCGGAAGTTCTAAAGAATTATGTGGTGGTACTCACGCTAAATCTACAAGCGAGATAGGTTTGTTCAAAATTGTTTCCGAAAGTTCTACTGCGGCAGGTATTCGTAGGATAGAGGCCATCTCTTCTGAAAAAGCGAATGCTTATTTTAAAGAGTTGGAGGAGCAAATGGCTCAACTGTCTCTTGCATTAAAAACTAAAGATGTTCAGAAATCAGTAGAGAAGTTGTTGGAGGAAAATCAGAAGTTGAAATCGGAATTAGAAGCTATTAAAAAAGAGTTAGCCAAAAACGAAACGGCAGATTGGAAAAATCAGTTTGTTTCTAAAGAGGGTAAAAATCTATTAGTGAAAATGACTTCTCTAGATGCAGCATCGGTTAAAGATATTGTGTTTCAGCTTAAAAAAGAGGTGCCGACTTCGGTAATAGTTATCCTTTCTGATGCTAATGATAAGCCAATGATAAGTGTAGGTGTTTCTGACGATTTAGGCGATAGTTATAATGCAGGAGCTATAGTGAAAGAGTTGGCTAAAGAGATACAAGGCGGTGGTGGTGGTAACCCAGGATTTGCCACAGCAGGTGGCAAAAACCTAGAAGGTTTACCAAAGGCTTACGAAAAAGCTCAAAGTTTATAAAAAACTAAAAGGATTGTTCTTAGAGAACAATCCTTTTTAGTTGTATTTATTTAATATAATTTTCAAGTTTATATAACGATTATGCCAAATCTTTCACCCAACTAAAGTCAGTTTATTACCTATTGTATTATTCGTACACAGGCTCTCGTTTCCACGCTATAACTTTTATACCTTCTGAATAATGTGTTAGGTTTGGTTGTCTATTGCTCAAATCAATTTCACCGATTTTGTAATTTACATTTAAACTATTTATAGCTACTTTCTTTATTTCCCATTCTTTATGGTGAATATCATAACGGTAGATTATATTTTCTTTGTCAAGATATAAACAATAGCGTTCTGTCAACCATTTGTCAAGTTCTGTTTTATCAGATATTGTTTCTTCGATTTCATATTCAGCGTGTAGTCTAAAGCCTTTATTGGAGTTGATAGAACTATATAATCCATCAGTTCTATTGATAGTTGATTTCTCGTAAGGCAGTCCAGAAATTACCTTTGCGATGAATGACGAAACAGATTTCCCAGCTTCAATATTTAAAAAGTAAACACCTCTTTTGTTACCATTGTAAACATAGGTTCTAAGATTTACTTCATCAAAGTCTGAAATACATTTAATGGAAGGTAAAAATCTAGGTCTTATTTTTTCCATCGTAAAAGCAACTAATGAAATATAGCAATTCCCTTTAAAAGTATCTAAATCTAGGTGGTTGGGAACATATTTTCTTAATAGTTCAAATGGAACAATCCAATGTAAAAACAAAGCCTTATTCCATTCTTGGTAGTATACCCAATTCCCTTTTGGTATTTCAAAAGGTCTATGAGATATTTCTTTTAATATTTCTTTAATTGTATTCATTCACTTGTGTTGGCTAATCTAGTATATAAAAAAACAGCTAATTAGTTTTAGCTGTTTTTTGTTTTATCTTATTTGGTAAGAGCTTGTTTGTTCCAATCTACATTAAATTGGCAAGATTTGTAACGCCCATCAATAGATATGAAAGTATCTGGTAGTTTTTCAACAATCCATTTCTCCATAACTTTACCCTTTTTTTGTTCTAGAGCATAATTTTTTATTCTTTCATAGTCTGTAGCTATATCAAGTGTATGGGCTGGAATCTCTTCTAAAACTTTGATAATGCTTACCACTTTTTTATCTCTATTGGCTACATCTTCAAATGCATCTGTAATATCTCCTACCTTTAGACCCACAATCTGATAGCTGTAAGTAGCAGGTAAGTCAAGTTTTTCCAATCTGTCAGAACCTCCAGGTGTAGAGATAACTCCTGCATTAAATTTGGTAGCCTTATCATCAGAGTATTTGTAAGCTGCTTCTTTAAAGGTAAGTTTACCTTCTTCTATTTGTTTTTTGATATCGTTGAGTTCTTTTTTGGCAGTTGCTATTTCTTCAGCGTTAGGTTCTGCTTTTAGTAGTATATGTCTGGCATCGTAGAATTTACCACTTTTCTTAACAAGCTGTATAAGGTGATACCCAAACTCGGATTCTATAGGTTTGGAAAGTTCGCCTTCCTGTAAATTGAGAGCAGCAGCTTCAAAAGCTTTTACCATAGCTCCCTTTGCGATGTTTTTATATAGTCCTCCCGTAGCAGCAGACCCTGGGTCTTCGGAATATATCCTTGCCATTTTTTCAAAACTTTCACCGCCTTCTATGTCTTTCTTAATTTGGTTAAGTTTATCAATTAATTTTTGTTGGTGTTCCTTTGTTAGTTTAGGGTGAATGGTAATCTTTGCTAACGAAATTTCGTCCTTTACCATAGGAAGTTGCCCTTTATAGATGTTGTAGAAGTCGGTAACTTCGTTTGGAGTGATGTTAACTCCGCTAGTAATTCTTTGATATTTAGCTTGTCCGTAATATTGGTCAGTATCAATTTGCTCTATTGCAGACTTCATTTCAAATGAATTTCTGAATTTGTAAGCTGCTAGAAGCTCCTTTTCTGACGGGAATTGTGCTAAAAGTTCGTTATACTTGGCTTCTGCTTGTTGCTTAATAGCTTCAGAGTGATTTTCTATTAAGGTATCTTTCTTTGCTTCGTAGATGAGTAGCTTATTGCTTAATACTTTTTCTAGGAACTCACATCTATTAGTTGTTTGTACTCCTTGCTGACGGGCATAATTTTCTTGCTGTTCTATGTCAGACTCTAAAACTATCTCGTTGCCTATTACTGCGGCTATCCCGTCCACTAAACTACCAGGTTTAAGCTGTGCATAAGCGTTAAACGAAAGTAATGTGATGAAAAAACTTAGTAGGAAAGTGATTTTATGTTTATAGTTCATATCTAGTTAAATTTAAAACTTAGGTTGCAAAAATAGAATTATTAAACAATAACTCTTAATATTTTATTATAATTATTTCTTAAAATTTGTAGCTATATTTAAAGTTTCACTTCAAAGGCAGTTAGTTTTTTAAATTCTTGTATTCGTTCTTTAAGCATAGTTTCTGATATATTGGCAAGTCTTTCTGTACCGAATTTCTCTACCGTAAAAGAAGCAATAGCAGAGCCCATCATTAGAGCGGTTTTCATATTTTCAAAACTGTAATCTTGGGTTTTGGCAAGGTGGGCTGCAAAACCTCCCGCAAAAGAATCTCCTGCACCTGTAGGGTCAAACACATCTTCTAAAGGCAAAGCAGGAATTGCAAAAATCTGGTTTTTATCAAAGAGTAAAGCTCCGTGTTCTCCTTTCTTAATGATGACAAATTGAGGTCCCATTTTTCGGATTTTTTGAGCGGCTTTTACTAGTGAATATTCTCCAGAAAGTTGCCTAGCCTCTTCGTCGTTAATACAAATGATGTCTATTTTAGAAATAATGTCTAACAATAAATCCCAAGTATGCTTCATCCAAAAGTTCATAGTGTCCAGGATAACGAGCTTGGGGCGTTTTTTCATTTTGTTAAGAACTGACATTTGTACCGCGGGGTGCAGGTTTCCTAATAGTAATACTTCTGCCTCTTGAACTTTTTCTGGGATTTTGGGGTCAAAGTTTTCGAGAACATTCAGCTCTGTGGATACGGTATCTCTAACATTTAAGTCGCTGTGGTATTTCCCTGACCAAAAGAAGGTTTTTCCGTTAGGGATAATTTCTATCCCATCAATATTGATGTTTTTACGCACCATCATATCTAATTCTTCTTGAGGGAAATCTCCTCCTACCACAGAAACAAGCCCTACACTAGCTTCCATTACAGAAGCGGCTAACCCTATATAAGTAGCAGCACCACCTAGTGTTTTGTCGGTTTTTCCAAAAGGGGTTTCTATGGCATCAAAAGCAACAGTTCCTACAGCTAAAAGTTTCATTGTTTTTCTGTTTGAATTTTTATAATTATTTCTTCCACTGGAAGGTTTCTATCAAGTGGAGTATATCTGTTTTTATGTATTCTACCGCAGGGGCAAGAGAATCTGGTTTGGGGCGAGAGTTAAAATATAAATTCCCTGTTATAAAATGGTGAGTGCTATCTGTGATAAAAAACTGAATGTTAGATGCAGACTCGCCCTTTAGTTCGTAAAAGTTGCCAAATACTCTTTTCTCGGGATAGCTAAAAGATTTGGTTTCTATGGCACTGGCTTTTATAGTGTGTTCGTAAACCATTTTTTCAGCTTCCTTTACGTGTAGTTGAAAGTCGTTTTTTATAGGGAAGTAGGTTAAAAACACATTAGCCTTCATTTTAGGATAGCTGAGGTTAAACCAGCACTCTCTCTGTTTAGCTGGTGTTACTTTAGCAAAATCCGAGAACTCAAAAGTATAACTACAAGTATTGTTAAAGGGTTGATAATGTGCTTTAGGATACTCTAAGCGGAGTTCTCCTTTAGGTTTGGGTAAGGTTTCGCCTTTACATCCGATGAGAGTAAAGACCAAGATAATGGAAAGTGTGATAACTTTAAACATTGTGCAAAAATAAAAAATACTTACCAATTAAGATGGTAAAAATACTATTTGTTGAAAGTTTTATCAATGTAGTTTTCTAAAGGCTTCGGAAACGATTTTTGTTGCGAACTTTCATAATCCACAAAATTGAAGTTATGGTCGTGAGCAAGTTGTTCCAATAGTTCAATATTGGGTACACTAACGGCAATAAATTCTATTTCTAAATTTTTGTGTGTGAGTTTGTGTTTAACGGTATTATGATTGGAGATGTATTCTTCTAAATGTTTAGGTAAAAATTCTGGAAAATCATAAAGGTTTTTCCAAATAGAAGAGCGGTCGCGTTTCTTTACTACAAAAAAATCATTGTGGTGGATAAAGTAGTATTTTAGTTTTATGTCTTCGGTTTTTACCTTTTTTATTTTAACAGGGAATTTATCTATTGTCCCTGTATTAGAAGCGATACAATCTTTACTTAAAGGACAAAGCTCACACGAAGGCTGTTTAGGTTTGCAAATGCCAGAGCCTAAGTCCATAATTGCTTGGTTGAAATCCCCAGGGTTATCTTTAGGAATAAGGTCTTTGGTAAGTTCTGAAAAATAATCAAACGCATTAGATTTTGAAATGTCAAAATCATCAGCGAAAAATCTAGAGAAAACACGGTAAAAATTACCATCTATGGCAGGGTAGGGCAACTGGTATGATATACTGCAAATGGCAGCGGCGGTGTATTTTCCTATACCTTTTAGTTTTAGAATGTCTTGGTATTCGGTAGGGAATTTTCCTCCAAAATCTTGCATAATTTGTCTAGCAGCATATTGTAGATTGATGGCTCTAGAGTAGTAGCCTAAGCCTTTCCAGTAGAGAAGTACTTCGTCTGTATCGGCTTCTGCTAAAGATTTTACATCAGGAAATCTAGCTACAAAATTAAGGTAATGCTGAAGACCTTGCTGTACTTGGGTTTGTTGTAAAATAATCTCACAAATCCATATATTATAAGGATTTTTAGTCGCTCTCCAAGGTAGGTCTCTAGCATTTTGTTTGTACCATTGGAGTATTCTAAAGCCAATGTTTAGAAAATCAGGGTTTTGTTTGTTTGTTTTCAAAAATAAGTTATATATTTGCACACCAAAAATAAAAACAAAAAAGGAAATGACAAAAGCAGAATTGGTAAATACCATATCGAACAAGTTGGGTATTGAGAAGAATGACACGCAGAAAGTAATAGAGGCTTTTATGCAAGAGATAAGAGGTTCTCTTTATGAAGGTAACAATGTTTACTTAAGAGGTTTTGGCTCTTTCATTATTAAGACTCGTGCTGCTAAAACAGGAAGAAATATCTCTAAAAATACAGCGATAGAAATTCCTGCACATAATATTCCAGCGTTTAAACCATCTAAATCTTTTGCAGAAAGAGTAAAAACTAAAGTTCCAGTAAAGGATTAAATTCAATTTATTTATTAACATAAAAAATATAAACTATGCCTAGCGGAAAGAAAAGAAAAAGACACAAGGTAGCAACTCACAAGAGAAAGAAGAGAAGAAGACAAAACAGACACAAGAAGAAGAAATAAGTCATAATCTCTTATTAAATATAATATAGTTGATGTTTTATCAAGGTAAAATACATCAACTATATTTTTGTTTAACTATCTAATATAATTTTAGAATGAAAAAAGAACTGCTAATATCTAACGAAGGCGGTGCTTCTAAGATTGCATTGATAGAAGACGGACGCTTATTTGAGCTACACGAACAAGAACAAGAGAGCGATTTTGTCGTAGGAGATATTTTCCTCGGAAAGATTAAAAAGCTAGCCCCTAACCTTAATGCCGCTTTTGTAAATATAGGCTACGATAAAGATGCCTTTTTGCATTATCAGGATTTAGGACCGCAGTATCTTACCTATCGTAAATTTCTCAACGAAACTTTATCTAAACGGAAAAACGACTCAAGTCTAAAGAACTTTCCTATAGAAAAAGCGTTGGATAAAAACGGTATGGTAGATAGCGTTTTGGCTAAGGACGATGTAGTTTTGCTACAAGTTACCAAAGAGCCTATCTCTACCAAAGGAGCTAGAATTTCTACCCAAGTTTCTCTTACGGGGCGTTTTTTAGTATTGATACCATTTGACCAAAAAGTTTCGGTATCAAAGAAAATTAAAGACTCGGCGGAGAGAGAACGCCTAAGAACGCTTATAGAAAGCATCAGGCCAGAAGGTTTCGGTGTAATTATAAGAACCGTAGCGGAGGGTAAAAAAGTAGCCGAGCTCCATAATGATATGAACCAGTTGGTTCAGAAGTGGGAGACTTGTTTTAAGAATATACAACGAGGCAAAGTACCTTCTAAAATCCTAAGTGAGGAAGAAAAAGCGTCTGCTATCCTAAGGGATAATTTTAATGCAGATTTTGTAAGCATCATCTGTGATGATGAGGATATGGTGCAAGAAATGAAAAATTACCTAGAGGTAATTGCACCAGAGAGAAAAAATATAGTGGAGTTTTATGACCATCATATCCCACTATTAGAATACTATAATGTAGAAAAACAGCTTAAGCAGAGCTTTGGTAAGCATGTTAATATCCCTAGCTCCAAAGGAGCCTATTTGGTTATAGAACATACAGAAGCACTACATGTAATAGATGTAAATTCTGGTAACAATATAACCGCAGGAAGCCAAGCCAATAAAGAGCACGCCTTTAATGTGAACAGAATGGCAGCTACAGAGATTGCAAGACAGTTGAGGCTTAGAGATATGGGAGGCATTATAGTAGTAGATTTCATAGATATGAGAGATGCCGAGCATCGTAGAGAGCTTTACGAGCATCTTAAAAATGAAATGAAACGAGATAAGGCAAAACATAAAATTTTGCCGCCTAGTAAATTTGGATTGATACAGATTACAAGGCAAAGGGTTCGTTCTGAAACGGTGATAGAAACCAAGGAAGAAAACCCAAACAAAGACGGTGAAATTTTAGCACCAGTAGTCATTGTAGAGAAAATGGCAGAAGTCCTAAAAGGGCTTATGCAAAAAGAAAAAGGAAGGCTTTATCTGCACACCCATCCGTTTGTGGAGGCTTACCTTACCAAAGGTCTTATGAGTATACAGACCAAATGGTACTTAAAGTACAAAAAGTGGGTAACTATTATCCCGAGAGACTCTTTCAAATATTTAGAATACAGGGTTTACAATAGCAAAAAACAAGAGTTAGCGAGTTTCTCAAACTAAAAAATACAATCACCTTCTCCAGCACGAGAGGGTGATTTTTGTTTGCCTTATTTTGAAAAAAATAAGAGAATTGTCTCTAAAAACTTGCATACTTCCGCGAAAGGTGATATGTTTGCCATAGTTTTTATGACACGCAATACCAGCTACATACAAAAAAGTGAAAAAAACTTACACAAAAATTTGGTAGTTCCAAATAATTGTGTAAACACACACACACACACACACACACACACACAGAAGAGCTACACGCATACGCGTATTATACTACTTTTTATCTAAATTTTTATCATCAATCATAAATAATTTTCCTCTAGCTTCCGTTGGGGGCATTTGGCGTTTGGCATACGCTAAGTTTTGTTTTCATAAATACCTGCTAGAAGTCCGTCTTTTTCATCAGCTGAATGGGTGGTTTGGGTTAGGGGCTTCTAGCGTACAGAGAGGATACTCTATTCTCTCTGTCTTAGCCTTTCCTCTCGTTTTGTGTGTGTTTAGAGGGGAAAGGCGTTTTCTCATTGGTTCAAGAGTTCAAGGTTTAAAGTTCAAATATTCAAGGGGTAAGGGTTCAATAGTTCAAAGTTTAAAGTTCAAATATTCAAGGTTGAATAAGCGTACCTATCCCTTAAACCTTAAACATAGAACCTTGAACAGCTTCAGCTCCTTGAACTTTAAACTTTTTTACAACTTCACAATTTAACAACTTAACAATTTAACAACTTAACATCTATAAACTTTAACATTATGAAAAAGATTTTATTCTGTGCGATGTTTCTGCCGATGGCATTACAGGCACAAGTGGGCATCAATACCAACGACCCCAAAGCCACCTTAGAGGTGAAGAAAAATACCCATATCCCCAACACCCAGCCGCAAGGCGTGCTATTCCCTCGATTTACCTCGGAGGAGCGTTTGAAATTTTCGGGGACTGCCGAAGTAGGCACGATGATTTACAATACCGACAAAAGCTGTATAGAAATTTACCAAGGTGTGGTTTCGGGGGTTCACCAGTGGACTTGTATGCCGGGGAGCAACCAGACCCAGTCGGTAGCGGTAAAGGCAGCAGGGTTTGAAGGCTCTTATGTGGGTGGTGTGGCATTTACCAGTGCCAATAAAGCCAAATTTAAGTTAGAAAACAACTCGTTTTCTAATGTTAGCTCGTCTTTTGCCGATGCGGTAAGTTTTCAGAATGGCAGTGCAATGATTACGATGGAAAACTGCCAGTGGCAGAAGCTCAATGGCTCCACGCCGACGGGAAGCGTGAATCTTTGTACCTCTGGAAACTTTATTAACTTAAATTCTGGAGAATCGGCATTATTAACTTATACGATGAGTGGAACACCAGCCACAGGCACTTTGACGGCTAACTTTAGCAAACTCGGCGCCCAAGCTGACCAATCCATCACCGTAGGTCTAGGTTCTGCCTCCATTACCTCGCCTAAGACAGAATATGTGGTGTCTTTAACCTACAATGGTACCGAACTTCAAGGGAAAATCACCAACGGAATGACGGTTAAAATCCCATACACGGGCGGCTCGGGCTCTTATAATGCGGCGGTGGCAACGCCTACGGCAACGGCTCCGGGACAAGGCGGCGATATGAATACGATAAGCCTTAGCATTCCGTCGGGGAATTTTTTGGTGAGTGGCGACTTGGTGGCAACGCTTACGGTGGACGGCGATGGAGTGTATAATGTAACTAAAAAGGCTCCAGGCGAGCAGTACGACATTGCCACCATTCCATATAGCATTAACGGAACCAATTATGAATTGAAATTAGTGGGGATTGGGGGTATCCCAGATAGATGTTTTGGTAAGACCACACAGCAATGTTTGTCAGATATGGGTAGTCCTTCGCCTTGGGCATCTACAGAAAAAGAGCATCAGTTCGTTTATTTACCTATTCAAGGTCCAGATGGTAGGACTTGGCTGAATAACAACTTGGGGGCGGAGTACGCTCGTGTAGGCTCGCCTTGGTTTAACCTAAGGCATCAAGCAGGGGCTTTGGATTATACGAATACTACCACTGCTTTACCGCTTTCTAATCCGACTCCCGAACAGATTAGAAAAGACTGGCGGGCGTATGGTTCGCTCTTCCAGTGGCAGAGAAAGCCGGATGGGCACGAACTTATCACTTGGACCTCTTCTACCAGTGGTACGCCTAAATATGCTACTGTATTTGGCCAATCTCCTTCTTGGACCAATGCAGGAATGAATAAGCTTATACTTCCATCAAGCTCATACATTAGTTATTCATGGGTTGAAGGTTATGCCAATGCCTCAGGTCCTTATAATTTATGGCAGGCGAATGGTTCTAATAACCCTTGTCCTGAGGGGTATCATGTGCCTACACGACAAGAGCAAGAAGCATTGGCTAATGCAATTGGTAATAATTATTCTATTATGTTTGCCGAGACGGGGCTACGCCTGCCAGCAAGTGGTAACCGAGCTCCAGATTTTGGACATTTAGTCAATGTGGCGAATTTTACATGGATGTGGAGTAGTAGTAAATTGAATAGTGGTAGAATAGGGTTTATATTCCATAATGCTTCGACAGATGGTTCTGTCTTCACTGTACAGATAAACGATGAATCAAGAGCTCATTCCGGCTTCAGCATCCGCTGCATTAAGGATAACTAAGTGGTCAGCTTAAGAACCCAAGAGGGTAACCCCTCCTTATATATAAGATAAATCAACTAAAGTATAACCCATAAAATAAATGTATTATGTCAATTAAATTT
>NZ_QXHU01000009.1:31945-32697 GCF_009663465.1 Riemerella anatipestifer
TCAGCCGGGTGTAAGCGGCGGCGGTAACAAAAAGTGGTATGCCAGTGCAGCCACAGACGGCGAGGTAGGTATAGACGAGCTCGTAAAACAAATCGAGAAGTTTTCTGCCCTCAGTGAGGCAGATATTAAAGGCGTTATCATCGCTTTAGAGAATGTGATACAAAACGCTTTGTCGGATAGCAAAATTGTCCGTTTAGAGAAGTTGGGGACGCTGTATCCTACCCTAAGCAGCGGCGGAGCCGCCACGGAGAAAGATTTTACCCAAAGCCTTATTAAATCGGTAGGCGTAAACTATCGCCCCGGTAAACGCATCTTAGATAGTATGAAGGCGGCAGGCTTTGAAAAAGTGAAGTAAACCGCCCTATCTATACACCTTAAAAAACTACCGCAGGTTTCTAAAGAAACCTGCGGTAGTTTTGTATAAAACCTGCTGTGGTTTTGTATAAAACCTGCGGTAGTTTTTAGTGAAACCTGCGCAGGTTTTTTAGCCTACCTAGCTTATCTTCGGAAAGCCCCTATTCATAAGGGTTACAGAACTTCGTTAGGTTTGTTTCAAAACAAAAGAAGGGCGATAAATATATATGCTTGTCCTTTTGTCTTGAAACAAAAGGACCAAAAGTTCAAGAGCAAAGGTTAGGTTTACCTACGGCACGGGACTGCCCCCTGCTATTTGGAAGCTACCGCTCCCAATGCCGCTACGGGGTCATTCCCTAAACTTACCTTTGCTCGGCAGAGCGTTGATAATGGCTAAG